>MPNH01000034.1 GCA_002238925.1 Spirochaetaceae bacterium bin103 | reverse complement strand
CGTGAACCTGGAATTGCATCTAGTTGCATCCTCCTTCGTGCCCAACAGGGTTGTCTGACTTACTTCCCAGTAAAGCACTTAGGAGGATTTCTTTCTACACTCCGGATCGCTATCGCTTAATTTGGGTGCTGACTGACGTAGTCGATGGGAGCTCTGCCACCCGCACCAAGAATCCTGACTACTGGGGCTATGACCCAAAGTACCCGCAGAACCGCTTGCCCTACGTTGACGAGTTGAAGGTAGTGGTAATTCTTGAGGAATCATCAATTTTCGCAGCACTACGCTCAGGCAAGCTTGATTACCGACGGTGGGCTCTGTCCCTGGACGCGGTAGAGAGCCTGCGGCAGACCAACCCCGAAATCGTGGCGCACCCGATCTGGGTTCGGTCGAGCGATTCTTTTGCTCCTGACGTACGCGTGCCGCCCTTTAACGACATCAACGTGCGCCGCGCAATGCAGCTGGCGCTGGACAACGAGACGGCAGTAGCTACGTACTGGAAGGGTCAGGCAAATGCGACGCCGCAGGGGCTGGTAGGCGTGAAAGGGTATTACATCCCCTTCGAGCAGTGGGACGAAGAGGTCAAGCAATACTACCGATATGACTCGGAAGCTGCCGAGAAGCTCCTGGATGAGGCTGGCTACCCCCGAGGCGCCGACGGCACCAGATTCAACACCGTCTTGAATATAGGGCCGTTTGCAAGCTTGGACTTTGCCGAAATCGCTGCCGCCTACTGGGCTGAGATTGGTGTTGATGTTGAGATCAATCTACTTGACGCCGGCGAATTCAACTCGAGGATGCGTGTACGTGATTTTGAAGGCATGTCCGGTGCCATTGCGGGCAGTCTCGACAACCCGGTCTCGAATTTCGACGATTTTCATTCGGATTCAGAGGTAAACCGCGGCGGAGTCCAGGATCCTGAGCACGACGCCATGGTTGACGCCGCCCTAGGCGCTACCAGCATTGAGGAGCAGAAGAGGCTGATTGCAGAGGTAGATATGTACGCGATCGAGCAGCACTGGCAGATATTTGGTCCCAAGAGTCCAATATATTTATTGGCCCAGCCGTGGGTCAAAGGCTATAACGGCGAACTTGCTTTGAACAAATGGGAAGACTGGCTCAATTTTGCCTACCTCTGGATTGATAGTGAGATGAAGGAAGAAATGGGTTACTAGAGTCTGAGCTTAGCGAAAAAGGGAGCTGGGGGTTGTCGCCCGCAGGCGCGCTCCCCGGCTTCCACACTTACGGCAGCGTTATGTCCGCAAGCGCAATAAGGTGCGCCACATGAGTGCCTATATCATCAGGCGCTTATTGCTGATAATACCTACCTTGTCCATATTGACAATCATGGTCTTTCTCGCGGTCCGCTTCATCCCCGGCGATGTCATAGACGTAATGCTGGCCAGGATGGTAGAACAAGGTGCCGACGGCGGGGAGATTGACCGCGAAGTTCTTGAGCGTAGGCTGGGATTGGATGTGCCTGTGCACGTGCAGTATGGACGCTGGATAGGAGTGTTTCCAACCCGTGACTTTGTTACCGGTGAGTCCCGTTTCAAGGGTCTCCTCCAGGGTGCCCTTGGCCAGTCACTGTGGGGCGCCCATTTCTCGGTAGAGGAGAAGATAATAGGCAGATTGCCAGTAACCATTCAGCTCGGTGTCATGGCAATCGTTATCGGGCTCGTGATAGCGCTGCCCGTCGGCATCTACTCGGCGATTCGCCAGGATACCGCCGCCGACTACGCTGGGCGCTCCGTCGCCATCATCGGCCTGGCAACGCCCAACTTCTGGCTGGGAACCATGGTCATGCTCTACCCGGCAATCTGGTGGGGCTGGTCGCCACCGATTGAGATGATTCCTTTCACGGAAGACCCGCTGGGCAATATTGGGATGTTCCTGATTCCCAGCTTGATTCTGGGGACAGCCTCGGCTGCAGCCACCATGCGCATGACCCGCACCATGATGCTGGAGGTGCTCAGGCAAGACTATATCCGGACCGCCTGGGCGAAGGGTCTCAGGGAGCGGGTCGTGGTGTTGCGGCACTCCGTCAAGAATGCCCTGATCCCGGTAGTGACCCTGATCGGCCTGCAGTTGCCGATCCTGATTGGTGGCTCCGTTATCATGGAGAACATCTTCAGCCTGCCGGGGTTGGGTCGTCTTCTGCTGACTGCACTCGATACCAGAGATTACCCGATGGTCTCCGGAGCAAACCTGGTCTTTGCCACCGCGGTGGTGCTGTTCAATCTCCTGATCGACCTGCTCTATTCCTGGCTGGATCCGAGAGTGCGGTATGAATGACGCGCGCGGGCCATTCGCCGATTTCTTCGGCAGGTTGTGGCGGCAGAAGCCGCTGGGCATCGCCAGCGGGATCGTCATCCTGATCCTGGTTCTGTTGGCGATCTTCGCCGATGCTTTGGCCCCCTATCCCTTCGATCAACTGAACCTGGCAGACCGGCTGCAGGGTCCATCGACCCGCCATCTGCTTGGGACCGACCAGTTGGGCCGCGACCTGTTGAGCCGGCTGCTGTTCGGGGCACGGATCTCGTTGGTCGTCGGTCTGGCGGCGACCACGCTGAACGTGGTGGTCGCCACCTTGATCGGCGGCACCTCCGGTTTCCTCGGGGGCAAGCTGGACCTGGCCGTGCAGCGCTTCGTCGATGCCTGGATGGCGTTCCCGGGACTGCTGCTACTGCTCACTATCATGTCGGTCGCGGGGCAGGGTCTGCCGCAGATCATCGTGGTGCTCGGGATCGCCGGCGGGGTGGGCGGCTCGCGCGTGGTCAGAGGCGCGGTGGTGGCCACCAAGGGCAACGTTTTTTTTCTGGCCGCCCGGGCGGTCGGCGCGCCGACGCGACAGGTCCTGGTGCGCCACGTGCTGCCCAATATCGTGGCGCCCCTGATCATCGTCTTCAGCATCAACGTCGGCGGCGTGATCCTGGCCGAGGCCAGCTTGAGCTTTCTCGGCTTCGGGCTGCCCATCAAGGTTCCGAGCTGGGGCGGCATGCTGAGCCGGGAGGGGCGGCGGTTCATGGAGCAGGCGCCGTGGCTGGCGCTGTGGCCCGGGCTGTGCCTGACGATCGTGGTGTACAGCTTCAACATGCTGGGCGATGCCATGCGCGACCTGCTCGACCCGCGCCTGCGCGGCGCTGGCGGCCAGCTCGGCGCCAGCGACACCACCTAGCGCCCCCAAACCGCCGCCCCGGGGCGCCTCCGTTGGACGGGCACTGGTCCATGCGGTTCTGGACTGGGCTCGGAGCAAGGACGAAAGGACGCGCGAGCGGTGTACTTGTGCGAGAGGGCGTCGAGTATCATGCGGCCCAGACCCGGCAGCACGAACATTTGTCGGCGGTCGCGGGCCGGAGCGAAGTGGCGGCAACTCGAATCTGCCGGAGAGCGGTTCGGCAGTTATGTGTTTCAGTGCTGCTGCTGGCGAAGCAAGCGCAGGAAGTGGGCCTCGTCGCGGCAGTCCAGCGCGGTCTGCACCAGCGTCGCGGTGGAGGCCGCCCTGAACTCTGCCAGGCGCCGGGGAAACGCCGCCGACACCGGCACGCCGCGCAGCTTCAGCACCTGCAGCACGGCATCTCGCTGGGCCTCGGTCCGGCCCTCGGCGCGGCTCTGCATGCGCTCCTCGCGCAGCAACGGGTCGTCGTCCGGGCCGGTTCTTACTGCCGCGCCGAGCGTGCGTCCCACCCTGCGCAACGCGGCCATGGTGAGGTACGACACCTCGCGCTCGTTCAGCGCGAGGTGGATCTCCTGCGCCGTCCAGCCCGGGAATGCCCGGCTGCTCGCCGCGGACCGAAAGCGGCCGCTCTCCAGCAGATGAATCGTCAAGCCGGGGCGCAGGCCGGCGGGGCGGCTTGGCGAGGACTCGTCCGGCACCTCGACCCATACCTCCGGGAAGCCCCACGACTCGTACAGGGACAACTTGCCGCGGCGTACGTCGGTCGTGTTGTCCACCTCCAGCACCACGTCCGGCAGGGTGTCGCTGCCCACTTCGATCTTGGCACCCTCGGGGCGCGTCGTGCGCGGGTGCAGATACACGGTCTGGTCCGCCTCCAGGATGCGCCGCCAGCGGCCATCGGCGTGGCGTTGCAGGAGGTCGGCGGCACCGAATGTCTCAATCGGCGAGCCGCGCAGCAGGGCGATCCGTGTCGCCAGGCCGCTGAGGCGCTGCCCCGGTTGTTCGTGGTAGACGCTGACCGGATCGCACACCATGGCGGTTTCGGTGGCGGCATCCCAATATTCGATGCGGCGCTCGTAGTGCTCGATGTCGGCGCGCGATATGCGCACCGGCCGGCAACCGGGAAACTCCAGCGGCGGTGCCTCGTGCTGCGCCGGGGGCGGTGCGGTGGCGGCGCGGTATTCAGCCATGCCAGCAAGCCTATCACATGGCGACCGAGCATTCCATAACAATCACCGAACCTGCACCGAACCTGCCAGCGGTCCCAACTTGGATAAATGCGGCTGGACGCGGAGTTCTCTATGAGATATATTCCTGAGGTTGACCGAGGTTGTTTACAGCCGTAGAGCACGGCAGCGCCTACGCAGCATGCCCAGCAACATCGAACAGATCATCCTGCACAAGATCGATATCCTTGCGGTCGACCCGCTGGCACCCAATAACAACGTGACGCCGTTGCGGGGGACCGGCGGCTTCCGGCTCCGCGTGGGCGACTGGCGGGTTCTGTACAGCCTTGATTCCGCGTCCAACCTGCTCAGAGTCGCGGCGATCCTGCCGCGAGGGGAGGCATACCGATGACAGATGCAAACAAATTGCAGACGTTCACGCTCGCCGGCGAAGAATATGTGGTGGTTCGGCGCGCCGAGTACGATGCCCTGCGCGGCGCTGCTCGAGAGGAGGTCGCGGACGCCACCCTCCTCTCGCAAATTCTCGAAGATCCGAACGAGGAGTGGGTGCCAGCGGATGTCGTAAAACGGCTCGCCGCCGGTGAGAGCCCGATTCGCGTGTGGCGTACGTACCGCGGCATGAAGGCCACCGAGCTCGCCGTCTCCGCTAGTGTCGCGGCGTCGTATCTGTCAGATATCGAGAACGGGAAAAAGCCAGGTTCGATCGGGGCGCTCAAGCGCATCGCCGTTGCGCTCGACGTCGCCCTCGACGAACTGGTGGAATGAACGAGTCGACCGCACGAGCGCCTTCCCGCGTGCCGTTTAGGGATATAATTCTGTCGAGCTTGGGCAGATGATCCGTGTCGACGGCGACCACGGCGGGGCGCGCTCCTCGACGATTGAGGGAGGGCGAATAATGAAGATTCTGGTCACGAACGACGATGGGATTGATTCCGTCCGGCATCCAGGCTCTGGCCGAAGCGATGAGCCGGGTCGGGGAGGTGCTCATCGTTGCCCCGGACAAAGAGCAGAGTGGCGTGGGCACCGCCGTGTCTTTTCACAACGGCATTGCTGCCGCGGAACGGACTTCTTTCATTGGAGGGGCGCGTGCCTATGCCGTCACCGGCACACCGAGCGATTGCGTGATCCTGGGACTCGGGCCATTGGCTGAAGGAGATATTGGCCTGGTGGTCTCGGGCATCAACAAGGGTGCCAATGTCGGTAATGCCGTCCTGGGGTCGGGGACCACCATGGCGACCCGGGTGGCGCATGCCCGTAGTCCCAGGATCCCGTCAATTGCCGTCTCGCTGAGCCTGCAGGGGCCGCGGGATCACCGAGAGCCGCTTTTCTCCCTTGCCGCTATGGTGTCCGAGTTGTTGGCGCGCCGCCTGGTAGAGGGTGAAATGCGGGCCGGCGTTACGCTCAACGTGAACGTTCCCAGTGTCCCTCGCGGCGAGACCCGCGGCATCGCCGTCACCCGACTCTCGCCTATTGGCTACTGGCGACTACGAACCGAACAGGGCGGCGATGGGCTCTACTACAACAAGCTTTCGGCAATCGCGGCGGACCATCCCGACATTGAAGAGGGGACGGATGTATGGGCTCTCAATCGGGGCCTCATATCCATCAGCCCGTTACGCTTGGAGGTCACCGACGAAATCGTCCTGCCGGCGCTGAGGGAGCATGCGCCTCGCATGGAGTCCGCTCTCGAGCGAATGTCGCGTTCAACCTGCTCAGTGTCCGCGGGGCTGCGCGATCGATCCCGGGGGCCGATTCGATAATGTTCCACTCGACTCGGGTGCGCACCAAGCGCTCGCTGGTTGCCAGCTCCCCTTCCTGGCCCTTCCTGGCGTGCCTGTTCGACCAACTGCTCAAGGTAGTTCATCACCTTACCTCCCGATCCTGGTACTTGCCGGTGTAGTCCCTGGGCGAACTGCTCACGGATCTCCTCTCTCTGCGTCGCGTAAATGTGCAGCACCAGACGTCCAAGTCGTTCCCGCCCCGCACGTAGCCTGCGGTATCGATCCAGTTCGCGTTCAGCCTCACAACGGCGCGCGGGTCATCCGCTTTGCGCTCCCGCCGGGCCCTCGGTAGGATGAGCCGATGGGCGAGCGCCGCAGACTTCCCCTCGGCATCCAGACCTTCCGCGAGATCCGGGAGGAGAACTACTACTACGTCGACAAGACCGCCTACGTCGAACGGCTGCTCAAGGAGGGCAAGCACTACTTCCTGTCGCGGCCGCGGCGGTTCGGCAAGAGTCTGTTCCTGGACACGCTGAAGGAGTTCTTCGAAGGCAACGAGGAGCTGTTTCGCGGGCTGGCCATCTACCAAGTCAGGGACTGCTCGGTGCGTCACCCGGTAGTGCGGCTGAGCTTCGGCAGCGGCAACTTCACCGCGCCGGGCTTGCTGGAGGACCGCGTCATGGAGCAACTCGCCGCGATCGAACGGCAAACCGGGGTGGTGACCGACTACCGCACGGCGCCCGGCCGCTTGGCGTCCTTGCTGGAAGCCCTGCACCGCCAGGCCGGGCAGCGGGTAGCGGTACTGGTGGACGAGTACGACAAACCGATCCTGGACGTGCTGGAGAACGCGGAGGTGGCCCGCGCCAACCGCGACTACCTGCGGGGGTTGTACGAGGTGATCAAGGACGCGGACGCCCACGTGCGCTTCACGTTTCTGACCGGGGTGAGCAAGTTCTCGAAGGTCAACCTGTTCTCAGGCCTCAACAACCTCACCGACCTTACTCTGGATCGGCGCTACTCGACCATCTGCGGGTATACGGACGCCGACCTCGATACCGTGTTCGCGGCGGAACTCCCCGGACTGGATCGAGCGCAGGTTCGCGACTGGTACAACGGCTACAACTGGCGCGGTGCCGAGAAGGTGTACAACCCCTACGACGTGCTGCTCCTGTTTGACAGGCGTGAATTCGGTGCCCACTGGTTCGAGACCGGATCGTCGGCGTTCCTGGTGAAGACCTTGTTCAACCGCCGTATCACTACGGTATCGCTGGGGGAGACGGTGACTACCGCCGAGCTGCTGTCGGCCTTCGACGTCGAGCACATCGGCACCGATGCGCTGCTGTTCCAGACCGGCTACCTGACGATCAAGAGCGAGCGCAACCGCGGCGGCACCGTGCGCTATCGGCTGGGCTACCCCAACCGGGAGGTGCGGCAGAGCCTGAACGATCACCTGTTGACGTACCTGGTGCGCGACACCGGTCGCCAAGTGGCCAACGGCGACCGGCTCTACGACCTGCTGGAGGCGAACGACTTCAGCGGCATGCAAGCGCTGTTCCACGCCTTCTTCGCCAGCATCCCCTACGAGTGGTATACCAATAACGACATCGCCAACTACGAGGGCTACTACGCCAGCGTATTCTACTCCTACTTTGCGGCGCTGGGGTACGAGATCACGGTGGAGGACTCCACCAGCCACGGCCGCCTGGACATGGCGGTACGGGCCGGCGGCCAGGTGTACCTGTTCGAGTTCAAGGTGGTGGAGATGGAGCCGCAGGGCGCCGCACTGGCGCAGTTGCAGGAGCGCCGCTACGCCGACAAGTACCGCCACCTGGGCGAGCCGATCCACCTGGTCGGCGTCGAGTTCAGCCGCGACACACGCAACGTGACCGCCTTTGCGGTGGCCGCCGGCTGACCGTCGTGCCGGAGGTTCGCACCACGCTACGGCGACCAGTGCAGGCCGGGTTCGAAGGGGTACATGGGGCGGCGGCGGTGCTGCCCGGCGTGTCGACGCGGATGATGGAGGCACACACTTCGCGGTAGGCGGCGAGCGGCGCGTTGACTCCCTTTGCGACGATGCAGCGGAAGACGCCCGGGTCGATGCCGAAGTCGGTGAGCTGGTGGATGCTGAACGGCACCACGCGCTTGGAGGTGAGCATGATGGTCACGCCGCCGAAGGTCTCGACCAGCGCGGTGCGGCCCTGATCGTAGTGCTGGATGCCGCCGTGGCGGATCTCCGGTTCGTAGAAATGGCCGTCGAACAGGTCGAGGATCCGGCAGTCGGCTGCCAGGGGCTCGCCGTGCAGGCGGTCGGTCTTGCCGCCGATGCGGAAGAGGCACGTTTCGCCGATGCCTGCGGCCTCGGCGGCCGCGACCGACTCCGGGTCGTAGATGCACACGAACGACGGACCGGCGGCCCGCCGGTGCAGTTCGGCGGCCAGCGCTGTGCCGTCGCCCGCGGAGCCGCCGCCGACGTTGTCGCCCACGTCGAGCAGGCAGACCGGGGGCGGCAGCCGCTGAGCACGTTCGACCGCGTCTGCCACGCTTGGCAGGTCGACCTGCAACTCCGCCCGCATCTCCCATAGCGTCCGTCCTATCTCGGCGGCCTCCTGTTGCCAGCAGGCCGCCGCGGAACGCATCGAGGCCGGTGGGTTCCCGAATGAAGGTGTTGGTCTCGTGCTGCAGCGAGACGATGCCGACTCGCATGATCTCCGGTCAGTCGCGGGGGCTGGCGCGCAAATCCTCGCGGCACTGCGTGACGCCGTTGCCGGTAACGTTGTACGCGAACGTGTTCATCAGCCGGTCGTCGGCGGAGCGGTTCGGCGCCGACCCGTGCACGATCAATGCGTTGAAGAACACGCCGTCGCCGGGCTCCATTTCGACTGCCACGGCGTCGTCGCGTTCGCGATAGTGGCCCGGCAGATACACGCCGAAGGTCTGCCGGCTGCGCTCGTGCTCCTGCAGCCCGCGGCGGTGGCTGCCCGGGACGAAGCAGATGCAACCGTTCTCCAGGCTGCACCGCCGAATCGCCAGTTGGCAGTTCACCATCGCCGGGCGATTGTCGTCCGTTTTCCAATACGCATAGTCCTGATGCCACGGAATCGCGCTGCCGTCGCCGCCCGTCTTGGGTAGCAGCTTGCTATGAAACAGCGAGATGTCCGGCCCAATGAGGCCCTCGACGATGTCGAGCATGGCGTCGCAGCGCAGGATCCGGTTCAGGGTAGGGCTGATCACTTCGCTGTGCATGAGCTGCTTGATCCGCGGCGCATGATCCGGCTCGTCGAATTCCTCCCAGGAGATGCCGACGCCGGCGGCCGCCTGCTCCGCCATCCGTTCGTGAATCCGGTCAATCTCCCGCTCCACGTCCGCGATCCAGGCCAGCGGCACCAACCCCTTCCTGAGCAGATACCCGTTGTCTTCGTAGAACTGTTTCTCCTGCGTGGTAAGTGACATCAGTGTTGCACGCGAGTCTACGCACGGTGCCTCCCACGAGCAAGGGAGGCACGCCGTCCCGGTCACGGTCGGTCAGGACGTAAGACTTGACCGACCGCCGCCGTGGCCATATCTATTGACGCTGCACGACGAAGAACAACAGGAGGATACATGACACGATTGTGCGTTCGTATGGGAATGGTTGCGCTTGGCATGGCGCTGGCGCTCACCGCCTGGGCCGGCGGCGAAACCGAAGAGGGGTCGGCCGGCACTGCTGCTGCCGCCGCGGCGTCCGGCGGAGCATACGGCGAGGCGCCGGTGCTCGCGCAGATGGTTGCGGCGGGCGATCTGCCTCCGGTAGAGGAGCGGCTGCCCGACAACCCGATGGTGGTTACCACCGGCACCCTGGTGCGGGCCGAGGATCTGACCGTCGAGATTGGCCAGTACGGCGGCACGCTGCGCTCGGTTACGGCAAACCCGGAGCTGGACTGGAACCTGCGCGACGCCGCGATGGAGAACTTCATCATGAGCCCGGCGCACACGGTGAACCCGATGATGGGCAACGTCGCCGGGAGCTTCGAGATCAGCGACGACAACCGGGTATTCACCTTCACCCTGCGGAGCGGTCTCAAGTGGTCTGACGGCACCCCGGTCAGCACCGAGGACATGAAGTTCGCGGTAGAGGACGTGTTGTTCCTCGAAGCGCTCACGCCGGCTCTGCCGTCACGCTGGAAGGCTGGCGGGCAGCCCGACGGCACCCCGATGACCTTCGAGGTGGTCGACGGCCTCACCTTCCGGATCAGCTTCGACCAGCGCTACGGCCGGTTCGTCCGCGAGATGGGCGTGGGCCAACTCTGGGGCGGCTACAACGAGATCCTGAAGCCGCGCCACGTGCTGCTGCAGTACCATCAGCGCCACGCCGACGCGGCCGACCTGGAGGCGAGTCTGAAGGAATCCGGCCTCGGCGCCGACGAGTGGCATCGCCTGTTCCTGCAGAAGGACATCCTGTGGCACGAGAACATGCGCAGCGATGCGGCGAACTTCCCGACCCTCGGGCCGTGGGTGCGCGTGGAGTCGCCGCAGGACCTGATGGTGATGGAGCGCAACCCGTACTACTACAAGGTGGATGCGGCCGGCAATCAGCTCCCGTACGTTGACCGTTACGAGTCGGTAATCGTGGCCAAGGCAGAGAACATTCCGCTCAAGGTAATCGCCGGCGACGTCAACCTGAACCGCGACCTGATTGCACATGACAAGGTGCCGTTGCTCAAGGAGAACGAGGAGCGCGGCGGCTACCGCGTGGACACCAACCTAGTGTACCACAACGCTCCGGTGGCGATGTTCCTGAACTACCTGAACCCGGACGAGAACTGGCGCGAGGTGGTCTGGAACGAGCGCTTTCGGGCAGCGGTGAACAAGGCAATCAACTACCAGAACATCATCGACGTGATGTTCCTGGGGCTGGGCGAGCCCAACCCGTGGATCGAGCCCGACTACGACCCGGAGGAGGCGATGCGCATCCTCGACGAGATCGGCCTGGACAAGAAGGACGCCGACGGCTTCCGGCTCGGCCCCGACGGCGAGCAGTTCCAGTTCGTGTTCGAGATTCGCGAAGGCGCCGCCGACTGGGAGAAGATGGGCGAGCTGATTACCGCCGACCTTGAAGCGGTGGGCATCCGCACGCCGCTGAAGCTGATTGCGCGGCAGCTCTGGATTGAGCGGCGCGACGCCGGCCAGCTGTACGCGACGCTGGACTGGCTCGACGACGTCAACTGGCCGATCCTGGTAACTGACTACCTGCCCAACACGCGCTCGCGCTGGGGACAGGGCTGGCACACCTGGCTCGGCACCGGCGGCGCGCAGGGCGAGGAGCCGCCCGCCTGGATCAAGGAGCTGTACGCTCTGTATGGGACGTTCACGGCCGAGCTTCCCAACTCGGATCAGGCGCTCAGTGCGGTCGACCAGTTCGCCGCCTGGATGACCACCTACATCCCCATGTTTCCGCTGGCGCGGGACGTGGTTGGGCCGGTCATCGTGCCGCCGAACCTGGGCAACCTGGCTGGCTCGGGCAAGTCGTCCGCCACCTGGTTCGCCGCGGAGCAGTTCTACCTCAAGTAGGTCGCCTCACCAAGGTGGCCTGTCACACCGACGAGCGGGCCGGCGCACGCCGCGCCCGCTCGCGGCGTAATCGAAGCGGCCGGGGCTGTCGTCCAGACGGCTCCCGTCCGCGGTACCTGGAGCACGGGAAAGACCGGATAGCGTGGTTCGCTTCATCGCCCGCCGCCTGACCATCATGGTGCCGCTGTTGCTGCTGATCTCGGTGATTACCTTCGCCGTGATCCAGCTCCCGCCCGGCGACTACCTCACCACCTACATCGCCGCGCTGCGCGAGTCGGGCGCCGAGCTCGACGATGCGGAAGTGGAGAACCTCACCGCCCAATTTGGTCTCGACAAGCCGATCTACGTGCAGTACATCCGCTGGATGGCCGGCATCGTCTTCCAGGGTGACCTCGGCTGGTCGTTCCAATGGGAGAAGCGCGTCAACGAAGTGATCGCCGAGCGGCTGCCGACCACCCTTGCGATTTCGATCTCCAGCCTGTTCTTCGTGTGGCTGCTGGCGATCCCGATTGCCGTGGTCTCGGCGACCAATCAATACACTTGGTTCGACTACCTGTTCACGCTGATCGGGTTCATCGGCCTGTCGATGCCGCAGTTCCTGGTCGCTCTGGTGACCAGTTGGGTGATCTACGACGTCACCGGGTGGGCGATCACCGGCCTGTTTTCGCTCGAGTACGTCGATGCGCCGTGGTCGTGGGCCAAGCTGCTCGATCTGCTCAAGAACGTGTGGCTGCCGGTGATCATCATCGGACTCGCCGGCACCGCCGGCCTGATCCGGGTGATCCGGGGCACGCTGCTCGACGAGCTGCGCAAGCAGTACGTGGTCACCGCCCGCGCCAAGGGGGTGAGTGAGCGCAACCTGCTGTTCAAGTATCCGATCCGGATCGCCATGAACCCGGTGTTCAGCACGTTGGGCTGGCTGCTGCCCTCGTTGATTTCCGGGCAGGTAATCGTCGGCATCGTGCTCAATCTGCAGACCATCGGGCCGGTGCTGCTGCGGGCAACCCTGGCGCAAGACATGTTCCTGGCCGGCGCCATCGTGCTGATCCTGGGCGTCCTGACCGTAATCGGCACGCTGGTCTCCGACATCTGTCTGGCCTGGCTCGACCCGCGCATCCGCATGGGCGCCGATGCCTGAAATGCGCCGCCCGGCCGCCGCGAGCGAACCCGAAACCCGCGCCCAGGAGCGTCGGCGCCGGCGCGCGCTGAGCATCGAAACCGCCTCCCAGGGACAGTTGATCTGGTGGCGGTTCCGCCGTCACAAGCTGGCGCTGACCGGCATCGCCGTGCTGGCATTGATGTATGGCATCTCGCTGTTTGCCGAGTTCTTCTCGCCCTACGACAAGCAGGCGCGGTTCGAGGGATTCGAGAACTCCCGACCCACGCCGGTGCGCTTCTTTGCCGCGGGCGAGGGGCTGCAGGGGCCGTTCGTGTATGGGCTGGAGCGCAGCGTGAACCGGGAGACGTTCCGCGTGCAGTTCACCGAGGACGAGAGCGCGCCGTCCGCGATCCGCTTCTTCGTCCGCACCGAGCCGTACAAACTGATGGGCTTCATCCCGGCGCAGGTGCGCTTGTTCGGCACCGACGGCGCCCCGGTGTTCCTGTTCGGCACCGACCGGCTTGGCCGCGACGTGTACTCGCGCACCGTCAGCGGCGCCCGCATCTCGCTGCTGATCGGATTCGGTGGCGTGTTCGTGAGCTTCGTGCTCGGCTGCCTGATCGGCGGCTTTTCGGGCATGTCCGGGGGCATGGTGGACGAGGTGATCCAGCGCGTCATCGAGGTGCTGCTGTCGATTCCCACCATCCCGCTGTGGATGGCCCTGGCGGCGGCGATTCCGCGCGACTGGAGCGTTACCCAGACCTACTTCGCCATCACCATCGTGCTGGCGGTGGTGGGCTGGGCCGGCCTGGCGCGCATCGTGCGCGGCAAGTTGCTGTCGCTGCGCGAAGAGGACTTCATCCGCGCCGCCAAGATCGCCGGCGCCACCTCCACCAGCACCATCGTCCGCCACCTGCTGCCCAACTTCGTCAGCTACCTGGTGGTGCACGTCACGCTGGCGATCCCGCAGACCATCCTGGGGGAAACCTCGCTCAGTTTCCTGGGCCTGGGCATGCAGCCGCCGGCGGTCAGTTGGGGCGTACTGCTCAAGGAAGCGCAGGACCTGGCCGCCGTCGCGCAGCGCTCCTGGCAGCTCATTCCCGGCATCTTCGTGGTGCTCGCCGTGCTCATGTTCAGCTTCGTCGGCGACGGCCTGCGCGACGCCGCCGACCCCTACCAGTAGTTTCAGCCGCGCAGCCCAGCTACTTCATTCTGGGTGGTGCGATGCCGTTTTTCGACCAAAAATGGAATCGCAATGGACAAAATACCGCGCTGCTGAGCGGGGTTCACCTGCTGGACGTTCGGCGTGTGGATCCCCTGCGGCGTGTCGGTACGTGTTGTTCCAGCGTCGGCATCTGTCGCTTCATGAAGCTGTCGAAGAGCGGGACGGTAAACGCGGTCTCGCCGTGCCGCTGGCTCCAGACCATGCCCTTGTTCACGAGTTGTTGCCGGACCGTCGCTACCGAGGTTGCGGCGACGCCGAGAGTGGTGGCGATTTGTCCTGTCTTGTGTGGTCCGGGCCCGAGTTCGGCCATGGCGCGCAGGTACTTCTGTTGCAACACGGTCAGGCGATCGAAGCGCACGCGAAAGAAGTTGGCGTCCAGGTGGGCGATCACGTCCGGGGTGGAGTCCGCCACTACTTCCTGCGCGATTGGACTCGACGGCGCGCGATTCCACACCTGGAATCCCCACTCCTGGATAAAATAGGGATAGTTCTGCGTGGCCTGCAGCATCGCAGTGATGGCATCGTCATCGAATGAGACTCCTTCGTTCTTTGCTGGCATCGCGATGGCCGCGCGGGCCGCATCGGAATCCAACGGTCCGACTTCCGGATAGTCGAACAGCCGCTCAGCGTATGACTTCGCCTTGCCCGCAAGCGCGGCGACCTGCGGGAGACCGGCACCGATGAACAACAGCGGCAGGTTGCGTTGGGCAATCTCGTGACACGCCACGACGACGGCAGTGAGTTCGACCGCAGAGAGGTATTGAATCTCGTCAATGAACAGGCCTACCGCCGAGCGCCGCTCTGCGGCAGCCTCCGCCACGGCAATCAACAGGGGTGGCAAGTCTAGTTCAAGATTGCCGCTGTCACCCTCGCCGGGCGCCGGCTCGACGCTGAACTCGATGTCCCCGATCTTGACCTTGAACGCATTCGCGAACCCGCGCAGTACGGTCACCGCTCGCCGCAGGTGTCGTCCTCCCGACTGGCGGACGTCGAGGGCATAGAGGATGCGCCGCAACTCGGGCGCCAGCAGGTGGGGCAGCACGCTCCCTTCAGGTGCCTCGACCTTGGCTGTCTGGAATCCCTTGTCATCCGCGAAGGCGCGCAATCGATTGAGCAGGACGGTCTTGCCGACGCCACGCAAGCCCAGCAGGATGAGGCCCTTGGTGGGGCGGCGCCGGAGGACGCGGTCCATGTCTATGGTTACGTCGTCGATGAGCCGGTCGCGGCCGGCCAGTTCCGGCGGCTGCAAGCCGGCACCGGGAGCGTAAGGGTTGTTGCGGCGATCCATCGAATCAGCTCAATTGGTCGTGGGTATATTACTCAATTTAATGGATTTAGTGCATACTCCATTAAACTCATTAATTCAAGTAATTCGTCCGGTATCGGAGGATGGGAGCCAGCCGCGCCAGGGGGTGATCGGGGTGGGGCCCTGGACGGCGATGCGGTATTCGTTGGTGGAGAGGGTGCCGGCGGGGTCCGTCAGCGTGAAGGTGATGCGGTAGCAGGCGCCGGGGGTCGGCGGAATGGTCCAGGACACGTCTGCGATCTTGGTGAGCGAGTTGGCGGCGGCGCTGCAGGAGATGTCCTGCTCCAGGAGCGGCGCGCCGGTAGCGTCGCGGATCTGCCACCTGACCTGCAGGGCGGGGTAGGGGTGGTGGTAGTCGTTGACCACAAACAGCTCCTTGCGGAACGCGGAGTCGGGGACTTCGCCGGCCAGCGATGGCCAGTCCATCAGTACGTGGATGGGGTTGAAGGCCTGCTTGAGCGTGTGGTAGGCGCGCTTCGGGCGCCCGTAGTAGTCGACCACCGCGGCCGTGACCGCGGGCCAGCAGTCCTTGAACTGGAAGAACAGGGCGCCGTTGCAGGGGCGGAACTTGTGGCGGCGGTAGAACTCGGTGTGGTACTTGAGGTGGAACGCTTGGTGCTCCTGGCTGTCGCGGATGAGCTGCTCCAGGCTGTCCGGCTCGCCGATCCAGCGGCGCAAAATGTCGCCGTGCAGGCAGTGGCGGGCGTAGGCGTCCCAGTTGACCGGCCAGCGGTCCGCCTCCGGGATGATCCGCTCCAGTGACGGAAGCTCCGGCAGCGCTTCGGGCGGGCCGTACTCGCTCACGAACTCCAGCAGCTCCTTGCGCTTGATGTTCAGCTCCTCCACCGAGTAGCCGGAGTTGCACTCGTCGCGCTCCATCATCAGGAATGGACCGAAGCGGTCGTCGGGATGGAACCAGCCGGCGAGCAGGTGGAAGTCGATCGGCCAGTCGAACTTGGCCTTGGCGGTGCGCCACTGCCAGACGCTGGCGCCCTGTTGGATGAAGCGGTGCGGATCCTCCTCGGCGCAGGCGTTGGCCAGCGCCAGGCACAGCTTCTCGAAGTTCTTGATGCCGGGTTGCGAACCCCAGCTCCACAGCACGATCGACGGGTGGTGGTAAAGCTGGTTCACCATGCGGCGGCCCTGCTGCACGGCACGGCGCAGGTAGTCGCTCCGGTTGCTCATGCGGCCCGTGGTCGGAAAGTCCTGGTACACCATGACGCCTTGCTCGTCGCACACGTCGTAGAACTCTTCGCGCTCGACCACGCAGTAGGAGCGCACCATGTTCATGTTGGCGTCCTTCATCAGCCGCACGTCGCACTCGTAGCGCTCGCGGGTCATGGTGGACTGCAGCTGCTCGGACACGTAGTTGGGGCCGCGGCAGAAGATGCGTTTGCCGTTCACGTACATGGTCCAGCCGTTTGCCCTCTCCTTGCGCAGGTGGCGCAGGCCGACGCGGTCGTCGATCCGGTCCAGTTCGCCCGCCTCGTCGGTGGCCGAGACGGTTACGCCGTACAGGTTCTGATCGCCCATGTCCCACGGCCACCACAGCCGCGGCTCGGCCACGTCCAGCCACAGATCGGTCTGGGAGACGCCTGGCGGGAGGGTCACGGCCGCGCTGGCCTCGTGAGCTTCGCCGGCGAAGTTGTGCGGCGCCAGGGTGCCGGTTACGGACACCACCTTGATCTTGGGCGTCGTGTTGTGGATCGTGGCGCGGCACAGGATGCGCGCCGAGTTGCCCGGCAGGTCGACATAGGGGGTGACCTTGAGGTGGCCGACGTACAGGTCGCGGCTGGCGAGCAGTTGCACGTTGTTCCAGATGCCGCCGGGATCGAGGTTCGGATCGTTGCAGTCCCAGTTGATGCCCTGCAGCGCCCCCTTCACCAGCAGCCGCTTCAGGTTCGGGGCATCCACCTTGACGACCAGCAGGTTCTCGCCCGGCCTGATCCAGCGCGAGGCGTCGAATGAGAAGCGGTGGAAGAAGCCCTCGTGGGAGCCGAGGTAGTAGCCGTTCAGCCACGCGTCGGCGAAGTAGTCGACGCCCTTGAAGTGCAGCCGGATGACATTGCCCGCCGCGTCCGGCTGGTAGTGGAAACGGGTGCGATACCAGGCGATGCCGTTGTACCGGTATCCCTCGGTCTGCCAGCACGCCGGCACCGCGATGTCGTCCCACCCGCTGTCGTCGTACTCCGGGTCGAAGAACGTCACCTGCCGCTGCCAGCTCTCGATGCTGCCGTCCGGCTCGCCAAAGTCGCCCTTGCCCTCCGGGTCGGTAGCGAACTTCCACCGCCCGGCAAGCGACCTGGCATCGCGGTTGATGAGCACGCTATGTCCCTCCTTGTTCGTTGAACCAGCGCCACAGCGGGAGCAGCCGGATGCGGCCTCTCTTGCCGAACCACGCCACCTCTTCCTCGGAGTCGGCCTCTGCGGTCAACACCAACAGCCGGTCGCAGGACAGGTCGTCGCCGGCCTGCAGCAAAGCGCGAATCTCGCGCTGACGGGTGTCCCCATCGGTCATATCCCAGCAGACCTGGATGAGTTGCGTTACCTGCCGACCCTCCTTCACGACAAAATCCACCTCGCGCTGACGGGCATCCTTCCAGAAGTAGACTTCGCAGGCACCGTCGAGTGCCCGCTTGTGAAGAGCGACCGCGACGGCGTTCTCTGCCAGCCGGCCGGTATCGGGTGAGAACTGTACGGCGCGGGCGGTCACGAAGCCGTTGTCGATGCAGTAGATCTTGCGGTTCGCGGCCGCCGTCTCGCGCACCCGGTAGGAAAACCGCGGCAGCGAGAAGAACAGGAATGCCTCCTCCAGGTGGCCGATGTATTTAGCCACGGTGTGGACACTCCGGCACCGCGTGACGGAGGTGAGGCGGTTCAGGGAGTACTCGCGGGCGACATTGGCGAGCAGGTAGCCGGCCAAGTCGTCTAGGCCGGCCGCCGAGCGGATGCGGCGCCGGCGCACGATGTCCTTGTACAGAACGGAGTCCCACAGGGTGCGCAGGTAGTACTCGCGGTTCATGTCGCGTAACAGGGGTTCCGGGTAGCCGCCCGCCTCCGAGTAGCGGCGGAACTGCGTTGCCATCTCCGGCCCGGTACGTGGCCCGGGGTCAGCCCGCAAGGTTTCGGGAAACGAGAACGGGAACAAATTGATTGGCAGGTGACGGCCGGTCAGGTGGGTGGCCAGCTCACTGCTCAACAGGTGCGCGTTGCTCCCGGTCAGAATGAGTCGCAGCCCCTGGCGCTGGAGCCGATTCACAAACAGTTCCCACCGCGGCAGGTTCTGAATCTCATCGAGCAGCAGGTTGCGTGGATTGTCGTAGACGGCATTGACCGCGGCGATCAGGTGGTCGTAGTTCGCCACGTCGGCGAGCCGCTCGTCGTCGAAGTTGACATAGCCCCGGGAACCTCGTTGTCCGAGCAGGTGCATGGCCAGAAACGACTTGCCGCACCGGCGCGGGCCGATGATCACCTTGATTAATTCATCGTCGCGGATGGGGGTGCCAAGATCACGCTCGATGTAGCGTTCTGCGAGTCGAGCGTGCATCTCTCGTTTCTGGGTCTCGACGGTGTCCTGCAGCGACGAACTCAGCATGTTTCCTGATGTTCCCACATCATAATGCACAAAATTGCAAACTTTTGTGCATTATACAGGGGCAATCAGGTCATTTCCAGGAGGTGTCGGAGGTAGGCGGTGCCTTCGCGGAGCTTGAGATCGGTGTCGCGGGTGCTGAAGTCCTCGATGGTCAGGTAGCCGTCGTAGCCGACGGCGCGCAGGTCGGCCACCACCTGAGGGATGTTGGCGATACCTTCCTCCGGGGCACAGAACTCCCAGCTCCACTGCCGCTGGCCGTGCTCGTCGGGTGCGCCGGCTACCGGGCGTGAGCCACCGATGTGGCAGTAGGCGAGGTAGGGGCCGAGCAGGTCGAGGCTCTGCCGGGTGTCTTCCAGTGCCACCCGCGACATGTTGGGCAGGTCGAAGATGGCGCCGATGGTCTCCGGGTCGAGGCCGTCGAGCAGGGCGTGCGCGCGCCCGGCGCTCATCGCCACCGTGCCGACGTGGATTTCGTACAGCAGCTTGATGTCCAGTGCCCGCGTGCGCGGCAGCAGCCCTTCGATGCCGCGCCGCACCGCCGCGAACTGCTCCCGGTAGGGCCGCGCGCGGTCGTAGCCGGGAGGGCTCAGGCGCACCATCGGCGGCGCATCCGGGTCGATGGCGTAAGCGCCGGCGAGCACGGCGTCCACCACCTTCGGCTTGTCCGGCCACAGGCGCGGCGCCAGCGTGCACACCCGCACCCCGGTGCGCGCCGCCGCCGCACGGATCGCCGGCACCTTGTCCAGGAAGTTGGCCGGACTCACGTCGGCCGCGTGGCGGCCCCAGAAGCTCGGCGCAGGATCGCCCGGCGGATTGTCGCGCACGCGCAACTCCAGCGCATCGATGCCGTACGCGGCAAGCCGGTCGAAGGTCTCGTCGAGCCCCCAGTCGGGCAGCATTACTGACGTGCAAGCAAGGTTGATGGCGCCAACCTACCATACGGCCACGGCAGGGGAAACACCTCAACCGGCGCTGGCCGGCGCTGGCAGCAACGCACCCTGCTGGCCGTGCTACTGTGGGCATGGAGCTTGCGGTGAGCATCCTGCATCGATACGACCCGCGCTGGGAGGATGTCCGGCGCGACGACGGCGCCCTGGCGTATGAGGACGACGAGATTCTGATCGCCACCGACTTCGAGGGCGGCAACGGTACCGGCATCGGCCGCTTCGGCGGCGACGACTTCGGCCTGGTGTTGGAGGCCGACCCGGGCGATCACCGGTTTGCCGGCGTCGGGTACTACGTCTGTTTCGGGGTCGCGAACAAGCGGCCCTCGGCGCGGTCCATCAGGGTACGCATGCGGACGCGTGTGCACAGCGGTGAAAGCTGGCACGACCACCGGCACATGATCGTGCGCCTGGGCGGGGCGTGGCGGCAGCTCGATCGCGGCGATATTCGCACCAACCGGGAGGACCTGGAGGTCACGCTGCGGCTCGGCGCTGCCGGGCGGCCGGATGCGACGCTGTTCGTCAGCAACTTTCACTGGTGGCCGGGCAGCGAGCGCGACGCCTGGCTCGACACGCTTGGCGGCCGCGGGCGCGTTCGGGAGATCGGGTCAAGTCATGAAGGGCGGGCGATCCGCGCACTGGAGATCGGCCGCACCGAACCGGATGCGCCGACGGTCGTGATTGCCCAGACCACGCAGCCGTCCGAGATGATGGCCGCACACGCGTGCCGGTTCATCGCCGAGCACCTGGTCGGCGACGATGAAGCGGCTGCGGAGATCTGCGCCCGCTTCAGGGTATGCCTGGTCCCCAACACCAACCCGGACGGCACGGCGCGCGGGCACGGCGTCGCCGATGCACGCGGCCACTTTCCGTACTTCGAGGCCGACCTGGCGGCGCAGGGCGACCCCGCCGCGACCGCCGAGAACCGGGCGCTCTGGCGCTATCTGCGGGAGCAGCGGCCGTGGCTATTCTGGGAGTGGCACTCAAACAACTGGTTCCGCCGTCCCGGCCACGTGCTGCTCCGCTACCGCTCGTCACTGGCCGGCGACCCCGCCACGCGCTCGCTCTGGGACGCGGTGGAGCAGCGCTTGCTGCGGCTGCCGAACACCTTCCACGAGTCGTTCTGCTCCTTCGACGAAGGCCCCTACCAGCCGAGCATGGGTTTCCAGGCGGTCACCCGCTTGGGCGCCATCTCCTGCATGATCAAGCAGCACGAGAAATACGACCTGGACGAATCGCGTGCCCACGCCGTCGCCTGCCTGCACGCCGCCACTTCCACCTGGCTGGCGCGGCCCGGCGGCAGGTAGTCCCGCTTCAGCGCGGCCAGCGCTGTTCGAGGGCGGGCAGTTCCGGGAACGGGGCGTGCGGTTCGTTCTGGTACCAGTAGGCCACGGAGGCGATGTCGTCGGCCAGGGGCTGGTACTTGCGGTTGGGCCACCAGCCGAGCGCCTGGATAGTGACGCGCAGGTCGGCGGCGAAGTGGATCGGGTCCATGAGGTGCCAGCGGTACAGGCTCCACTTGGGCGGCCCGTCCTCCTCCGCGCACTTGTGCACGCCGACGTACGCGGTACCGTAGTTCTCGGGAAACCCGTAGCTGCCCAACAGGTAGTCCTCGGTGCCGGTACCGCAGATGGTCGGGAACCGGGCGTCGCCGTCCAGGTAGAACTTGATCTCCCCCTCCCCGAACCAGCCCTTGCTGAGCTGCGTCCAGGCCAGGAAGGTGCCGACGTACTTTCCGTGGCCGCGGATGCCGTCGGCGATTACGTAGTCGGGGTTGCTGCGCTCGGTAACCGCCCGCCGCCACTGTGCGTGCAGGTAGCCGGCCGCGTCCGGCACTTCGGTCTCCTGGTAGGTAACCTGGTAGGTGAGCAGGCGCAGATCCTCGGCGTCCTCGTTGGTGAAGGTGATCCGGCAGCTCTTCCGGAACGGCATTGGCCAGTAGCAGTTGAACGCGGACTTCGGGTTGCAGATGACCGCCAGCGAGTTGACCGGCGCGAACGAGTTGTGCCCGACGGCGAAGAAGTCGGACACCGGCGTCTCGATCGACGGCGTCTCCTCGCCGTCCCAGTAGAAGCGGATGATGTGCGAGCGCCCCTTGGCCGGGTCTGCCACCAGCCAGATGTGCTGAATCACGCCCGGCCCGGCCACGTCCATCACGGTGTGCGTCTGGCCCGCCGGCACCTTGACGAACGGGTTCACCTTCCAGCCCTGCCCGAGGTCGCTTGCCGCCGGGCTGAACGGCAGCGTGTCGGGGTCGGGAACCGCCATGCCCCCCTTGCCCTTCTCTCCAGTCGGATTCTCCGGGCACACCGACCGCGTACGCGCGCCCGAAAGCAGCGGCAACGCGGAGATACCCGTACCCAGCGCCGTGAAGTCACTCATCTTGGCATCCAACTATAACCGGCCGGAGCCGTACCCGTCGCCATGCGCTCAGCCCGCTACGCCGAGCTCCTCCTGAACGATTGCAGGGCGCTTCTCGATCAGGGCGAGTAGCACGCGGGCGGGGCCGTCCGGGCGCCTGCGCCCCTGCTCCCAATTCTTGAGGGTCCCCAGGGGAACGCCAATGCTCTTGGCAAATGCCGGCTGCGACAGACCGGTCTTGCCACGGATCGAGGCAACGTCGGGTTCAGGGACCGTGACTTCGCGCACCACGTACCCTTCGCGCGCGCCCCTCAGATATTCCTGCGCATCTCCAAGACCGGCCATGACCTTGTCCGCCACCGAGCGCCGTACCTGCATTGGGGTTCCCGGCTACGCTGTTCACTACATCTTCCCGCTCGTCCGCTGACAGCACTCCCTCTACGTGGGCCGTTCCGGGGGATGAAGACACGGACTCTGGCTGGATGCGTTGCCGTTGTCCTCATCCGAGTCGCTGTAGACGTAGAAGGTCGACCCGCCGCGTCGACGTATCAGTCGTGTTGTGTTGCGCCGCGTCCGGACCAGCGCTCCGGAGTTTGTGTGCCGATGTACGCGGCCAGAACCGAGCGGCGTTCATCTGCGGTGTCGGGCCTTGATCGGCGGCATCGTGCTGGCTTTCGAGAACTTCACCATCACCGGCGCGCTTGGCGGCCACGATGGCGTCGTCCACGAACAACTGAGGAACGTCGGTTGCGACGGTTGCCGGGCGCGTCATGGTGAGCCGAGCACAAGACCCCACGCGCCGCACCCCGCAAGCTTGTGTCCGCAGCCACCGCGGCTATCGCCGCCGGTGTTTCATCTTCGCGGTGTCCTGACTGCCGTCTCCGCACGGCTCGCGCAACGGATCAGCCGCCGTCGTGATCAGTGCGTCACGACGTCATCCCGAACGCCAAGACGACCCCCGCCGCCGCGCATGAAGTCGCTGCGACCTGGTTCGCTTCACCGTCGGCGCCGGTGGGTAGAGGTCGAGAGGATGACAATCGCGCCGTACTCTGCGACCATGGCGGCCGTGCGCAAGTTCAACACGGAGGGGCCCGTTGTGGCTGCGGACCACTACCACGTCCCGCCCCTGGAACGGGTCGATCTCGACGTGGTGCTTGGCTTGATCCGGGACAAGAAATACTTCGTGCTGCATGCGCCGCGGCAGACCGGCAAGACATCGGCGCTGCTGGCGTTGCGCGACCTGCTGAACGGTGGGGGGCAGGGCGATTTCCGCTGCGTGTACGCCAACGTCGAGGATGGCCAGGCGATGCGGGAGAACGTGGCCGAGGGCATGCGCACGGTGCTGGCCGAACTGGCGTTCCAGGCGAGCCTGACGCTTGGCGACGACACCCTGGAGGACCTCTGGCCGGGGGTGCTGGAGCGTGTGGGGCCCGGCAAGGCATTGCGCCAGACACTGGCGCGCTGGTGCATGGCCGATCCGCGCCCGCTGGTGCTGCTGATCGATGAGATCGACGCATTGGTGGGCGACACCCTGCTGTCGGTACTGCGGCAACTGCGCACCGGCTACGTCGACCGCCCGGCACGGTTCCCGCACAGCATCATCCTGTGCGGGGTGCGTGACGTGCGCGACTACCGCATCCACTCGAGCGCCGAGAACCGCCTGGTGCTCGGCGGCAGCGCCTTCAACATCAAGGCCAAGTCGCTACGTCTGGGCGACTTCTCGGAGCAGGAGGTGCGGGCGTTGCTGGCGCAGCACACGGCGGCCACCGGGCAGGTGTTCTCGGAGGAGGCGGTGCGGCTGATCCTGACGCGGACCGCCGGGCAGCCGTGGCTGGTGAACGCGCTGTGCCGGGAGGCATGCTTCGATGACGAGGTGGGGCGTGACCGCGCGCGCCCGATCACGGCGGAAGCCATCGTGGCGGCGCAGGAGCGGCTGATCCTGCGCCGCGACACGCACATCGACGACTTGGCGCACAAGCTGCGCGAGGAGCGCGTGCGGCGCGTGGTGGAGCCGATTCTGACCGGCGCGGCGGAGATCGCGTGCTCGGACGAGGACCTGGCCTACGTCCGTGACCTGGGGCTGGTGGCGCAGCCCGACGGCGGCCCGCCGCGCATCGCCAACCCGATCTACGCGGAGGTGGTGCCGCGGCATCTGAACTACGCGGTGCAGGAGACGCTGCCGCAGCGGATGGCGTGGTACGTGGACGCGGACGAAGGGCTGGATGTCGACGGGCTGATCGCGGCGTTCCAGGAGTTCTTCCGTGAGCACTCCGAGCACTGGGTGCAGCGCTTCGAGCAATACCACGAGGCCGGACCGCAGTTGCTGTTGCAGGCGCACCTGCAGCGGGTGGTGAACGGCGGCGGGCGTATCGAGCGGGAGTACGCGCTCGGGCGCGGGCGCACCGACCTGCTGATCGTGTGGCCGCAGGGCGGGCGCGAGCGCCGTTTCGTGGTGGAGTGCAAGGTGCTGCGCAAGGGATTGGAGCGGACCATCGCCGAGGGGGTGGAGCAAACCCGCGGCTACGTGGATCGTTGCGGGGCGGAGGCAGGACACCTGATCGTGTTCGACCGCGCGCCGGACCGCCCCTGGGCGGACAAGATCTTCCGCCGCGCCACGGCGGGAGCTGGCGCACCGGTTACGGTATGGGGGATGTAGCGCCAAGCGCGGCCTTTGCAGGTCCGAGTGGGACGGTCTCTGGTCTTCCAAGTCATGGAGTGTTCGTGCAGACTCTCACGCGGTATGAGCAAGGCGACCCCGACCCTGGAGATTCGCGCGCACCTGGAGCGCGAGTATGAGGACGTATATACCCCGGAGGTGCTGGACGCGCTGCACGCGCTGGCCGGGTTCAACGAGCAGCGCCGGCGGCTGATGCGCGAGCGCATCGAGCGGCGTGCCCGGCGGGCGCGGGAAGGGGAGCGCATCGCGTTCCTCGACGCGAGCGCCACCATCGCGGGGACCGACATCGGCGTGCGGGCGGCGCGCGACGGGCGGTTTGACGGCAGCGAGATTCCGCATGACCTGCAGCGGCAGTGGATCCAGGGCACCGGCCCCGGCGCCAAGCCCAATACGCCGGTAGCTCGCAGCATCCGCAACGTCGCCTACGCGCTGTTGTCGGGGGCGGACGGCTGGATGTTCGACGGCGAGGACGCGCTTGGCCAGATCACCACCATGTCGCTCGACAACCAGCGCAACCTGCGCCTGGCGATTGCCGGCGACGAGGTGTTCCTGGGCGCAGCCGAGCAGGTGGCCGCCGGCATGAACGCCTGGGGACAGAGCTTCTTCGGGCGCGCCATCATCGACGACTGGCGGGCGCAGTTGGGGATTACCACCAAGATCTTCCGCGCCCGCGGCCTGCACCTTGACGACCGCCACGTGCGCGAGGCGGGCGGCACCGGGTTTTCGGCGTCGATCGTGGACGCGGCGATGTACGTGACCGGCAACTACCGCCGCCTTGCCGAGCAGGGCTCCTCGATCGTGCTCTACCTGCCCAAGATCCAGACCGCCGAGGAGGCGGCACTGTGGGGCGCGATGCTGGACGCCCTGGAAGGCCACCTCGGCATCGCCGCGGGGGCGATCAAGGCGTACGTGCTGGTCGAGCAACTGGAGGCGTCGTTCCAGCTCATGGAGATCCGCGCCGCCCTCGGTCAGCACTTCGTCGGCTTCAACACCGGGCGCTGGGACTACATCAACAGCGTCGCCGACGCGATGGCGTGGGACGACTCGTTCATCAACCCCAACATCGACGCCATCCTGATGACCTACGGCTACATGCGCAACTACGAGGACCGCGTGCGGCGCGCCGTCAACACGCCGGACCAGAATGGCAATTTCGCCCTGTGGCAGGGCGGCATGGAGCCCAACATCCCGGTCGGTTCGGAGGCGGGCGTGGAAGCCTCGATGAACAAGGCGGTGGCCGGCGGCGAGCGCGAGCAACAGGCCGGCGCCAGCGGCAAATGGGTGGCGCACTGGAAGATGGTGCACATCGTGCGCCCCGTGTGGGAGCGCGCCGGGGAGGCCAACCAGCTCGGCCGCAAGTTTCCGGCGCTGACGTACACCGAAGCGGACGCCGCCGGCTTGACCGAGCTGGAGGAGGCGCCGCGCACCGTGCGCGGGGCGCGCGACCTGCTGAGCGTGGCGCTGCAGTACGGCAATGCGTTCGGGCAGGGCATGCAGGCGGCCGCCCTGAAGCCGGCCGACTCGTTCGGCGACGACGATGTGCTGTACCTGATGGAGGACATGGCCACCGGCGAGATCCGCCTCAGTATCCTGTGGGAGTGGCTGCACAAGGGCGCCGCGCTGACCGAGGACGACGCCGAGACCGGCCTGGCCGCCGGTACCCGCTTCACGCGTGAGATCTTCGAGCGGCTGCTGGCCGAGGAGTACGGCAAGCTGCAGGCGGCGAACAACCGCGACGTGCACGACGATTCCAAGCGCACCACCCTGCCGGTAGCGCGCGAAATCGCCGACGTCTACGTGCGCGACGAGCTGAAGGCGCCGTGGTACATCGACCTCCTGAACATAAACCTGAACAACCACGACCTGGCGGAGGCCAAGCGGCGCATCGCGAGCTACGTGCAGGCGTTCCACCGCGACGGCACTCGCATCACCGAGAACCTCGACTTTGCATAGGTCGACGCATCCGGTACGTAACGTAGTGCCATGATCTACGGCGCGCTCGCCGACGGCGTCCTGCTGTTCCACTTCGCGTTCATCGTGTTCGTGGTGGCGGGCGGGGCGCTGGTGCTGCGCTGGCGCTGGGTGGCGTGGCTGCACGTGCCCTCGTTTCTGTGGGGCGGGGTGATGGAATTGGCCGGCTGGATCTGCCCGCTCACGCCGCTTGAACTGCACCTGCGCGCGTTGGCCGGCGCCGGCGGTTACGAGGTGCGCTTCCTGGAACACTACCTGCTGCGGCTCATCTACCCCGGCACCCTCACCCGCACCATGCAGATCGCCATCGGCATCGGCGTCCTGGCCCTCAACGCCCTCATCTACGCCCGCCTCCTGCACCGCACGCGTGCGCGCGCCCACACTGCTGGGCGCGCAGAGAGCCGGCGGACGTCCGGGTAGCCGCTGTCCGCTGCGTCGGGAGACCCGGCAACGACTCGTGGACGGAGGCCCTGCGACGGTCCGTTACTCCTCAGCGCCCGAAAGCTCGTCCAGCCGGTCGCGCAGGCGTACCAGCAGGTCCATCTTCTCATGCAGCACTGCCACGATCAGCGGAACTTCGTCCTCCCGAATCTGCACGAACACGTAGTCGACTTCGGCGTCCGGGGTGAGTTCGTAGTCAGGCATCCGGGCTCGGGCCCGCCGCCCGGCGAGCCTGCCCGAAGATGCCGCCGACACTTCGCTTGCTCGTGCCCTGCGCATTCGCGCGGTCGATGCGACTGTCGAGCAGCGCCTCAAGCTCGGCCAAGTCGGCGTCGTGTGCCTGGTCGCCGAGCGTCCGCTCGAGCACGAAGCGCTTGACGGACTGGCCGTGCAGCGCGGCCAGCGCCTTCAGTTTCCGGTGCTCTGCATCGGTGACGTCGATCGAAATGCGGCTCATGGCGGTCTCCCCTGCTGTGCTACTTCTCAGTCTCGCACCGGCACCCACATTTTGTCAAATTGTGGTCCGGCCATCGAGCCGGGCCGGTGAACGTTCCGCTACTTGTAGGGGTCGGCGGCGTCGCGCAGGCCGTCGCCGAGGAAGTTGAACATCAGCACCGCCGCCACCACGAACAGCGCCGGCAGCATCAGCCACGGGTAGAGCAGGACGGTCTGCACGTTCTGGGAGTCCTGCAGCAGGGTGCCCCAGCTTACCGCCGGCGAGCGGATGCCGACCGGACACGATGCCCGGCAGTATCCAGCCGACGGTGCTGATAAGGGGATTTACCGCGACCCGCACCGGGTACTTGAACAGCAGCGAGTTCTCGTCCAGGCCCTTGGCGCGTGCGGTGATTGCGTACTGCTTGGCGAGCTCGTCGAGCAGCGAGTTGCGCACGCTCGTTCGTCCGCCCCGCCTGCGGCCGGCGGTGGACCTGCACCAGCGAAAGGGTGTAGGCAGTAGGCGGGAGAGCACATGCCGCGAGAGTTGATCGCAAGCGCACCACGCACGCCGGAGTTGCGCGCCTACGACGAGTTGCCGCTGCGGCCGGACGAGGTGCGCATGCGCAGCATCTTTTCCACCGTCAAGCACGGCACCCAACTGCGCGCCTACCGCGCCGACACGATGGATGCCACGCAGCCGTTCGACGCCGAGCTGAAACTGCATCGGCGCCGGACACAGGCCGCTCACGGCATGACGCCGCGGTTCCCGATGCCGCTCGGTACCGTGACGGTGGGGGAGGTGATTGCGGTGGGCGGTGCGGTCGAGGCGTTCGCGGTGGGCGACCGGGTGTATGGCGACCTGTCGATTCGCGAGACGCACACGGTCGCGGCGGCGCGCCTGCACCCGGTGCCGGCGGGCATGCACCCGCACGCCGCGGTGTGCGCCGATCCGGCGCGCGTCGCCCTGTCCGGAGTGCGCGACTCCGGCTTGGGTGTCGGCGACCGGGTGCTGGTCACCGGGCTCGGCGCGATCGGCCAGTTGGCGGCGCAGTTGGCGCGTCTGCAGGGCGCCGCCTGGGTGGCGGGCGCCGATCCGATACCGCGCCGCCGCGCCCTTGCCGAACGCCTCGGCGCGGACCTGGCGATCGACCCGCCGGCGGAGGACACCGGCGTGGTGGTCAAGACCGCGACCGGCACGCTCGGCGCCGATGCGGTGATCGAGACCAGCGGCAACTACGCAGGGCTCAATGACGCGTTGCGCGCCGCCGCCTACGGCGCCACGGTGGTGTCGGTGGCCTACTATCCGGGCGCCGGCAGCGGGCTCAGCCTGGAGGGCGAGTGGCATCGCAACCGCATCAACCTGATCTCCAGCCGCGACGTCAGCGCGCCGCACCGCCTGGCCCCGCGCTGGGACGCCAACCGCCTGTATGACGCTGCCTTTGCGCTGCTGGAACAGGGCCGGCTGCGGGTGGACGGCCTGCTCGACCCGGTGGTGCCGTTCGACGACAGCGCCGCCGCCTACCGCGAGATCGACGAGAATCCGGCCGCCAGCATCAAGCTCGGCGTTACCTACTCGTAGACGTTCGGGTTCAGCAGCCGGGCAGCCGTCCGGTCAGGTCGCAACCGGTTATGCCCTGCAGGTTCGCCTCGGTCAGGAACTCGGCCTCGCGCAGATCGGCTTGCGCCATGGTTGCCCCGCGCAGGTCCGCCTGCAGCAGTTCCGCCGCACGCAGGTCCGCCCCGGTCAGGTCGGCGGCGCGCAGATCGGCGCCGGCCAGGGCCGCACCGATCAGGTTGGCCTGGACCAGAACGGCTTCGTTCAGCACCGCTCCGGTGAGGGCCGCGAACCGCAGCCGCGCATCATTCAGCACGGCGCCGGTCAGGTCTGCCTCGACCAGGTTGGCGCCGCTCAGGTCTGCCCCCGCCAGGTTGGCCCCGGTGAGATCGGCGCCGGCCAGGTTCGCCCCCGCCAGGTTGGCCCCGGCCAGATTGGCGCCGCCGAGTGTGGCGCCGGCCAGATAAGCGTTACGCAGGGTGGCGTTGCGCAACGTGGCGCCCGCCAGGTTCGCGTTGCCGAGGTAGGCGCCGAACAGGTAGGCGTCGGACAATTCGGCACCGGCCAGATTCGCGCCGGTCAGGATCGCCGCGAACGCGCGCGCGCCGCGCAGGTCGGCACGCAGCAGGTCGGCGTCGGGCAGAGTGGCGGCGGTGAGGTTGGCCCCGTTCAGGTTGGCGTCGGTCAGAACGGCCGCACCGAGGGTGGCGCCGGCCAGCCGCGCGCTCGGCAGATTGGCACGCGACAGGTCCGCACCGGCCAACGTTGCCAGGTCCAGATCGGCGCCGGCCAGGTTGGCGCCACTCAGGTCGGCGCGGTACAGGGTTGCGCCCTTCAAGCGTGCGCCGCTCAGGCTGGCGCCAGCGAGGTCGGCGCCGCTCAGGGCCGCCCCCTCCAGGTTGGCGTCGGTGCAGTCAGGCAGACACTTCGGCAGTGCAACAGCGAGCGGCGCGGCAGCCATTGCCACCAGGATCAGCGACATCAGGATCAGCATCGGCGTGGAAGTGAAGCGGTTCATCATGGTCTCTTCTATACATCGGCGCACGACCCTCCGGGGCGGACAGTGCGGACAGGTCAGCTCTCGGGCGGGAAAATGGCGGCGAGTTCGGCGTCGACGCCGCGCAGGGCCGCCGAGCACCGGCCGTACACGCGGCGGAAGCAGTCGTCGTACTGCTCGCGGCGGACGGGATCGGGGGTGAACCGCCGCTGCACCCGGTATACCTGGCGCACGGCGGTATCGTGGTTGGCGTAGATGCCGGCGGCGATGCCGGCCAGCATTGCGCCGCCGAGCGAGGCCGCCTCCTCGGTGTCGAGCACCTCGACGGTGCGTCCCGTGATGTCGGCGCGCAACTGGCTCCAGAACGGCGAGCGAGCGGCGCCGCCCACCGCCACCACGCGCTGCACATTGGCGCCGAACAGGCGTTCGAATTCGTCGATGCGGGCCCTTACCTCGTAGCAGATGCCCTCCAGGATGGCGCGCACGAAGTCACTGGCGGTGTGCGAATCGCGGACGCCGAGGAAGGCGCCGCGCACCGCCGGGTCGGTGGGCGTGCCGCGCGCGTTCGGGATCCAGATCAGCCCGCGCGACCGTGCCTCCGCCTGCTCGGCGCCGGCCAGCAGCAGATCGTACGCGTTGCTTCCCGTCCGTGCCGCGTGCGTCCTGACATCGCTGCCGAACCGCTCCAGGTACCAGTCCAGTGCGGTCGCCCCGAACAGGATGCAGTCCATTACCTGGTAGCGGTCGGCCAGCGGATGCGGATAGACCGGGATGGCGGCATCGTGCGCCGCATCCGACAGCCGGGCCTCCGGCAGCACGCCGAGCATCACGTCGGCGGTGCCGGTGGAGTTCAGCACCGAGTCGGGCCCGAGGACGTTGGCCGGCAGTGAGGTACAGCCGTGGTCGTGGCCACCGGTGGCCACAACGGTCCCGGCAGCGAGTCCGGTGATGGCGGAGGCCGTTTCCGTCACGCTACCCACCGCGGTGCCGCTGGGGTGGGGGACCGCCATTGAGCCGGGGTCGAGGCCGGCCGCGGCGAATAACTCTTCCGACCAGCACTTGCGCTGCACGTCGAAGCCCATGGTGCGGCTGGCAATCGAGTAGTCGGTGGCGTACACGCTGGCCAGTTTGAACATGACGTAGTCTTCCACCACCAGCCAGCGATGCGCGCGCCGGAACAGTTCCGGTTCGTGTTCGCGCAGCCACAGCATGGCGTTCAGCGACAGGAAGAAACTGACCGGCTGGCCGGTGATCCCGTACACGCGGCGTGCGCCGAACTGATCGCGCCACCACTGCGCCTGCGGTTCGGTGCGCCGGTCGAACCAGCAGATGGCCGGGTACAGCCAGTCGCCGCGCCGGTCGACCGGAATGATCGGCTCGCCCATGCCGACCACCGCCAGAGCCTTGATCTGTCCCGCATCGGCAACCTGGCCGACGACCTCGCGGATGTTGGCGGCCGTGGCCTGCCACAGCGACTCCGGCGAATACTCGGCCCAGTCCGGATTGCGAGCATGGGGGTGCTCGGCCATGGTCGGGCGCGAGGCGGCCGCGACACGCCGTCCCGCCACGTCGTACAGGTTGGCCTTCAGGTTGGTGGTGCCGATATCGATGCCCAGCAGGTAGGGCGGCTCGCGTGCGGTGGTCACGCGGCCTCGCTGCGGGCGGCGCGCGCCACGTCGGCGGCGAGGCTGGTCACCAGGTAGCCGTACGGGTCGAGGAACCGTGCCACCGCCACACCTTCGGCGAGAATGCCGTGGCTCACCGCGGCGCCGTCTGCCGCCAGCCGGCGGCGAATCTCGTGCAGTTCGTCCACGGCGCGCGGACCGCAGGCCACGCACGTTCCCCAGCCCAGGCAGTCTCCGAATCCGCTCGCCGCGAACGGCACCTCCGGCGGACGCAGATCCCAACGCTCGCGATACGCCACCCGGTCATCGTGGAGCACGGTGAGCCGATAGGCAAGCCGGCTGAACGCCCAGCGCTCGCCCATCTGCGTGCGTCCGGGGCAGCCGCTCTCCACCAGCAGGCACTCGCCGCCGGCGGCTACGCACACGACGGTGGTCTGCGCCACCGCGGCTCCGGCAAATGGTATGATCGGCGGCGCGGCGACGCGCAGATAGCTGGCGGCGCCGACCCGCGCAGCCAGTTGCAGCTGGGCAACTTCGCCGCCGTCTCCCGGCGTTCCCGGCGCTCCGGAAGTACCCGGCCTTCCCGGCATATCCGGTCCACCGGGAAGGCACAAGGTGCTGGCCGGCGGGGCCCAGGTCACCTCGGCGCCGTCGGCGAGCGCGATGCGCTGCAGGTGGCGCTCGCCGTTGCGCAGGCCGCCGCCCTGGTCCACGGGGGCTGCCAGCAGACCGCCGCCGGGGCAGGGCAGCACGTTGACGAACAGCGGCGCTCGGTAGCGGGTCCGCCAGCGGCGCCCCTCGGCGGTCAGCCGCAACTCGCCGCGCCGTACCGCGGCCGTCACGAGGACTCACCTGCGTGATCGGCTCGTCCACCACTTTCCGCAGGTGCATGCCATCCGCGGCCAGGTCCCGGTCCGCTGCCGGAATCTTGTTGCGGATGCATCGCGCCCGCCGCCGTCCTCAGTGGGTGTGCATGGGCGAGTGTTCGTGGCGGTGCTCATGCCCGTGGTCATGGTGGTGGCCGCCTGCGCCCCACTCGGGGAGGCCGTCGCGCGGCGCCGCTCCGCTGCCGGCGCCGCGCACCCACGCCGCCACCTCGTCCACGCCGGTGCCGTCCTTCAGGTTGGTCATCACGAATGGACGCCCGCCGCGCGCGGCGCGTACGTCGGCGGTCATCTGCTCCAGGTCCACCTCGACGTAGGGCGCAAGGTCGATCTTGTTGACCACCAGCAAGTCGCTGCGGGTAATCCCGAGGCCGCCCTTGCGTGGGATGTCGCCGCCCTGCGCCACGTCGATCACGTAGACCTGGTAATCCACCAGGTCGGGGCTGAAACTGGCCGCGAGGTTGTCGCCGCCGCTCTCGATGAACGCCACGCGGGCATCCGGAAACCGGTCCTGGAGTCCGAACAGAGCATCCGCGTTCACGGAAATGTCGTCGCGCACCGCGGCATGCGGGCAGCCGCCCGTTTCCACGCCCACGATCCGGCCCTCCGCCAGGACCCCGGCGCGGATCAGGAAGTCGGCGTCCTCGCGGGAGTAGATATCGTTGGTGACGGCGACGATCGAATGGTCGCCGCCGAGCCGCTGGCACAGGCGCAGCAGCAGGTGGCTCTTGCCCGAACCCACTGGCCCGCCAATCCCGAAGCGGATTGGCTGGTGACGGGGTGCGGGAGCGTCGGTAGTCATGGATCTCTCCTGAACAGAGTATAGCGGAACGCCGCGGCGAAACCGCCGGGCGCTGGGTTAACTGCGGAAGTAGCGCGCATCGAGTTCGCCGTGGCCGGCTACGGCGAGGTCCCAGCCGGGCGTGGCCGAGGCCAGCGGACGGCGGCTGCGAACCACCTCGCCGGCCAGCCGTACACTGTCGTCGAGCAGCCGGCCGACCAGGTCGAGTGCCGCGGATTGCCCGATCGGGATGGTACGCATCGCCACCTGCGCCCATTGCCGCACCGTGTTCAGCAGGTAGCCCTGCACCAGCGCGTCCACTTCGATGCCCAGCAGGCCGCCGACACATCCCCACGCCACGGGGAATTGCACGCGGTCGCCGTGGCTGCGCGCCGCCGCTACCAGTTCACGATAGCCGGCGTGGTCGCGTAGTGCCGGGAATGCCGCGCCGGTTGCCGAGAGCAGCGAACGGCCCAGCTGGGCGCCGGCGGTGCGCGCCTCGCGCGAGGGCAGGAAACTGGCCACTTCGTCGCTCAAGCGCACGGTGCGTTGCGTCACATACGGAGTGAGCGCTCGCCCTTGTCCGGTGGCGGTCAGCAGAACGGTGCGTACTACGGCACGGCCCTCCAGCGGCGCCACCCCGAAGTGCAACGCGTCGCGGACCCAGGGGTACAGGTCGTCGGCGCCGCGCACCCAGCCGCGCCGAACCGCCCACTCCAGGCCCCAGGAATGGGCGAAGGCACCGGTGGGAAAGGCGCTGTCGGCCAGCACCAGCAGGCGGCCGTGCGCCGCCGAGAGCGCTGTCATCGACCCGAGCACATTCAGAACATGAAGTAGCGCTGCGCGAGCGGCGCCGCGGCCAGCGGTTCGCACACCAGCAATTCGCCGTCGGCGCGCACGTTGTAGGAGTCGGGGTCCACCTCCATCACCGGCAGCGCATCGTTGCGTGGCAGGTCGGTCTTGCGCAGCGCGCGCGTGTCGCGCACCGCCTCCAGCCGCCGCTGCAGCCGTACCATGTTTCCCGAATCGACCCGTTCGGCGGCCGCACCGCTCAGGAACGTGACGTTGGTGGCTGCCCGCGCCGCCCCATGGGCGCCGAACATCGGCCGGCCCCACACCGGTTGCGGCGTTGGGATGGAGGCGTTGGCATCGCCCATGGCCGCGAACGCGATGAAGCCGCCCTTGATTACCAGTTCGGGGTGCACGCCGAAGAACGCCGGCTTCCACAGGGTGAGGTCGGCCAGCTTGCCCACCTCCACCGAGCCGATCAGCGAACCCACGCCGTGGGCCACCGCCGGGCAAATCGTGTACTTGGCCACGTAGCGCTTGATGCGTTCGTTGTCGTGCGCGGCCGGGTCGCCGGCGAGGGCGCCGCGCTGCACCTTCATCTTGTGCGCCGTCTGCCAGGTGCGGGTAATTACCTCGCCGACGCGCCCCATCGCCTGGCTGTCGCTGGCCATGATGCTGATCGCGCCGAGGTCGTGCAGGATGTCTTCGGCGGCGATGGTCTGCGGGCGAATCCTGCTGTCGGCGAACGCGACGTCTTCGGGAATCGCCGGGTCGAGGTGATGGCACACCATCAGCATGTCGCGGTGCTCGGCCACCGTGTTGACCGTGAACGGGCGGGTAGGGTTGGTGGAACTCGGCAGCACGTTCGCCTCGCCGCACACGCGCAGGATGTCGGGCGCGTGGCCGCCGCCGGCCCCCTCGGAGTGGAAGGTGTGGATGGTGCGCCCACGGAATGCCCGGATGGTGTCCTCCACGAAGCCGGCTTCGTTGAGGGTGTCGGTGTGGATCGCCACCTGTACGTCGCTCTCGTCCGCCACCCCGAGGCAGCAGTCAATCGCCGCCGGCGTGGTGCCCCAGTCCTCGTGCAGCTTCAGCCCGCAGGCGCCGGCGGCCACCTGCTCGCGCAGCGGTTCCGGCAGCGAGCTGTTGCCCTTGCCGAAGAACCCCAGGTTGACCGGGTATTCCTCGGCCGCTTCGAGCATGCGGGCGAGGTTCCACGCCCCCGGTGTGCAGGTGGTGGCCAGGGTGCCGTGCGCCGGGCCGGTGCCGCCGCCGAGCAGCGTGGTGACGCCGCTGGTCAGCGCGGTCTCGATGAGCTGCGGGCAGATGAAGTGGATGTGGCTGTCGATCGCGCCGGCGGTGCAGATCATCCCTTCGCCGGCCACCACCTCGGTGCCCGGGCCGATTACCAGGGCCGCGTCGACGCCGTCCTGCACACCGGGATTGCCGGCTTTCCCGATTCCGGAAATCACCCCGTCGCGGACCGCGATGTCGGCCTTGTAGATGCCGGTGTAGTCGACCACGAGCGCATTGGTAATGACCAGGTCGGGGGCGCCCGACGCGCGGCTCGCACGCGGATCCTGTCCCATGCCGTCGCGGATCACCTTGCCGCCGCCGAACTTCACCTCGTCGCCGGAAATGGTGTGGTCCGCCTCCACCTGCAGTATCAGCTCGGTGTCGGCCAGGCGCATCCGGTCGCCGGTGGTCGGGCCGAACATGCCGGCGTGGCCGGGTCCGGTGCTGGCGAATCCGCCGCGTTCGTCACGCTCGTGACGGCCGTCATTCATTGCCGAACTCCTCTTTTCGCATCTTCGCCAGTGCCGCCGCGCGCACCTCGGGATCGTCGAGCGCGCCGTCCACCAGGCCGTTCAGCCCATGACAGACCCGCTCTCCGCCCAGCGCTACCAGGCGCACCAGGTGGCGCTGGCCGGGCTCGAAGCGCACCGCGGTGCCGGCGGCAATGGCCAGCCGCATGCCGTACGCCTGCTCGCGGTCGAACACCAGGGCGCGATTCACCTCGAAGAAGTGGAAGTGGCTGCCCACCTGGATCGGCCGGTCGCCGGTGTTGGCCACCGCCATTTGCACGGCATTGCGCTCCGCCAGGCTGCGCCACGAGTTGCGCGCCGTCCACACCTGTCCCGGCGCCCAGCCGTTGCCATTGCGGGCGCCATGTTCGCTCTCCGTGCCTGCCACCGCGCGGCTGTCTCCCGTCGCGAAACTCGTTTCCCTGTACTTCATGGTTCCCTCTTCCTGTCCTCGGGCGGCGCTCATTGGATCGGGTGGTGCAGCGTTACCAATTTGGTGCCGTCCGGAAACGTCGCCTCGACCTGGACACTGGGGATCATCTCCGCAATGCCGCTCATCACTTCGTCGGCCGACAGGATGGTCGGCCCGAGTTCGACGATATCGGGCAGTGAACGGCCTTCCCGCGCCCACTCCATCACCTGGGTCGCGATCATCGCGGTTGCCTCCGGGTAGTTGAGCTTGATCCCGCGCCCAAGCCGGTCGCGCGCCACCATTGCGGCGACCGACAGCAGCAGCTTGTCTCGTTCATGCGGCGTAAACACGTCGTCTCTCCTTACAGCATCAGGTGGCTCTCGACGACCGCGCGGTTCTCGGCCCCGGCCCTCCCTTCGTGGACGAAGTTGCCGTGGTCCATCACGTATGCGCGGTCGGCGAGCCGCAGCGCAAAATCGAGCGATTGCTCAACCAGCAGGATCGCCAGCTCGCCCTGGTCGCGGATTTCGCGGATCGCCCGTTCTATCTCCTGTACGATGGATGGTTGAATGCCCTCGGTCGGTTCGTCCAGCAGCAGCAGGCGCGGGCTGGTAATGAGCACGCGCGCTATTGCCAGTTGCTGCTGCTGGCCGCCGCTCAGGTCGCCGCCGCGCCGGTCCAGGATACCGGCGAGGTCGGGAAACAGTTCGAACAGCCAGGGCGGCGCCTGGGTGCGCGACCGGTTGCGCGCTTCCAGGCCGATGTAGAGGTTTTCGGATACGGTCAGAAACGGGAAGATCTCGCGCCCCTGCGGCACGTAGCCGATGCCGGCGCGCGAGCGCCGGTCCGCATGCCAGCGCGTCACGTCGTCGCCGCCGAAGGTAATCGTCCCGCCGCCGGCGCCGAGCACGCCCATCAGCGTTTTCAGCAGCGTACTCTTGCCGACGCCGTTGCGTCCCATCACCGCCACCACTTCGCCCGCGTTCACCTGCAGGTCAAGATCATGCACGATCACCGAACTGCCGTACCCGGAGCGCAGTGCGCTGGTCTCAAGCAGCATTTCCGTCTCCGGGCTCATTCCCGTCTCCGGGCTCGCGGCCGAGGTATACGTCGATCACGGTGGGATCCTGCTTTATGGTGGCGAAGTCGCCTTCGCAGATCACGCGCCCGGCATGCAGGACGGTCACCGTGCTGGAGAATCGGCTTACGAATTGCATGTCGTGCTCAACCACCACCACCGAGCGCTCGCGGGCGATCGCCTCCAGGATTGCTCCGGTGCGCTCCCGCTCGCCCGCGGTCATGCCTGCCACCGGTTCGTCCACCAGCAACAGTTCGGGATCTTGCACAATCGCCATGCTCAGTTCCAGCCACTGCTTCTCGCCGTGCGCCAGGGCGCCGGCCACTTCGCCGCGCCGGCCGGCCAGCCCTACCATGTCCAGCACCTCGTCGATGCGGCGCCGCGCGGCGCCCCCCTCGCGGTGGAAGGCGGCCGCCAGGAATCCACTCGGAACCTCGGCCGCCAGCGCCATGTTCTGGTGCACGGTGAGGCTGTCGAACACCGACGGCGCCTGGAACTTGCGGCTTATGCCCAAACGGGCAATGGCATGCTGGTCGTGCGCCAGCAGGTCTATCTCGTTGGCGAACTGCACGCGGCCCTCGATTGGCTTCACCTTGCCGCAGATAACGTCCAGCAAAGTGGTCTTGCCGGCGCCGTTGGGGCCGATCAGGAAGCGCAACTCGCCCTTGCGCACGATCAGGTTGACCTGGTCGAGCGCCCTGAAGCCATCGAAATCGACGGTCACTCCCTCGGCGTACAAAATGTCGTAATACATCAGGACTCCCGCTCCGCGGTGGCTGCCACCGGCTCAACCACGGGCAGCGCCAACGAGGCGTGGTTGCGGGATCCGTCCGCCGCCGGGGACCGCGCCGGCTCCGGTGCCCGTTGTTGCGGTTGTGGTGCGTGCGCCGGCCTGCCAGGCAGCGTGCGCCACAGCGCGCGAAGCTGGTCCGCGATACCGGCCAGCCCACGCGGGAACAGCAGTACCACGCCGATGAACAGACCGCCGAACACGTACAGCCACGCCTCCGGCAGCGATTCGCTGAACACGGTCTTGGCCCAATTCACCACCACTGCTCCGGCGGCCGCACCGACAATCGTGCCGCGCCCGCCGACCGCTACCCAGATCGCCATCTCCACCGACGGCAGGATGCTCATCGAAGACGGGCTGATTATGCCTACCTGCGGCACGAACAATGCCCCGGCCAGGCCGGCGATGCCGGCCGACAGCGCGAATGTTGCCAGCTTGTAGCGCACCGGGTTGTAGCCCAGGAAGCGCAGCCGGTTCTCGCCGTCGCGAATCGCCATCAGCACGGTCCCGGTCCTGGTCTTCACCAGCCACAGCGCCAGCGCCACCACCCCCACCAGCGTGACCACCGTGGCCAGGTAGAGGCCCAGACGCATGCCCGACTTGTACAGCGAGATGCCGGCCAGCGACTGAAAGTTGGTCATGCCGTTGGTGCCGCCGGTGTAGGGCTGCTGGCCAATGAACAGGATGCTCATCGCCAGTGCCATCGCCTGGGTGAGGATGGAGAAGTAGACCCCGCGGATACCCGACCGAAAGGTAGGATAGCCGATGATGATCGCGAACACGGCGGGAATGACCACCGCCATCGGCAGGGCAAAGGCAAAATGGCGGAACGGCTCCCAGAACCAGGGCAACTGCTCCAGGCCGCTCCACACCATGAAGTCCGGCAGTGCCTCCGACTGCAGCTTCATGTGCATGGCCATGCTGTAGGCGCCGAGGCTGAAGAACACGGCGTGTCCGAGGCTGAGCACACCGGCGTAGCCCCACAGCAGGTCGAGCCCGACCGCGGCCACCGCGAACGCGAGGTACTTGCCGACCAGTGCGAGGCGGAAGTCGGACAGGAACAGCGGCAGCACCAGCAGCACGCCCACCATCAGTCCGTAGGCGATGTACTGCCGGCGCGACGGCGGTCCGGCGATCAGCTTGTCGAGCATCAATGCTGCCCCTCCAGGGCGCGGGTGCGCTGTACCAGGAATCCGGCCGGCCGGAACTGCAGGAAAACCACGATGAGGGCGAAGATGATCACCTTGCCCATTGACGAGGTGGTGATGAACTCGAACAGCGGGCTGGCCGCCCCGATCAACACGGCGCCGGCCACCGCACCGGCGATCGAGCCGACCCCGCCGAGCACTACCACCATGAACGAGTCGATGATCCAGTTCTGCCCGGTAGCCGGTCCGACCGAGCCGAGCAGGCTCACCACGCAGCCGGCAACGCCGGCGAGGCCGCTGCCGAGCGCAAAGGTGCGCGCATCCACGGCGGCGGTGTTGATTCCCATCGCGCCGGCCATCGACCGGTTCTGCATTACGGCGCGCATGCTGCGCCCGGCGCCGGTGCGGTTCAGAAACAGGTAGGTACCCCACACGCACAGCACCGCCACCGCGATAATGAACAGTCGATTGGCCGGCAGCTGGATGCCGTCGGCGAGCGCCAGGCCGCCCTGCAGCCAGGCCGGCGTACGTACTTCCACGTTGGAGGCGCCGAAAATGTTGCGTGCAAGCTGCTGCAGGACCAGGCTCAGTCCCCAGGTGGCCAGAATGCTCTCGAACGGGCGTCCGTACAGAAAGCGTATGAGTGAGCGCTCGGTAAGGTAGCCGATTGCCGCCGTGACCACGAACGCGGCCAGCAGCGCCACCAGGAACCAGGTGCCGCCGCCGAGGGCGTCGTACAGCAGGCGGTCGGTGAGGAAGGTGACATAAGCGCCGATCATGACAAACTCGCCGTGGGCGAAGTTGATCACGCGCATGATGCCGAAGGTAATGCTCAACCCCAGCGCTACCATCAGCAATACGCTGCTGATCGACAGGCTGTTGAAGATTTGCATTGCGGTGGTGGTCAGACTCATGTCACTCCAGGTTGGCAGGTTGGTAAGACACCGCGACCGGAGGCCCCGCATCGGGAACCTCCGGCCACGGACACTCGACGCCCTGGTTCCGGTTCGTGCCCGTTACGAACGCGGTCCCATGACGCCGGGCTCGATTACGTCTTCGTCCGGCGAGATCAACGCAGGGAAGGGATCGGGGCGCACCGGTTCGCCGGTGGACCACAGGATGTCGAATTGCCCTTCCGCGTTGGCGGCGCCGATCTGGACGATCTTCCAGGTGTGGTTGTTGACCGGGTCGATCTTTACCATCCCTTCGGGCGCCTCATACTCGACGCCGCGCAGCGCCATCCGCACCTCGGCGGTATCCGCGGTGCCGGCCTTCACGACCGCTTCCGCCCACAGGTAGACGCCGAAGTATCCGGCCTCGATCGGGTCGTCGGTAACCCGGTTGTCGCCGTAGGCCGCCTTGTAGCGCTCCACGAAGCCGGCGTTCTTGGGGCTGTCCATGCTCTGGAAGTAGTTCCAGGCCGCCAGGTGGCCGGCGATGTTCTCGGCTCCGATACCCTTGATCTCTTCCTCGGCGACGCTCACCGACATGACGGGAATGTCATCCGGGCCGATGCCGGCAGCCTTGAGCTGCTTGAAGAACGCGACGTTGCTGTCGCCGTTCAGGGTATTGAAGATCACGTCCGGTGCGGCCGCCTTGATCTTGGTTATCACGGTGGCGTACTCGGTGTGGCCGAGCGGGGTGTACTCCTCGGCCACGGTGTTGCCGCCTTCCGCCTCGAGCTGAATCTTGATGATCTTGTTGGCGGTGCGCGGGAATACGTAGTCGGAGCCGAGCAGGAAGAAGTTCTTGCCCTTCTCCTGCAGCAGCCAGGATACCGCCGGCATGATCTGCTGATTGGGAGCTGCGCCGGTGTAGATGATGTTCTTGGATGCTTCCAGGCCCTCGTACTGGACCGGGTAGAACAGCAGGTGGTCGAGGCCTTCGAACACCGGCAGCACAGCCTTGCGGCTCGCCGACGTCCAGCAGCCGAACACTACTTCGACCTCGTCACGCTCGATCAGCTTGCGCGCCTTCTCGGCGAAGGTGGGCCAGTCTGAAGCGCCGTCCTCGATAATGGGAACGATCTGCTTGCCGAGCAATCCGCCGGCTGCGTTGATCTCGTTGATCGCCAGAATGGTGGCGTCCTTTACTGCCACTTCGCTGATCGACATGGTGCCGCTCAGGGAATGCAGGACGCCGACCTTGATGACATCGCCTTCCTCTCCTTCGCCGCCGGCGAACGCGGCGAACGGTAGAAGCAGGGCGAAACCGGTAATGAGCAGTGCTTTCAGCAACGCTCTTGGGAAACGCATGGGTTCCTCCATGGTAGATTGATGATGAGCTATAAGCAAGAATGATGCCAACCGGTCTCCCGCGCTGATAGGGCAACGAAATCAGCCACCATCCATTGGGATCTTACATTTGTGTGGCGATGTAGTGGGGTGCCTACGAAAATGTTGCTTGCGTCGGAGGGGCCGGATCCGGCTCGGTGGGGTGCCAGTACCGCTCGTACATGGCGTTGCTCCCGCCCGTGGCGCAGCAATCGGCCAGTTGGCGGCGCATGGTGTCGCGGTCGCCGTAGATCGCCGCAACCTGCGAATCGTAACAGGCGACCGCCGCGACCTTGGTGTCGAACTCGCCGTCAATGCCGGCCAGCTCGGCCTGCATGGCGATCCAGCGCCGGCGCCGTGCTCCGCAGTGGGCGCGACCGAACCGGACTGTGAGGAGCGCGTACAGCAGTCCGCTGGCGACCGGTCCGGCGTGGCGGGCGAACTGCGGGAGCGACATCAGGCCCGCGTGCGCTTCTCGCGCGCGCGCACACACGGGCACGGTGGGCGCCGCGCCGGGCGGCGATGCGATCCCGGCCAGCTCGAATCGCTGCCGCAACAGGTGGGGTATGCACACGTAGGGAACATCCTCGTAAAATGTGACCGCCCGTTCCGGGCGGCCGCCCGAGAGCAGCGTGAAGCCCGCCGCCGCCGCGATCTGATGGTCGACATGGTTGCCGATCGCGAGCGGAAAGTAGAGCTTGGCGGTGGGCCAGCGCCGGCATATGCGCGCCACCTCGGTAGTGACCGCGCGGCGCAACGGTGCTTCCCGGCGCGCGATCGGGGCGGTGATCCCGACCAGCGAGGCGTAGCGCCGGTGGCGCTGAATCGCGTCGGGGAAATCGAGCCACCGGTGGTCGGCGGCCACCACGTCAAGGGCGCGCCGGTCCTCGCAGCGCCGGGCGGGGATGTCCTGAAACGGCGCGAATGCCGGCGGCGGACGCGTGGCGCCGTCGCCGGAGCCGGCAAATATCGTAACCACGAGCACCTGGTGGCCGGCGCCGGTCTGTTGTGCGATACGTCCCGCGCATGACAGAATCGCGTCGTCGAGGTGAGGGGAGAAGTAGATGTGCCGGTAGTCTGGGCCGGAGTCGCTGGCCGGCAAGCGATGCCTGTGTATCGATTTCATCCTGTTCGCGGTCACGGAGCGATCGTGACCGACTCGTCAAGATACACCGAATGAGTATAGTCTCCCTAACGTGACGGTCTGCATTGTAACGCTCGGTACCCTTGGGGACGTGTTGCCCCTGTGCGCGCTGGGTGCCGGACTTACCCGCGCCGGCCACACCGTGCGCGTCGCCACGCACGATCACTATCGCAGCTTCGTGCTCGATCACGGGCTCGAGCACGCCACCATGCCGCTGGATCCCGTGGAGCTGTTCAGCGGAGTGTGGGGCAGTGACTGGCTGGCGTCGCGCAACAACCCGCTGCGCTTCATGAGCGGGCTGGCCAGGGTGGGCCGCGCGGTAGTTCCCCACATGACGCGCGATGCCCGGGCCGCGTGCGCCGACGCGGACGCGGTGGTGTTTACCCCATTGGGGATGGCCGCCCACCACATCGCCGAACAGCGCGGCATTCCTTCGTTCCTGGCGGCCTTGCAGCCGATCACGCCGACCACCCGGTTTCCCAGCGTGCTGGCGCCGGCCGGCTGGCGCCTCGGTCCCGGTTACAACCGGGTGAGCCATCTCGCCACCGAGCAGGCATTCTGGTTGCCCTGGCGCCGCCAGTTCAATCGCGTCCGCCGTGAGCAGTTCAATCTGCCGCCGATGCGATTCGGCGGTGTGGGCCGGCAGCTCCGGCGGCAGGGTACGCCGCACCTGTACGGGTTCAGCCCGCTGGTCGTGCCGCCTCCCGACGACTGGCCGGGGTGGGCGCACGTCACCGGCTACTGGTTTCCTGCCACCCGCGATCTGTGGGGCGTTCCGGAGGAGTTGCAGCGATTTCTGGATGCCGGACCCGCACCGGTGTGCGTCGGCTTCAGCAGTCTCAAGGTGGACGATCCCGAGGCCCTTACCCGGACCGTGATAGCGGCGCTGCGCCGCGCCGGGCAGCGTGGAGTGCTCCTGCGCGGCTGGGGAGCGCTGCAGGCCGGGCAGCATGGTTCGGACATGCTGGTGATCGACTCCGCACCTCACGACTACCTGTTCGAGCGCGCCGCGGCGGTGGTCCATCCCGGCGGCGCCGGTACCTGCGCGGCGTCCCTGCGTGCCGGCGTACCGTCGGTGGTGGTGCCCGGGTTTTCCGACCAGTTCTTCTGGGCACAGCGCCTCGTATCGCTGGGCGTGGCGCCGCCGCCGCTGCGGTGGCGCGACCTCGATGCCGCCGCTCTCGGACGTGCCATCGACCTCGCGGCCACCGGCCGGGGGTTCCGGGAGGCGGCCCGCGATGCCCGTCGGCGGCTTGGTGCCGAAGATGGCGTCGGGCGTGCCGTCGCCACCATCGAGCACTACCTCGAAGCTGCCTGACGAGCCGGCCGGCGGAGATGGCGGGTGTCCGGGCGGCGGCGCGCCGCACTCAGGCGCGCAGGTGAGTCCGGTCGCCCTGGAGATTCAGCGTCAGCAATTTGAGATACCAACGCTCACCGGTGAGCGCGGACCACAGCGTAAAGCGGCGCTGCGCCGCTACCCGGGCGTCGTACAGGGTCCGGGTGCGCCCGGTGATGAAGTCTTGATTGCCCGGTTCCGCGATCTGTCCGTGCAGGCCGGGTATCCCTTGCTCGCACAGGTGCCGGATCAAGGCGTCGCCGAGGCGCACCATGCACAGGTAGATCAAAAACCCGTCGCGCTGCAACTCGGCCGCCACCCCGAGGTGGGCATGCGCCGGAAACTGCCGCAGATCCGCCTCGGGTACCTCGCGCCAGCCGCGCGACAGCGCCCACCACAGGGTCCGATAGGTGTCGATCCGGCGATAGCGTCCGGTCAGCACGCGCGCGAGCACCCGCGTCAGGAGTTGCGGCCCGTAGCGCAGCAGCACCAAGCGCAGGTAGCGGCGGGTGTCCTTGCAGCCCATGATGTAGCCAACCACGCGCCCCTCGCGCTCGGCCACGAAACAGGATTCGGGTTCGTAGCGCAGGTAATAGTCCATGAACAGTTTGAGCAGCACCTTCTCGTCTTCGAAGAACGCGGACAGGGGCCGCCCGCGCAGCGCCGTGGCGGCGATGATCGCCGCGATGCCGCGCCGGTCACCCGCCCGGTAGGCGCGGATTCGCAACCGGCGCGCGGACGGTGCGGCGGAGGCCTTGCGGTCCTGTTCCCAGACGCGGTTCGCCGATCGCTTGCTCATTGCTGCGCACAGCATAGCATTCATTTTCGCGATGCCGGCCACGCGGTGCCGCGATGACCGGCGCCCGCGGCCGCCCCCGGCGGAGCGCCGGACAGCGGGCGTTCGAGACGCTCGCCCTGCTCGTGGCCCGTCACGGCACGGTGGTGCTTGCCGGCGTTGTCCTGGTAACCGCCGCGGCGGTGTGGCAGGCCGCGCACATCGGCGTGGATGCCAACATCGCCGGCCTGCTGCCGCAGGACTCGCAGACACGGCGGTTGATCGACGAGTTTGGCGACAGCACCGCCACCAGCGAGCTGCTGGTGGTGGGCGTCAGTCATCCCGACCTGTTGAGTCCGGAGCGCCTCGTTCAGGTCGGCGAGGTCGACCGGCGGATAGCGCGGCTCCCCGAGGTGGTCGGCAGCGTGACGCCGTTCAACGTGCAGACCTTCCAGCGCCGCAGCGGCCGGCTGGTACTGGCGCCGCTGGCAGCCGGCGGCACAGCGCCCGCCAGCGAGGCGGCCCTGGCGGATTTCAACGCCCGGCGTTCGGCTGCGCCGGATGGGCTGTCGGCGCTGCTCAACCCCGAGATCGCCGCGGCGAGCATGGTCTACTCGGTTGCGGTGCAGGGCGACTACGGCACCTTCCTGGCGCGGGTGCACGCCATCCTCGCCGAGCATGCGGACGGGCTGTCAACGGCGCTCGGAGGGTGGCTCCCGCTCTATGAGGCCACCAGGCGCTACATAACCGGGGAGGTGCCGCTGCTGTCCGGATTGGCCGCCTTCATCACGTTGCTGGTGTACCTGCTGAGTTTCGCGTCGCTGCGCGCGGTCGTCCTGCCGCTGGCCACCATTTGCATCTCGCTGCTGTGGACCTTCGGCCTGATGTCGCTGGCCGGAGTGCCGCTGAGCATGGCCAGCCTCATGCTGCCGCCACTGATCTTCGCCCTCGGCAGCTCCTACAGCATCCACCTGCTGCACCGCTACTTCAGTACCGCGCGCGTGCGCGACCGGGAGCCCGTACCGAACGGCGCGCCGGCCGCGCGCGCGACGCTGGCGCTGCGCGGCATCGAGGTGGCGCGCGCCACCTCCGGCGTCAGCCAGACCATCGTGCTGGCCGCGCTCACCACCGCGGCCGGGTTTGCCAGCCTGCTGCTGAGCGGCATGCAGCGCCTGCGCGAGTTCGGGCTGTTCGCGGCGCTCGGCATTGTAATCTGCGCGCTGGTCACGATGCTGCTCTACCCGGCGGTGCTGGCGCGTTTGCCGCTGCCCCGGCCGCGCCAGCGCGAGCGGCTGGCGAGCGGCTGGCTGGCGGCCCTGGTGATGCGCCTGCGGCGCCTGGTCCCGCGCCGGCCGCGCTGGGTATACGCATTTCTGGTGCTGCTGGCGGGGGCGCTCGCGGTTTCCGCCGCCAACCTCAGCTACCAGACCGACGTGGCCGGGTTCTTTCGCGGATCGGTGCCGGCGGTGGAAGACAACCGGTTGCTGGTGCGGCGGTTCGGGAGCTACGTCGACCTCAACCTCACGGTTACGGTGCCCGGGTCGGCGGGCGTGCCGAGCGCGGCACTCCTGCGCCAGCTCGACCGCTTCGCGGCCGTGATGAGCGATCATCCGGACGTCAGCCACGTAACCTCGATTGCCGCCTACGCGCGTTCCCTGAACCAGGTGCTGACCGGTGCGCGGGAATACCCGGACAACCGCGCGGTGGAGCAGCTGTTTCAGCGGTTGCTGTCGCTTGGCGCGGCGGATGGCAGCGATCTTGGCGGCCTGCTCGACCTGGAGCGCGGCCGCGTCACCACCCGCATCTGGGTCCGCGACGACGCCACCGGATGGCTGCTGTCGGAGCAGGCGATGAGCGACCTGGTCTCCTACGTGCAGGAAACCGGGCGCACCATCTTCACCGCGGCGGAACCGGCCGTGTGGGGTTGGAGCATGGTCACCCTGCGCGTGGCGGAACTGCTCACCCGCGAGCAGTTCACCTCCACGGCGCTGTCGGCGCTGCTCGTGCTGCTCATCACCTCGGCTGCGTTTCGGTCGGTGCGCTTCGGGCTGCTTACGTTGCTCCCGCTGATCACGGCGATCATGTTTACGTTCGTGGTGATGGCGCTGGCACGGATTCCATTCGACGTGCTGACCATCAGTTTCGCCGGCGTGGCTATCGGGGTGGGCGTGGACGACTCCATCCACTTCCTGCTGCACTACCGGCGCGCGGCGCGCCGCGACCCGAACACCGCCATTGAGGTGGCAATGCAACACGCCGGGCGCGCCATCCTGATTACCACCGCGGCGATTGTGGCCGGCCTGCTGGCGCTTGCGGTGTCGCGATTCCTGCCGGTCGTCTACCTGGGCATGCTGATCTCCATCACCCTGATCGGCGCTACCTTCGGCACCCTGGTCCTGGTGCCGCCGCTGCTCGGCGGCGAGCGCGGGCTGGCGGGACGCGCAACGGCCGGGTCATGAAACTGAGCATCGTCATTCCGGCGCACAACGAGGAACGGGTGATTACCGATACGTTGAGCGCAATACGAACGCAGCTTCCGCGCGCGCACGAGGTGATCGTGGTGTGCAACGGCTGTCGCGACGCGACCGCCGCGCGCGCCACGGCCGGCGGCGCCCGCGTCGTGGTTACAAACCGGCGCGGGGTGAGCCTCGCTCGCAACCTCGGCGCCCGGCATGCCACCGGCGACACGCTGCTGTTCGTTGACGCGGACGTGCGCCTCGCACCCGGGCTGACCGCCGCCATCCGCGCCGCCGCCGGCACGCGCCGCGCCACCGTGGGCACGGTCCGCGTGGTGCCCGACTGCCGGCGCTACGTGCTGCATTACGCGGTCGCCGCGGTGATGATCCGCTCGCTGCGCGCGGCCTCCAATGGCCTGATCTTCTGCTCGGCGCCGCTGTTCGCCGCGGCGGGCGGGTTTCCGGAGGGGATCGAGGTCGGCGAGGACAACCTGTTCATGCGCCGCGCGCGCCGCATCCCCGGGGCCCGCTACCGGTTTATCCGGCGGCCCGCCGCGATCTCCGACACCCGCCGCCTGCGCCGCTGGGGCAGCCTGCGCCTGCTGTTCATCTGGCTGCGCGCCGTGGTGGCGCGCGACAAGCGCACGGTCGGGTACGCCGCCGTCCGCTGAGCTCGGTACGGTCGCCGCGGTCGCCGCGCACCGGCTTGCCAGTACGGCACCGTGGCCGCCATCCTTACACCATCGGTGGAGGTGGGACTTTCAATGCACAAGAGGGCGAGTGTCCTGACAATCGTGAGTGTGCTGCTGACCGGTTGCGCCGCTGTGGCGGCCGCGGCGCCAATCAAGGTGGGCGTGCTGCTGCCGGCCTCGGGGGTGTACGCCGGTCTGGGCAATGACCAGACGCTGGCGCTGGAATTGGGCTTTGACGCTTTCGGGCGCGAGGTAGCGGGCCGCCCGATCGAGTTGGTGTACGCCGACAGCGAGGCGAAGCCGAGTACCGGGCTCGCCCAGGTCAAGAGGCTGGTGCTGCGCGACCGCGTCGACGTGGTAGTGGGCATCATCTCCTCGGCGGTGGCCGGTGCGGTGCGCGATTTCATCCACAACGCCGAGGTGCCGCTGGTCATCACCAACGCCGGCAACGATCACCTGACCGGCGCGCAGTGCAGTCCGTGGATCATGCGCAGTTCGTTCTCCAATGCGCAGATCAGCCGGGAGATGGGTCCGTGGATGGCGGACCGGGGATACCGGAACGTGTTCCTGATGGCGTTCGACTACGCCGCCGGCCACCAGGCCATGGAAGCGTTTCGCAGCGGATTCGTCGCCGCCGGCGGCACCATCGGGGGCGAGGAGTACCCGCCGCTCGGCGAGACCGAGGATTTCGGTCCCTACCTGGCCAAGATCAGGGCCGCCGGACCCGACGCCGCCTACGTGTTCTTCGCCGGCGGACCGGCCATCAAGTTCGTCAAGGAGTGGGCGGCGTTCGGGCTGCACGGCGAGGTACAGCTGGCCGGCGCCGGCTGGCTCAACTCGGCCCTGTACATCGACGCCCAGGGTGACGACGCGGAGGGCACGCTCGGCATTCTCAACTACGTGCCGTCCATCGACACGGCGGAGAACCACGCGTTCCAGGAGCGGTTCCGGGCGGCGCACGGCCGCGCCGGATCGGAATTCGGCGTCGCGGCCTATGACACCGCGCGGCTCATCGTGGAAGCGCTGCAGGCCACCGGCGGCAACACCGACGACAAGGCGGCGCTGGCGGCCGCCATGCGGGCGATCAGATTCGACGGCCCGCGCGGCCCGTTTCGCATCGACCCGGCCACCAACAACGTGATCCAGAACCTGTACATCTTCGAGGTGCAGCAGCAGGGAGACGGCGTCGCGGCCGTGGTGCAGGAGGTGATTCCGCACGTCCAGGATGCGCCCAACGGCTGCTCGCTGTAGGCAGCGCCCGACCCGGCGGATTTGCGGAAGCGGCTGAGTGCTGCTCGATCCCGGCTTCCTGATCGTACAGACCCTCAACGGGCTGCAGTTGGCGGCGCTGTTGTTCCTGCTGTCGGTCGGCCTGTCGGTGGTGTTCGGGTTGATGAACTTCATCAACCTCGCGCACGGCACGCTGTTCATGGCCGGCGCCTACCTTGCGCTGAGCGCGGTGCGCGCGTTCGATTCGTTCTGGCTCGCCCTGCTGCTGGCGCCGCTCGGCGTGGCCGTGCTCGGCGGGCTGCTCTACCTGGTGTTGCTGCGCCACCTGGAGCGTGCCGACCCGATGCGCCAGGTGTTGGCCACCTTCGGTCTGATCTTCGTCGGTGTCGAGGTGGTTGACCTGGTGTGGGGCTCGCTGCCGCACACCATCGCGGTTCCGCCGGTGCTGGCCGGCAGCAGCCTCATCCTCGGACAGGTGTATCCGACCTACCGGCTGTTCATCATCGCTCTTGGCGTGCTGCTGTTCGCACTGCTGTACGCCGCCCTGGAGCGGACCCGTCTCGGTGCGGTGGTGCGCGCCGGGGTCGACGACCGGGACATGGTTGCGGCGCTCGGGATCAACATCGGCTCAGTGTTCCTGCTGGTGTTCTGCCTCGGCTGCCTGCTCGCCGGGCTCGCCGGCGCGGTGGCGGCGCCGGTGTTCTCGATCTTCCCCGGCATGGACCTGTCGGTGCTGATTCTCGCCCTGATCGTGGTGGTGCTCGGCGGTCCGGGCAGTCTGAAGGGAGTGGCCGCCGGCTCCCTGATTATCGGCGTCGTCGACACCTACGGCCAGGTGGTGGTGCCGGAACTGGCGCGGTTGACCGTCTACGGCCTGATGGCGGCGATCCTGCTGTACAAGCCGGCCGGCCTGATTCCGGTGCGCGGCGCGCGCTGACGGCAGTACGGTAATGCGCAGCCGCGATCGCTGGCAGCTTCCCGCCGCCGCCCTGCTCGCCGCCGCCGCGGCGGCGGTGTGGTGGCGCGCCGACTTGTTCACCATGGAACTGCTTGCCGAGGTCGCGATCCTGGCGATCTTCACCATGAGCCTGCAGCTCCTGGTCGGCGTCACCGGCATGGTGTCGCTCGGTCACGCCGGGTTCCTGGCCGCCGGCGCGTATACGACGGCGGCCGCGACGCTGTTCTGGGGCTGGCCGCCGGCCGCGGCGCTGGTGCTTTCGGTGGCGGTCGCCGCGCTGCTGGCCGCCGCCGCCGGCCTGTTTGTCATTCGCCTGTCCGGTGTGTTCTTCATCATGATCACGCTTGCCGTCGGGCAGATGTTCCACGCCTTCTTCTTTCGGGCGCAGCGGTTCGGCGGCGACAATGGGCTGGCCGGGACGCCTCGCATCGACTTGGCAGCCCTCGGTCTCGACAGCGGCGCACCCGGCACCTTCGCCGCATTCGCGCTGATCTGCGCGGCGCTGGTATATCTGCTCCTGCTGCTCGTTACCCGCTCGCCGTTCGGCATGATGCTCGGCGCGATCCACCAGAACGAGAGCCGTCTTGCCTCGCTCGGCTGCCCGGTACGGCGCTACAAGCTGGCGGCGTTTACGGCGGCCGGCGCCGTTGCCGGGGTGGCGGGCGCGCTGACCGCCCAGCACACCGGTTTCATCTCGCCCGATCTCGCCTTCTGGACCTTCTCCGGGGAGGCGCTGATCATCGTCATCCTCGGCGGCAGCGGGTCGTTGGCGGGCGCCGCCGCCGGCGCCGCGGTGTTCGTGCTGCTGCGCGACCTGCTCAGTTCGGGCTCGTTCTGGAGCGGACTGTCGCTCCCGCCGGAGTTGGCTTCCCACTGGCAGCTGTTCATGGGAATGCTGTTCATCGCCGTCGTGCTCGCTGCCCGCGATGGCCTGTACGGGCGGCTGGCGTGGCTGATCGAGGCGCTGCACACGCGCCGCCGGGCGCGGCGATGAGCGGCGACGTGTTACGGGCCGAGGGACTGTACAAGTCGTTTGGGTCGCTGCGCGTTACCGATGGGGTATCGCTCCGGCTCCCCGCCGGCTGCCGGCACGGCCTGATCGGACCGAACGGCGCGGGCAAGACGACGCTATTCAACCTGATCGGCGGCGAGGTGAAGGCCGACGCCGGGTGCGTGTTCCTGGCCGGCCGGGACCTGAGCGGCGCGCCGCCCGACCGCCGCGCCCGGGCCGGACTGGCGCGCAGCTTTCAGCGCAACAACCTGTTCGCCGGCCTCACGGTGGGAGAAAACATGGCCCTCGCGTGTGCGTTGAAACGGCGCATCGGCCATGTGTTCTGGCGGCGTGCCGCGGGGTTTACCGCACTGCGCGCGGAGGCGGAGGAACACGCGGCGCGGCTCGGCCTGGCGGACCGGTTCGGCGAGCAGGTGGCCGGGCTCGGCTACGGTACCCAGCGCCAGCTCGAAATCGGCCTGGCGCTGCTGCAGGAGCCGCTGGTGCTGCTGCTCGACGAGCCGACGGCCGGCATGAGTCCGGACGAGACCGCCGCCATGGTCGCTCTGCTCGCCGGCCTGCCCGCCGAGTTGGCGCTGGTGGTGATCGAGCACGACATGGACGTGGTATTCGGTCTGGCCGACCGGATCACCGTGCTGGACTACGGGCGCGTGTTGATTGAGGGCACGGCGGCGGAAGTGCGCCGCTCACCCGAGGTGCGGCGCCGCTATCTCGGCGCTGCCGGCAGGTGAGGTCCGCATGCTGCTGCAGGTAGTCGGAATCGACACCTACTACGGCTCCAGCCATACGTTGCAGGGGCTCAGCATCGAGGTGCCGCACGGCAGCGTGGTGGCGCTGGTCGGCCGCAACGGCGCCGGCAAGTCGACCACCCTGAAGTCGATCATGGGCGTGGTGCCGGTGACCCGGGGCACCATTCGGTTCGCCGGCGAGGAGATCCATCGCCTGCCGCTGCACCAGGTCGCGCGCCGGGGCATTGCCTACGTGCCCGAGGAGCGCGGCATCTTCGCCTCGCTGACCGTGGACGAGCACCTGACGCTGAGCGGTCGCCGTGGTGGCGGCGAGCGCCGGTTCCCGCCGCGGCGGCTGTACGCCACCTTCCCGGAACTCGCCGAGCGGCGCCGTCACCGCGGCAATGAGCTGAGCGGCGGCGAACAACAGATGCTGGCCATCGCCCGTGCCATGGCACAGGAGCCGCGCCTGCTGATGCTCGACGAACCCACCGAAGGCCTGGCGCCGGCGATCGTGGAGCGCATCGGCGCCGTCCTGCGCATGCTGCGGCGGGACGGCATGACCATGCTGCTGGTGGAGCAGAACTACCCGTTTGCCATGTCGCTGGCCGAGCGGGCCTACGTGCTCGGCAAGGGCCGCATTCGCTGGGGCGGCACCGCGTCCGCACTGGCGGACCGCCCCGCGGTTACCCACACCTGGCTCGGCGTGTGACGCCGGCTATTCGGTATCCGGCTCCCAGATGCGGCTGTCGCGCGCCGCGAAGAAGCCCTGGTTGGTGGGTCTGAGCCTCCAGACCTCGACGCTGCGCAGGGTCAGCGGCGGCGTCCGCGGCCGGCGCGGAAACAGGTAGGCGCGCAGCTCGTTGCCGCCGTCGCGGTAGGCCGCGAACACCGTGAGCAGTGCCTGACGGCCGTTCACGAACACCTCAACCAGGTACTTGTCCACGAAAATGCGCAACTCCAGGTCCTCGCCCGCAGGCAGGTCGGCCACCGCGAACGGCGCCTCGGTAGCGCCTGCGCAGATGGTGCCTGTCTCGGGCCGGATCACCACCGGAAGCCCCTCGTGGCCGCCGCCGGCGAACAGCAGCACGCCGAATCGGCGGCGCTCGGCCTCGGCTCGGTCCACGGTGACGCGCACCTCGAACGCGTCGTCCTCCGGCGCGGCGACCGTGGTGGTGGATTCGACCAGGATGTCCTGCCGCTGGTACGCGGCGAAGCGCAGCGTTTCCAGCTCGCGCAGCGGCTCGATGCGCAGGCTGCCGTCGTCGCGCAGGCTCAGCTCGCGCGGCAGCGACTGCACCGACTTCAGGTCGATCGCCGGATCGGCGGTGCACAGCCACGCCCACATCACGCGCCGCCCGTCCGGGGTGAGCACGCTCTCCGGTGCAAAAAAGTCGCGGTACACCGGTGCGGTGAGCGACTGGCCGGGGCGCCGCCAGTTCATGCGCGCGTGGAAGTGCGGCACGAACTGTTCCGCCTGGGCATCCCAGTCGCCGAGGTAGTAGCGGCAGCCGATCTGGTGGCTGATGCACAGCAGCATCCACTTGTCGCCGAGCGGGAACAGGTTGGCGCAGGAGGTGTCCTCACCAAGCGCTACGTCGGGCATGTCGTGTTGCAGGAGCGGCCCGACGTAGTGCCAGTTGACGAGGTCGGTGGACTTGACCAGCTCCAGGTCGTCGCCGGCGGAGTAGGCGTAGTAGGTGTCGCCGACCTGAAACAGGTCGGGGTCGCCGGCCAGGACCACCTGTTTGCCGTCCGGCACCCCGGTGGGCAGCACCGGGTAGGGCTTGCTCCAGCGGCTGAGTTGGTTGTCTTCCGCCACCGTGATATAGGTGCGCCCCGGGTCGGACAGGCCCGGATACATGGCCGCCGGCTTGCCCTCCTTGGTAATGAAGCCGGTCCCGCTGAAGATGCCATGGCCGCTGAAGCTCGGCTGCAGCTTGGTGGTCTGCCAGGTCCAGTGCAGCATGTCCGGACTGGTCACGTGGATGAAGCAGAACGACGTATCCGCGTCGCGCAGCCGCGCGGTCCCACCCTTCCAGGGATGGCGCACGATATAGTGCAGGTGGTAGACGCCGTCCAGGCAGTAGGCCACGTTGGGATCGCCGGGCGCGCTGTCCTCGCCCGGGTGCATCAGGTGGAAGTTGAGCGCCAGATCGTCGGTAACGGTGCTGTCGTCGAAACCCTTCTTCGTTGTCATAGCGATTGCCGGCGAGTGTAGAGCGCTGCCGCCGGTCCCGGCAACCGCACCGCCGATCCGTCCACGATCCGTCGTCTTTGACTTTCCCGTCTCGGATCAGCACGTTTCCGGCATGAGCAGCGACGCGGCGAAGCCGCAACCGGCCTTTGCGACGATTCGGGCGGTCCGCGACTTCGATTGTCCGGTGGAGACCTTGTTTACCCACTGGACCAGTCCCGAGACCCGGGTACGCTGGGAAGCGGGGCCGGACAGCGGGATGCGCTACCTCAACTTCGACACCCGCGAGGGCGGGGTAGAGCGGCTGGAAGTTTCGGTCGATGGCCGGGTGGTGGGCGAGATGGTACAGCGCATCACCGTGCTGCGCCCGAATGAGGTGCTGGTGGCGACCATCACCGGTCACTTCGGCGGGCGGATCACCATGGTGATGCAGGTGACCTGCCGTTTCGAGCGCACCGCGGCCGGCAGCCGGTTGTCCGGCACCAGCCAGGTGCTCGACCTCACCGGGCGCGACCCCACCGACCAGCACGCCGCCGGCTGGAACATGATGTTCGACAATTTCGCCGCCGACCTCGATGCCAGCCTCCCGGTAACCTGAACACCGTTCAGAGCCGTTTCACGGCTGCAGCACCACTCCTACCGCGCCGCCGGGCTGTTCGATGAGCAGGTCCGCCGCGTCGGCCACCCGGTCGAGCGCGAAGCGATGGGTGATGAGCGGTTCGACGCGCAGGCGCCCGTCGAGCATTGCCCGCAATGACTCGGCCAGGTTGCGCTGCGTGCTCCACTCGACCAGTACCGGCGGGTAGTCGCGCCCCGCCTCCCACTGGCTGTCATGGTAGCCGGGGCCGGTGCGGGCGGCGCTGCGCACGTCGACGTTTCCGAGGCTGGCGCCGAAGCCGTGGGTGACTTGGGCGCCGCCGACAATGACGATGCGGCCGGTGTGGTGGGCATCCGGGCGTTCGCGCAGCGCAGCGTAGATTTGCCGGAATGCGCCGGTAGCGTCGCCGCCGAATGCAATCACGCCGAAGTCGATACCGAATCCGCCGGAAAACCGGTTGGCGGCGGCGGTCACGTTGTCGGTCGCCGGATCCACCCCGCCCTCGGCGCCCGCGGCCAACGCGATCTCACGCCTCCCGGGCAGGGGGTCCATGCCCATGCTGTGGCAACCGGACGCCTGAAACAGCTGGCAACAGAATTGGCCCACGATGCCGAGGCCGGCCACGATCCCGTTTTCGCCGAATTGCGGCGCGGTGCGGCGGATCGCATTCAGCGCCGTGGCGGCCAGGTGCACGGACGCCGCATGGTCGAACGGCACCCCCGCCGGGATCGGGGTGCATAGGTTCTGCGGCACGACCGCGTAGTCCGCGTGAAGGGCCATTCCGGCGCCCATGCAGGCAACCCGGTCGCCCGCGGTGAAGCGGGACACCCGCGCGCCTGCGGCCGCCACCGTCCCCGCGTTGGAGTAGCCGAACGGGCGCAACGGCTGCGCCGGGTCGGGAGCGGTGCGGAGCCGCTTGGCCCGGCCCAGCTCCGAGCCGGGGCTGAACATGGAAGCCCGCACCGCGACCAAGACGTGGCCTTCGGCGAGTTCCGGGACTGCGCGCTCGACGAGGCTGGCGCGGCCGCTGCCGTCAAGGGCGGCGACGCGGGTGGTTCGTGGCAGCATGTCGGCGCGCTGTTAGAACGCGATGCCCAAGTCCAGCCCCCAGCCGAACGAGAATCCGCTGAACGCGGCGCTCGACGTCCGTTCCAGATCCGGGTCCAGGCCCTCTGCTTCCGTGAGCAGGTAATGATAAGCCAGGCCGGCACGCGGAGTAATGGCGACCGGCCCCCACAGTACCCGGTAGCCGACGTGCACGCCGCCGCCGATCTTGAAGGTATCCACCTGCAAATCCTCGGCGTCTTCGTCCGCCAATGCGGAGTCCTTGAATTCCGCGTACAGGTAGCCGGGTTCCACTGACCCGCCGACGAACAGTCCGAGCGGCGCCCGTTCGGTCAAGAAGTAGTTCGCTCCCAGCGCGCCCGTGATGGACCACAATTCGTAGTCATCTTTCTCGACCCCGGTGATCTCGATCAATGCGCCGATCAGGCTGCCCTTGGCGTTGAAGTAGGTGGGCACCACGAACATGCTCCAGTCTTCGTGGAGCGCGAGTTCCAGCGACCCGCTGTAGATGCCGACGATCGGTCCGAACAGGTTCAGACCAAAGATGCCGGTCGTGACCGGGCCTTCCTGCGCGCCGGCCTGCGTCTGAGCGATCCCGGACGTCGCGACCGCGAGCATGCCCGCGGCTACCACAAAACGGATAGCGCGGAAGCAACGGTTGCTCCATAGATCCTGCATTTGATTGTCCCCTCCCAGTGGACGCACGAAGTATACCCGTGGGCGTCCGAACGTTCCACCCGGCGCATTGCCTCAAGCTAAATCCACACGAACGAGAACCGTTGCCTCATCGAAGAATCCACACGAAGGACCTGTGCCAGTATGTGGGCGGAGGGTCGGAGGAGATGGGGGTCATCATGGCAGATCGGAGGACGCTCAGAAGGACCGCGCAGCGGTATCGACGGGCGACGAAGAAGCAGAAGGCGGGGATTCTGGACGAGTTCGTGGCGACGCAT
>MPNH01000033.1 GCA_002238925.1 Spirochaetaceae bacterium bin103 | reverse complement strand
CACCCCGCTTCACGCCCGGGTTCCACTCGAACGAGTCCTCGAGCTCGACCAGGTCGACGTACGCCGGGTCTCGGTCGCCGAGGAAATACAATCCGCGCTCCTGCACCCACCCGCTCCACGCCGGAGCGCCGATCCGATTCGGCCAGCCGAACGCCGGGTGGTCCTGTGCAATGACGCGCACCGGCGCATGCTCGTCCGTCACGCGGTTGCGGCTGACCTGGGCCGGCAGCGGGCCGTACTGCGCCTGGTTGAACTCGAACTTGTTGTACTGCACGATGGCCACGCCGCCGTTGTCGACGTACTCGAGCAGCCGGTCGTTATTGGCGCGCAGGTCCTGGCGGCGCTCGTACGCCCGCACGCCGGTGACGATGACATCGAAGCGGCCCAGGTCACCCCACGCCAGCTCATCGGCGTCGATCAACTCCAACCGGACGCCCAGCTGCTCGATGGCCTGCGGGACGGCATCGCCGACGCCCACGATGTAGCCCACGAGGAGGTCCGGCGCGACCGACACGTCGATCACCTTGAACGCGCCCTCCGCCGGGCGGCCGACGTGCCTGCGGGCGGTGTGGGCGTACTCCACCACCTGGAAGCCGCGGTCGAACCGCCGGCCGGCCTGCTCCACCACCGCGCGGATGCGGTGCTCGCTGTCGCCGTCGACGCCGGCTGAACCCCCGGAAACGGTGAAGCGCACCGTTCGGGATTCATCCTCGCGGGAGAACCGCACGGACGCCCGCTCCGGCTGCGCGCGCCAGCCGGCCGGCAGATCCAGTGTGACGTCGGCGGCGGCCGCCTCGCGGCCGGCGTAGGTCACGGTGACGCGCACCTCGCGCGAGCTCTCGCCGCCGGCCGGCACCACTGCGACCTCGGGCGTCATCGACACCGCGAAGCGCGGCGCCACGTGCAACTCCATCCGCTTCTCACCGGCAAAGATGTCGCTGGCGTAGCGGTATTCGACCGGCCGCTCCACGGCAAGGCCGGCGGCGCCCAGCTCGATGTCGAATACCGCCCGGAACGGCGTCGGCCGGAACGGCGCGCCGAACGGCGCTGCGGGATCGAATGCGTAGCGGTCGGCGCCGTCGACGTGGCTCCAGTGAATGTCAGTCGCCGCCGCGCCGGCTGGAATGCGCAGCTCGCGTTCGCAGCTGTACACGCCGCCGGCCGCCAGCGGCTCGGCGGCGCAGGACGCGTCAGCGCCGTCGAAACCGGCCAGCCGCACCCCGCGCACCTGGACGCCGGCATCGCCCTGACTCGCGGCCAGCACCGCAACGTTCAGCCGCTGGCCGGGCGTGACCAGCCCGTCATCGGCCAGCACCTCCAGACGCACGGCGTGCGCCAGGAGCATGGCCTGCTCGAACTGCCGCTCCTTCGCCTCCAGGCGCAGGTCGATCTCCTCCGCCACGCCGGACGCGAGCGCCAAGCGCCGAGCGCCGAGCGCAGGCCGCGCACCGCCTGCAAACCCGCAGCCAGCGGCGCGCGGGCGCCGGCCATGCCGGACGCTTCGAACCCCTGGATCGCCGCGCGCGCGTCGCGCCCCAGCGCCGCCAAATCGCGGGTCAGCGCAGCAGGCGGATTGGCGCCGGCCAGCCGGGCGAGACCTTCAATCGTGGTGTCGATGCCGTCGAACAGGGAGGTTTCGCCGCTGGGCGGCGATCCCGGAAGCGTCGTGTCCGCCAGGCGATATTGGGCGCCGGCCGCGGCGCTGGGCAACGCCACCAGCTGCGACATTCCCTGGCACTTGTGCATGCTCCGCGCGCGGCTGCCGATCTCCGCGTAGGTACGGCCGAGCAGCGCATCGTAGCCGCCGAGGTCGACGGTGGTCAGCGCCGGATCCGGATCGACTCTGGCCCGAAAGCCGGGTGGCCCGATGCCCATGCCGAACGGAAAGCCGGCCTGGAAATAGAACTTCGCCGCCTGCCACGGCCGCAGGCCCGCGGCGATCTGCTCCGGAAACCGCGCCGGATCGGCGGCGGCGGCAAACGCCTCCCGCGCCAGAATCGCCGATGCCTGGTGGTGTTGACCGCCGTACTGTCCCTCCGGGCTCATCGCGGAGATCACGTCCGGCCGCACGGTGCGGATGATGCGCACCATGTCGCCCAGCACCTCCTGGCGGCCCCACCGCGCGAACGTCTCCTCGCGGCTGAAGGAGTAACCGAAATCGACCGCGCGGGTGAAGTACTGTTCGGCGCCGTCGAGCCGGTGCGCGGCCAGCAACTCTTCGGTCCGCAGGACTGCCAGGGCGTCGAACAACTCGGCGCCTATCTCGTTCTGCCCGCCGTCGCCGCGCGTGGCGGTGAGCAGCACCGCGCGGTGCCCCGCGCCCTTCGAGAGCAGCGCCAGCAGCGCGTTGTTCTCGTCATCCGGATGCGCCGTGATCATCAGGAACGTGCCGGTGCTGTTGAGCTGGCGCAGGACAAGGCCCAGCTCGACCCGGCCGTCGGTAGGTTGCAGCGGCTGGCTGAACGCGGGCGGGACCGCCTGCGGAACGGCGAACAGCAGGACGACAGCCGCGGCGCCGGCCGCCGGCCATCCACCGGCACCGTGTCCAGGATCTCCTGCAGCACCCCGGCGGGCGGGGTAGCGGGATCCTGCATGATCAGCCGGTGCGCCACCGCCGGCAGGAAAATCTCCTTGATCAGGTCGACCGATACCCAGTTGTCGCCGCGCACCAGCGCCAGCGCGCGCGCCATGCGCGACACCTTGACCCCGGTGCGCGGGCTGGCGCCGGTCTCGATGGCCGGGTGGCCGCGCGTCTGACGGATCAGGCTCACCAGGTAGGACACCACCTCTTCATGGATGGTGATCGAGTCCACCATGCCCTGCCACTGGTTGAGCCGTTCCTGCGCCACCACCGGCGAGAAGCCGCGCCAGGAGTCGTCGCGGCCGTGCTGGTGGACGATGCGCTCCTCGTCGTCGTCGCTCGGGTAGCCGAGCGAGAGCTGCACCATGAAGCGGTCGAGCTGCGGCACCGGCAGCGGGAACAGGTGGGCGCCCTTGAGGTTCATGGTGGCGATGATGAAAAACGGGTCGGGCAGGTGGTAGGTGTTGCCCTCGATCGAGATGGCCTGCTCCTCCATCGCCTGGAAGAAGCTGCCCTGCGTCTTGGGGGTGAGCAGGTTGATCTCGTCGCACAGCACGAAGTGGGCGAAGATCGGGCCGCGGTTGAAGATGAGCGAACTGGTGCTGAGCTCGTAGCGGGAGAACCCGAGGATGTCCTGCGGCAGCAGATCGACCGTGCACTGGATGCGGCTGAAGCTCGAAATCGGCACGTTCTCGGCCGACACGTCGGCTACCGACAGGTCCGCGTGGGCCACCTCCCCGTCGTTGCTCTCGGCGCTGCCACGGTGCGGCCCCGTCCACTCGATCGACTGCGCCAGCGCGCGGGCGAGCGAGGTCTTACCGACCCCGTGCGAGTCCGCCAGAATCACGTGGCCGCCGGCGATCTTGGCGGCGATCAGGAACTCCAAGGTGCGCGGGTCGATGTAGATCAGCGAGCGGACGTTGTCGAGCAGGCGCTGAATCTCGGTACTGACGCCGCGCGCGTCGGCAGCGCCCAGGGTGCCGTTGGCCTGACCCGGCTGCACGGTGTCCAGGGGGTTTCGCACAATGCCTGCAATGATACCGCACCCCCGAGCCTGCGAAAAGGCGCGCGCCGACCGTTCACCGGGTGTTCACCGGGTGCCCGCTCTCGTGCTCATGCCTGAAGACATTACGTAGGCAAGTCACGCATACAAACTCCATTTGCGGCAATGTTGACAATTATTCAACATAGTGGCAGAGATTCCGATATGCGGGTTGATCTGCCCCACGATCATCCATTCGACTACCAGCTCGCCATGGACCGGCTCGCGAGCTATCGCGCGCCGCGGAACAAGCTGCGCAACCTGCGCCTCGGCGGCGACGTCGTACGGGTCAGAAAGGGACTGTACGTGGCGCCCACGTTTCCCGACCGGCCGTCGTCGGTCGATCCCCTGGTGCTGGCGCCCCTGATCTACGGGCCTTCCTACGTCTCCCTGGAGACCGCGCTGAGTTGGTACGGGCTGATTCCCGAACGAGTGGACGAAATCACCAGCGTCACCTGCAAGCGCGCGAAATTGTTCCGCACACCGCTGGGGCGGTTCAGCTATCTCCCGGTCAACGAAGTTGCCTACAGTTACGGCGTCGGGCTGCAAAGCGCCGCTGGCGGGTCGTTTTTCCTGGCGGAACCGGAGAAGGCGTTGTGCGACCGGATCGTTCGCGTGCGCGAGGTGCGAGCGCCGCGGGACATTCCTGCGTTCCTGGAGGACGACCTGCGCGTCGATCTGGACGCTGTAGTGCGGATGCGAGTATCCGCGGTGCGGCAAGTGGCGATGCGCTACCGCCGGCAGAGCGTCAACGCGTTTCTGGCCTGGCTGGAGCGTCACGCGGAGATGCCCCGATGAATGTTGCACTGCAGGGAATGCTCGACCGCTACCAGCCGCAGACGCTTGGCGACCACGAGAACGCCTTGCAGGAGATCGTCCAGGAGTTGGCCCTGCTGGGCCTGTGGCGGGCGAAGTTCTTCGAGCGCGCGGCGTTCTACGGGGGTACGGCGCTGCGCATCTTCCACCGTCTGCCACGCTTCTCCGAGGATATCGACTTCTCGCTGCTGCAGCCGGACCGCGAGTTCAATCTTGCCCCGTGCCTCGAAGCGGTGCGCAAGGAGTTGGCCGCGTTCGGATTCAGCTTCCGGATCGAGCGCAGGAACAAGCGGGTGAGCACGGCAATCGAGTCCGCGTTCATCAAGGGCGGCACACGGATCAACCTTGCCCGCATCGGCACTCCGGACTACCTGCGCGCCCGCCTTCCCGACCTGCAACAGGTGCGGATTCGAATCGAGTTGGACACCGATCCACCGCCGCTGGCCGACTACGAAGTGCTCACGCTGCTCACCCCGATCCCGTTCCAGGTGCGGCTGTTCGACCTGCCGTGCCTGTTTGCCGGCAAGCTGCACGCCATCCTGTGCCGCAACTGGAAGAGCCGCGTGAAGGGCCGCGACTTCTACGACCTCCTCTGGTATCTCGGCCGGCAGATCCCCTGCAACCTCCGCCACCTGCAGGCCCGCATGGTGCAAACCGGCCACTGGCAGCCGGATCGGGAACTGGCCATTGCGGACCTGCGCCGGCTCCTTCGGGATCGATTCGGGCAGGTGGACTTCGACCAGGCCAGGAGCGACGTACGCCCGTTCATCCGCGACGACGCCGAACTGGAACTGTGGAACACCGCCTTCTTCCAATCCCTCGCCGAGCGAGTCGAAGCGTCGCGGGCGGCGTAACCGGTCAAGGTCGCCACGCCGTCCGGGCCGAGCGCCGCGCGCACGATTACTCCGACATGGGCAGACTACTCCGGTATGGACAGACAAAAGGGTCTCTGGCCAGCCGTTGATAACTGACCGGTGTGGCCGCGACATTGATTTCATGGGACGCAGCGCGCGTGCTGGTGGGGCAAGCCGGGCGCCGGCATCGGCGTATCGGGGACTGGCGGTTGGCGCCGCCGCCAGCCTGGTGTTCACCGGCCTGATCTGGCTGCTGAGCGGGTGGCTGGCCGACGTGCCCCACGCTCCCGACGCGGGCGCGTCCTGGTATTACTGGAAGCTGATCGAGCCGACCACGGCCAGCCGCCTGACGGCGTGGAGCTTCTACCTGCTGCACCAGGTGTCGTTCTGGGCGCTGATCGCCTGGGCGCAGCGGAACGCCGGGCGCAGCCGTCCGCGCTACAGCAAGTCGCTGCGCGCCGTGAACTACCTGGCTCTTGGGGTGAACGGATTCTTCATCCTGCTGCACCTGGTGCAGACCCATGTCTGGTACGACGGGCTGGCGCAGGACGTGTCGATATGGAGCGCGCTCGGGTCGGTGGCGGTGATGCTGGTGTGGGTGCTGCTGATGGAGAACCCGCGCCGCGGCCTGTTCTTCGGCAAGAAGGTCGGCTTGCCGCGCCGGCTCACCGATGCGGCCCGGCGCTACCACGGCTACTACTTCGCCTGGGCCATCGTGTACACGTTCTGGTACCACCCGATGGAAGCCACCAGCGGGCACCTGATCGGCTTCCTGTACATGTTCCTCCTGATGCTGCAGGGCAGCCTGTTCTTCACCCGTGCGCACGTGAACCGCTGGTGGACGCTAATCCTGGAGGTAGCGGTGCTGGCGCACGGCACCCTGGTGGCGATCATGCAGGGCGAGGGCATGTGGCCGATGTTCGCATTCGGGTTCGGCGGCATCTTCGTGATCACGCAGATGCACGGTCTAAGCTGGTCGCGGCCGGTGCGCGCCCTGGTACTGGCCGCCTACGTGGCCGGCGTGGTGGCGGTGTACGCGCCGCTCGGCTGGGGCCGCCTGAGCGAAGTACTGCGCATCCCGCTGATCGACTACGCCGCCGTGTTCGCCCTGGCCGCCATCATCGGCGGTATCCTCGGCTTGATCCGGCTACTCGGCGGAACACCCCGTGCGGTGAACGAGCAGTCCGCGGACTGAGCCGGGGCGGTACGGGGCGGTATCGATTGTCTTGTGTGTACAGCTTTCATGCTGTAATGTCCGTGTGTGACCATTTCCGTACCGGTACACGGCTCGCGGGACGTTCCCAAAGGGGACGCTGAACGCAATCCTCAAAGGAGGCGGGGATCGACTACGATCGCGCAGAGCGGGTGTTCAATCATCGGCTGGTCCACATCGAGTAGGCGAAAGAGATGAAGAATCCGCCTGACGGCTGGCCGAGGATTGCGCCCGCCGTGTTCTACAACGACGCGGCAGCCGCGATTGACTGGTTGAGCCGCGCCTTTGGCTTGGCGGTGCAGGAGAGGATCGAGAACGACGCCGGGCAGATCGTCCACTCACAGCTGGTCCTGGACGGCGGGCTCATCATGGTAGGGCAGGTCGGCTTGCACCCCGACCGAACCTTTCCGCGGTCTCCGCTGGCGGTCGGCGGCGCCAACACGCAGGCGCTGGCCGTGTACGTCGACGATGTCGATGCCCATTGCGAACGGGCGCGCGCGGCCGGCGCGGCCATTACGGTGGAGCCGGCCACCCAGGACTACGGCGAGGGCTACTGGGTGGACCGCAGCTACGAGGCGCGCGACCCCGAGGGCCACCACTGGTGGTTCATTCAACGCCTGCACTGACGCGCTCTTCCTGCCCCCCGGCAGACCTGCAGTCCGCACGCTCAAGGAGATTCTGGAACAGTAGGTAAGCCGAGTCGCCGCCGCGTTGGCAACCTCGCCACCGACTGTGTGTTTCGATGGAGGCGCCTGAATATACAGACATTTGTCTGTATATTCAGCTGATATGAACAGGCATCCCATCGTCACGTCCGCCGTCCTTGCACCTGACGCCGCAGCCATGCCGACACGGTGGACACTTACGGTCTCGTCCGGTGGCGCACCTGGACTTGCACCACCAGCGCTGTTGCGTCACAGTGCCGGCGAGTAGATGAGCAGTCTGGCACGCATGCTCTCCAAGCTGTTTCCGGTGTCCAAGGACCATTGGATTCCGAATACCATCGACCGCACATGTCCGGGGCAACCGGCGGCCTGACTCGATCCGAGGGCATGAGCGCCCATCGACATTGGACGCAGCGCATCCGCGACCCAGTCCATGGGCTGATCGTATTCGGAGGAAGCGGTGATCGCGATCGCGACCAAACAGACGAGATTGCTTGGAACCTGATCAACACACCCGAATTCCAACGTTTGCGACGGGGACCGAGAACGAGTTGCGCTCCTTGCCGCGTTGCTCCATGACATCGGCCATGGACCGTTTAGTCACGCTTTCGAGCAGGTCGGTACGAGAGGTCCAAAGAAGACTCACGAGGACTGGAGTGCACAGATCATCCGAGACGACACTACCCAGGTGAACTGCATATTGCGAGACGTTGATGAAGAGTTGCCTGAACAGATTGGTGCACTCCTGAAGGAAGAAGAGCCGAAGGACATCTACGCCACGATCGTATCGAGCCAATTCGATGCCGATTCGAATGGCGTGACGATGTGATCTTCGACGATTCCACCGTAACGCCGTACAGGTGGTACTCCTTTGAAGATCCCTCGGCGCTAAACAAGGTACTGGTGAAGACCCGCAACGGTGAACCGAAAGATATCGCAAGCATTTCCAGCATCGTTGCCAGTCTTCAGAATGAAGAACAGATTCGGCGTGTTTATGTTCCGGATTCAGTGAAATCCGGAGAGATTTTTGAGATATTGGAGGGATTGAAACGTTGAACGCTACGGAACTTGCAGTCAACCTGATCGCGCTTCATGGGGGCGAGGTGGTTGGTAGGACGCGGTTACAGAAACGAACCTATCTCCTGCATCGCTGCGGGGGTGACTTCGAATTGAGCTTCGTGTACCACCACTACGGTCCATATTCGTTTGATCTCGCCGACGGCTTGATCGATGCCCGAGCGGAAGATCTGATTGAGATCGAAGAGAAGCAAGGTAGCTACGGTGTGCCGTATGCGGTCTTCAGGTTGAAGCAGTCGCTGGCTGAACCGGCCCGACTAGGAGATTTGCCTATCTGCGATGCTCGTCGACTGCTTGGAACAATGGCTGAGGAGAGATCGGATATCGTTCTTGAGATCGCAGCTACGATCGTCTTCTTGCGCGACGAGGGAGGCTACAAGAACCAAGCGATAGAGGAGACCAAGGTCCGGAAGCCACTCAAGGCAACACAGCAACGGCTAAGTCGAGCTCAGTCCTTGATTTGCGACCTCGGACTTAGCGTTGCGTTGGTTTGATGGTGATGATGGGTGGACGCGACCGAGAAAGGTCGTGAATGGCGTGGCCGTGTACGCGGCGGCCGTCTTGAGTCGGCTGAGCCAAGTCCTCCGCATGCGCAATTACGGCTGGCGTCATCGGGCTGATACGCCCGCTGGGCGGAACACTCCCATCGGTCACCGAGCAGTCCTCGAATTGAGCAGGTGCCTGGCCCGCTTGCCTTGGTAGCCCGCCGGGTAGCGTGATTTGACGGTGTGGGCGGGCCGTGGTAAGGAGAAGGGACTCACAGAGTGACGCAGGAGGAGGTAACTTGATGCGTTGTTGCAGTTGGAAGAACCCGGTAGCGGTGGTTCTGGTGCTGGGTCTGGCGGCGGGGGCCGCGTGGGCGACCGGGGAGGCGGAGCAGGCGGCGCTTCCGGAGCGGGAGATGATCGAGAACGTCTGGGGGGAGATGCAGGAGAAGCCCGAATACGGAGGCACCATCACCTTTCTCGGCGTGCCGGAGACGGAGGAGCATGGCTTCGACAACTACTACGGTTGGGCCGCGATGACCAACTCGCCCGGTGCCGAACGGCTGGGAGCGAACGATTGGGCGGCGGACCGCAGCATAGAGGACTACTCGGCCTGGTGGTCACCGGGCACGGCGGTCCCTGGCCTGGCGGAGAGCTGGGAGCAGCCGGATGCCAACACCACCATCTTCCACCTGCGCCAGGGAGTGCACTGGCACGACCTGCCGCCGGTCAACGGGCGCGAGTTCGTGGCGGACGACGTGGTCTTCCACTTCCAGCGCATCTACGGCGTCGGGGGCGTGTTCGAGAAGTCGCCGTTCAACGGCCACACGTTCTTCGAGACCATGGAGTCGGTCGAGGCCACGGACAAGTACACGGTGGAGTTCAAGCATCCGGCCAACGCGTTCGTGCTGTACCTGTTTCTGGTCGCCGGCTGGGCCGACACCATCGGCCCGCCGCGCGAGGTGATCGAGGAGTTCGGCGAAGACAGCAAGGTGTTGACCAACTTCCGCGGCACCGGTCCGTTCATCATCGACGACTACAATCCGGGCACCTCCCTGACCTGGGTGAGGAATCCCAATTACTGGGGCCATGACGAGTTGTTCCCGGATCAGCAGTTCCAGCTTCCCTACGTTGACGAATACAAGCAGATTTTCGTCGCGGACAAGGCCACCAAGCTGGCGGCCCTGCGCTCCGCCCAGCTCGACGTGCTCGGCCCGCTGAACTTCACCGACGTCGGCGTGACGTGGGAGGAGCGCGACAGCCTGGAGAAGACCCATCCCGACCTCCAGTACAAGCAGTTCGCGATGACCGGCCAGAGCATCGTGATGCGGCACGGCGCTGAGCCGTTCTATCCCGACATCCGGGTGCGCGAGGCGCTGCAGATGGCGATAAACCGCGACGAGCTGGCGGCGACCTGGGGCGGCGGCGTGCTGAACTCGCTGATGGAAGACAACTTCGTGTGCTGGTCGTGCGTGACCGGTTACTACACCCCGTTCGACGAGCTGCCGGAGCGGGTTCAACAGGCATTCCAGTACAACCCCGAGCGGGCGCGCGAGCTGCTCGCGGAGGCCGGCTACCCCGACGGATTCAAGACCACCCTGGTGATCAGCTCCGAGGACGACCTGGACCTGTTCCGGATCGCGCAGAGCTACTTTGCCGAGATCGGTGTGGAGATGGAGATCAAGACCATGGAGCCGACCGCCTACAATGAGCACGTGATGGGCGGCCAGCTCGAGCAGATGGCCCCCAAGGGGTTCGGCGCCGCCTATCCCGGCGTCGACGGGTCGATGAACCACTTCTTTGGGCGCGGCGGCGACCCGTTCCCGTGGAACATCGGGCGCCATGACGACGCGACCTACGACGCGACCTACACGGCAGGGCTCGCCTCCGGGGCAATCGACGATTACGTGGCCAACCTGACGGCCACCAACGACCGCGTCATGACCGAGCACTGGCTCATTCCGCTGGCCATGAACGGCAACTACCGCGTGTGGTGGCCGTGGCTGAAGAGCTACCGCGGCGAGTTCCGCCTGGGCACCGACTACGGCTTCGGCCACGTATTCGCCCGGGTGTGGGTCGACCAGGCCCTCAAGGAGTCGATGGGATACTGAGGATTCGATCCTGGTTGGATCTTCGATTTCCATTGCGGGCCGTCATCCCGCGTCCGATCGCGGGATGACGGCTTCCTTATTTTGATCGCGTAGTTCGCGGCACGCGCCGATGTACACCTATCTCCTCAGACGCGTACTCCTGCTCATCCCGACGCTGCTGATCGTCAGCGTCATCGTGTTCCTGTCGGTCCGGCTGATCCCGGGCGACGTGATCGACGTGATGTTCGCGCAGATGTCGGTGAGCGGCCGTTCCAATCTGCCCTCCCGCGAAGCCCTGGAGGCTGCGCTCGGGTTGGACCGCCCGCTGCACGTCCAGTACCTGAGCTGGCTTGGCGACATCGTGTTGCGCGGCGACTTCGGGGATCCGCTGATGGCGATCGAACCGGTGGCGGTGCTGATCCGGCAGCGCATCGGGGTGACGCTGGAGCTGGGCGCGATGGCGATCATCGTCAGTCTGCTGGTGTCGGTGCCGGTCGGGATCTACTCGGCGGTGCGCCAGGACAGCGTGGCCGACTACCTGGCGCGCTCGCTGGCGATCATTCTCGTTTCCGTGCCGCCGTTCTGGACCGGCACGATGGTCATGATCTACCCGTCGGTGTGGTGGGGCTGGGCGCCCCCGATCGAGCTCAATCCGCTGGTCGAGGATCCGTTCGGCCACCTGGGCCATGTGCTGCTGCCGGCGGTGGTGCTGGGCACGGCCCTGGCCGGCCTGAGCATGCGGATGACGCGCACCATGATGCTGGAGGTGCTGCGCGCCGACTACATCCGCACCGCCTGGTCGAAGGGCCTGAGCGAGCGCCTGGTGGTGATCCGGCACGCGGTGAAGAACGCCACCATCCCGGTACTCACACACGTGGCGGTGCAGCTGCCAGTCGTGATCGGCGGGGCGGTGATCGTGGAGGAGATATTCCAGTTGCCGGGCATGGGCCGCCTGCTGGTGGACGCCGTGGGGCGGCGCGACTACCCGCTCGTATCCGGCATCAACGTGGTGTTCGCGGCGGTGGTGGTGCTGGTCAATCTGATCACCGACGTCACCTACTCGTGGCTCGACCCGCGGGTGCGCCATGAGTAGCGCGAGCGCGCCGGAACCGCAGCCGCGCGGCAGCGGCTTCCTTGCTTTTCTGGGCGAGCTGGTCCGCCGCAAGCCGGCGGGGGCGGTGTTCGGCAGCGTGGTCCTGATCATGCTGTTCGCCGGCCTGTTTGCCGACCAGCTCGCGCCCCACGACGTGAACGCGGTGCGCATGACCGACCGCCTGCAGCCGCCGTCCGCCACCTACTGGCTGGGCACCGACCAACTGGGCCGCGACCTGTTCAGCCGCCTGATGCACGGCGCGCGCATCTCGGTGACGATCGGCCTGACCGCCACCACCCTGAGCACCGGGCTCGGCATCCTGATCGGCGTGCCGTCCGGGTTCCTGGGCGGGCGGCTCGACATCGCCGTGCAGCGCTTTGTGGATGCGTTCATGGCCATTCCGGGCATCCTCCTGCTGATCACCATCATGTCGCTGGTCGGGCCCGGCATGCTGCAGATCATCCTGATCGTCGGCACCTATTCCGGCGTGCAGGCCTCGCGCGTAATTCGCGGCGCCGTGATCGGCATCAAGGAGAACGCCTACCTCACCGCGGCCGAGGCGATCGGCGCCAGCCGCCTGAAGATCCTCCTGCGCCACGTGCTGCCCAACGTGGTGCCGCCGGTGATCATCCTGTTCTCGACCACCATCGGGTACGTGATTCTGGCGGAAGCGTCGCTGAGCTTCCTGGGGTTTGGCCTGCCGCCGGAGATTCCGAGCTGGGGCGGCATGCTCAGCGACGAGGGGCGGCGCTACATGGAACGCGCGCCGAGCCTGGCATTCTGGCCCGGCTTCTGCCTGGCGCTGGTGGTGTACTGCCTCAACATGTTCGGCGACACGCTGCGCGACCTGCTCGACCCGCGCCTGCGCGGCGCCAGCGGCCGCATGAGCGGCCGCGGCGTGCGCCAAATTGCACCACGTGCACCGCGTGCGGCCAGTTGACATGCCGCCGGAGTGGTGTAGAGTGCTCTAGGCGGGAAAGCGACATGGCCGGGTACCTGATCAGACGGACGCTGCTCGTCATTCCCACTCTCTTCATAGTCACCCTTATCGTCTTTTTTACCATTCGTCTCATTCCCGGCGACATCATTACCCTGACGGTTTCCGAATTGGGCGGCGGCATCGGCAACATCGACCGCGAGCGGCTGGAAGCGATGCTGGGCCTGGACGTTCCGGCTCACGTCCAATACGTGCGCTGGATTGGAAATATCCTGACGCGTGGCGACCTGGGCAACTCCCTGCGCTGGAAGACGCCGATCACGGAAGAGATACTGCGCCGGATCCCGGTCACCTTCGAAGTTGGATTGTTGGCCCTCATTCTGTCGCAGTTGGTGGCGGTACCGATCGGAGTCTACTCAGCCTTGCGGCAGGACACGGTCGCCGACTACGTCGGCCGCATAGTCGCCATATTCGGGATCGCCGTTCCCGGTTTCTGGCTGGCTACCATGGTCATGGTTTACCCGTCCATCTGGTGGAACTGGTCACCGCCCGTGCTGTATGTTCCGTTCTCCGAGGATCCGCTGGAGAATCTGAAGACCGTCCTGGTTCCGGCAATCGTTCTGGGCATGAGCATGTCCGGCGTCACCATGAGGATGTCGCGGACCATGATGCTGGACGTGCTGCGGCAGGACTATGTCAGGACCGCCTGGTCGAAGGGTCTCCGCGAACGACTCGTGGTATTCCGGCACGCGCTCAAGAATGCGTTGATCCCGGTGATCACCTACATCGGGCTGATGATTCCCATTCTCATTGGTGGCCAGGTAGTCATCGAGAAGATATTCGCACTGCCGGGCATGGGCATGCTTGCGGTGGACGCACTGAGCTATCGAGACTATACGATTGTCTCCGGTGTGAACCTGTTCTTTGCCGGGTTCGTGCTGCTGGTCAATCTGGGTGTCGACCTGACCTACGCGTGGCTCGATCCCCGGATTTCATACCAAATCGGGCGGAATGCGGGAAGTGAGTAGCCCCGCCGAGCAGACCCGTGCGTCCGCGGCGACGGGGCCAAGACGGCGTCCGCTGGTTGAGTTCGGCGGCCGGTTGGTCCGGGAGAAGCCGCTGGGGGCGCTCGGTGGAGTCGTGGTCCTCGTCTTTCTCTTCACCGGCATTTTCGCGCCGCTACTGGCCCCTGATGGAGTCAATGAACCGCATCCGTCCGACCGCTTGAGCCCACCGTCGGCGCAATACATCCTCGGCACCGATACCCTGGGCAGAGACATGCTCAGCCGTGTAATCTACGGAGCTCGAATCTCCATGGTGGTGGGCGTATTCGCTACTCTTCTGTCCGTCGCGGTGTCTCTGTTGATCGGTATCCCGAGCGCGTTCCTCGGTGGCAAGTACGACATTCTGATGCAGCGCTTCGTCGACGCCTGGATGTGCTTTCCCGATATCCTGATTCTGATCACCATCATGTCCATTGTCGGGCCCGGAATCGGACAGGTGATAGTGATTGTCGGCTTGCACATGGGCATCACCACGTCACGGGTAATCCGGGGCGCGGTGCTGGGCATCAAGCAGCAAGTCTACGTGCAGGCCGCGGACGCGATTGGTTGCCGGCTGTGGAGGATCTTCACTCGCCACCTGCTGCCGAATATCATGCCCGCCGTGTTGATCATCGTTTCGATCCGAATGGGGAGTGTAATTCTGCTGGAAGCCACGTTGAGTTTTCTTGGGTTCGGGGTCCCTCCGCCGGAGCCGAGTTGGGGCGGTATGCTGAGTCGGACCGGACGCAAGTACTTGTTCCTGGCGCCTGGTCTGGCGCTCTGGCCGGGCCTTGCCCTGGGCGCCGTAATCTACGGGGTCAACATGTTCGGAGATGCGGTGCGAGACCTGCTCGACCCAAGGTTGCGGGGAGGCGCCGGAAGCTACGCCGGAATGGAAACAAAGAGAACAGCCATTCTGGCCGGCAAGGCCGCGGTCCAGAAGTAACGTTCGCCAGTGGCGAGGTGATGCCGGGCCGCATCATCCGGTGCCCACAAAAAAAAAGGGTCCGCCGACGGCTGCCGGCAGACCCCCCGAATCATGCTTCCACGTTGCGCTGCTCGCGGGTGCTAGTGGCCCATCTCGTTTTTCAGTTGCTGGTCGATCCAGACGTACTTCATGACGTTCAGCTTTTGGTCACAGCCGTGGGTCTTCTCCTCGCCGCGGAAGTGCTTCAGCCAAGGCTGCCAGAACACGAACTCCTTGGCCAGGGCAAACGGTATGATCCACGTATTCTCGTACGGCATCGCGTACAACCGGTGGAACATTTCGTCCTGCCTGTCTTTGTCGGTTTCCTTCAGTACGGCGAGCCGAAGGGCGTCGTACTCCGGATCGCTTACCTGGCTGGCGTTCCACCCTATGCCGGTCTGGTACCAGCTCAGGACGTGATACGGCGGCAGCACTGACATCGGATCATACTGAGAGAACATTCCGTCGTATTCGGCGGCATATTCGATGTCCTTGTAGACACCGTGCTCCATGACTCTGATGTCGACGTCGATTCCGACCGCGGCCAGGTAGCTGACCGCAAGCTCATACAACTCGAGGTCCATTACCGCGGAAATCGGCATATCCGTCTTGAAGCCGTCGGCGTAACCGGCCTCCGCCAGAAGCTGCTTCGCCGCCTCCGGATCATAGCCGAACGTGGCCTGAACCTCGGGCGTAAACCAATCGACCGGTTTGACGTATTGCTTGGGCCACGGCAGCGACAGCGTGGAGTAAGGATATTCCTCCGCATTGCCGCCATAGTAGTCCTCCGCGATCTCCTTCGTATTCACGGCCATCGCTATGGCTTGCCGCACCCGGATATCGTCGAACGGCTCCCGGTCGACACGCATACTGAAACCCCAGGCGTTGCCTCCCGATCCGGCGACCTCGAGGTAGTTGAGCTCGGGATTCGTTTGTTGCAGACTTTCAGCGGTCCGCCAGTCGATATTCTGTTGTTGACCACCCGCCAGCGCAACCTTGCCGGTCCGCAATGCGGCCATGCGTGTGGACTCGTCCGGTATCATGAGGACGTTGAGCTCGTCTGCGTATGGTAGTTGAAGGGCGTGGTCTGGATAGCGCGGATCATTTTCCCAGTAGTCGGGATTGCGCGCATACTGCACCTTGGAGCCGGGCACATAGTCGACCAGCATCCAGGCTCCGGTACCGACCGCATTGTGCCAGTCCTCGAGGTCGCCGTATTGCTGGATGACCTCGGGTGGCTGGATTACGAGGCCGCAACCGAAGCACATGGTAGCGAAGGCCAGGAATGGTCGCGGCGCCTCGGTAACGATCTGCACCGTGTAGCGGTCCGGAGCGGTTACCTCAGAGCCGGCAAACCATTCGACATGGACGTCCCCGAGGTGCGGGCTCTTTTCGGTGTAGCCGCTGCCCAGGCCGTACTGGCGGTGCAGCGTAAAGACGACATCATCGGCAGTCAGTTCACGACCGTTCATCGGTTCCTTGTTCTGCCACTTTATGCCCTGCCTGATGCTGATGCTGAGGGTCAGGGGATCGACCTGTTCCCAGCTTTCGGCGATAACGCCGTACCACTGGTCCCAGGTGAACATTGCACTCTGGAACTGATTGTCCTCGATCGGTGTTCTGATGTCGATTCCACCAAAAGCCTGGTAGATCCCGGCCGTAAACGGAGTTCCGGTCTGGTGATAGCGCCACTGGTCCCAGGAATCGACCGCGGTGAATGCGGTCGGTATGTTGAGCACGCCGCCATGTTGCGGCTTGGGCACGGTTTCACCTAGCCAGTTTTGCACCATCTCTTGCTCGGTAACGGCTGCCATTTCTGATTCTCCGGTTGCCCACAGGACGGTTGCTGCGGATGCCAGGATGACAATCAGGACAGTTGTGTAGCGATTCATAGTCACTACCTCCCAATGTGTGTTGTCCGTGTCGATGAATCGTCGCTTCGATTCACTTGAGAGGGTCAGGTTGGGTGCTGGCGTTTGGCCAGCCAGGGCGAGTTGTCGGGCGGTGCTCCTCTCCAGCGCCCGCGCGCAAGCCTCCGGCTCAAGCGTCTTCGGGTGCATGGCACACAGCGCGGCGACGTGAATCCGGCGTTCCGGCTACTGTCGGGCCAAGGCCACCTTCCAAGGAGTGAAAACCTTGGTCGGACCTATTCGTGTCCGGCGTAGAGAAACGACGTGCACCTCCTTCTCCATTCAAGGAGGTGGCTCGAAGCCCACATGGGGCCGTGGGCGGAGCCTGATGTATGGCACGCGGACGTGCGCCTTCGTAGGTGCTTAGCTCGTTGAGGTGGGGTCCATGATGCATTCACGGTACCGGCGAGCGCGTGCGCTGCCGGAGGTGTGGGATGCGCGTCCGTTGGCACTGCAGGTGATCTTCATCTCGAAATCTGCCCCTGAAGCCTAGTTCGCAAGGCTATCCTATGACTGCAGTCCTGTCAAACGTCGCGTACTGCGCTTGCTGCTTGCCGCGCTGCCGTGTCGCGCCGCAGTGCCCGCGGGCCGCAGCGCCGCACCGAGCACCGGCCGCGAGCGGCGGACGAGGTCGCGGGACGGCGCCGCTGAACCGGCGCCAGGCGCGCCCGCCGGAGGCGCCGCCTCCGGTCCTATCGGCCTATACTACGAGCAGCGCGGAGGAGAGACGCATGGAGCAGCGAGGGGAGTCGCAGGCCAGAAGAGCGCACGAGGCAATCGAGCGCGACGCGTATGCAAGATTCGACCGGCTCGCCGAGGGTATCGAGTTGTCGGACGCCGACGCGGCGCGCGTGGACCGGGCGGTCCGGGCGGTGAGCCAGAACGGCTATGCCATCGTCACCGGTCTTCTGGACGGCGAGCGTACGCGGCGCGCGCGCGAGGAGCTGGCCGCCGTGTTTGATCTGCCCGACGACATGGTGCTCAAGGGCAAGCGCCTGCCCGCCGGCGGCGGCGAGAACACCATCCACGTATGCAACCTGTTCGCCCGCACGCGCGCGGCGGACGGCATCGCCACCGATCCGCTGCTCCTGAAGGTGATCGAGGGGGTGCTGGGGCCGGCGTTTCAGCTCTCGGTGGCGTGTGCGATGCGCCCCGGCCCCGGCGCCGTGAACCAGGTCCTGCACCGCGACGACGTGATGTACGGCGTCCCGCGTCCTCACTTCCCAGTGGTGGCGAACACGCTGATCGCGCTGGAAGACTTCACCCGCGCAAACGGCGCCACCCGCGTGGTGCCGGGCAGCCACCGGTCGGCCGAGCCGGTCGACCAGGATGCCGAGGCGGGCGCCGCCGCGATGCCGGCGGGGGCCCACCGGCGTGGAGCGGGGAGGCCACGGGGCGGCGGAGCCGGTCGACCAGGATGCCGAGGCGGTCGACGCCGAGATGCCGGCGGGCTCGCTGCTGGTGTGGGACGGCGCGGTATGGCACGGCAGCGGCGAGAATCGGACTCCCGACCGGTACCGCACCTCGATCAACCTGAACTTCAACCTGAGCTGGCTGCGCCAGCAGGAAAACCAGTATCTCGGCGTCCCCCGCGACGTGATAACCGGCCTGCCGGAAATGCTGCAGCGCCTGCTCGGCTACAACCGCAGCCTGTTCGGCGGTGTCAGCCGCACCTCATCCCTGGACTACTTCAGCAACCACTACGCGTAGGTCAGTCTCCGAGCCGGAACCTCGGGTCGTAGCCGAATGCACTGCGCGCCCGGTCGATGGCCAGCAGGGGAGCGCGGCCTGGCAGCGGCGAGGCCATGGAGTATGCCAGGTCGGGACGAAACCGGTGGACCAGTTCCACGGTGGGTTCCGGGCAGCGGGTATCCCCGGCTCCGAGCGTATACACGCCGAAGCCGGTCAGGTGTTCCGCCTCCAGCGCCTGCCGAATACCGCGGGCGACATCTTCGACGTGCACCCACTGGTACAGGTCGTCGGACCAGGCGGTAGTGGGCGGCAGACCCGCTGCGAGCGCTGCCGAGTACCGGGCCTGCGGCCACACGCCGGCGAAGCGGAACGCGATGGCGGCCATGCCGTAAGCGCGCTGGTAGGCGGCGCAGGTGTGCTCGTTGACCAGCTTGCTCAGGCTGTAGGGGTCTTCCGGCACCGGCGAGAAGTCTTCATCCAGCGGCAGGCCGCGGTAGGGCGCCGGCTTGCCGCTCAAGCGCCAGAAGAAGGTGCCGAACGCGTTGATGCTGGAGGCGCACAGGAAGCGCCGGACGCCGTTCCGGTGCGCCGCATCGATGGCCACAAACGTCCCGAGCGCGTTGCTGCGAAACGTAGGGACGGCGATCTCCGGCAGGCCGCGCGGCTCGCCGGCCAGGTGGACCACGGCGTCCATCCCTTCACAGGCCCGCATCATGGCATCCTCGTCGGTGATCTCCGCCTGCACGAACGGCCACCGGGTGTGCAGCGGCAGGTGGGCTCGTGACGCCGCGCCCTGGAACATGGTGGCGTCCTCCGGGCGCGTCATGTCGAGCAGCCGCAGCTCATGCCCGCGGGTCTCCAGTTCGGTGATCAGGTTGCGGCCAATGAAGCCGCAGGCGCCGGTGAGCAGGAACTTCATCGCCCGGCTACCCGGTGTTGCGCAGGCCGGCGGCGAGGCCGTTGACGGTGAGCAGGATGGCGCGCTCCACGCGCGGGTCGACGGTGTCGGTGGCGCGGTGCTGCTCCAGCAGGGTGATCTGCAGCAGGTGCAGCGGCTCCAGGTAGGCGGAGCGCACTTCCAGGGTGCGTCGCAGTACCGGGTAGCCGGCCAGCAGCGCGGGTTTGCCGGTGGCGGCCAGCACTTCCCGCACCGAGCGTTCGTGCTCGGCGGCGATCAAGTCGTAGATGTGCCGGTGTTCGGCCGGCACCAGTCTGTCCACGTAGCGCCGGGCGGTGACCAGGTCGGTCTTGGCAAGCACCATCTCCACGTTGGACAGGAACATGCGGAAGAACGGCCAGCGCTCGTACATCTCGGCGAGGCAGTCGACTCCCGCCGCCCGCGCGGCCGCCAACCCGCTGCCCACGCCATACCAGCCCGGCACCACCTGCCGGGTCTGGGTCCAGCCGAACACCCACGGGATGGCGCGCATGCCGTCGATGCCGGCGTCCTTGCCGGGCCGCCGCGACGGGCGCGAGCCGATCTTGAGCGAGGCCAGCTCTTCGACCGGGGTGGCGGACAGGAAGTAGGGCACCAGCGACGGGTGGTCGACCAGCGCCCGGTAGGCGGTGTAGGCGGCGCCCGAAGCGATCTCCATGGCCGAGTTCCAGCGCGCCAGGTCGGCCGCCGGCCGCTCCGCGCTGCGGTGCAGCACGGCCGCCTCGATCGAGGCCGCCAGGGTCAGCTCCAGGTTGTCGCGCGCCAAGCGCGGCAGGCTGTACTTGTCCGCCACCACCTCGCCCTGCTCGGTGATCTTTATGGCGCCGTCCACGGTGCCCCACGGCTGCGCCAGGATCGCCTCCGCGGTAGGACCGCCGCCGCGGCCGACGGTGCCGCCGCGGCCGTGAAAGAAGCGCAGCCGCACGCCCGCCGCCGCGGCCACCTCGCGCAGGCGGCGCGCACAGCGGTTCAGGCCCCACTGCGCGGTGGTGATGCCGCCGAGCTTGTTGGAGTCGGAGTAGCCGAGCATGACCTCCTGCGGGCCGCCGCGCAGCCGCAGCAGTTCGCGGTAGCTCGGTTCGCGCAGCAGCTTGGCGAGGGTGGCGTCCGCCTGCCGGATCGAATCGGGGGTCTCGAACAGCGGCACGAAGCCGATGGCGGCGCGTCTGGCCGCCAGGTCCACCAGGCCGACTTCGCGCGCCAGTACCACCGCGGCCAGCACGTCGTCGGCGCCCAGGGTCTCGGAGATGATGTAGCTTTCGATTGCGCGCGGCCCGAACCGGTCCAGGGCGGCGCGCACCGCCTGCATGGTGGCCAGCGTCACGCCGGGCTCGTCGGCCCGCCGCGTGGCCGGGGGGGCGATGGGGCGGCGGCGGGGCCGGCGTCGCGCGGGGCGCGGCGCCCGGCGGCGTGGGCGGAGCGCGGTGGGGCCGCCGGCGGGCCAGCTCGGCGGCGAGCGCCTCGAACCGCTCGTCCGGCGACAGAGCCGCGTAATCGGGAGCGTCGGGCAGGCGGCGGTACAACGCGGCCAGCGCCGCATGGTGCTTTTCGGCGTGCTCGCGGATGTCCAGCGTCGCCAGGTGGAAGCCAAACGCCGCCACCCGGCGCAGCAGGCGGCGCACCGCCCCGTCCGCGATCACCGCGCCGCGGTGGGCGCGCAGTGAGCGCTGCAGCAGTTCCAGCTCCGCCACCAGTTCGCCGGCGGTCAGGTAGTCGTGGCGCGGCACGTGGCGCGCGTGCTCGGCGATGCGCCGGCGCGTGTTCTCCAGCCGGCGGCGCATGAACGCCAGCTTGAGCCGGTAGCTCTCGCCGGTGTTGCGGCGCCGTGCCTCCCGGTCGGTGGCCGGCGTCGCGGCGGCGTCGCGGCGCAGGCTGTCGCCAAGCTCCTTCGACACGCCGTGGACGTGCTCGGAGCTGCTGAGCTGCGCGGACAACTCGTCGACCGCGCGCAAGAGTTCCTGCAGCGCGCGGTCGTGCTGCAGTTCCAACACCGCGGTCGTCACCTCGGCGGTGACCAGCGGGTTGCCGTCGCGGTCGCCGCCGACCCAGCTCCCGAAGTTCAGGGAGCGGGCGTGGGCCGGCAGCACGATGCCGACCCGCTCGAGCTGGGCGTCCAGCTCGTCGAACAGGTCGCCGCTCACCCCGCGCAGCAGCTCTTCCAGGTAGTAGATCGCCGCCCGCGCCTCGTCGACGGGGGTAGGGCGGTTCACGCGCAACTCGTCGGTCTGCCAGATCAGGTCGATCGCCTCGGCGAGGCGGCGCCGGATGCGCTCCTGGTCTACCGCGGTCTGGCGCGGATCCGCCCGTTCGTAGAGCAACTCGCCGACGCGCTGCAGCTTGGTGAGCACGGACCGGCGCGCGGCCTCGGTCGGGTGGGCGGTGAACACCGGCCGCACGTCGAGGCGGTCGGACACCTCGCGCAGGGCGGCGCGTTGCGCCTCGTCGTCCTGAATGTGATCGAACAATGCGCGCAGGCGTCCGCGGGCGATGCCGCTGCGCGGGCCGTGCTCGTCCACCCGGTGGGTCTGTTCCGCCACGTTCGCCAGTTGGAAGAAGGTGGAAAAGGCGCGCACCAGGTTGGTCGTGTCGGCGATGTCGAGTCCAACCAGCAGGGCATCCAGTTCGGCGGCGGCGCGGTCGTCGGCGCTGGGGGCGCGGGCCTGTTTGCTGAGCGACCGAACCCGCTCGACCAGCTCCAGGAGATGGGCGCCGTGCTGCCGCACCAGGGTGTGGCCGAGCAGGTCGCCAAGCAGGTGGATGTCGGCCCGCATCGCCGCGTCCCGCGCCGCCCCGCGCCGGCGGCTGTCATCAGTCCCAGTCATCGCTGATTGCATTGTGCATTGTTTTGCGGCGTTGGGGTACGCGCGCCCATCATCGCCCTCACCGCCTTGCCGCGCTGGCGCGCCCCCTCCGGCGCCGAAGCAGGGCGCCCCGCCGTTGGCGTTGGCGGCTGCCGCAAGCGGGCGTGGGACGCTCCCGTTCAGGTACGCACCCATCGTGCGTTCGGGTCGACGCCCGAGCGCGGGCGCCGCGCGGGCATCCGTTCGCCGCGACCGGGCGGGATCTCCGGTGTCCCGGTACGGCGTGGGCGCTCGGCACCGCGGCCAAGCGGCGGGCGGCTCTTTTGGCCGCCGTCGCCGCGCAGGGCGCTCACGGGGTACGCTGGCGGCATGCCCGCCAAGGAGCGTCCCGACTTCGTTCATCCGGTCACCGTGCGGTTGCACCACACCGACGCCGCGGGGGTGATCTTCTGCTCGCGGCTGCTGGAACTCGCACACGAGGCATACGAGGCGCTCCTGGACAAGGCCGGGCTGGGCGTCGGCAGGTTGCTTGCGGACGGCGAGGTGCTGCTGCCGGTGGTGGCCGTGGAAGCCGAGTTCACCAGGCCGATCCGCGTGGGCGACCGGTTACAAGTGGAACTCCACCTGTCCCGGCGCGGCGACCACTCCTACCAGGTGGAGTACTGCTTCCGCGACCCGTCCGGGCGGGTCAAGGCGCGCGCCGCAACCCGCCACGTAGCAATCGCCGCCGCCGGCTCCGGACCGGTGCAACTGCCGTCACCGCTGGCCCGCCTCGCGGACGGCGCCGCCGACCCAAAGCACGACTCCCACCCAGGTGGGCCGATTGACATCAGGTCGCGCTCGGGCTGACATTCGATTGCCGATGGACAAGAAGCGGATATACCACTCCGATCCGGACATTATGGGAGGGGTGTCCGTGTTTACCGGCACGCGCGTACCGGTAGACAGCCTGATTGCGCACCTGAAAGCAGGCGACTCCCTTGAGCAGTTTCTTGAGGGGTTCCCAAGTGTCAGTCGTGAGCAGGCTGAGGGATTCCTCGAGTGCGCGCTTTCGGAAGCGCTCGAGACGGCGCCCCGAGTACGAGCACACTGATCCGTATCCTGCTGGACGAAAATCTTGATTGGCGTCTGGGACGCTTGTTCGACAACGAATACGAGGTGCGTTCTGTCGGTGGGATAGGCTGGTCAGGAATGCGAAACGGCGAATTGTTGGCTGCCGCGGAGCGCCAGTTCGACGTTCTCGTAACGATGGACCGTAGCATTGAGCACCAGCAGCATTTGCCCCGCTACGATCTCGCAGTGGTTCTCGTTGTGTCAGTGAGCAACCGCTTGAAGGATACAGCGCAATTGGTTCCGGCAATCGAGAGCGTTCTGTCATCCCGCATCGAGCCGGGGCTCCTATACCGGGTTGCGGACGGCGCCACCGGCCCGTAGCTGGTTTGGCGTGCTTCCCTGCCGCCATGTCGCACGGTAGGGTACTTGGGCGATGAATCGAATCGACGGCAAGGTTGCGATCATTACCGGCGCGTCCGGCGGAATCGGTGTGGCGGCGGCGCAGCTATTTACGGCGGCCGGCGCCAAGGTGCTGATGGTGGATCTGGATGCAGGCGCCCTGGAGGCGGCCGCGGCCACCGTCGATGGCGCGGTCAGCCACTTCGCGGCCGACGTTGCCGAGCCGGCGCAGGCCGAGGCCTACGTGGCGGCGGCGCTTGAGCGCTACGGTGCGGTCGATGTCCTGCTGGCCAACGCCGGCATCGAAGGCGGCACCGATCCCATCGCCGACTGCGCCGTCGAAGACTTCGACCGCGTCATGGCGGTAAACGTGCGCGGTGTGTGGCTGGGTCTGAAGTACGTGATGGCGGCGATGCGGGATCGCGGCAAGGGCGGCAGCATCGTCATCACCTCATCGACGGCCGGCGTGATGGGACTGGCCGGCATGGCCCCCTACCACACCAGCAAGCACGCCGTTATCGGCCTGATGCGCTGTGCGGCACTGGAGGGCGGCAAGCACGGCATCCGCGTCAACACCGTCAACCCGGGGCCAATCGAGACCCGCATGATGCGCTCGATCGAGAACCAGTACCGTCCCGGCGAAGGCGAGAAATGGAAGGCGGGGGCGGTGCGCTCGATCCCGCTCGGACACTACGGCCGCCCCGTCGACGTGGCTCGCATGATGCTGTTCCTGGCCAGCGACGACAGTGCCCACAGCAGCGGCAACACCTACATGGTCGACGGCGGACTCCTGGCCCACTAACCGTGACTCACGCCGCTTGCACGCTCGTGGCGGGTCAAAATGGTAATCGGAAGACCGTTACATCGCGCGCTACTCAATCGCGCGCAGCAGGGCACGGTGAATCAAGCGCCAGTCCTGGCTCAGGTCGATGGTTCGTGCCTGGATACGAAAGCCGTCAAGGCGGATGTCGGCGGCCAATGGGGTGTCGACTTCGGGGTAGAGCAGGATACCCTCGTGACGCGCTCCCCTCGGCCTGGTCGCCTGCCGGTTCCGCAGATAGGCCAGAAGCTGGTAGAGATTGCTTGAATGCAGCTTGCTTGCTCCATGTCGGCCCCCGAGGGCTTCGGCGTAGTACTTGGTGTCCATGATGATACGCCGCTCCGGTCCGTCGAGAAGCAGGTCCGCCTCCATTACAGGTATCTTGTTTCGGTCATCGGCGGTTGCGGCGTCGGCTTCCCACCAGTCGATTCGTCGCCCACCCCGGTTCACGTGGAAACCACGCTGTTCACGCCTGTAGAATTCCGTGACGAACCCCTCGAACAGCGCCCACATCTGAGCCTGGTCCCGACGAAAGTCGCGAAAATGTGTCGCCCCGGATTCCTCGTCGATGAACAGATGTTCGTGCAGGAGCCGGCAGACGGATAGAAGGAACCGGTACAGGCGCCGATTGCGGTCCATCTGCACGAGTCCGAACGCCCGCCGGTCAAGCCGTGGCAAGGAAGAGATGTCGGACAAACTGCGGCACGCTACGGCGACCTCGGTGTACACTGTAGCGTCGAGTCCGGTGTCGGCGCCTGCTCTGCGTCGGCCAAGCCTGCGCAGAGCAACAAGCGATGTGCGCAGAATGCGGTTTGGCAGGATGTCCAGCGACAGTTCTTCGAAGTCGCAGGCAGCCCTCCCGCGCGATCGAAGTGCGCGCTTCGCGGTCTCCCCAACCGCGAGCTTGCCCCGGATACCGGCCAGATCCTCCCGCCGTTCAAGATAACCACGGTCTATGCCACGGCGGACCAAGTGATGCACGCCGCCCGCAAGGATCTTCCCGAGCAGGTCCTGGGCACTCGACAAGCCTTCGATCTCCCGGAGCGTCGCGGCATCGCGTTCTTGAGCCCACCGCCAAGCGTAGCACAGGAGGAAGTAGACATTGGCGATGGGGATCTCTTTCACGGAGCGAGAAGCCTAGTCACGGCACCTTCAACACGCTCGGGAGCGTCGAACCAATACTCATGGAGCAGTGGCTGAATCTGGGTACGTACGACATTCTCATACCAATCGTCGGACAGCTCATCGTCGTCGCCGGGCACAAAAAAACTGTGTCCAATCTGGAAGCCGCGACCCAACTCGGCATCAGAACAAATCCGTGCGTTGAGCGCTTCCATGCGCTCGTCGATCAGGTCAATCAAAGACTGATCGAGTCCAATTTCTTGAAGGTATTCGCGAAACTGATCAGTCCCGAAGGCCGGAATGAGATCCTCAAAAGCGAATCGTCGGCGTAGCGCATAGTCAACCAACGCCAATGATCGATCAGCGGTATTCATCATGCCGAGTATGTAGACATTGGGAGGCACGAAGAACCGCTCACCATGTGAAGAATAGGTTAGCTTCATCCCGTATTCGGATCCTCTCTTGTCAGCCTCCATGAGCATTAGCAGTTCCCCGAAGATGCGGGACAGATTACCACGATTGATCTCATCGATAATGAAAACGAAAGCCTCGTCAGGCTTCTCCCTAGCACGTTCACAGAACTCGAAAAAGACGCCGTTCTTGAGCGAAAATCCACCAGACTCTGTTGGCCGATACCCTTGCACAAAGTCCTCGTACGAGTAGGACTGGTGGAACTGCACTTGCTCCACTTGAGCCGGCTTCTTGTGACCGATCAAGCACCAAGCGATCCGCCGCGCAATAAATGTCTTGCCAGTACCGGGAGGACCTTGCAGGATCAGGTTCCTGCGCAGTCGAATTGACTCCAGGATACGGTGGAATTGATCTCGCGAAACGAAGACGCCGTCCAGCGCATTATCGATCGTATATGTTGGGTCCTGCCGGGCCGCGGGTTCGCTGTCGACTTGATCGATCCTCGAAAAGACTTGATGTACATATGGCAAGTGGGGCGTAAAGTCCGTGAGTGCCTTTGCAACTGATCTATACGGAGCGGTGAGCGGTGGATCGCAGGCGTGCCACTCTACCGCTCTATTGTGAGGGAATTCAGGGCGGTCGGCATCGTAAGTGTAGTCGCCGCGCACGTATCCCCATCCGACGACGTGCAGGCCTCCATATTGGGCAATGATCAAGTCGTTCAATTGCATCTCGTGGCTGAACTGCCAAAGTGCGAGTGCCCGGTTTTTCGGGTTCCGCCCGAGGCCCAGTTTGACCAGTTCCTCAAGCAGCACGTCGCGAGAGCTGTACTCCCCAAGATCGCCCAGATCTCCGTGAGTGAGCAGAGCAATGCTGTCTTTCGAGAAGTCGGGCCATGCCCGTCCTCCGGTTCCGGTGCTCAGCCACCAAACCCGTGTGCTGTCGGGGAATCGAGATTGAAACCACGTTGCAGCTGCATCCGAGGTCAGCTTGGTCTCAGCGGATACCGCGGGGTTCGTTGTGGCGGAAATTGCGGCTCGATTCCAACGTTCCTGAATCGGTGAACGATAGAAGTTCACTTCAGCGTCCGGGAATTCGTCCTCTAGCTCGCGCCGAACCTCCAGCACGGACTGGTCGAGCGTGATCAGATCCAAGTGGTTGGCGGCGTCCCCCTTAGGGTGAAGTTCCTTGACGATCTGTCGCTTGTAGCTGGCCACAGCAATTGGCTCGAAGGACTCAGGAAAGAGCAAGAAGAGAACAACGTGCCGAAACATTCGTGCTGTAACATACTTCCTTTCTTCGAGCCAACCTGCGAACTCCCAGGGGGCTGCCAGAAGCTCTACCCTTCGTTCAGAGCGAGTAACAAACCAGTCGACCATCATCGTGACAAAGAACCGGAACTCACGCCACATATGGGTGAAATAGGCAGTTCCGCCACTACCAACGCCGGCGAGAACCGGATCGGACAAAGCGTTGTGGTCCTCAGTCAGGCTGGTTCCCGACCAAGCCCACGTGGCGGTGATGCGGTCACGTTTTTTCGTGGCAGTCATGTTGAGCGGATAGAGGTAGTATAGCCAAGCCATCTCCGCCCAAAGACGCTTTGACGCAGGCGAAGCTGGTTCAAGTTGACGCTTCAGCTTCACTTCGAACCGATCTTGCCCTTCATCCAACCGCTCTACATAAAAGCGATTCAGAGCCTCAAAGTTTTCGGAGTTCCAGAGATCTTCAGGAGAGAACACAGAACCGCCGGCTAACAGGCATTGCTGCTTCCACTGTTCGGCTGCTTGAAGGATCGGTTCGGCTTGCTTTAGTCTGCTCATATCGATATCTCGCTTATCTCGTTTGCGCCTATTGGTTTCACTGGGCCTCTAAGCGTCGGTCAGAAGTCGATACGCCTAGATGGTGGTGGCTTGGCGGGCCATCCATGCCTGTCGGGAACGGATCTTGTCGGGATTCCAGGTATCGTAGTCGTCGGCGAGCTTGCGGGTGATGACGAAATCGCAGTTCCGGTAGATTGATCGCTTCGCGAAGTAGACGGCTACCGGTAGCTCGATTGTCGGTCGCGGTGAGCAGCGTCAGGTTCCGGTTGCTGGTGGTGCGCAGAGTCTTGTCCGTGAACGCGGCCCGGAACTCCGCGTCTTCCGGATATACCGGATGCAGTTGCTCGATCGCCTCGCCGGGGCGGGCACTGCGCGACTGGGAAATGGCAACGGCTACCTGATTGTAGACCGATTCCTGTTCGTTGCCTTGCCTCCCGCAGATCACGTTGTACCGCAATGAAACGACCGCTACGGCTCTGAGCAGTCGCGCAAACCCTGCTCGGTCGTGATCGGAATACCGATCGAACGCGGCAAGCAGCAGCGCCAACGGCTGGCGCACCCCGAACATCTGCAGTAGCGACAGGCTGGCGCGTTCCTCGGCGGTCCACGAGCCGTCATCGGGGTTACGAAGGGCCGCGTTTACCCGTGCCTGGCGGTCGAGGTCGCGAACCAGGGCGAACACCTCGGACCTGCCGTCGATCACGCTGCGAATGGTCTTGAACAGATCGGCCTGGCGCCCCAGGCGGCAGCGGCTGTTCCAGCATACGCGCAGGAACTCGGGCAGGCTCTCGCTGCCGAGCAGGCCGACAATCGACTCCCACCGATTCTCCAGGGCAGTGATTTCGGACTCGTGGGTGCCACCGCGAGCCACAACCGAGAACAGGTAGTTTTTCAGCAGATCGGTTGTCGACAGGCGCACGCCACGGGCGTTCAGCGTTTCGAAGACCTTGAATGCGTTCAGCTCGTCGGTGACGGTGATGACGGTGAAGAAGAGCTTGTCCACCGCCCCGTCCACGAAGCTGGCGACCGCGGTTCCATCATTCCCAGACCGCTCCTGAACCCGCGCCTTGAACCAGGAGAACGCGCGGCGCAGAAGATGTTCGGAGGCGTTCAGGCCACGCTGCGGAAGCCGTTCCAGGGGCACCAGGTAATTCTGGTAAGAGCTGTCGTTGTGGCGTTTGAGGGTGAGCTTCGACCGCGGCACCAGGGTGACCGGATCCAGATAGCCGACGTAGCTGGCGCGAAGCTGTTCGGCACGTCGGGTCTGCGGGTCGCCTGGTTCGTCCGGCGCAGCCAAGTCCGACAGGTGGGAAACCGCGGCGAGCATCAGCAGACTGAGCGTGGTCATGCGCTGCTGGCCATCAATGATGTCGAAGGCCCGGTTGTCGGTGGACTGAAGCACCAGGTAGCCCAGGTAGTGGATAGGTTCCGGATCGGCCTCGAACAGGGCGACGATGTCCTGCCACAGGTCGTCCCACTCGTCTGGCCCCCACGAGTAGTCTCGTTGGAACAGCGGTCCTCGGTAGCTCAGCCCGTTGCCCATGAGTTGCCGGAACGTATTGTTGTTGGTGTTGAAATTCATCCCGGAGTGCCCGAACCGCGCGTCACAGGATAGTGTAGCACACGGTAACGGGTCCGGCGGCGCGCACGCATATTGGCGGGTTGGAATCCATCCGTGCGACGATGCGGTGAGGCGGCAAGCAAGTGCAGGTAGTTACGGATGACGACAGGTTTCTGTTCGATTTGCAGGGGTTTCTGGTGTTGCGCGGCGCGATCGAGCTGGACCTGGTCGAAGCGCTCGACCGTGCGGTGGTGGAGAACGAGGCGATCGAACACGACGAGAGCTGGGCGGAGGGGTTGCCGGTGGTTACCCACGGGCACCTGACCAAGGATCGCTATATCGATTGCCAGGTGCGCCTGAACGGTCTGCCGCGGCTCGATCCGGTGTTCGACCGGCTGATCGCCCATCCCGGGTACCTGCCCTACCTCAGAGAGTTCGTGGCGGAGCCGCAGCTCGTCAACACGTGGTCGATCTCCAAGTACGCCGGGCGTGATGCGACCGGCTGGCACAGCGGCATCCAGCCCGCCGACTACACGGTGCGGGGCGGCAAGATCCGCTCCCCGATGCTGAACGTGGTCACCATGCTCACCCCGAACCACCCCGGCGACGGCTGCTTCTGCGTGCTGCCCGGCTCGCACAAGAAGAACTTCGAACTCGACCGGGAACGGTGGTCGTGGGCCGGGCTCGATACGCCGGGTGCGGTCGAGATCACCGGCGAACCGGGCGACGTGATGATCCTTACCGAGGCGCTGGTGCATGCCGGCGCCGCCAAGACCAGCACACGGAGGCGCACCACGCTGCAGTACAACCACGTGGAGCGCACCAGGGCGGGCTCCGGCATGGCCGACTATCACAACGCCCGCCACTACTGGATGCCGCCGTCGATCCGGTGCCGGTTCACGCCCGAGCAGCGCGCACTGACGAGTTGGATGAGCTACACCATCCCCGACCGTTCCATTCCGGGAGCGGAGAAGAGCAACGACTGAGGGGGCGCGGGTGAGGAGCGGCAACGGGACCGGGGCGCCCGGCGCCGCGCCTGCCGCAGGCGCCGAGCAGGCTGCCCGCGCCACCCGCGCCCGCGCCACCCGCGGCGGCGGTTCTGAACCGGCTACGCGCGCGGCAATTCAGCGACCCGTCCGGTGTAGGAGACCACGCGTCCGAGCCTGATTTCCGCTCCCTCTGCGGCCGGGTTCTTGCGGCCGGTGACGCGCACCTCCAGGCGGTGCTCGCCGGCGGCCAGGCCGGTGACCCACACCGCCGTGCACTGGCAGGCATTGACCCACTGCTTGGGATGGTACATGTCGCGTTCCTGCACCAGTTCGCCGTCGATCCACGCCTCCAGCACGCCGCAGGTGCAATGGATGTCGCCCTGCACGAAGATCACGTTGCCGCGGAATGCCACCTCCAGCGCGTCGCCCGCCGTATCGCTGCGCATCAGCGGCTCGCCCTGGCCGTGCCGGGCCCACCGTCCGCGCCACGTCAGCCGCGCGTCGGTGGCGGCGAACGCGTCGACCGGCTCCAGGTCCGGGAACGACACCTCGGCTGGCGCATCGTGGCGGAACGGTTGCCGGCGCACCAGCACGTCCGATCCCCGTTCCTGGCCGCCGTTGGCCAGCACGTTGGCGATGGCCAGCAGCACGCACTCGTCGGCGGCGGTGACGATCGAGTAGCGGGTGTGGTTGTAGATGCGGTTCAGGTAGGGCCACATCTCGCGCCGAACGCGCTCGGGCAGGCCCTCGTAGCCGGTCAGGGTGCCCATGATGCCGCCGGTGTTGGCGGTGTTGCTGTCGGTATCCTGGCCGGCGCGGGTGGTGATTTCGATGGCGCGGTAGTAGTCGCCGCCCGAGTACAGCACGCCGAGCGCCACGTAGGCGCCGTTGAAGCTGGCCTGGATGTTGAACTTGCCGCCCGGCTCGGTCGGTCCCCACGGGCACAGGTCGTGGTTCCACTTGCCTTCGATGGCACGCCAGGCGTGCATCCAGTCGTCGGGCCGGTCGCGGTGGCAGGCGAGCAGGTCGTCGATCAGGAGGCCGTACCTGCTGTCCGCCGGGATCGCCTGCCGGCCCAGTTCGACGATGCGGCGCGGGTCGGTCTCGAACCAGGCGGCGGCGTACATGGCGGTAAAGAACATGCCGCCGTAGATGCCGTCGCCGTAGTTCACCACCCGGCCCTGGCGCCGGCACAGGTCCTGGGCGGCCTCCGGCAGCCCCGGTGAGATCATGCCGATGTAGTCGCACTCGATCTGGAAGTCGATGTCGTCGGCGTGCGGGTTGTAGAAGGGGTGTCCGGCCAGCTCGGCGGGGATGCCGGCCAGCACGTTCTGGCGCGCCTGGCCATTGGCGTGCCAGACCAGGAACTTGCCCTCCCGGTAGGGGATGGCGAAGTCCTCGGACGAGGCGCCCAGCCCCTTGTCGGCGACCACTGCCAGATTCGCCATGTTCATGTACAGGTCGTCTTCGTTGACCAGCCACTCGCGCAGAGCGTGCTCCTGCACGTCCACCGCGCCGAGGAAGATGCGTCCGTTGAACGCGAATTCCAGCGGCTCGCCCATCGCCGCGCCATACGACTTGCCCACCCAGGCGCCGAGGATCCGGTCCTCCAGCACGGCCCTCGGGATACGGATCAGCTCGCCGGCGTGGCGTGGCCGGTTGCCGTCATTCATCGCGTTCACCCTTGTCGCGGCCCAGGGTGCGCCGGCCTAGCGGCTGCACGGGCCGATAGTTGCGCGGATAGAGGGCGCCGAACGCCGCAATCTGCGCCGCCGACAGGGTAACCGGCTCGGTCATCACGATCCAGGACACCCCTTCGGTGCAGGGCGGCGTGGTGAGCGATCCGCGGTAGCGCCAGGCGGTTCGCCTCTCGGGCAGCAGTTCCGCCATCGGCACCGCATCCGGCAGTGCCACCACGGCGCCGGTCTGGAGTGGCAGACGTGTCCAGATCGGCGCCAACACTTCGCTGGCAGCTCCCGCCCGCAGAAGGACGCCGACTACCGCCAAGCCGCCGCCGCGGTTTACTTGGTCCACTTGGTGTACTTGGTCCACTTGGTGTACTTGGTCCACTTCGTGGACCAGGTGCATCTCCATCGGGAATCGGACGCCGCCGACCGTGTGCTCGCTGCCGTGGTGAAAGTGGAACTGCAGCAGTTCGTAGCGGGTGCCGCCGACCGTGATGCCGCTGCCGCGGTCGACGTTCACCTGAATGGTGCGCCCCGTGTTCACGACCGTGCCGGCGCGCTGTCCGTAGTCGAACTCTACCCGCGGAAAGTCGCCGACCGGCGCTGCTTCGGCGAGCTCGATCGGCGACTGCTCCACGCCTTTCGAGCAGACGCAGAATGCGTCGTCGAGTGATCCCCAGTTGGCCGCACCGCGGTCTCCCTCGTAGCTCCACACTGGTTCTTTCGCCATCACTTCCGGCGGCGTAGCGCGGCCCCCGGTGCGTTCATTCATCGCGTACACCTCATTCGCGCCCGAGAGTGCGTCCGCGCAGCGGTTGCGGAGGCCGAAAATTGCGCGGATGGAGGGCGCCGAACTTCGTGATTTGAGCCGCTGACAGCGTAACCGGCTTACTCATCACGATCCAGGAGACTCCCTCGGTGCAAGGTGGAGTGGTGAGCGATCCGCGGTAGCGCCACGCCGTCCTTGGTTTCGGCAGCAACGCCATCACGTCGATCTCCTCAGGCAGTGCCACCGCCCAGTTGGCTTGGCTCGGAAGGCGCTCCCAGATCGGCGCCAGCGCTTCGTGAGCGGCGCCTTCGCCGAGCAGCACGCCGATCACCGCCAGCGCCCCGCGGTCGCTACGGTGCACCAGGTGCATCTCCATCGGTAACTGGGTGCCGTCGAGTGTGTGCTCGCTGCCATGATGGAAGTGAAACTGCAGGAGTTCGAATCGGGTGCCGTCGAGTGTGATGCCGTCGCCCCGTTCCAGGTTCACTTGAATCGTGTGGCCGTTGTTGGCGACCATGGCGAGGCGCGGTCCGTAGTCGAACTTGATGGCGGGATAGTCTCGGTCGGTTCCGGATACGAGATCGACCGGCGACTGCTCGGTGCCTTCGGCGCAGGCGGAGAAACTCTGGTCGAGGGAACCCCAGTGCGCAGGCCCCCGTTTCCCTTCGTATCCCCAGAGAACCTCGGCGGTGGTCTCGCCCCACGAGTTGAGCGCGGCGAACAGACCGCAGAGGGCCAGGACGGATGCGGCCGCGCGGCGCGTCACCATGCCGGTAGCGCCGCCGCGCCGGCCGGCGTTTTCGGACCATGCATGGCCCGATTGCACCACACTGACAGCCGCGAATCAAGCGGACTCGGAGATGGCGCGCGCGGCGAGGGCGGCGAGGGCGCGGCGCGAGTGCTTGATGGCGCCGCCGGCTGCATCGGCGGGCGGCGCCGGCATGGCGAAGTAGCGGATGGGATGTTTGAAGCGCGCCAGCAGGGGGTCGAGGTGGACCTCAATGTCGGGCGGCGGCAGGGGCCCCGATGCGAGCGCCAGGAAGGCGGCCGGGCGGCGGCCGAACTCGGGGTCGGGCACCGCCACGCATACCGCGGCGAGCACCGCGGGGTGTGCAAGCAGTGCCTGCTCCACCTCCTCGGGCTGAATGTTCTCGCCGCCGGAGATGAAGCGCGCATCGCGGCGCCCGGTAACCGACAGTCGCCCGCCGTCGAGCCGGCCCAGGTCGCCGCTGGCGAACCAGCCGCCCGCGCCGGCGGCCGGCCGCACGCGCTCCTGCTCCAGGTAGCCGAGGCACAGGGTGCGGCCGCCGAGCAGGATTTCGCCGCCGGTGCCGATGGCAACCCTCCGATGGGGCAGCACCGGCGCGGCGCCGGCGAAGGTCTCGGCGGGGTCGCCCGGGCGGGTGGTGGCGATCTGGGACGCCATTTCGGTGCAGCCGTAAGAGGCGCACACCGGCAGGCCGGCGTCGCGTGCTTGGCGCAGCAGCGCGGCCGACAGCGCGCTGCCGCCGATCAGGGCGGCGCGCAGGCGGCGCGTTCGTTCCTGCCAGCCGGGGATTTGCAGCAGTCGGCGAAGCTGAGTCTCCACCAGCGACACGTGGGTGGCGTCCGGCAGCAGGCGCGCGGCCGGGTCGTCGGCACCGCGGAACGAGCCGCCGTCGGCGAATAGCGCGCACGCTCCGGCGCCGAGGGTGCGGAACAGGATGCTGAGCCCGGCGACATGGCTCAGTGGCAGCGCTACCAGCCAGGCGTCGTCCGGTCGCAGAGGGATGTTGGCCGCGGAGCCGGCGGCGTTGTACAGGTGGTTGGCGGCGCTGTGCACCACCGCCTTGGCCGCGCCGGACGAGCCGGACGTGAACACCACGGTGGCCGGGCGATTTATCGCGATGCGTAACGCTGGCGGCGCCGCTGCGGGCGGTGCCGTTCGGCGGCGCGGGTGCCACTCGACGGCGCCGGTGCGCTCCAGCAGGCGGTCCCGCTCGCGCGGTGCGGCGCGCGCCGGCAGCAGCACGGCCAGGGCGCCGGCCGAAAGAATAGCGAACAGGTTTGCGGCCCAGGTCGGCGGATCCAGCTCGGCGGGCAGCGCCACGCGGTGGTTTGCCGTCACACCGGCCTCTGCGAGATCGGCGGCGGCCTCCGCTGCGTGTCGCACGTAATCCCGGTAGTCGACCGTATGCCCGCGCCAGCGCAGCGCGGGCGCCGAACCGTAGCGCTCGCCGAGAGCGGTCAGGTCAAGGACGCCCTCTGGAGCGACCGCTTCGAGCACCGGATCCGCCGCCGCGGTCACTGCTCTTCCTCGCGCCGCATCCGCGCCGCCGCCGGCATGCACCGGGCACAGTCGGCGCGCGCCGCGAGGCAAGCGAAGGGTGCCGTCGAAGTCGCCGGCCACCGTCGTTCCGCCGATCTGGCATGGCATGGCGCGGTGCCGGCACGCGCGCCGAAACCGTACGGGCCGGCGTTCGGCGCGAACCGGGCCTGGCGGCTCGGCACTTGACGCGGTTGCGCCAGGTACCCGGAAGTCGTACCGGTGGCGGTGGTGCGGCCTGGGAGGCGCCACTCCCCGTCCGAGGCGTCATGGAACGCCAGGACTCGCCGGCGGCAGGACGTCACGCGGGGGGTTGCGGCGCCGCGAGCAGGGCGGCGGCGCCGGCGGCGGCGAGCAGCAGGAGGGCCTGCAGCAGGAGTAATTGGGCGGTGCTGCCGAGCAGGGGGTTCAGCCGTGGCCCGGCCGGAGTTGCGCGCAGCCGGGCGTTGACACGGTGCGCCGGGATCATGACCAGCAGCGGCAGCAGTGCCGGCCAGCGCGCGCCGCCGGTGGCGGCTGCCAGGAGCAGCAGCGGCGGCAGCAGGCCGCCGGCCAGCAGGCAGGCCAGGTACTCGGCGCGGGCGAAGCGGTCGCCGAAGCGGACCGCCAGAGTGCGCTTGCCGGCGCGCTCGTCGGTGACGCGGTCGCGCAGGTTGTTGACCACCAGGATGGCGGTGGCCAGCAGGCCGGGGCCGAGGCCGACGCCGAGCACCAGCGGCGGCAGCGCCAGCGCCTGCAGGTAGTAGGTGGCGCCGACCGCCACCGGGCCGAAGAACACCAGCACCAGCAGGTCGCCGAGGCCGAGGTAGCCAAGCGGGCGCGGGCCGCCGGTGTAGCCGATCGCCGCCGCCACGCAGGCTAAGAGCAGCACCGCAAGCGGCCATCCGGCGCGCACCACGCCCGCCACGCCCAGGGCGGCGGCGCCGGCGAACATGAGCAGCGCGCCGCCGAGCACCTGCCGCGGGGGAATCAGCCCCGCCTGCGTTACCCGCGTCGGGCCTACGCGGTCGGCGGTGTCGGCGCCGTGGCGCGCGTCCGCCCAGTCGTTGTGCAGGTTGCAGCCCACCTGGATCAGCAGCGCGCCGGCCAGCGCCACCAGCGCCCACCCCGGTGCAAACGCACCATGCCACAGTGCCAGCGCGCTGCCGGCCAGCACCGGCGCCACCGCCGCCCACAGCGTGCGCGGGCGAATCGCCAGCCACCAGGCACCGGCAGCCCCCGCCGATTGCCTGCTCATGGAAGCGGCTCCCTCGTGCGCATCAGGCCCCGCCGCAACCCCGCCGGCTACAGGCGGTAGAGCTCGCCGAACTTGCCTTCCAGGTAGTCCAGGAAGTAGCGCGCGTTCAGCGGCTCGCCGGTGACCTGCCGGCAGATGTCGGTGGCCGAGTACACTCGCCCGTGGCGGTGGATCCGGTCCCGCAGCCAGCCCAGGATGTGCGCGAACTCGCCGCGCCGTACCTGCTCCTCCCAGTCGCCGATGTCGCGCGCCATGGCGGCGTGAAACTGCGCACTGTAAAGGTTGCCGAGGCTGTAGGTGGGGAAGTAACCGACCAGGAACATCGACCAGTGGATATCCTGCAGCACGCCGTCCGCGTCCTGCTCCGGTACGATGCCGAGCAGTTCCCGCGACTCCTCGCGCCACGCCTCCGGCAGGTCGGCCACCTCGATTTCGCCGTCGACCAAGCGCCGCTCCAGGCCGAAGCGCAGCAGGATGTGCAGGTTGTAGGTCACCTCGTCCGCCTCCACCCGGATCAGCGACGGCTGCACGGCGTTCACCGCCTGGTGGAACTGGTCCAGCCCGACGTCGGCCAGCGCCGGGAAGCGCGGTTGCAGCTCGGGGTAGAAGTGCTCCCAGAAGGCGCGCCGGCGGGCAATCAGGTTCTCCCAGAAGCGGGACTGAGACTCGCAGATGCCCAGCGAGGTGCCGTCGCCCAACTCGGTGGTGGCCAGCTCCGGCGCCACCCCCAGGCCGTGCAGGCCGTGGCCGCACTCGTGGATGGTGCCGAAGATGCTCGCACTCAGCAGGTTGGGGTAGAAGCGGGTGGTGAGGCGGCCGTCGGCGGCGCCGAGCGTAGTGGAGAAGGGGTGCGCCGACACGTCCAGCCGCCCGGTCTGCGCGGAGAAGCCGAGCGCTTCCAGCAGGTAGTCGCTGAATGCGCGCTGCGCGGCCACGTCGTAGTCGCGGTGCAGCACGCTGTCGTCGAGCCGCACCCCCGACCCGGTGATGCGCTGCAGCAGATCCACCAACGGCGCGCGCAGCGCATCCAGGACGCCGCGCAACTCCGCCGTCGTCATCCACGGCTCGAACTCGTCCAGCAGCGGGTCGTAACGGGTGTCCTCGAATCCCAGGCAGTCCGCCTTCTCGCGGGTGAGCTTGAGCGTGTGTTCCAGGTCGGCGCGGAAGATCGAGAAGTCGGACTTGGTGCGCGCCTCCACCCAGGTGGCGTGGTTCACGCTGCTCTGGCGCGCCATCGCCCTGACCAGGTCCCCCGGCAGCCGGGTGGCGCGGTCGTAGCCGCGGCGCAGTTCACGCACCAGCGCACGGTCCAGTTCGGTCAGGTCGGAACGCGACTCGGCGGCGCCTATCAGGTCGCCCATCTCCGCGGTGGTGCGGCGCGCGTGCACCTCGCCCTCCAGCAGAGCAAGCTGATCGGCGCGTTCGTCGATCCCGGCGGGCGGCATGCAGGTCTCCTGGTCCCACTGCAGCAGCCCCGCCACGTGTTCCAGCAGGTGGATCTCGCGGTCAAGCCGCTTGAGGCGACCCAGGGAGTCGGTCTGGTTTCGGCTGTCACTCATCGCCTGCATCATAACGGCCGGCCGCAGCTCCGTGTTGCGGGCCGGAGTGGGCCGAGTGGGCCGAGTAGCAGGCCACGGCGGAATCGCGTTGCGATAGCGCGAGGTGGTTGCCGCATGGCGGTGCGAGAACGCTGGAGGAGAACCAGTGCCATCAGATGGTCGACGCCGCGGTGCATCGATCTGGTCCTTGCCCCGGTGGTGGCGTTCTCGGTCCTCCGCGATGGCAAGCTGCTGCACTAGCGAGACGCCGACCGGCTGAACGACATCGAGCGGCGCCTTACGCTGCTGTATCGCGACCACATGCTCTACCTTCAACGGCGCAGGAGCCGGCGCAGTGGTATACCGGCCGTGCAGCCTCCGGACGACCCTCTCGGGGCAGCGGAACCGTAGACCTTACGTGCGCGTGCCGGCGAGGGTGGTGGCGAGGCGGCGCAGGCTGGCGGCGTTGTGGGCGGCGGCGAACACGTCCACGAACGGCAGCGCGGCGCGCATGCCGCGCGTCTGCGGGCGGTAGTCGGGGTTGCCGAGCAGGGGGTTGAGCCAGATCACCAGGGCGGCGCGGCGCTGGATCTCCTCCATGCAGCCGCTCAGCAGGTCGATGTCGCCGGTGTCCCAGCCGTCGCTCAGGATGGCCACCACGGTGCGCCGGTCGAGGGCCGTGCGCCCGTGGTCCTTCAGATACTGTTCGAGCGAGGTGCCGATGCGGGTGCCGCCGGCCCACTCCGGCACCGTGGCGGCCAGGTGGTCGAGGGCGGCGGCCAGGTTGGGGCCGCGCAACTGGTCGGTGATGCGGTGCAGGCCGGTGCTGAACACGAACGTCTCGATGCGCCGGTAGGCGCGCTGGAAGGCGAACATGAACTGGATCAGGAAGCGGCTGTACAGGTCCATCGACTTGCTGACGTCGCAGATCAGCGCCAGTTTCAAGCGCCGGCGGCGGCGGCGCAACAGCGCCAGGTCGAGCAATTCGCCAGAGCGCAGGCCGGCGCGCAAGGTGCGGCGCAGGTCGAGGCGCACGCCGCGCGTGCCCGGCTGGTAGCGGCGCGACAGGGAGCGGGCGAGTTGCCGGCCAATGACCAGCAGCAGGTGCGACATCTCCTCCAGTTCGGCGGCGCTCAGCAGCGCAAAGTCGGTGCGCGCCGGCACCTGCTGCGGGCTGTAGGCGGCGGCCGAGACCTCGCGGTCGGGGGCCAGGTTGGCGTCGCCCTCGTACTGCACCGACTGCTTGCCGCGCTGCGGCAGCCGGAGCGGCGGCAGGACGCTGTCGGCCGAATCCGGCTCGTCCAGGTCGGCTTCCGCGAGGTGGTCCCAGTACACCGGGTAGCAGGCGTCGAACAGTTCCTGCTCGTCGCGGCTCTTGGCGGTGGCGGCGCGCAGCGCCATGCGAAACCGCTCCCGGTCGTGCAGCGCCAGGGCGGCGGCGCGCGCTGCGTCGGTCTGTTCGCCGAGGCCGAGGCCGATGCCCGACTCGCGCAGGTAGCGGCAGAACCCCACCACGCGCGCCGTCAGCGCGCGCTCGCCCTGTCCCTCGCGGAGGATTGCGCTACTCACCCTGCCTGGCATCGCCGCTAGTCGGCGGCGGCCATGGCGGTGAGCATCTCGCCGGCGCGGCGGCGCACGTGGGTCACGTCGTCCTGGCTCTTGAACAGCACGCCGAGCGTGGCCGCCACCGTCTCCCCGTCGAGATGGTCGCGGTGCAGTGCCACCAGCGTGGTCGCCCAGTCGAGCGTTTCCGCCACGCCCGGCACCTTCTCCAGCGGCTCCCCCCCCCCGCCCCCCCCCCCCCCCCCCGCCGCACTCCCCCGCCCCCCCGCCCCGGCACTTGCCCCGGCGGCCCGCGGCGGGCCCCCCCCACGAAACGGCAGATCTGCTCCGCCAGCTGGCGGTCGATGCCGTCTACGCGGCGCCGCACGATGGCCAGTTCCTTGCCGAAGTCGGGGTAGTCGATCCACAGGTACAGGCAGCGCCGCCGCACCGCGTCGGACAGGTCGCGGGTGCGGTTGCTGGTTACCACCACGTACGGCACGTGGCGGGCGCTTACGGTGCCCAGCTCGGGAATCGAGATCTGCCAGTCGGACAGCACTTCCAGCAGGAACGCCTCGAACTCCTCGTCGGCGCGGTCCAACTCGTCCACCAGCAGCACCGGGCTGCGGTGGTGAGTAATCGCCTGCAGCAGCGGGCGCTTGAGCAGGTAGCGTTCGTCGAACAGTTCGCTTTCACGCTCGGCCAGCGAAGCGTTGTCGTGTTCGCTCAGGCGGATGTGCAGCAACTGGCGCTTGTAGTCCCACTCGTACAGTGCGGTGCTGGCGTCCAGCCCCTCGTAGCACTGCAGGCGAATCAGGTCGGTGTCGAGGGCGCGCGCCATCACCTTGGCGATCTCGGTCTTGCCCACGCCGGCGGGCCCCTCCACCAGGAGCGGCTTGCGGAGCAGCTCGGCGATCAGCAGCGAGGTGACGATGGCCTGGTCGGCGATGTAGTTCTGCTGCTCCAGCAGGCTGGCGATGCGCGCAGCTTCGCGGTCGGTATTCATCGGCGTGACGAGCATACCGAAGATGATAGAATCAAGATATGTCAGCAACCGAAACCACACCCGCCACCGTTGCCGGCGCCGTAAGCGAGGACTTGCTTGCCCAATGGCGCGAGCAGGGCTACCTGCTGCTTCGCCAGGTGATCCCGCGCGACCAGGCGGCCGCCTTCCTGGCGGCCGCTGACGAGGCAATCGCCGCCTACGAGGCGGAGCCGGGCTTCGCGCATCCCGGTTCGTACACCATCGTGCAGGCGATCTGGCGCACCGCCGGGCTCGACGACCTGATCGACCATCCCGGCACGTTCCCGACCATCCTGGGGCTGATGGGCCCCTACCTGCAGCTCATGGGTACGCAGATCTACGTACGCCCGGCGGGCCGCGAGTCCGATTTCCAGTGGCACACCGACGCCGGGCGCTCGCTGCAGCAGATCCGCGTCACCGACGACAGCCTGCCGTTGAACTTCAAGGTGCAGTTTTTCCTGACCGACATCCCCGAACCGGACCGCGCCAACTTCTGCCTGGTGCCCGGCAGCCACCGGCATGAGTTTCCGGAGGCCGGATTCCCCGCCGGCACCGACCCTGACGGGGCGATTCAGCTGCGTGTGCAGGCCGGCGACGTGGCGATCTTCCCGCACAACCTGTGGCACAGCGTCGCGCCCAACCACGGCGACTCGGTACGGCGCAGCGTCACGTTCCGCTACGGGCAGATGTGGTGCCGCCCCTACGACTACGAAAAGGCGCCCGCCGAGGTGCTCGCGCGCATGCCAAAACGGCGCCGCCGCCTGCTCGGCGACTTGGGCGAAGCGTACATCGCCACCGACTACTACAAGCCGCACGACCAGCTCGAGGTGATGCTCGGCACCTGACGCAGTGTTGCGAAATCATAACCGTCGTTTTATTGGCCGACAAAACTGGGCGGGTACGTTTCCTTGCATCACTTCACATCAATCGCACGGAGGTACGGAATGAGATTGATGAAGCGGGCCGCCGCAGCGGCGGCCGTTTTACTGGTGGCCGGTTTGCCGCTGGCGGCAGACAACCACGCTCCGCCCGGTGTCCTGGTTACGGATGTCGACCCGAACGGTCCCGCGGCCGCGGCGGGTGTGCAGAGCGGCGACCTGATCGTCGGCATCGACGGTCAGCCGGTGGCGCACATCGGCGATCTGACCGGGGCCCTGGCGGATGCCGAGCACGCCGAGGTCACCCTCACCATCAAGCGCGGCGACGAGATGGTCGATCAGGTCGTGGCGATCGACTACGTGTGGCAGCGCCCCCGCCTTGGGCTGATGGTGTCCAACGTGCAGCCGCAGCACGAGCAGCTTGGCATGGACAAGGAACCGGGCGGCGAGATGACGCCGGATGCCGGCGAGTTCACGTTCGAGGAGCTTGCGGCTCCGGGCGCGATCGTGCTGGAGGTGGTTCCCGACAGCCCGGCCGCCGCGGCGGGCCTGCAACCCGGCGACTGGATCACCGCCATCGACGGCACCGAGCTGAGCGAAGCGGCTGGTAATCTGGGCGAGGTGATCGGCGGCTTCGAGCCCGGCGCCAGCATCAGTCTCGACTATGAGCGTGACGGCGAGGCGATGAGCGCCGCGGTGACCCTCGGCGAGCACCCGGAAACCGGTACCGCGCTGCTCGGCCTGCGCTATCGGCCGTGGCCGTTCTTCCAGATGCGCGCGTTCGGACGCGGCGACCTGGACCCGGAGGCGATGCAGGAGTGGATCGAGCGCCACCGCGAGCGGTTCGAACGGATGCGGCGCAACTTCCGGCATATGCAGCCGGATGCGCCGCAGCCAGAGGCTGCCCCGGAGGCAAGCCCGCAGGGCGCCATGTAGCCGCCGGCCCGGCCCGGCGGCCGCGGACCGGCGCCGCGGGTATGCACGACTCCCCGTGATGCCCTGCGCTGCCGAGCCGGGAGTCCCCTCCCACACCGCCGCGCGCCGTCCCCCGGTGCGCGGCGGTCCTGCGTTGCCGCGGATCAGCCGGTGGCGCGCACCTCGTTGAGCCACGCCATCACGTCATGGGCGCCCTGGGTCAGGAACCCGTAGTCCCCCACCGCCAGCACGAACAGGAAGCCGTCCTTCAGGCACTGCTCGGCGCCGCGCCCGCCGGTGGCGATGCCCGGCAGCTTGCCTACCCGCACGCAGGTCTCGCGAATCTCGCGAATCACCGCGGCGTGGCGCTCGCGGTCCGCCGGCTTGCTCAGGTCCACGCCCATGGTGCGGCTCAGGTCGCCGGGGCCGATCATGCAGCCGTCCACGCCCTCGACGCCGAGAATGTCGGCCGCCGCCTCCGCCGCCTGCGCGGTCTCGATCTGCACCATCAGCAGCACCTCGTCGTCGGCGCAGGCCGAGTAGTCGCTGCCGTAGCTCAGGTAGCCGGTGGGGCCGCCGCCCGAGCGCTTGCCGAGCGGCGGGGATCGCACCGCCTCGACCGCCCGCCGCGCCTCGGCGGGGCTGTTGCCCCTCGGTCCGATGATGCTCAACGCCCCCCCGGCGAGCGCCCCGGCGAGCGCCCCCCCGGCCGGCGGGTATCGCACCGCCTCGACCGCCCGCTGCGCCTCGGCGGGGCTGTTGACCATCGGTACGATGATGCTCAGCGCACCCCGGTCGAGCAGCCGGCCGATCGCCGCGTAGTCGTTGTCCGGCACCCGCACCGACGGGGTCGCCGGCCCGATCAGGATGTGGTGCAGCGCCTGCATGGCGAGAGTGTCGTCCCACACGCCGTGCTGGCAGTCCACCTGGACGAAATCGAACCCGGCCAGGGAGAACATCTCGCCGACCAGCGGGCAGCCAATGGCAAGCTCTGCGCCAACCACCGGCTCGCCGGCCAGCATCTTGCGTTTCATGGTGTTGTGCTTCACGCGTCCCACCATGACGGCAAAAGGGAACCGGGTAAAGGGCCGGCGGCGCCGGCGCGGCACTACGAGCGCAGCTGCTTCCAGTACGACTTGCGCGGCACCGACGGCCGGAAGTCGCAGCGCGGGACGCCCAGGGCGTGCAGGGTGGCGCGTTCCAGGAGCGAGTATTCGCTCGCGTCGGCGCGTTGCAGCGTGAACGGCTCGCGCAGGACCATCGGCGGGTTGGACATGAAGCGCGGCCGCCCGGAGTGGTTGTTGGAGGAGGCGTGCAGCATGAACGGGTGCATGATCGCCAGCGTGCCGGGCGGCCCGGTCAGCTCCATGAACTCGCGGCACTCGCCGATAAGATTCCCGAACGCGCCGGGGTCGGCGCCCTCGGGGCGTTCCGCCAGGTAGCGGGCCACCACGCCGACCGAGTCGGGCGCGATGAAGGTGCCGCCGCCGCGCGGCGCCACGTCCGACCACAGCAGCACGATCAGCAGCGCCTGCTCGCGGCTGTCGAGAAAGTGGCGGAAGTAGCTGCCGTCCTTGTGCCAGCCGGGGACGTCCGGCCCCGGCGCAAGCCACGGCCGATCGGCGCCGCGCCGGAAGTTTACGATGAACGAATCCGACCACTCGAAGGCGTTGATGGTGGTGAAATGACGCGACTCGATCTCGTACACGTGCGGATCGATGCGCTGCTCGCCGCCCACCACGTCGCACAGCGCACCCCAACCGCGCGGCGAGATCTCCTTCACCGGTGCGGTGGAGTGGCGGTCCATCCACACGATCTCCTCGCTCCAGGTGGCGGGATCTTCGGCGTCGTAGCCAAGGCGCCGGTAGGCCAGATCGGTCCAGCGGCGCGCCAGATCGGGGTCCAGACAGCCGGGCACCACCACGTAGCCCTGCTCCACGAAGTGATCCGCCTGCTCGCCGGTCAGGGTGGCAAGAGAAGCCATCGCAACATCACCGCCTTCGCTCCCGCATCGTACACCGGATTCGCATCGCGCCGCGCGCGAATTGGCAAGGCAGCGAAAGTGGCGGTGCTGCCGCCCCCGGCGCCTTCGCGCGACTCGCCCGGCTGGCCGGTGGTCAATCGGTATACGGTATGGCGCCGCGGTCGTCGACCGCAAGGCCGTATTGCTCGTGGTAGGCCGCGGCGGGCAGGAAGCGGTCTCCGCGCTCGGCCAGAAGCCGCTGCAGCGTATGCTCCATTTCGCGCCGGACGGTGCGGTGGCCGGTGTCCCCGAACCGGTTGCGGAGCTGGTCGGGGTCGGCGGCGGTGTCGTACAGGATGCCCCGGCCGTCCAGCCAGCGCGCGTAGCTGTAACGCTCGGTGCGCACCCCGCGCCACGGCGCGCCGACGTACTCCGCGAACGGGGCGATGCACATGGTGAGCGCCGCGTCGTTGCCGGTGAACGGCTCGCCGCGCACGGCGGCGGACAGGTCGCGGCCCTCCACGGTGGCGGGCACCGGCACCCCGGCCAGTCCGAGCAGCGTCGGCAGGATGTCGACCACGTTGAGCGGGAAGCCGATGTGCCGGCCGCGCCCCTCCTGGCCGGGGCAGCGCAGCAGGAACGGGACCAGGATCGACTCGTCCCACGGGTGCTGCTTGCGCTGCACGCCCTGCGAACCGAGCATGTCGCCGTGGTCGGAGGTGTACACGAAGATGGTGTCGTCCAGCACGCCGGCGGCGGACAGAGCGTCTTCGATGCGTCCGAGCTGCTCGTCGAGGGCAGTGACGTGGGCGTGGTATCCGGCCAGATCGGCCCGGTCCGGGCGCGGGCAGTTGGGAGGCACCTCCACCTCGGCCGGCGGGTAGCGGTCCAGGTAGCGCCGCGGCAGGTCGCGGTAGGGGTTGTGCGGCGGCCCCCACGACAGCACCAGCGCGAACGGCGATGCTCCGCGCGCGTGGGTACCGATATGGTCGATCGCCATCGAGGTCTGCGCCTCGGCATCGTAGCCGTCCCAGAACAGCCGCTCCGGGGTGTCGCGGTAGTAGTGCGAGTTGGTGTAGTCGTGGGTGCAGTTGGCCACCGCCCAGAACTGAAACCCCTGCCGCCGCGGACCGGGCGGGGTAAACGCCGCCCGCCGGTTGCCGTCCAGGTGCCACTTGCCGATGTACGCGGTGGCATAGCCGGCGTCGCCGAGGATGGTGCCGAGCGTGGGCCGGTCGGCCGGCAGCCGCAGGTCGTTCAGAAACAGCCCGTTGGTCAGCGGGTACTGGCCGGTCAGAAACGCGGCTCGCCACGGCGTGCATACCGGGATGTTGGATACGGCGGTGTCGAACACCACACCCTCGGCGGCCATCCGGTCCATGACCGGCGTGTGCACGCGCGCGCCGCGGTAGCCGGTGGTACGCGCGCGGTGCTGGTCGGAGAACACGAATACGATATTGGGGCGCCCGCGAGCCTGACCCGACATGATGCCCTACCGTAGCACGGCTAACACGGCTTGGCTTTACTGGCTTGACTCGGAGGCCCCTCATTGGCACCTTTTGGAGTACTCTCTGGAGTGTCATCATGAGTGTCATATCGGCCACGGAGATCAAGAAGCGGGGTGTCGCGGCATTCGACCCAATGCTCGCGGCGGAAGGGGAAGCGCTCATCACCGTGCGCGGGAGAGGGCGCTACATCGTAATGACGGTGGAGAAGTACCACGCGTTGCGCGAGCTGGAACTGGCCGAGGCCGTGCGCGAAGCACGCGCAGATTACGATGCCGGTCGAATCGCGGACCGGACCGTCGACGGGCACCTGCGGCGGCTGGGCGATGAAGTATGAGATTCTCTTTACCCGCGGCTATACGCGCCGCGCGCAACGCTTTATCCGGCGCCATCCCGAACTCCGGCAGCAATATCGCAAGACCTTGCAACTGCTCGAATTGAAACCGTTTCATCCGTCCCTGCGCCTGCGCAAGCTGCGTGGCTCGCTCGAAGAACTGCACTCCGTATCGATAAACCTGTCGTATCGCGTCACCATCGAGTTTCTCGTTTCCGATCGGAAGATCATTCCCGTCGATGTCGGATCGCACGAGTCCGTGTACTGACCCGGCGGCCATGAAAGACCTTCTGGAAGTGAGCGGGCTGTGTCTGCAATTCGGCGGGCTGACGGTGCTCGACGAGGTGTCGCTGCGGGTGCCGGAGGGCGGCGTGACCGCCATTATCGGGCCCAACGGCGCCGGCAAGACCAGCCTGTTCAACTCGGTGTCCGGGAACTACCGCCCGCATGCCGGCCGGATCGTGTTCGCCGGCGCCGACATCACCCGGTTGCCGGCGGCGCGGCGGGCGGCGCTCGGCGTGGCGCGCACGTTCCAGAACATCGCGCTGTTTCCAAGTATGACGGTGCTGGACAATGTCAAGCTCGGCCGCCACGTGCACCTGCGCAGCGGCGTGTTGGCCGGCGCGCTGTACCTGGGCCGGGCGCGGCGCGAAGAGCGGCGCCTGGAGGCGTACATCGAGCGGGAGGTGGTCGAGTTGCTCGGCATTCGGGAGATCCTCGGCGAATCCGCGGCCGCGCTGCCGTACGGGCTGCGCAAGCGGGTCGAGCTGGCGCGCGCCGTCGCCATGGAGCCGCGCCCGGTCCCAAGGGCGCGGGGGCGGCTGCGGCTGGCCGAGCCGGCCGCCGGCTTGAGCCACGGCGACCGGGAGCAGATGATGCGCCTGATCCGCGACCTGCAGCGCCTGCGCGGCATTACCTTGCTGCTGGTGGAACACGATATGCACGTGGTAATGGATCTGGCCGACCAGGTGGTGGTGCTGGACTTCGGGCGGGTGATCGCCGCCGGCACCCCGGCGCAGGTACGCGAAGACCCCGCGGTGATCGCCGCCTACCTCGGCGCCGAGTCGGAGCAGGCATCGTGACGGGGGGGCGCTGATGGAATTTCTGCTCGAGATCAGCCTGGTCGGGCTGGCGGTCGGCGGCGTCTACGGCCTGATCGGCCTCGGCTACGTGATTGTGTACCGCGCCACCCGCATCGTGAACTTCGCGCACGGCAACATCATGATGTTCGGCGCCTACTGCTACTTCACCGGCGCGGCGGTGCTGGACCTCCCCTGGTGGGCGGCGCTGCCGCTGGCGGTGACCGCAACTGCACTGCTGGGGACCGCCGTTGAGCGTCTCCTGCTGCGCCCGCTGGAGGGACGCTCGCAGACCGTGGCGGTGATGGCGACGTTCGGCCTGGCCGCGGTCCTGCACGGCCTGGTGCAACTGCTGTGGTCGGCGCGCGACGTCTTCATGCCGCCGATTTTCGCTCAGCAGCCGATCGTGCTCGGCGCCATGTACATCCCGGCCAACACCGGCTACGGCGCCCTGCTCGCGCTGGCCGCCGTTGGCGTGTTTCTGGTGCTGTTCCGGGTCACCAACCTCGGGCTGGCGATGCGCGCCACCGCCTCCGACCAGGTGGCCGCGAGTTCGTTGGGCATCAACGTGCCGGCGATGTTCAACGTGACCTGGGCGTGCGCGGCGGCCACGGCGGCGCTGGCCGGCGTGGTGGTCGGCTCGATCACTACGCTCAATCCCAACATGGGGCGCATCGGACTATCGGTGCTGGCGGTGGTGATTCTCGGCGGCCTTGACAGCCTGGCGGGCGCCATCCTGGCCGGACTGATCGTCGGCTGGCTGGAGGCGGTCACCGGCTTCTACCTGGGCGCCTCCTACAAGGACGTGGTGCCGTTCCTGGTGCTGCTGACCATCCTGATGGTGCGCCCGCACGGCCTGCTCGGCGCGCCCAGGGTGGAACGGCTGTGACCGGTCCCGGCGCAACGGACACCAGCGCCAACGTGCCGAGCAGGTCCGGGCGCGCCGAGCCTCGGCGCCGCGGGCAAGTGGACGCCGCGCCGCACCCCGCTGCGCTGCACTCGGCCGCGGCGGCAGCCGGCGGTGGGCACGCGGCGGCCGCGCGGCGCGCCGGCGGAGCCGCGCTGGCCGTGGCGGTGCTGGTCGCCGTGCCGCTGTTCGGGAACAGCTACCACCTGCACATGGCGTGCCTGTTCGGGATCATCGTGATCAGCGCCATGGGTCTGAACCTGCTGACCGGCTACGCCGGCCTGATCTCGCTGGGCCACGCCGCCTTCATGGGAGTGGGCGCGTACGGCGTGGCGTGGTTCAGCTCCCGCCTGGGGCTGCCGTTCTACCTGTGCCTGCCGCTGGCGGGGTTGCTGGCGGCGGGCGCGGGCATGGTCACCGGGCTGCCGTCGCTGCGCATCAAGGGCCTGTACCTGGCCATTGCCACGCTCGCCGCCCAGTTCATTCTGGGCTTCGTATTCAACGAATGGGAGTCGGTCACCGGTGGGCGCGGCGGCACCAACGTCGCGCCGGCGCAGGTCGGCGGCCTGCTGCTGAGCACGGAGCGTGAGATGTACTACCCGATCGCGGCCGTTGCGGTCGCAAGCCTGCTCGCAGCACGCAACCTGTTCCGCACCCGCGTCGGGCGCGCCTTCATGGCCATGCGCGACCGCGACAGCGCCGCCGAGGTGCTCGGCGTCGACCCGCGCCGCTACCAGCTTGTCGCGTTCGGGGTCAGTTCCTTCTTCGCCGGGATCGCCGGCGGCTTCATGGCCTACTTCTACAAGGTGGTGACCCCCGGCCAGTTCAGCTTTCAGCTGTCGCTGTTCTACCTGACGGCGATCGTGGTGGGCGGCATGGGAACTGTACAGGGTGTCCTGCTTGGTGCTATCTTCATGACCGCCACGCCGTCGGCGCTTGCCGCGGTCGCCGGCGTGTTCGGGCCGCTAGCGGCGGGCCTGCTGGCCCCGTTGCGCGAAGTGTTGTTCGGGTTGTTGATCGTGTTGTTTCTGATCTTCGAACCGGGCGGTCTGGCTGGTATTATAGGTCGAACAAGAAAGCGGATAATGCTTATAACCGCAGCGAAGGAGTAATCTGATGAAGAGTGATAGCAGGCGACTCGTGCATGGCATGGGCCGCTGTCTGGGGGCGGTGATTGTGGCCGCCGCACTGATTGGGGCGGCGCTGCCGCTGGCTGCCGATGAGCACGAGATCGTGTGGGGCGCCTCGATACCGTTGACCGGCATCTACGCCCAGGCGGGCGAGATCGGCAGTCTCGGCATGGGCGCCTACCTCGGCTACCTGAATGCCACCGGCGGCATCAACGGCCGGCCCGTGCGGCTGGTGAGCCATGACTCGGGCTCGTTGCCGGAGCAGTCGCTGGCCGTATTCAAGCAGATCATGGCAGAGGAAGAAGACGTGGTGGCCTTCTACGGCGACTCCACCGGCTTTGCGCTGTTGTCCGCGCCGGAAGTAAACGAGCGCTACAAGGTGTTGATGGGCGGCAGCTCGCTGGCCACCGTGCTCGCCGATCCGGACAAGTTTCCCTACCAGTTTTTGACCGGCCCCACCTATGCCGAGATGGTCGGGATGCTGCTCCAGTACATCGCCGAGCAGGGCGGCAGCGACGGCGCGGCGCCGCGCGTGGCGCTGTTCTACTCCAACCTGGAGTTTGGCCGCGACCCGATCCCGTATGCCAGGGAGCGCGCCGCCGAACTCGGTATCGAGATCGTCGCCGAGATCGAGACCGAGCCGGCCGGCATCGACGTTGCCCCCGAGGTGCTCAAGCTGCGCCGCGCGCAGCCCGACTACGTGATCTTCCACGGCTACGTTGCCACGATCTGGCCGGAAGTGATGGTGCAGGCGGCGCAGACCGGCGTCGATGCCAAGTTCATGGGCACGTTCTGGGCCATGGAACCGCTGATCATCCGGCAGCTCGGGCCGCTCGCCGACCGCTACATGGGCGTGTTTCCCTACCGCTACTTCTGGGAGCAGGAGGAGTCCGCCACCCTGCGGTTGATCGCCCAGGTCGCGCAGGTGGAGTACGTGCCGACGTATGCGCTGCAGGCGTGGTTCTCCGGCATGATCCTGACCGAGGTGATAAAGCGCACCATGGACGCCGGCCTGGAACTAACCGGCGACAACCTGAAGGCCACCCTGGACGCAATCGAGGACTGGGACACCGGCGGCCTGATCGGCGTGCCGGTGACCTTCCGGGACGGCTCCATCCCGGTCGGGCGCATCTACCAGGGCAACTCGGCAACCGGGCGCATGGATCCGGTGTCGGACTGGATCGTTCTCGACGACTGACCGGTGCCGCGCCGCCCGGCCCGTTGACCCTGGCCGGTGCTTGAAGTAAAGGCCATCGAGGCGGTCTACGGGCAGGGCGCACCGGTGCTGCGCGGGCTCTCCCTGCGCGTGCCGACCGGGCGCATCGTGGCATTGCTGGGCGCCAACGGCGCCGGCAAGACCACCACCCTGCGCGCCATCGCCGGGCTGCTGCCGTTCGAGCGCGGCCGGCTCACGGCCGGCACCATCGCGCTCGATGGGCGGCGCGTGGACGGCGTGGCACCGCACCGGCTGGCGCGCCGCCGCCTGGTTGCGGTGCCGGAAGGCCGCCGCTTGTTCACCGACCTGACCGTGGACGACAACCTGCGCGCTGCCGCCTGGGCGCTGAAGGGGCGCCGCGCCCGCCCGCCGGGCGGGATCGACGCGGTGTACCAGCTCTTCCCCTTGCTGGCGGCGCGCCGCAACCACCGCGCCGGCTACCTGTCCGGCGGCGAGCAGCAGATGCTGGCCATTGGCCGCGCCTTGCTCACCGAGCCGTCGGTGATGCTGCTGGACGAACCCTCGCTGGGCCTCGCGCCGCGCCTCCGCGAAGAGGTGTTCACCGGCATCGCGCGCATCAACCGCGACCGCGGCGTGTCGATCCTGCTGGTGGAGCAGAACGCCGTCCTGGCGCTCGACATCGCCCGCTACGGCTACGTGATCGAGCAGGGCCGCGTGGTGCTGGAGGGCCGGGTCGCCGACCTCAAGGCCAACCCCGACGTGCGCGACGCCTACCTGGGATCCGCTACCGGCCGCTAGCGCTCGTAGCGGCGGGAGTAGAGCAGGGGCAGGTGCTCGTCGTCGACGATCGGGTCGCCGGGCTGCAGGCGGGAGGCAACCACGGCCGGCAGTGCGCTCTTGTGGCCGTTGAACACGGCGGCGTCCGGCATGAACAGGATCGAAAACGCGCGCCGCCGGCCGCGGGTCATGTTGGGGCCGGCGGCGTGCGCCACCATGCCGCTCAGGAACACCGCCCCGCCGGCGGGCACCTCGACTGGCACCGGGTCGATTGCCCGCCACTCGGGGTAGGTGTCGAACAGCGCGTCGATGCGCGCGCTGCTGGTGTCGCCGCCGGTGTCGAAGCGGCTGCTGCGGTGCGAGCCGGGCAACACGTACAGGCAGCCGTTCTGCAGCGTGGCGTCGTCGAGGGCAATCCACAGCATGATCGAGCGGTGCGAGAAGAACGGATCGACCGGGTTGTCGGTATGCCAGGTGGTGGGGTTCGCCCACGGCTCCTTGATCAGCGCGTGATCGTGGTACAGGCGCACCCCATCCATGCCGGCCAGGTCGGCGGCCAGCTTGCCAAGCCGCGCGTCCAGCACCAACTCGCGCATCGCGACGCTCACCTTCCACATGTTGACGCACTGCACGAACACGCGCGCGTAATCGTCGTCGCGTCCCTGGTTGTCGAACACGCTCGACTCGGGCTGCGGATTGCCGAGCTGCTGCGCCACGCCCTCGTCGACCGCCGCCCGCCAGCGCCCCAGCTCGGCGCCATCAAGAAAGTCCGCAAGCGCCAGGTACCCGTCCTCCCGGTAGGCACCGACCTGCTCCGCGGAAAGCCCCGTATTCATCCCCGCCACGCTACCGCCGATTGAGCGCCCTGTCCAACGCAACCTATGCTGCAACGGCGAGGGAGGCAGCAGAATGGATCTGAAGCGGGTGTTTGCCGCGTTCGAGTCGCCGCCGCGGGAGTTTGGGCCGATTCCGTTCTGGTTTCTGAACGACGACCTGGAAAAGGGTGAGTTGCTGCGCCAGCTGCGCGCCTTTCACGACGCCCACTATGGCGGTTTTGTGCTGCATGCCCGGATTGGCCTCTCGCGCCGGGTCGGCTACCTGACCGATGAGTTCTTCCGCCTGGCGCGGCTGCTGGTGGCGGAGGCGGCGCGGCTGGGCATGAAGGTGATCCTGTACGACGAGGGCAGCTACCCGTCGGGGTCGGCCGGGGGCGCCGTGGTGGCGGAAAACCCGGACTACGTCAGCCGGGCGATGGGCCTGTGGAAGCGGACCGTGGACGGACCGTTTGACGGGTTCTGGCGTCCCAACACCGGGCGCGGCCTGCGCGACCGGCACGTGTGCACGGTGCTCGGCCGGCGCACCGACGCCGGCGCGGTGGACCCGGACTCGCTGCGCGTGCTGGAGCCGCGGCCGCGCGACATCGTCCGCATCGAGGTGCCGGCCGGGCGCTGGACGGCGATGAGCGTGTGGCAGGTGGACAGCGGCGGCCATATCCGCGGCGTGTTCCCGGAGCAGGAGACTGGCAGCCTCTCCGCGCCGCCGGCGGGAGACATCCTCAACCCGGATGCGGTGTCCTGCTTCCTGCGCCTCACCCACGACCGCTACTACGAGCACCTGGCGGAGTTCTTCGGCACCACTATCATTGCAATGTTCACCGACGAGCCGCAGGTGATGGGTCGCAACCCGGTGCGGCCCGCCGATCCCCGGCCGTTCACGCCCGGCCTGATCGAGTGGCTGGCCGGGCGCTGGGGTAAAGATCCGCGGCCCTGGCTGCCAGCGCTGTGGGAGGACTACGGCCCCGCCACCGAGCCGTTTCGGCGCCGCTTCGAGGCCGCCATCCAGGCGCGGCTGCAGGAGGTGTTCTTCGCCGCCCAGGCGCGCTGGTGCGCCGAGCACGGCATCGCTCTGACCGGCCATCCGGCGGAGAGCGAGGAGCTGTCGCCGTTGCGCTGGTTCCAGCTTCCCGGCCAGGACATGGTGTGGCGCTACGTCGAGCCGGACCAGCCGACCGCAATCGAGGGCCGCCACAGCGTGGCCGCCAAGGTGGCCACCAGCGGGGCGCGCATCCAGGGCGCGCGCCGCATCCTGACCGAGGTGTGCGGCGCCTACGGCTGGCGCATGACCCTGGAAGAGATGAAATGGTTGTTCGACTGGCACCTGGTGCGCGGCAACAACCTGATCGATCCGCATGCGGTGTTCTACTCGATCCGCGGCCGCCGCGCCTGGGAGAGCGAGCCGGACCTGTGTCTGCACAACACCTGGCGCCCCTACGTGGGCCTGATCAACCGCTACGCCCAGCGCCTGAGCTGGCTGCTGTGCGACGGCGAGCAGGTGTGCGACGTGGCCATCCTGGGCGACGGCAACGCCATCGGCTGGCGGGCGGCGAAGCAACTCTACCAACGCCAGATCGACTTCCTGTACCTGGACGCGCGCGCGGTGGCGGAGGCATCGGTGGAGGGCGCCACGCTGGTGGCCGGCACGCAGGCGTACCGCGCCGTGGTGGTGGAGGGGAGCCCGGTGCTTGGCGAGCAGGCGCAGCGTGTGCTCGATGCGTTCGCCGCCGCCGGCGGCCACGTAATCGAATTCGCCGACGGGATTGATCTGCCCGCTCGCCTCGCCGGCCTGATCGCCCCCGACCTGCGCCTCGATCCGCCGCACCCCGACCTGCGTTTCATCCACTACCGCAAGGACGGCATCGACTTCTACCTGCTGGTCAACGAGGGCGGCGAAACGATTGCCGGCGAGGTGTCGCTGCGCGCTGCCGGGCGGGTGGAGTGCTGGGATGCGCTGGCCGGCTCCCGCCAGCCGGCGCGCGCCAGGACCGCCGGCACCGGAGTGGCCGTCGCGCTGCATCTGCCGCGCCGCGAGAGCGTGGTGCTGGCGGTTGACCCGGCGGCCGGTTTCTCGCCTGCGCCGGACGCGGACGGATACGGCGAGCGGACACTCGCCCTCGACCATCAGGCACTCGTCCTCGGGGGGCCGTGGGAGGTGCGGTGCGAGGACGGTGAGCCGATTCCCGGCCTGGGGCTCGGCGACTGGTCGCGGCACCCCGGCCTGGAGCTGTTCTCCGGCACCCTGCGCTACCGGACCGTGCTCGACTTGCCGGCCGCCGCCGACCGGTTGGAACTGGACCTCGGCGCCGTGGGCGACATCGCCGAGGCGTTGCTCGACGGAGAGCCGGCCGGGGTGCGCATGTGGGCCCCTTACCGCATTCCGCTCACCGCTCCGGTCGCCGCCGACCGCCATACGCTTGAGGTGCGGGTCACCAACAGTATGGCCAACGCCTACGAAGGGGCCCAGCTCCCCTCCGGCCTCATCGGCCCGGTACAGCTCATCCTCCGGCAGCGCTGCTGACGGTCGCCGCCGCAAGGCGCTATGTCGTGGCGCATGTCGACCCTTTCTGATGCCGATGCGAGGGATGCGAGGTGCCTTGTCGAGAACGTCCGCTGCCGGTAAGGTGGCGATTCCGATGAGAGAGCATGCCAAGACAGACTGACGACGCTGGCGCGGTGGCCGGGCTGCACCGCCCCTCGGCCGCGGAGAAGATACACGAGACCGTGCGCTACCTGCTGCGCTCGTGGGAGCTGTATGCGTTCGTGCTGCCGGCCATTATCCACGTGCTGCTGTTCCGCTACCTGCCGATCTACGGCCTGCGCATAGCGTTCACGGACGGTTTCTCGTTGCGTTCCGGGCGCTCGGCGCCGGAGTGGAACGAGTTTGCCCACTTCATCCGCTTTTTCAACTCCGCCTATTTCATTCCGGTCATCCGCAACACCATCGTCATCTCGCTGTACAGCTTGGCCACCTGGCCGATCCCGCTGGCGTTGGCACTGATGATCAACGAGGCGCGCAGCCGCTTTTTCAAGAAGAGCGTGCAGATGGTGACCTACGCCCCGCACTTCATCTCCACGGTGGTGGTGGTCAGCATCATGTACTTCTTCCTGAGCCCGCGCATCGGGGTGGTCAACTCGGTCATTCAGCTCCTCGGCGGGGAGGCGATCTTCTTCATGGCCAGCCCCTCCTGGGGGCCGTCGCTGTTCGTGCTCTCCGAGCTGTGGCAGAACGCCGGCTTCAACGCCATCATCTTCCTGGCCGCCCTGAGCGCGGTCGATTCGTCGCTGCGCGAGGCGGCGTTCTGCGACGGCGCCAACAAGCTGCAGATCATCTGGCACGTCGAGATCCCGTGGATCATGCCTACCATCGTGATCCTGTTCATCATGCGCCTCGGGCAGCTCCTCACCATCGGGTTCGAGAAGGTGCTGCTGATGCAGAACGACCTGAACATCTCCACCCTGGAGGTGGTGGCCACCTACACCTACCGCTCCGGTATCCTGCAGTCGCAGTACGACTACGCCACCGCGGTGGGGTTGCTGGAGACGGTGGTCAACTTCGCCATCCTGGTGGCGGCCAACCGGCTCGCGCGCCGCATCGGCCAGACCTCGCTGTGGTAGCGGTGCGGTGGTAGATTTTCGCAGCCGCTCCGACCGCATCTTCGACCGCATCAACGTCGCGCTGCTGGTGGTGGTGCTGGTGGCCACCCTGTACCCGGTCTACTTCGTGGTAATCGCGTCGGTCAGCTCGCCGACCCTGGTGTCCGCCGGCCACGTCTACCTGTGGCCGGACGGCTTCAACGTCGAGGGCTACAGCTACATCCTGCGCGACAAGCGCATCATGTTCGGCTACCGCAACTCGCTCATCTACGCGGTCGGTCAGACCATCATCTCGCTGGTGCTTACCATTCCCGCCGCCTACGCCCTGTCGCGCCGCGACATGCGCTGGCGCGGGCTGATCATGTTCTATTTCGTTTTTACGCTGTACTTTACCGGCGGAATCATTCCGTTCTACGTGGTGGTGCTCAAGCTCGGCCTGAAGGACTCGGTGTGGTCGCTGATGCTGCCCAACGCCGTGAACGTGTTCAACCTGATCATTGCGCGCACCTTCTTCCAGTCCAACATCCCCGACGAACTGCTCGAGTCGGCGCAGCTCGACGGCTGCAACAACACGCGGTTCTTCGTCAGCATCGTGCTGCCGGTGGGGCAGGCGATCATCGCCATCGTGGTGCTGTTCAACGTGGTGCAGAACTGGAATGCCTTCTTCCACGCCTTGCTGTTCATCAACGACCAGGCCAAGTATCCGCTGCAACTCGTGCTGCGGCGGCTGCTGATCCTGAACCAGCTCCTGTCCGGCGGCGGCGAGGGCCTGGAGGCGCTGTCGCCGGAGGAGATCCAGCGCCGCCAGCTTTTGGCGGATCTGCTGCGTTACGGTACCATTGTGGTGGCCATCGCCCCGCTGATGATCCTCTACCCATTCATTCAGCGCCACTTCGTCAAGGGCATAATGGTCGGTTCCATCAAAGGGTAGTACTTTCTGCAGAACCGTATTGAGCCGTATTGAGCCGTTAAGGCAACGGGTCCCGCCTGTGCGGGACGTATCACAAAGAGGAGGATGCAATGAAAAAAGCATTCGCATTTATCTGCGCCGCAGCGCTGCTGGTGACCCCGGCCGCCCTGTTCGCGGGGCCGGAGGGCGAGGAAATGGCCTCGGCGGACGAGCTGACCGCGCCCGGCATATTCCCGATCGAGCCTTCCATCACCATGGTGGCGGGCCATACCTGGACCCACGATCCGGAGGACAACCCCTGGATTCAGAGCTGGGCCGAGCCGACCGGCGTCAACCTGGAATGGGTGCTGATGGACAGCACCGAAAAGATGTCGATCGTGTTCGCGTCGGACGACTACCCGGCGATGATGTTCGGCGTTACCGGTCTGCACAAGAACCTGATCGCCCAGTTGCTGCAGGAGGGCGTGGTAACTGATCTGCGCCAGCACCTCGGCAAGGGCTATACCCCGAACCTGGACCAGATCTTCGCCGAGAAGCCGGAGGCGCTGGCCTACATGATGAACCCGCAGGGTCAAATGCAGGCGCTGGCGCGGTTCCACTTCCTGGAGTCCAACTACCTGGAGCAGAACTACATGGTCAACCGGCGCTGGCTGGACGCTCTGGGCCTGGACGCGCCGACCACCACCGGCGAACTGCGTGACGTGCTGATCGCGTTCCGCGACGGTGACCCGAACGGCAACGGCGAGGCGGACGAGATTCCGTTCGCGTTCGTAACCAACGACGGCTTCGCCCAGCACCTGCGCTCCATGTACGGCATCTGGGGCATGCCCACCAAGAACGGCATCGCGATCCGCGACGGCCAGGCTTACTTCGCGCCGATTACCCAGGGCTACCGGGACATGATCACCTACATGGCCGATCTGTACAGCGAGGGGCTGATCGATCCGGAGAGCTTCACCATGAACTCGAACGACTTCAACGCCAAGGTGGACGATCCTTCCGGCAACATCTACGGCTTCGTGGTCGCCCGCCGCGGCTTCACCCCGGTCAACGACGCGACCGCCAACCGCGGCGAGTTCGAGTCGATTCCGCCGCTGCGCGCCCCCGGCTACGAGCCGGAGATGTGGGTGCATCCGGGCCGGCTGGCGATCAAGAACGTATGGTTCATGACCGACGTCAATCCCTACCCCGAGCACACCATGGCGTTCGTGGACCGTTTCTACACGCTGGAAAACAGCGTGCAGGCGCAGTTCGGGTTCGCGCCCGAGGGCATTGCGCAGGAGAACGGCGTGTGGGTGCCGCAGCCGATCGATCCCGAGCGGCGTGCGCAGATCGCCACCGCCGGTACCTTCCCGAGCATCTTTCGCGAGGAGGACTTCGGTCCCAATCTCGCCATGGACAAGACCACCCAGTTCCTGTTTGACCAGTACTACGAGCACTACGTGCGCTTCAAGGCCAAGGAGCAGTGGGTGCGCGCCGAGTTCGCCGCCGACGAGCAGACCGAGGTCAACACGCTGCGCACCGATATCGACACGCTCTGGAAGACCAACCAGGCGCGCTGGATCACCGGCGCCGGCAACATCGACGACGAGTGGGACGACTACGTGCAGCAGATGAAGAACATGGGCATTGACCGCTACGTCGAATTGCACCACGCGGCGCACAGCCGTTTCCTGAACGAGGTCGGCGACTACCGCTAACCTCCCTACCGAAGGCGGCACCGGCAGGGCTGCCCCCAGGCAGTCCTGCCACCCGCCTGCCGCGTCTCCCGCGCCCCGCCAACGGTGGCTCAGGCCAAGCCGTAAACCGGGATGCCGGCTCCGTGGATCGCTGCCGCGTCGCCGGAGGCGAGGAACACGATGACGTTGGCCAGGGCGGCTGGCGCCACCCAGTTGCCGGGATCGGAATTCGGCATCGCGGCGCGGTTCGCGGGCGTGTCGATAATGCTCGGCAACACGGCGTTGATGTTGACGCCGGAATCCTTCAACTCGGCCGACAGCGACTGCGTTAGTGCGAGCACTGCCGCCTTGGTTGCGCCGTACACGCCGTTGCCGGCCTCGCCCCGCAGCGCCGCCCGCGCCGACACGTTGACGATTGCGCCGCCGCCGGCAGCCGTAAGGACCGTCGCCGCCGCCCGGCACACGGTGAAGGTGGTACGCAGATTCAGGTCCAGCAGGTGCTCCAGCGCGGCGTCGTCCGCGTCCGCCACCCGCGTCCAGGTGTAGCCGCCGGCCAGGTTGACCACCGCGCGCAGCGAGTCCGGCGCAACGCGCTCGAACAGCGCGGACACCTCGCCAGCACGGCGCAGGTCACACCGCTGCAGCGCCACTCGCTCCGCCTGCCCGGCAAACCGCTTCCGGAACGGCGCCACCTCCGCCTCCACCACATAGGTCGCCAGCACCCGCGCCCCGGCATCCAGGAAGCCCTGTACCACCGCGCCCCCAAGCGCGCCGGTCCCGCCGGTTACAATTACCGTTTCTCCGCCAAAATCGATCCGCATGGCGCTCATCGTAGGCGGCGCGTGGGGCGTGTCAAGAACCGCTTCACCGTGTGCGTTGGGCTCGGCGCCGAGTCGAAACCGACGAGATATATGTCGGCTTGGACAAACGCGGCTCCCATTACGTGGTGCCCGTGCAAGCCAAGGGCGGTAGCGACCGTCTCAGCCGCATCCAGATCGAGCAGGACATCGCCGTGTGCGCGGAGAAGCTCCCTTCTCTCATATGCCAACCGGTGGGAT
>MPNH01000032.1 GCA_002238925.1 Spirochaetaceae bacterium bin103 | reverse complement strand
GCACACCCTGCACGTCTCGGATGCTCAGCAGCCCGAAGTAGTGCATCAAGGACAGGAAGTTCTCCCGCTTGGTGAGGTCCTGCAGCGGAAAGCCGGGCTGGATGCGGGTGTCCACCTGCTCCTCGCCAATCACGTCGCGCAGCAGGTCGAAGTTGCCGTTGAGCTGCCGTCCGGTCACCAGCAGGTGGCGCAGCTTGCCGTAGTCGATGCGCACGTTGGTGTCGATCAGGTACTCCGGCACGTCTCGGTTCGGCATCGAATGCTTCAGGTAGTAGAGCACCATGTCGGTGTTGTACAGGTCGGTCTCGGCTGCTTTGGCGAACCGGTAGCCGTTGTACCACTGGCCCATAGTTCCCATGGCGGTCGCGGGGTCCTGGTTGAACACGCCCAGGTCGCGGTACTTCTCCACCAGATGCCGCACCTCTGCCTCGGTGAAGCCGACCATCTCGTTGAAGTCCGGCTCCAGGCTGATGTTGGTGCCGATGTTGAAGCCGCTGGTGACGTCGTCCATGGTGATCGGCGACACGCCGGTGATGAACAGCCGCTCCAGGCCGCCGCCGCTGCGGTCCGCCCCGCCCTTCAGGGTGGCGAAGAAGTTGCGGTAGAAGCCGCCGCCGTGGGTGAAGGAGTGGTACGCCTCGGCACCGTGGTACGCCAATACGGTGTTGGCGAAGTTGTCGTACTCGTCGATCAGCACGTACAGCGGGATGTCGTGGTCGCCCGCGTACCGGAACAGCTCGGCAAGCTTGGTGGCGATGGAGGCCGGCGCCAGGATGCGCCGCCGCGCCGTTTCGGGAAACAGGTCGGGATGCCGCTCCAGCGTTCCCCGGAGCTCAATGAGGCAGTAGGTCTCGAACTCCCGCTCCAGGGTGTCGAGCTTGTCGTTGACCATCGAGAAATTGAAGCGCAAAGTGACGTAGCGGTTCTGTTCCCCGGTCGGGTCCCGCCCGATGTCGGTGCCGGCGAAGGTGGCGTTGAAGCCGTCGGCCCAGAAGCGGTCGTAGTAGTTCTCCAGCAGCGACACCCACAGCGACTTTCCGAAGCGGCGGGGACGGATCAGAAAGGCGTAGCGCTCCTGCTCCTCCAGACGCCGCAGGAAGCGGGTCTTGTCCACGTACAGCCACCGGTTCAGGCGGATGCGCCGGAAGTCGGCCTCGCCGTAGGGAATGCGCGGATGCGTGGGTGGCGTGCTCAATATCGTAGCCTGTGGCGACCTCAGGCACTGACTCTATCGTCTCCAGGGTGCGACGCGCAATGGAGCCGGCACGTGCGGCACGGTCATCCCGCGCCACGGGAAGACGACCGTCGTTGGTCGAGTTCGTCGAGCGAGGCTGCGCTGAACTTCCTGGGCTTCGGGCTGCCGATCTCGGTGCCGAGCTGGGCCGGATGCTCATCCGGCAAGGGCGTGAGTTCATGGAAGTGGCGCCGAGGCTGGCGCTGTGGCCGGGGCTGTGCCTGACGATTGTCGTGTACTGCCTGAACATGTTCGGCGACGCAGTACGCGACCTGCTCGACCCGCGGCTGTGCGGCGGTGGCGGCCGTCTCGGCGCCGATCGCGCGGCGTCGGTGTCGAGCAGCCCTCTGACCGGGTGGTTGTGAGGCGGGCACCCGCGCGCAGTGCGTGAACGAAATGGTGACGGTGGCGGTGCTTACTCCTGGCAGTGTTCGACCGTGCCGACTCGCGTCCTGGTGCAGCACCGTTCCGACTCGCCGCGCCACAGCGTCGTACCCGATGTGGTACCTCGGCCTTGACCGGGGCGCTGCTGTGACTACAATAGAGCGACGTCAAGTAGACCGAGAAGGTCAGCCAGGTGAGTGCCGACACCTTTGTGCGAGCGCGCATCGACAGCGACACCAAAGCTCGAGCCACGGAAGCGTTACAAGCCATGGGACTGTCGGTGTCCGATGCGATTCGGATGCTGTACCTCCGGCACCACTTGCATGGACGCTACCCGTAGTCGATGCGCACGTTGGTGTCGATCAGGAGTGGCTTTCTGTATGACCCGGAAGGTGCCGAAGCTCTGCTTGCGGAGATAACTTGCCGGCGCCTGGTCGCGGCGCATCGACCAGGAACACCGTCTGGTCTATCGAGTCGACACCGCGACCATGCGATTCATCGCGGCACGGCACCACTACGGATCGTAGCGGCATCGACGTCCGCGCCACCGAAGGCATCGCACAGGCACTCTTACATTGCGCCGATCGGCCGTTCCGGTCGCCGGGTCAGTTGCGCCGGCTGTTGCGACTCGGGTCGGCGCCTGCGAACAGCGTCCCGCGGCGGACCGCGGCGTCGCGCCTGCAGCGCTCGAAGTCCGCCTCGTGCAGGCGTCCGCGCGGCGGATCGGCGAGGTCGAAGTGTCCGTAGCGGTCCTCGCCGCATGCCAGCCTGGCCATCCAGCGCTCGCCGGTCCGCTGGCGCATCGTGGGCCCGATATAGCGAATGGCAACGCCGATGCGGCGGTCGTCCGTGCTGTTGGGGCCGGAAGCGTGGAACAGGTGGCCGTGGTGCAGCGAAGCCTGGCCGGTGTGCAGCTCGACGGCCACGCCATCGTCCTCGTCCACCTCGACGGCGATCTCCTGGCCGCGGCTGAGCTGGTTGTCGGCGGCGAACGTGTCGACGTGCGGCACGATCCGGCGCCGGTGGCTGCCCCGCACGAACCGCATGCAACCGCTGGCGACAGTCGCCGGCGACAGCGCCACCCAGCCGGTGGTCTCCTCGACGTCGTCCAGCCCCCAGTAGGTCAGGTCCTGGTGCCAGGTCACGACCTTGGGCGTGTGCGCCTCCTTGATGAACAGGCCCGCGCTCCATACCAGGAGATCAGGCCCGAGCACCTGGGCGGCCGCCGCCAGCAGATTCTCGTTGCGGACCAGCGCGTCGAACGACGGCAGCAGGTGGTTCACGCTGCCGCGCAGCAGCGCGCTGCGCTCCGGATCGTCCGCCACCTCCGCCTCTGCCGCCTCCAGGTCGGCGCGGATCGATCCTGCCTCGGCCTCACTGAGCACCTCGATCGGGAACACGAAGCCGTCCCGTCGATAGGTCTCGGCCAAACCGTTGGCGCCGTCACCCATATCCCCACCCCTCCACCAATCTGATCCTCCGATCGAAGTGTATCAAACTGCGGTTGCGAAGAGAACGGGCATACTGAGCGGCGCAGCCAGCCGGCCGCCTGCTCATCACCTGCCGCCAAGAGGACACACGCTGATCCCCGAGACCAGGGCGGGGCCGCCGGCGGCGCAAAAGCGCATTTCGGAACCGGCGACGCCGACGCGGCGCGCGGCGACCGTGTAGCGATTGTCGACGCACAGGTCGACGATGCCACCGATCACGAACAGGTCGAGGGTGTAGGGACGGTCCAGTCCCTCCACGGGCTGCAACCCCGGTTGCTCGCCGCCCGATGAGGTGCGCTCGAGGGGACCCGAGATTGCCACGCACCGCCGGAGCGGATTCACCTGTGCGGCGACCCCGTTGCCGGCGGCATCAGTGAGCCGCACACCGAACGTGGCGCCGGACGCCTCGACGCGGAGGCGGATTCGGACGTTGCCCGGAACCGCGGCTACGCGCGCGGACGCGTCTTGTGCATCCGTTGCGGCCATGCGCAGGCGGCGGCCGTCCCACGCCATCTCGCCGTGCAGCGACTCCGGGCGCAGCGCCAGCGGCGGGCCGCTGGCCGGGATCATCTCCGCCACGAACTTGGTGCCCAGGATGCCGTCCGGGAACTGCACCAGCTCGCGGAACAGCAGGTCGCCGCCCCAGCCGGCGTGGCCGATCCAGCCCGCGGTCAGCAGGCGGCCGCCGGCGAACGGCGCGGTCTTGGGAAAGTTCAGGCCGGCCAGCGGCGGCGGGGTCTGTTCCCGCCAAGGGCCGGCGAGCGTACGCGACCGCCAGAGGCGGTTGGCCATGGCGAAGTAGTGCCAACCATTCCAGGCAAACAGGTGCGGACACGCGCCCATGGTGCCGGCAGGCAAGAACGGCTTCGCCTCCCGCTGCCAGGCGGCAAGATCGGCGGACCGGTAGTGGGCCACCTGCAGCGCGCCGGCGGCGGACCGTTCCTGGGTCAGCAGGTGAAACGCGCCGCTGTCCTGGTCGTGGAAGATCGAGCAGTCGGCGCAGCCGGTGTCCGTAGTGGGGACCACGGGTGCCGGATCCTTGCGGAACCGGATGCCGTCGCTGCTGACGGCGTGAAACACGCCGCTGCCCCGGTGCGGCTTGTCCTCGAACTGACAGCGGCCACCGCAATCGGTGTAGAACGCATGGTAGCGGCCAGCGTGGTGGAGGAAGTCACCGGTCCCGATGGCGCACTCCCAGGTGTGGCTGAGCGGGATCGCCAACGGATGGCGTTCCCAGTGCACCAGGTCGGCGCTCGACAGGTGGGCGTATTGGTGGGCGCCCAGGTTCCACTTGCTGGTGTGGTGACGGCGGTCGAACAGGTAGAACAGGTGCAGCCGAGCCCCGTCCCACAGCAGCATGCAGTCGCCGGCGTAGGCGTTGTAGCCGCGCGGCCGCCAGTGATGAGGCACCGTCCTTTCCGGTCCCAGGATCTCCACCGCCCGTTGCTCGACCGCCGCCGCGACACCGCTGAGATGGGCGATCTCGGCGTCGCTCAACGCGCGTTCCCACAATGCCACGTGGTCCACCTGGCCGTGAAAGCCGGTGGCCAGCTCGCCATCATGCCAGGCCGCGCCGACCAGGAATGGCGGCTCGAAGCGGTGCAGCGCACCGTAGCCCCACTCTTCGTCGACCAGCACGCCGTCCACGAACAGCTCCAGGTTGGGGCCGTTGAAGCGGAACACGACGTCATGCCACTCGCTCGCTCCGATCAATGCGACCGGTACGCCCAGGTGCAGCACGCCGGCGCGCGCCTCGGAAAGGATGGGATCACCGGCGCCGCGGCGCTCGTTGAAGCGGATCACCGCGGCCGCCGGCCGGGTGCGCCAGCGGTACTCCAGCAGCGCCCGCGTGCCGGCCAGCCGGCAGGGGCCGCCCTCCTCGGCAAACAGGTGGTACCAGGGCGTGGCCGGCCCCGGCTCTCCGGCACTCCCGTAGTGCGCCGGCTTGGCGGCCCCGTCGGTCCCGTACAGGATCTCCGCGAGCGCGTCGCCGCGGTCGTCGCGGGCGAACAGGGGTGCCTGCCAGCGTCCGGTCGGGTCGCGCAGCCGCATGCACAGGCTCATCGCATCGCCACGCAGGCCGGCATCAGCGGGTGTGGCTGCGCGAAGATACCCGCCGGAGAACCGCGCGACCGTCCCGTTTCCGCCGCGGGCAATCGAGGCCTCTCGTTGTGCGCCCCGCAACGGAACACCAAGCTCGACCGCACCCCGGACCGCCAGCCCGGTGGTCGTCTCGCGGTCGCCCCCGGTCATGTCCCAGGCGGCCAGCGCGTCGGCGAACGGACTCGAATCAATTATTTGGCTCAAACTGGTCGGCCTCCCGTCCACTGTGATTCAGACGGCCCGACGCCGCAACGGCGACTTGCTGCAGTCCCGACGCGTAGCCGCCGTTCCATAACGCGCATGTGTTATTGTCCCGGCATGCGTACCACCATTGAGCTACCCGACGATCTTCGTCGGCCAGTCGTGTCGAAGGCAACGGCTTGGCCGAACTGACGGCCAACTGGCGCACGTGATGACCAAGATGAGCGGGAGCATGGAAGAACGTCACCTGGTTCTGGACACGCGGGTTATCGACCGCATCGACAACGCGCGGCTGTGCGTCGCCGAGGCAGCGAAGAGTGCGGCCAACCCGCTGTTCGGCGAGGACCGGCCGTGGGAGATGCGCTTCGACAACCTGTATCCCAACGTGCTGTGGGACGCGGAGGAACAACTCTACAAGTGCTGGTACAGCCCGTTCTGCGTCGACCACCGGTCGGATGGCATGACGCTCGAACAACGCCAGAGCACCCTCTACACCGGCCCGCCGGACCGCGATATGGCGCTCTGCTACGCAACCTCGCGCGACGGCATCGCGTGGCAGAAGCCGGAGCTTGGTCTGGTCGACTACCAGGGCAGCAGGGCCAACAACATCGTGCTGCGCGGCCCGCACGGCGCCGGGGTGCTCAAGGAAGCGCGAGAGCCCGACCCTTCCCGTCGCTACAAGATGTTCACGTCGTTCAAAGAGCAGGATCTGGCGATGGCGTTCTCGGCGGACGGCATCCGCTGGGGGCGGTTCCACCCCTGCCCCGCCGTCAATCCGTACCAGGTGGACGGCACCCACTACCACGCCCTGTGGGTGGAGGAGCGCGGCGAGTACGCGGGCTTCACGCGGCTGCGCGATCCGCGCACCGCCGGCGCCGCCGCGGTGGACGGCATCCGCGGCGCCTGGCCGCCGCGCCAGGTGGGGCGCACCGCCAGCACCGACTTCCTGCACTGGACCCCGGCCACCGCGGTGTTCGAAGGCATCGACGAGAACCTGCAGATCTACTCGATGCCGGTGTTCCGGCACGCCAACCTCTACCTCGGCCTGCCGGCGATCCACGACCAGCACACCGACCGGGTGTGGACCGAACTCGCCTGGAGCCCCGACACCGTCACCTGGCACCGTGTCTGTCCCGGCTCCCCGCTTGTTGCCAATGGTGACCTGGTCGGCAGCTGTGACTGGGGCTGCGCCTACGCGGCCGCCTGCCCGGTGATCCTGCACGACGAGATCCGCCTCTACTACGGCGCCAGCAACTACCAGCATACGAGCTGGCGCGATGGCTTCCTGTGCCTGGCGACGCTACGTCCCGATGGGTTCGCGTACTACGAGCAGGAGCGCGGCGACCGTCCCGCAACCGTGGAGACCGCCCCGCTCGCCTGGAACAATTCCCCGCTATGCGTCACCGCCGACCTGTCCCCGATCGGCGCGCTCGGCGTAGCCGTGCTCGATTCCGAGGCAAGCCGCGTCCTGGCCCGCGGCGAGCTAGCCAGCACCGCCACCGATGCGACCGTGACGTGGAGCGACCCGCCTGTCGGCGCGCTTGCGGGCCGCACCGTCCGGCTCCGATTCACGCTCAACGGCGCCCGGCTTTACTCGTTCAGCTTCGCGTCCGACCCCGCCCACGCGCCCGTTTGACAGAGGTTGTGCGGCGCAATGCTCACTGTTAAGATCGCCCTGCCCATGGCTGCACGAAGGACGCCAAGTTGCGCGCGTACATAATCCGCCGTCTTCTGTTGATGATCCCGACCGCGTTCCTGATCAGCGTGATGCTGTTCCTGCTCATGCGCCTCGTGCCCGGCGACATGATCGACGTGATGATCGCACAGTTGGCGGAATCGGCGGACCAAATCGAGCTCGACCGTGAAGAGCTGGAAAAAAGGCTCGGCCTCGACGCACCGCTGATCGTCCAGTATGGACGTTTTCTCGGCGTGGCGCCGAACCTGGACGGCCAATTCAGCGGCGTGCTGCAGGGCGACTTCGGCACCTCCTGGCGGGAGCGCCTGACGGTGACCGAACTGCTGTTCAAGAAGATACCGGTGACCATGGAGTTGGGCCTGATGGGCCTGGTGATCGCGCAACTCATCGCCATCCCGATCGGCGTCTATTCGGCCCTGCGGCAGGATACCTGGGGCGATTACGTCGGGCGCAGCTTCGCCATCCTGTCGATCTCGGTGCCCGGCTTCTGGCTGGCGACGCTGGTGATCGTCTACCCGTCGATCTGGTGGGGCTACATGCCCTCCATCTGGCTCATCAAGTTCGCCGACGACCCGATGGGCAACATCAAGATGTTCCTCGTACCGGCGGTCGTGTTGGCACTGGCCATGGCCGGCGGCACCATGCGCATGACCCGGACCATGACCCTGGAGGTGATCCGCAACGACTACATCAGGACGGCGTGGGCGAAGGGGTTGGCCGAGGCCCTGGTGGTGAGCCGGCACGCCCTCAAGAACGCGTTCATACCCGTGATCACCATCGTCGGCCTGCAGATACCGATTCTGATCGGCGGCACGGTGATTATCGAGCAGATCTTCATGCTACCGGGCATGGGGCGCCTCATCGTGGAGTCGCTGCTGGTGCGCGACTACCCGGTGGTGATGGGCATCATGCTGTTCTTCAGCATCGGCCTGATGGTGATCAACCTGGTGGTGGACCTCACCTACGGCTTCCTGGATCCGAGGATCCGCGCGTCATGAGCGGCGTCGGGTTGCCGGAGGGTGCACGCCGGTCGGCGGTGGTCACGTTCTTCCGGCGCATCGTCAAGGAGAAGCCGCTCGGCACCGTGGGCGCAGTAATCACCGCACTGCTGCTGCTGGTGGGATTGCTCGCCGACGTGCTGGCGCCGTACGGGATGAACGAGACCAACATGGAGCAGCCGCTGGCCGCCCCGTCCGACACCAACTGGCTGGGCACCGACGACCTGGGCCGCGACGTGCTGACCCGCGTCATCTACGGCGCGCGCGTGTCGGTAATCGTGGGACTGGCCGGCGCCTCCCTGGCAACGCTGATATCGCTTCTGATCGGCCTCATATCGGGTTACCTGGGCGGCACCTTCGACCTGCTCACGCAGCGCCTGGTCGACGCCTGGATGTCGCTGCCGGACCTGATCGTGCTGATGGTGATCATCGCGTTCCTCGGCGGCGGCATGATGCCGATCATCGTGGTGCTCGGGGTGGCGGGAGGCATTACCGGCTCGCGCATCATCCGCGGCGCAGTGATCAGCACCAAGGAAGACGCCTACGTGACCGCGGCGTCGGCGATCGGCGGGCGCACCACCCGGGTTCTGCTGCGCCACATCCTGCCCAACGTGCTCGCGCCGGCCGTGATCCTGCTCACGCTGCGCATTCCGGCCATCATTCTGTCCGAGGCCAGCCTCAGCTTCCTCGGCTTCGGCATCCAGCCGCCGTTTCCGAGTTGGGGCGCCATGCTCAGCGGGCGCAGCCGCGAATTCATGTTCGTGGCGCCGTGGACGGTGCTGTGGCCGGGGCTCGCCCTCGCCACCGTGGTATACGGCACCAATATGTTCGGCGACGCCGCGCGCGACATCCTTGATCCCAAGCTGCGCGGCGGCGTGGGACGGTTCAGCGCCAAGGTGGTCCGGACCGGGCGGCGCATCAAGTCCGGGCGCTGACCGGCGCCGCCGCGGGCACGGGAGTTCGGCTCGGACTCGGGCGACCCGGCAACGGGGTTTGACACGACTCGCGGGCGCCAGTAACCTGCCGTCGGTCATTTGTGACCGCATCTACAGGAGGTATTGCATGAACAAGACCTATGGATTTGCCGTGGTGCTCCTCGCCGCCGCGGCAATGTGGCTCTCCGCGGCAGGAGAGCAGGACAGCGAGATGGCCGCGGCAGGGGACGGCGGCCCGCAGTACGGGGGCACCCTGACCGCGGTCGGCGGTGCGTTCACTTTCGGTCCCGAAAGCCCCGACCCGGCCGACGGCCAGGGTCACACAACGCTCTTTCTCTCCTTGATCCAGGAACCGCCGCGCTTCGGGGACCACGAGAAGTACGGTCCCAAGGGCACCGGCGAGTATCCCTTTACCCTGGTAGGCCCGCTGCCCGACAAGTACGCGCGCGGTCTGCTGCTGGAGAGCTGGGAAGTCACGCCCGAGCAACACACTTGGCACCTGCGCAAGGGCGTGATGTGGGCCGCGGACAAGGTCGACTTCATGGACAATCGCGAGATGGTCGCCGAAGACGTCGTCGCCGACCTGAAGTACTTTCGCGAGGCGCCCGCCGGAGCGCGTTTCAAGGGTGTGTCCGGCGACATCACCGCCACCGACTCCCACACCGTGGTAATCGAGTTCACCGAACTCGACGTCGGCATGTTGAACATCCTGACGCTTGGCGGCACGACCGCCATCACTCCTCCCGAGATGGAGGCGGCGGGCATGGACAAGTTGGAGAACCAGGTAGGTACCGGGCCGTTCCTGTTCGGCGGCTACGAGATCGATTCCCACGTGACCTACGAGCGCAACCCCAACTACTGGGACAAGACCACCATTGACGGCCAGCAGTATCAGCTTCCGTTCGTGGACAAGGTGATCGTCCCGATCATCGCCGACGAGGCGTCGATGGTGGCCGCGCTGCGCACCGGCAAGGCCGACATGGCCAGTTCGGTATTCGCCGTGCACTGGCAGACGCTGGATGAGACCGCGCCCGAGTTGAACTCGCACCGGTTTCCGATCTCGTTCGGATCGACAGCCTACCTGAAGACCACCGAACCGCCGTTCGACAACCGCGACGTGCGCCGCGCCATGATGGTCGGCACCGACCTGACCGGCTTCCAGAAGCTGCGCCAGGCGGGCGACCTGCAGCTGCCCACTCACTGGTTCCCGGTCGACCCGATCATGCCGTCCTACACCCCGATGGATGAACTGCCGGAAGAGACGCGCATGCTGTACGACTACAACCCGGAGAAGGCGAAGCAGATGCTCGCCGACGCTGGCTATCCGAACGGCTTCACCATCGACTACACCACCCTCGGCTGGCCGGAATTCATGACCGACGGGGCGCTGCTCAAGGACCAGTGGGAGAAGATCGGCGTCACGGTCAACCTGCAGGGCTTCGAGGCCGCGGTGTGGAGCGCCCACGCGCGCGAGCGGACCTATACCGGCTCCATCCGGCAGGGCCATTGCGGCGGCTGCCCGGTGGGCACGCTGCCGCGGTTCACCACCGGGCACACCCGCAACTACACCGACTGGTCCGATTCCCACTACGACGCGCTCGTGGAGCAGTTGGTAAAAGAGCTGGACGCGGAAAAGCGCAACGAGTTGATCAAGGAAGCGTCGGTCTACCTGCTCAACGAGGCGATCGCCATTCCGCAGGCGGTCAAGGTACAGGGCCGCTTCTGGTGGCCGTGGATTCAGAACTATTACGGCGAATCCTACCTCGCGAGCTACAACACGTGGCTGGAGGCTTCCGGCTGGGTGTGGATCGACCAGAACATGAAGAAGGAGATGGGCTACTAACGCCCCGAAACCCGAATCGGGCGATTCTGATCGCCCAGGAGAGCGGCCACGGGAGTACATCCCGTGGCCGTTTTTTTGCTCATCCGTGTTCGGTGTTCCAGTCCTGGTAGATGTCGGCGATGACGTCGTCGATGCGGGAGCGGTGGGTCTCCACGTCGTGGATGACGGTCTGGGCGGATGCCTGCTGCAGCAGGGTGGTGATCGGCGTGCGGGCGGCGTCGAAGGTGTAACGGTGGCGGTTGCCGTCGCTGCCGGTGGACCGGACGCCGGCGAGGGTCGGCGGATCGGCGGTGCCGGTATCGATGGTGAGGTGGCGGCGGTCGCCGAAGCGGCGGCGCAGTTCCACGAAGTCGCCGTCGTAGGCAATGCGGCCGCGGTCGATCAGCACGATGCGCCCGGCCAGTTGCTCGAGCTCGTCCATGTCGTGGCTGGTCAGCATCACGGTCACGCCGCGCTCCCGGTTCAGGGTGTTGATGAAGTCGAGGATGTTGCGCTTGGCGAGCACGTCGAGGCCGATGGTGGGCTCGTCCAGGAACAGGATCTCCGGCTCGTGCAGCAGCATCAGCGCGATGTCGGCGCGCATCTTCTGGCCCAGGCTGAGCTGCCGCGCCAGAGTGTGAAAGAACTCGCCGATGCCGAGCAGATCCTTCACGAAGGCGAGCATCTCATCGTAGCGCGAGCGCGGGATCTCCCACACCACCCGCTTCCACTCGAAGCTGGCCGCCACCGGCTGGTCCCACCACAGCTCGGTGCGCTGCCCGAACACCACGCCGATGCGGCGCACGTAGGGCACCCGCTCGGTCATCGGGTCCATGCCGAGGCAGCGCACGGTGCCGGCGGTGGGCGCGAGCACGCTCGACAGCAGCTTCACGGTGGTGGACTTGCCGGCGCCGTTGGGCCCCGCGTAGGCGACGATCTCGCCGCGCCGGATCGCCAGGTTCACCCCGCGCAGGGCGCGGATCTCGCGAATCGTGGGCCGGAACAGGTTGGTCAGAACGTCGCGAAACCGCTCCGAGCGCTGGCGCTGGTAGAAGGTCTTGTCGACCTCGCGCAGCTCAACCGCGATGTCCCCAGGCGATGTAACGCTGCGATCCGGTCTGTGCATAGTGCTCCATTCCCTTCTTGAATACGATTCCGGCAACCAGGGCCAGCAGTAGCGCGGCCAGCGGCGTGTGCCAGAGGTGCGGCGCGGCGATGCCGAGCAGTTGGCGGCTCGGATACCAGGCGACGAAGCCGACCGGCAGCACGGTGAGCATGCCGGTCAGCACCACGGCGCTCAAGCCGTCGAGCGGGAACGCCTTGAGTTGATAGAGGAAGCCCACCGCGCGGCTCGACATCTCTTCGGCGGCCACCGGCGCCCAGAACGCCAGCGCGCCCCACAGGAACGAGAACGCCAGCGCCATGGCGCAGGAAGCGAGCAGGTTGGCGCCGAACAGCAGCCACCACTGCACCGGGAATCCGGCGCCGAGCTGAACGACCGCCCACGCGGTGATGCCGGCGCCGGTGAGCAGCGACCAGCACCCGGAGAACGGCATGAACCCCTCGGTGAGCAGTCCCATCCACAGCGGCTGCGGCTGCACCAGCAGGTGGTCGAGCTGGCCGCGCCCGATGCGGCGGCTGATGTGCAGCACATTGTAGCTGAAGCCGACGTCCAGGAAGCCGCGCACCAGCGCCGCGTAGCCGAGCATGAAGATTACCTGGTCGCGCGCCCAGAGGCCGATCCCGTCGAACCGCTCGGCGAGCAGGAACACCGCGGTGACGCCGGCCAGATTGAGGATCACGTCGCCGACCACGTTGATCAGGAAGAAGCGCAGATCCTTGGTCATCCACATGAAGTCGAGGTGCGCCTGCACCCGCCAGCGCGCGGCGACGGTCGTCAATACAGACATCCGCTCAGCCTCCGTGCGTGGTGTTGGCCTGTCGGCCAACAACCGCAGTTCGGCTTGCGCCGAACTGCATGGCGTAATGGCCGTTGTTGTGTACGCGCTTGCTGCCTGCAGCCAATTCGAACTCAGCCTCCGTGCGTGACCAGGCGCTCGCGGTTGGCGCTCCACATCAGGTGGGCGAGCGGCCACAGCACCGCCACCCACGCCGCCTGCAGCGCGAGCAGGAGCAGCGCATCGCCGGTACCGGTGTAAATGCGCAACGGGGCCGACGCCAACGCCGCGAACGGCAGGTAGCCGAACACCTCGCCGATCCCCCACGGCATCAGCGCAAGCGGGATCACCGCCCCCGACAGCAGCGCGCTGACGGCGGTGCGCAGCTTCATCATCGCGTACACGCTGTGCTCAAGCAGCACCATGATGCTCGCAAAGATGAAGTCGAGCGCGGCGGCCACCAGCAGCGCGAGTGCCACGCTGCACGCGAACAGCAGCGCCGCGCCCACGCCCGCCGGCAGCGGATTGACCCCCAGCAGCGGCGCCAGGCAGAACAGCGGCAGCGAGAACAGCAGCAGATCGCGCAGGCCGGCCCCGACCATCTCCGCCGTGAACTGGCCGAACACCCCTGCCGGGCGCAGAAACCGGTTGGCGATATCCCCGCTCGTGAGCGCCAGCTCGATCCCGGTGCCGAGGGTGAGCTGGCTGGCGAACGCCTCGGCAATCAGCGTGTAGGTCAGCACCGCCGCGCGCGTCATGCCGGAGGTGGCGCCGGTCTCCGGCAGCACCGTGCGCCACAACGAGAGCAGCAACAGCACGCGCAGCAAGCGCAGCCCGAAATCGCCGGCCAGCACCCAGCCGCGGTCGTCCAGCGACCGCACCGCCGCCATGGTCATGGTCTTGAGATGTCTCCGTGCCGCGCGAATGTGGTCGACCGCTCCAGCCATGGCGGACGAAGTTCGCCCCACCGGCAGGCCCAAGTCAAGGCTGTTGGGCATGCGCTCGAGGCGATTGACTTGACGGCAGCCGGCGGGGCACCTACTGTGAATGAATGAGGAACATCACAGTTTCTGTGGATGACGAGGTCTACCACAGGGCGCGTATGTGGGCGGCTGAACGACGGACGTCGGTTTCGGCGATGGTGCGGCAGATGCTGACCGAGGTCGCCTTGGAGGAGACCCCGTTCGAGCGGCTTCGCCGCGAGGAGTGCGAATTGCGGGAACGGCTGCACAGCCGCGGCTTCAGGTTCGCGGCATCCGACCGGCTGTCACGGGAGGCGCTGCACGCCCGCAATGACCGCAATGACCGCGGTGACCGGAATGCGCTTCGTTGACACCAACGTTCTGCTCTACAGCGTAAGCACCGACCCGGCGGAAGCCGGCAAGGCCGCTGTCGCGGCGGAACTGCTCGGCGCCGCGGACCTGTGTCTCTCGGTTCAGGTGCTGCAGGAGTTCTACGTCCAGGCCACCCGAGCGACCCGCGCCGAGCCCCTGCCCCACGGTGACGCGGTCGCTTTCATCGCCACTTGGCAGCGATTCCGTGTACAGGAAGTGTCGATTGCGCTGCTGCGGGAGGCGCTCACGGCGACCAGGCGGTGGCGCATGTCCTACTGGGATGCCGCCATCATCGAAGCGGCGCGGATGCTCGACTGTGACCAGCTTCTGACCGAGGACCTGAACGCCGGCCAGGTGTTCGACGGAGTAACGGTGGTCAACCCATTCTCGGCGCTGACCGATGCCCCTCCCGGTGCCATTCCGGGCTGACCCTGAGGGGTCCGCCGGGTTACGCAATCGATGCGAGTTGGCGGCGCAGCTCCGCGACGCCGGGCGGGGCCTGTGCGACCTGGTCGCTCCAGCGGCACTCCAGCGAGTAGTCGCCGGCGTAGCCGATGCCGGCCAGGGCGCACAGGAACGGGCGAAAGTCGTCGCCAGCCACGCCCGGCGGCGTACGCTCAGCCACCTCGGCCACGTGCACGTGCCGGATCAGGTCACCGGCCCGTTCGATGGCGTCGGGACCTTCGTCCTCGCGCAGCATGTGGTACAGGTCCGCCAGCAGCATCACGTGCGGGTGTCCCGCGGCGCGCACCGCCTCCGCGCCCTCGGTCACACTATTGATCAGGTTGCATTCGGCGGTGTTGAGCGGTTCCACCACCACGGTGATGCCGGCCTCGGCCGCCGGCGGCCCGACCGTCTGCAGCGCTTCCACGAACTGCTGCTCGGCGCGCCCCCGGTCGAACCCCTCGTCGACCTGCCGCGAGCCGCCGCTGCCGTATACCACGATGCCGATTCCGACCTGCCGGGCGCGCAGGAACGCCGTCCGCGCGTAGCGGCGCAGCCGCTCCAGGTCCACCGCCGGGCCGGTCGAGCGCAGGTCGCCCGGCAGGAAGATATTGGCCACCGGAATGGGCAGCACCTCCAGCGCCGCACGGTCCGGGGGCGTGAATGCCGCATCAGGCTGCTCCGGCACCAGCAGCCGCTGCACCGCCTCTTCGGCGAAGTCGATCGATCCCGCTACCGCGCTCAGTTCCGCGTGCGATCCGCACACCCCTATCCGTGGCTCAGCCATGCACCCTCCTCAGCCTTTACCCGCGCTGTGCGGCGAGTGTACCGGAGCGCGTGCCCCGCGTCTCGCGCCGGTGCCGCGGCCGCCGCGGCCTCGGGACGCCGTCCACGGTTACGGCACCGGCGTACCGCGGCTCGCGTTGAACAGCCGGTACCACTCGGCTCGGGTCAGCGTGACGTCCACCCCAACCGCGGCCTGCCGGATCTCCATCGGGGTCCGCCCGCCCAGCAGCGGCTGAATCCCGGCCGGATGGCGTAGAATCCACGCGATGGCGACGGCGGCGGTATGAGTCCCGCGTTCGCGGGCCACGGACGCGAGTTCGCGCCGCACCGCATGCAGCCGCGAGCCGGCCTCCTCGGCCACGTCGTCGCGCACCAGCCGGCCGGCGCCGAGCGGCGCCCACGCCTGCACCGTGATGCCCCGCTGCATGCAGTAGGCCAGGGTGCCGAAGCCGCGCACGGGGCGCTCCGGCAGCGCGTCGTTCACCACCACGGCATCGTCGATCAGGTCGGGATGCGCCAGGCTCACCTGCAGCTGATTCACCAGCAGCGGTCGGTCCAACGCCGCCTGCAGCAGTTCGATCTGCCCCGGCGCAAAATTGCTCACGCCGAAGTGGCGCACCTCCCCGGCGGCGTGCAGGCGGTCGAACGCACGCGCTGCCTCTTCGGGTTCCAGGAGTACGTCGGGGCGGTGCAGCACGAGGAGATCCAGGTACTCTGTCCGCAGGCGCTTGAGGCTGCCGCGCGCGGCATCCAGAATGTGCTCGAAGCTGGAGTCATAGTAGGTTCCGGCACGGGAAGTGTCGTCCGCGGAGCGCACCACCCCGCACTTGGTCTGCACCGTGATCCGGGAGCGCAGCCCCGCCTGCAGTTCCCAGATGCCGGCAAACGCCTGCTCCGCCTTGCCGTATGCGTACACGTCGGCAAGGTCGAAGTGGGTGACCCCGGCCTCCAGCGCCGCCTCCAGCGCGGCAAGCGCCGTGGACCGCTGAGCGGACGTCAACGCACCCGCATCCCACGCACCGGCGAGCCCCGCGCACCCGTACGCCAACCGGCTGACCCGCGGACCGCCAAGTCCCAACTGCAACTGTTCCATCACACCTCCCCGCTCGTCGTCAGAACCCAGGATACACGATGACAGGTCGGGGAAGCGTGTTTCCGGCGAAACCGCGAATGCGCGCCGGTCAATCGTCGGGCAGGTCGATCCAGAACGGCGATGTCCACAGGCACTCGCCGTCTTGCTGGCGGGCACGCACGTAGTAATAGATGTCCTGCAGCGGGCGGCCGGGGCGGTCGTCGGTCCACTCGGCATCCAGGTCGGGACTGCCGTCCGCAACCGGCAGCTCGGCCAGCAGGTGGCCGCAGTGGATCACCTGCACGCACTCCAGGGGCGCGGTACCGCGGATCCGCACGCGCAGGCGGCGCTCGGCGCCCGGCTGCAGGCGCAATTCGCTGCCCATCGGGTGTCCGTTCAACGTGACGTCGGCGACGATGCGGGCGCCGGTGGTGGCGTAGCAGCGGCGCGCGTGCAGGGCGCCGAACAGCTCGCCCCACGCCAGAGCCGGCGCCTGGATGGCGGTGAGGCCGCAGAAGCCGTCGCCCTTGCGCGTTGGCCAGCCGCTGTGGTTGTCGGTGCCGCCCACGAAGCCGAGCCGGTAGCCGCGCGCCAGGGCGGTGCGCACGCTGCCGCCCAGGCCGCCGTCCCAGATGCGCCAGCACTCGTCGGTCTCCTCGGCCTCGAAGCAGCCGCGCGTCTGCACCATCTCCACCAGGCGCACCACGTCGCGGTTCGCCGGCTGCGGCCAATGCATGGCGCACCATGCCGGCCGGCCATCCTCGCGCACCACGCCTTCGCGCACGTAGGAGTCCATGTTGGTGTGGTGCGGCACCACCAGCGCACGGCCCGGCGGGCACAACCGTACCAGCGACGGCAGGTCGTACCGGTCCGGTTGCCGCTCCCAGGCCGGTGCCAACTCCGCTGCGAAGCGTCCGGTCAGCTCCAGCAGCAGATCCCAACTGTCGGCGTAGATGTTGGCGTGGCCGTAGCGCCGGCTCAGCTCCGCCGCCGGCACCGCGCAGAAGCGGCCCGGCTCCTCGAACGGAGCGCACAGGCCGGCCTGCTCGGCCACGGTGCGGGTCACGTTGCGCTCGGCGCTGCTGCCGCGGTAGGTGCCGGCGGGGCTCAGGTGATCGGCCGGCCCGGCGAAATCGAGTGCCAACTCGTCGCGCGCGCTGCGCAAGGCATCGGCAGTCGGGCGCTGGCCGTCGCCGCTGAAGTCCGTGTGCCAGTGAAACTCACCGAAAAAGATCGGCGTGCCGTCCAGCGCCAACGGTGGCGCATTGCTCACCGCGCTGCGCCCGGCATCGTCGCGCACCACGACCCTGCCATTGGTGCCCGCGATGGGCAATTCCAGCCCGCTGCCGGACGCCACGGGTCGCGCCGCGCCGCGGCCGGCGGACGGCGCCGATGGAGCAGAAGCCGCCACCGGGGAGACAGCCGCGTACGCCGCATCCTCGTGCTGCGCGGCTCCGCCGGCGGCGGACAACGCCGCTGCCGGCACGGACACGTTGGTAGCCGCCGGCCCGCCGGCCAGCGGCACGGTGATTGGCCGGCGCGCGGCATCCACCACGATGCTACCGGTCGCGGCGGCGGGGTTGCCGACGCGGTCGAAGTGCTGCACCGACAGGCGCCCGTCATGGCGCAGGTAGGCGGCGAGGCGATCCGGCTCGCCGGCCACGAAGCGCACTTCGAACGGCGCCGCCACCGGCTCGCCTTGCTCTGCGTCGACGCCGGCGATCGCCAACGCCTGCAGCCACCACGACAGCCCGCTGTAGCGGTCCCGCGACTTCTGCGGCGTCGGCCTGCCGGTGACGCGCTCACCGCGCATGCGGCGGTCCTGGTACTCGGCGCTTACCTCCAGGGCTGCCCCTGCCGGCAACGCCTCCGGCAGCCGTACCACGGCCATGGTCATCGTGGTGATGTACCAGCGCCAGCGAGTTTCCATCTCGGCGCGCTCGTAGCGGTGTGCGAACGGCAGCGGCGCTCCGCCCTCCACCCGCACCGCTATGATGCGCACGCTGGCCAGGAGTTGCGTGCCACCGGCCCGGAAGCGCACCAGCGTACCCGCCGCCAACGGCCGCTGCAGCCGAAACCGGCAGGTCGGAAACCGCGGATCGGGAGCCGACTGCTCCACCACCTGGACTACGGGATCGGTTGCGGAATGGTTCATGTGCATCTCCTCGGGAATGAAATCGACGCGTTCGCAATGGCATCGGCACCTTTCAGAGGGCGTAAACGCCGCCCCGCCAACCGCCCTCCCCGGGTGGCCGCCCAATGCACCGGACGGATGCATCGGCATTACGCCCGCGGTGCCTTGCTCAACGCGCCGCCGCACGCGGCCAGGGGTAAGCGTTGCTGCCGGCACCGGCGTCGACCGGTCCCGCCGGAAGTTCCCGCTGCCAGTAGAGCGCCCTGTCGGCCAGCTCGTCGGCGAGCCTCCGTTCGTCGCGGGCGCGGTTGTCCAGCTCCATGGGATCCGAGGGCACGTGGTACAGCTCCAGGCGATCCCGGTCGGGGTTGACCAACAGCTTCCAGGGCCCGTCGCGCAGCGCCAGCATCGGGCTCCGGTTCAGCACGTGACCGACAATGCGAAACCGCCACTCCCACAGCAGCGGCGTGCGCCGCTCCCGCGTGGCGCCGGCGAACACGTCGCTCATGTCCTCGCCATCGAGCTGCAGCGGCGACGGCGGTTCCACACTCGCCAGCCGGCAGAAGGTGGGCAGCAGGTCCACGGCGCACAACGGTGTGGCGTCGTCCACCACGCCGCGCGGACCGCCGCCCGCCGGCCAGCGCAGGATGAACGGCACCCGCACGCCGCCCTCGTACAGGCTGCGCTTGCGCCCGCGGAACGGACCGGCGCTGCCCACTCCGCTGTGCGCGGCGTTGCGCACCAGGATGTCCTCCGGCCCGTTGTCGGACGAGAAAATCACCACCGTATCGTCGGCAAGGCCCAGCTCATCGAGGCGGTCGAGCAGGCGCCCGATCTGGCGATCCGCCTCGGTGGCGGCGGCGTAGTAGATGGCGGTGGCGCCGGGATGGTCGACGAGTTGCGGCCCGGTGTCGCCGTAGGCCTCGAGCTGCTCGCGGGTGGGATCAAGAATGGCGTGGGTGTCATTGAGCCACGCGTTGACCATGAATGGCTGATCGCCACTGCGCTCGATGAAGCGCATCGCGTGGTTCACGATGAACTCGCTGGAGCGGCTGCGCAGCCCCGGCGCCCAGCGCTCGCGGGCGAACTCCAGTTGTGGCCCCTCGCCGGCGTTGACGAACGATTCGTCGATGCCGTAGTCGCTCGGCTCCGGCGCACCCGGTCCGTTGCCCAGGTGCCACTTGCCGAAGTGGCCCACCCGGTAGCCGGCCTGCTGCAACAGCCGCGTGTAGGTCGCCGCGCCCGGGTCCAGCCAGTTGGGCATGCCACGAGCCTGGTTCATCTCGTGGTCGGACAAGTGGCCATGCATCTGCTCGCGCGCCGGAAAACGCCCGGTCATCACCGCCGCGCGGCTCGGCGAGCACACTCCCGAGCAGACGTAGAACTGCGTGAACAGCCGCCCGTCGGCCGCCAGCCGGTCGAGGTGCGGCGTGCGGAGGGTGTCGTGGCCGTAACAGCCCAGGTCGCCCCATCCCCAGTCGTCGGCGAAGATGAATACGAAGTTGGGCTTCCGAGCCATCGACGTGCGCTCTTACCGCCGGCAGCAGCGGCCAATGGGCATGGTCACGGTGCGCACGGCGGAGGTCTTGGCGCGGTTCAGCTGCGTCATGGCCCGGCAGCTTAGTACGTGACCTCGACCGACGTCGAGCGCCACGGACTGTCGCCTCACGGCAACTATCGCACTTACCTTGTCTGCCACCGCGCCACCTGGGTACAAGCGTAGTTGGGAGTGCGAGTCTTCGCGTCCGTTCCCGACTGCACGAAGACTGCCGATCCCGCAAATGGCATCGACATCAAGAGCCGTGCGAGAACAGTCTGCAGGTTGCTTCCGCGATCGGAACAAATGGCATAGGTGGTGTGGTCGTCGGTCCACACCAGGAACAACAGCGGCACATAGGGCACCGCACCTTCGCACCGTGGCCAAGTTGACATAGGCCGGAATGGGCCACCAAGTGATGGCCAAGGCCGGCGACGTTGATCACCAAGGTCAGCCCGAAGAACAGCTCCTGCTACTTGGTAGCGAAACGCACCTGTTCAGTCGTGGAACCGGGCACCGGCGCGTGTTCCACAGGATCAGCAATTTACTTCGGTATCGAGCAGGAACCGCCAGGCCGGCACCACGTCGATGGCCGCGGCGCCGATCTCGATCCGCTCCCGCTCGTTGCGGGTGACGATGGTAGCGGTCCCGCACTCCAACTCCGCCATCGCAGCGGCCAGCGCGGCGGTTTCCCGCTTGCGCGTGCGCGGATCGGCGAGCGATTCGCATGCCTGCACCAGCAGCGGCCGCCGGCCACGGCGTGGAACCACGAAATCGACCTCGCGCCCGGTTCGCGTTCGATGGTAGTGAATCTCCGGATACCTGCGCCGCAGCGCCGCGAACACAAGATTCTCCAGCAGATGGCCGGAGTTGACCAGGATCCCCGACGCCACCGAGGTGACCAGGGCGTGATCGATGCAGTACACCTTTTTCGGATTGGCATTCCGGCGCGCCGCCGACGCGTCGAAGATGCGCACGGTGAACAGGAAGTAGGCGTCCTCGAACCACTCCAGGTATTCCGACACCGCCGCCTTTGGCACCTTGTGACCGAGCGACTTGAGATAGCCCGTGAGGCTGTTGACGGTGTAAAGCGAAGCTGCATTGTCCACCAACCGGTGGGCCAGATCGGATACTGCCCGCGGGTGGGCGACATCGTGCCGCTCGACCAGATCCCGAAACAGAACGGCGTTGAAGTACTCCTGGTGGATTCTGATTCGCAGATCGCGGCTACTGCCGGCGACTTCGGGAAAGCCTCCCCGTTCCCAGTACTCGTCGAACGCCTTGACGATGGTGAGGCGCCGCTTGGTCGACAGGTCGCCGTCACCGTCGATGCCTCGATAGTCAAGATACTCCCGGAACGAGAATGGGAAGATTTCCCAGGACAGCGCTCGCCCGCGCATTTGAGTCGCGATTTCCCGAGACAGCAACTGCGCCGACGATCCCGTAAGATGGACTTTGCACCGCTCGGTGCGCAGCAGGCGGTCGACGAACGGCTCCCATCCCGGAGCCGCCTGGATCTCGTCGAAGAAGCAGTGCACTGTCTCAACGTCCTTCTTCTCCGGATAGAGGGAATAGTAGGCATCGGTGATCACGCCGAGGTCGCCGAACCGCAGGTGGTGCAGCCGGTCATCGAAGAAGTTGAGATAAAGGATGTTCTGGCGCGCGACGCCTTGCTCCAGCAGGCGCGCGATCACCTGGTAGAGGTAGGTCGACTTGCCGCCACGGCGTACGCCGATGCAAACGGTCGCCTTGCCGGGCACGGTCTCGATGCGCAGGCGCCGGGGCACGCCGGTTGGCAACTTCATCTCCTGGTAGTCCAGGATCATGGACTTGAGGGCCTCTATAAGACTTCCTGAATCGATCATTCTTGTTACCGGTTACCATCATAACCGGTAAGATGAATTACCGGAATGCTCCGGTTGCGCGCAGCAGGGTTTCCTGTACGAGCAACTCGTGCGACGGGGGCCGGTCGGGTGGCTGCTTGCCTTCGATGGTGGCCAGGAAGGCCTCCAACTCCAGTTCGTAGGTGCGCTGCCGGCTCTCTCCGGCGAGCTTCACGAACTGCTCGCCTGCGCGGTAGCCATCCTTCGCTTCCGCCAGGCACAGCCGGATCTGCCCGCCGGGCTCGAACGGCTCGACGAGGATGGCGCTGCCGCGGCTGCCGTACACCTCGAAGCGACGGGCCATCGGGCGGGTCTCCAGCGCGGCGATATCCACAATGGCAAGCGCGCGATCGAACTCGAACACTCCGACCGTGTTGTCCTGAAACGCCGGCACCGCACCGGAGTCGTTCCTGAGAAACGACGTCACATTGGTCGGGCGCCCGAGGATCCAGACCACCTGGTCGAGCATGTGGCCGCCGAGGTCGAAGAAGATACCGCCGCGGTGCGATTCGGCGATCAGCGCCCGCGCATCTTCGGCCAAGCAGGTGGACATGTGGGCACGTACCGAGAACACGTCGCCCAGGAAGCCGGATCGGGCCCAGTCGGTGACCTGCCTGAAGGCGGAGTGATAGCGGAGCATGTAGCCCATCTGGATGAGCAGCCCCCTTTGTTCCGCGGCGGCGGTTACGCGCTGCCACTGCGGCCAATCGTCGCCGGCGGGCTTGTCGTACCAGACGTGTTTGCCGGCGGCGACGATCTCCTCGGTCTGATCGAGGCTCTCGGCATTGAGCCCCTCCGACGCAATCGCCGCGATACTTTCGTCGTCGAGCATCTCGCGCTTGTCGGCGAACCAATGCACGCCCGCAAAAGCGCCTCCCGATTGCGCGAGCGCGGCCCGCCGTTGCGGGCCCGGTTCGAACACGCCCGCGACCTCCACGCAGTCGTTGTCCCGCATCGCCTGCAGCTTGCCGGCGGCGTGTCCATGCCTGGTGCCGTACTGCGCCATTCTCGTTCTCGCCATCATGTCCTCCACCGCCGCACTTTCGCGTAACGGCTTGTGCGCGGATACCGGGGAACGTACCATGCCGGCCTCATCAGTTTGACAGGAACGACGAATGCATGACTCTTTGAACCGCGGCGCGATCCTCATTGTCATCGACGGGTGCCGTCCCGACGGGCTCCAACAGGCGGACACGCCGAACCTCGACCGCCTGATCGCCCGCGGGGCGTACACGTTCGAGGCACAGAGCGTGGTTCCCTCCTCCACCCTGCCGTGCCACACCTCGATGTTTCGCGGCGTACCCCCGGCGCGGCACGGCATTACCACCAACACCTGGATGCCGATGGTCCGCCCGGTGCCGAGCATCGCCGAAACCGCTCACGCCGCGGGCCGCAAGACCGCGTTCTTCTACAACTGGGAGCAACTCCGCGACCTGGCAACGCCGGGATCGCTCGATTGTTCCTACTTCAAGGACAACCATGGCGACCGGCACGCCGACCTGGCGCTGGCGCGGGTCGCCGCACCATACCTGGCGGACGAACAGCCCGACTTCTGTTTCGTCTATCTCGGCATGGTGGACGTGGTCGGACACGGACACGGGTGGATGTCCGACCTCTACATCGAACAGATCGGCATCGCCGACCAGGCAATCGGCATCCTGCTGCAGCACCTCGCGCAGGCCGGCCTGTTGGACCGCTACTTCATCCTGGTGCAGAGCGACCACGGCGGCCACGGCCAGACGCATGGCACCGACATGCCCGAAGACGTGACGATTCCATGGATCGCCGCCGGCCCCACCGTCAGCCGGCGTGGCCGGATCGACGGGCCGGTACGCATCTTCGACACCGCTCCGACGCTCGCGCACGTGCTCGGCCTGCCGCTGCCGGACGCATGGGAAGGTCGGCCGATCACGCAGATCTTCCGATAGGCTGCGGGCGCAACCTGCCCTACCCGCTCAAGCGCTCAACCGCTCTCTGCGGCGAGCCAGCGCACCGCGTTTTCGATGACGCGCAGCGGGATCGGCAGGTGGAAGATCGGATAGGTCTCGTGGCCGGGGCGGAAATAGAACAACCGGCCGCGCCCGATTTGCCACACCATGCCGCCGCGGAACCACTCGCCGGTGGGCCAGCGATCCTCGAAGATCACCTCGTCCGGATCGGGGACGTGCAGCGGTTCGTCGTACATCTCTGATTGCGGCAGCGAGAACTCCGCGGGGATACCGGCGGCGATCGGGTGATCGGGCAGCAGGGTGCGCGAGAAGCTCGGCTCGCCGTCGGCGCGCCATGCCGGGAAGCAGCAGATCGGAAGGTGGACGCGGACGCGGGTCAGGCCGCCCGGAAACTTGCGCGGCTGGTAGGACGGGGTAACCACGGCGTCCGCGGCCGGCGCCTGGTAGCGGTTCTCGGGCTCCACGAACTCGAACTCGACCCGCTCGCCGCCGTTGCCCGGGAACAGCCGGCGCGCATCTTCGCGCGTGCGGTGGTCCATCGCCGCGACGAACGGGGTGGCCCAGTGCGCCGAGTGCAGCACGATCAGGGACAGCCGCCCCGCAACCACCCGGTCCAGAATCCTCTGGCCGGTCTCCGGCGGCACGTCGCGGTGCCGCACGTGGCCCCACCACACCAGCACGCGGCTGGCATCGAGCGCGGCTTCGGTCAGACCCTGATCGGCGTCGTCCAGCCCGGCCGACCGCACCGCCAGCCCGCCCTGCGCGCGCAGGTGGCCGGCGATCGCGTTGCCCAGAAAGTTGTCGTACGCCTCCCGCTGGCGCGGCTGGCGCTCGTCCCACACCAGCACCCCGGTATCACTCATGCGCGCCAGTAAAGACCATCCCTTGGTCCGTGGCAACCCCGCCATCCGGCCGCCCCGCACCGCCATCGCGTTGACAACAAGGCCGCCTTTCGCCTAAATTCGGTCTCGGATGTGCGCTGAGTCGCCGCGCCAACATGCGGCCACGCAACGCACGCGCGACTCGCAAGCAAGGAGGTGAGACTGCCTTAGATCCAGGAATGTTGGCGCCGATATGCCATGCTACCGGCACCATCTCGAACGTACTAGACAACACACCTATCAAAGGAGCAAAAGAAGTGACAAAGAGGTTATACATTACCTCGATTGTGGCGCTGGCAGGGATGCTACTCCCGCTTGCGCTGTTGGCAGCGCCCGCCGCCGAAGAAGGCGCCATGACGATTCCCGAGGGCATCGACCTGGTAACGCCGGAACGGATCGGCAACCCGAATGCAGAGATTACCCTGGTGTGGTCTCCGCAGCAGGTCTACGGGCCGTTCTCTGACATCCCGGCGCGCACGTCGTATCTCAGGGAGAAGCTGGAAGAGTGGACGCGAGCGCACCCGAACGTCAAGATCGAGCCGGTTATCTGGGGCGGGGACGCGAGCGCGTTCTATGCCAAGTTGGCGGCAGAAGCAGCCTCCGGCCGGGCTCCGGACGCCGTCCAGATGCCCGATCTTCCCATCTACAACCAGTGGCTGCAGCCTATCGATGAGTTCATCCGCGATGAGCTTGACGACTTCTTCCCATGGACGCACGAGATCATGATCGATCCGGCGGACGGCAAGATAAAGAGAATCAAGTTCAACACCGGGACCGGCGGCCTCTGGTACCGGAAGGATCTCGTTCCGGAGGCGCCGCGTTCCTTTGACGAGTTGATTGCCGCAGCCAAGAAGCTGCAGGCGGAGGGCATGGAAAGTCCGATCGGCGGGGTCAGCGCGCCGCTGTACCATCTGATATTCCCGATGTGGTCTTCTCAGGGCAGGTCCTGGTACGACGACAACGAACAACCGACCTTCGGAAGCAACCCGGAAGACCGGCAGGCCATGATCGACATCTTTGCCGTCTACCGGACCCTCGTCGACGAAGGCCTGATGTCGTTGAACGTGCTGGAATTGGCCAACAACATGGACTGGGCGACCGAGATGGGCAGGGGAACGGTAGCGTTCTTTCTGGGCAATATGTGGACCAGTCAACTTGAGCAGGCGATGTCCCCCGAGGAGGTCGACAACTGGGCCTTGACCCACTACCCGCAAATGACTGCCGACGCACCGCGCAGTGCCGCCGCCGGTGGCTGGAACTATGGTTTCTTCTCCGACGACGCCGAAAAACTGGAGCTGGCAGTAGATCTCGTCATGCACCTTTATGCCAGTGCGGATGGCATGGCGGGCTGGTGTGAAGCAGGCGGCTATCCGCCTTCGCGGGCAAGCGTTTACGATTATCCCGCCTTTCAGAGCCGCTTCTTCCAGGAACTTTCCGCGGTCCTTGCAGAGGCGAAGCCGTGGCCGTCGAGCAACACCATGCAGATAATGAGTGGCGAATCGACGAATGCCTACGAGGCAATGCTGCTGGGCCAGTTGACGCCCGAGGAAGCGGTGGATGCCTTCTGGGAGGGCACCCTCGACCAAATGAAATAACAGCGGCGTGCCCCGGGCACATCCGGGGCCCCGTTCTTTCGAGGGAGGACTGTGACAAGAATCGGAGCAGCGAAAGAATTCGGGTCGCGCCTGGCGTGGCTCGCACCGGCGATCGCGTTCCTTGCATTGTTCATGGTCCTTCCCCTGTTCGACGTTGTCCGGCTCAGTTTTACCACCGCATCGATCATTGAGCCCGAATATTCGTATACGCTGTCCTCCTATGCCAAGGTGTTTGGCGACAAGGATTTCCTCTGGTCGCTGTCCATTACCTTCATTTTCGTCGCCGCCAACTGCGCCCTGCAGATACCACTCGGCCTGCTGATCGCTCTGGCCGTCCACGCCGGCCGAGACAGGAACGTATACGGCAGCATCCTGGCGCGAACGGCCATTCTCACGGCCTGGATCATACCCGGCGTGCTGGTCGGTATCCTCTGGAAAACTTTGTTGTCGAGTGCCAGCTCCGGCATCATCAATCACTTCATTCAATCGCTCGGCATGGAGCGCATTCCATTCCTGCTCGATCCGCTGTATGCGGTTATCTCCATCATCGGGGCCAACGTGTGGGGCGGCGCCGCATTCTGCATGATTCTGCAGTACGCCGGGTTGCAACGGATTCCGGCCGAACTGTACGAGGTCTCGCGGGTGGACGGAGCGCGCGCCTGGCAGCAGTTCTTGCACATAACGTTGCCACAACTGAAGCCGATCCTGTTCATCAACCTGGTGCTGATCACCATTTCCAGCTTCAACACGTTCGACATGATTGCAACGCTCACCTCGGGCGGCCCCGCCGGCACCACCGAGGTATTGACCCTGGCCGCCTACATACAGGTATTCACCTACTGGAACATGGGCCGTGGCTCCGCCATCGCGGTGTTGCTGCTTACCATTACTGTGGTCATGACCGTCGTCTACTACAAGCTGTTTCAGTTGGACGAGGACATTGCGGAATAGATTGGCAGCGTAGCAGGATATGATGCACTCCCGCGGCCGTCTTGATGGCACCAAGATCCTGATATACGCGTCGTATATAGTTGTCGTATTGGTATTCTGGGGACCAGTAACCTGGATGATATCATTGTCTCTCAAGACCATCCCGGATATTCTCGCCTACCCTCCGAAGCTGTTTCCGAGCCGCCTGGCGATAGAGAATTACGGCACCATCTTCGAGCAGTCCACCATTCCCCGTAACATGCTCAACTCGGCCAAGATCACGATCATTACCGTGCTCGGAACCCTGCTGGTTACGGTGCCCGCCGCGTATGCGTTTTCGCGGTTCAGATTCAAGGGCAGAACACAGATCCTGATGGCCATCCTGCTGTTTCAGATGATCTCGACACTGATCATTATCCTGCCTCTGTACCGCTACTTCATCCGGTTGAACCTGTTGGATACCCATCACGGGCTCATCTTGATCTACATCACCGTGCAGATTCCGTTTACCGTGTGGCTGTTGAAGGGCTTCTTCGATTCCATTCCCAAGAGCCTGGACGAAGCGGCCCGTATCGACGGAGCATCGCGGCTGCAGAGCGTAATTCGAGTAATCGTTCCCGTCGCCATGCCGGGGATCGCCGCCGCGGTACTGTTCAACACCATAAACGCCTGGTCACAGTTCCTGATTCCGTTCATCCTGATCGGCAAGGGGCGCCTGCAACCGATCTCGGTTGGCGTCGCCAAGTACGCCGAGACGGTGGGCGAAGCGATCGTCACCACGCACCTGCTGGCCGCGGCAAGTCTGATGGCGATGCTTCCCGCCATCGCCATATTCATCGTGCTGCAGCGATTCATAGTCAGAATCCTGATCTCCGGCGCCGTGAAGGGATAGGAGAACCGGTCCCTGCGATCGTCGGCCAAGCCGGCGCCAGGATCGACTCCGGGGATGCGGCGATCTGGATCAGCCACGTGGTGCGCTCCGCGGCACTGGCGCGTGCCGGCGAGGTGGAGCGAACCGGCGCCGGCCTGCCCGCTCGCCGGCCTTACGTTCGCCGTCAGACTTCAGAATAGCGCGGCAACCGTGATTCCTGCTTCGGTGGACGCGCCCGCGGGCCGGATCTGGCCGGGCTGCTTACCCGGAGCCCCGCCCCGCCTCGGCGGTGAGGAAGTCACGTCCGGCGCGGCGGGCGGTGGCCAAGTTGCGCGTTCTTGATTGCGCCGCCCTTTGAGGATCTTCGGTACCGGGAAGGAGGACGAACTCGCACTGGTCGACGCCGACCCCGGGCTGCAGGCGGTCGTTGGCAAAGATCCGCCGCATGCCCTCGGCAACGCCCGACTGATGGAGGGCGTCGCCCGTGTTGCCGCCCGGACACAGGACCAGCGCCCTGGCAACCGACAGCGGTGGATAGGGGAAAGTCTCGTTCGGCAGGCCGTAATCGTAGGCGTAGCCGCATACCCAGACACGGTCGAACCATCCCTTCATCTTGGCGGGGCAGTCGCTCCACCACACCGGGAACACGAATGCCAAGCCGTCGGCGCGGGAGATTTTTTCGTGCTCGGCCCGTACGTCGGCGGGCAGGGGGCTGTGCGCCCGGTTGCCGTGCACGTTGGTCTCGCGCTCGTACTCGGCAAGAGACAGGTCGGAATTGAACCCCATCGCGTACAGGTCGCCGATTTCGAACGTGTGTCCCGCCTCCTCGATGCCGCGGCACAGTGCATCCAGGACGGCTCCGGTAAAGGAACGTCTCGTGGGGTGAGCGAACACGACGTAAGCATGCATGGCGACCTCGGGATCTCCGGGACGGCATAGTTGCAAATCACCGTCCACTCATGCAACCACGCCAGCAAGATTGGACTCGCACCGGCTTCCGGCCCCGCGAACGCCACGGACCACCCGTCAGCGGGGGCCGGACGGTGAGAAACGGGCATTCCGGTCGAGGGGATACACGCCGGGACGCAGGCGGCGGTAGCGGTAGGCGGTGAAATCGGGACGGTGCACGCCCGGCGTGTCGAGGTCGAAGATGCGCTCGGCGATCTGCTGGTAGGTGCTGCGGAAGTGCACGGCCGACTTGAGCGCCACCAGGCGCTGCGCCCGCGGCTCGATGCCGACGCTGCGCAGCAGCTCCGCGTCGAACGGCTGCACGCGGCGCTCGGTTACCACCACCCGCACGCCGCCACACTGGAGAACGGCGGTACGGCCCATCTCCGTTGCCCCGCCGGCGCCCATGCGGCTGCGCGTCACGAAGCGGCCGTCCGAAAGCAACCGCACGACGGCTCGCAGCGCCACCGGGTCGCCGTGGCGGCGGTCCGTCTTGCCGCCGAGGCGCACCTCGATCGTCTCGCCCACCCCGGCCTTCGCGGCCGCGGCCACCGCATCGGGATCGGCGATCACCGCCACCACCGCGTCCTCCACCCCAGCCGCGAGCAGCGCGCTCAACACCACCGTGCCGTCGCACGGCCCGCCGCCGCCCGGGTTGTCGGAGCCGTCGGCCAGCACCACCAGACCGGTGGCGTCGTCGCGGGCGAAGCGAATCGCCTCCGCCACCGGTGTCAGGGTTACGTCGAAGTCGCGGCGCCGCCGCCAGAGGGCGCGCGCCAGCTCGGCCGCGTGCGCCGCCGCCAGATCCACCGAGCCGTCCGCGGTGACCAGCACCGAGGCGCCGGCGTCGCGGATGTCCGCGAATGGAAAGCCGTGTGCGATGGTCGCGTCCAGCACGCCCGGCTCCCGCGCCACGGCCTGCGCACGGCGCAACAGGGCACGCGCCGGCGGGATCAGGGTGCATTGCTTCGGCGGCATGGTGACCAGCGGCAACTGCACGTACGCCAGCCGCGGACGTACCGTCCCGGCCGCGGTGGCGTGAATCAGCCTGCCCGCCTGCACGCCACGCTCGAAGGCATCCACGTGCGGATACTCCTCGAACCCGACAATGGCATCGGCGTGCGCTGCCATGCGCGCGGTGACGTTGGCGTGCAGGTCCAGGGTCACCACCAGCGGCAGGTTAGCGCCGTGCCCGTCCAGAGCCTTGCGCGTGCGCTCGATCAGGTCGCCCTCCGCGTCCTCCCGGTGCTCACTCACCATGGCGCCGTGCAGGTCCAGCAGCACCCCGGCGCAGCCGGCCTCGCGGCCGCGCCTGGCAAGCCGCTCCAGCAGCACCGACGCGAGTTCCTCGTACGCGGCCTGCTCCACCACACCGGACGGCGTGGCAAACGCCCACAGCAGCGGCTCCAGCTCGAAGCCCAGCTCTTCGGCAGCGGCCAGGTACCCGCCGTGCACGGTTCGAGTGCCGCGGAACCGGCGGCGGATCCGCTCCGGGGAGGCATCCGTGGCCGGCGCCCCGTCGAAGTCGAAGTCCGCCAGCCGCGTCGGCGTGACGGCGAAGGTGTTGGTCTCGTGGCCGACGGCGGCACTGAAGAAAGGGGTTGCCATGTGTCCAATATCGGCAGCGGCCCGAATCCGCCGCACGCCGGTGCCGGGTAGTATATTGCAGGCTCCGGCAGACATGGAGCAGACCATCCCGCAGGAGATCCGCGACCGGCTCGCGGCGGCAGGCGTACGCCCGGATGAGGTGCGGCACGCGGTGCGTTCCGACCTGGACGCGGACGGCCGCTACGGGTCGCAGTGGGCGCTGGCCACGGATACCGCCCTGCACCTGGTGGACGGCGAGCGCGTCGACTCGCACGCGCTGGCCGAACTCGGCGAGATGCAGGCGCAGGCCCTGGTCACCGGCGGCCTGCTCATGACCCGCCCGGACGGCCTCGGTGCGGACGCTTCCGCACCGGCTGCCGGCGCGGCGGACGGCGCCGACCTGGACCGCCTGCTGCTGCGCTTCACCAACAGCGAGGCGCAGCGGTTCGAGACGTTTGCGCGCGCGGTAGCGGCCCTGCAGAAGGGGGAGCGGGCACAAGCGGCGGAGGCGGAGCGGGAGCGCAACTGCCCGCGCTGCGGACTGCGCTATCCCGACCAGCACCGCAGCGTCTGTCCACGCTGCATCGACAAGCGCGGCCTGTTCCTGCGCGTGCTCGGCTACCTGCGTCCCTACCGCGGCTGGGTGGCGCTGATCGCGGCGGCCATGGTAGCCGCCGCCGGCCTGCGCACCGTGGCGCCGTTGCTCAGCGGACGGGTGCTGTTCGACGACGTGCTCGACCAGGCGGGGCGCTTCCACGGCCAACTCGCCGAACTGATCGCCGTGCTGGTCGGCGTTCACCTCCTCGGGGTGCTCGCCGAAGTGCTGCACATGCGCATTACCGCACGCGTCTCGGTGAGCATGATCTACGATCTCAAGAACGAGATATTCGCGGCGCTGCAGCGGCTGTCGCTCGGCTTCTTCACCCGCAAGCAGACCGGCGGCCTGATGGTTCGGGTCAACCACGACTCGGACAACCTCAACTACTTCTTCATCGACGGCCTGCCCTACTTCGTGGTCAACATGGTGCAGATCGTGGCAATCGTATCCGCGATGATCGCCCTGAATTGGTCCCTGGCGCTGCTGCTCCTGATCCCGGCGCCCCTGGCAGTACTGATCATCCGGCGGCTGGTGCCGCGGATCTGGCGCCTGTTCGGACGCCAGTACCGCTCGCTGGCCATCCTCAACGGCGTGGTGGAGGACTCCCTGAGCGGTGTCCGGGTAGTCAAGGCGTTCGGCAAGGAACAGGAGGAGATCGAGCGCTTCGGACCGGTCAACGACGAAGTGTACCGCGCCCACCGCCGCACCCAGCAAATGCTGGCCACCCTGTTCCCGTCGGTGGCCTTCCTTACTCAGCTTGGCGGGCTGGTGGTATGGGCGGCCGGCGGCTGGCAGGTGGTGTCCGGCAACCTGACCTTCGGTGTGCTGATGAGCTTCGTCGGTTTCGTGGCCCTGCTGTACGAGCCGCTGCGATTCATGACCAAGGTGGTGGAGTGGTGGTCGGCGGCGATGAACTCCGCGCAGCGCATCTTCGAGATCCTGGACAGCGTGCCGGAGGTAGCCGAACGCGCCGATCCGGTGCCGCTGCCGGCGATGCGCGGCACGGTCGAACTGCGCGGCGTCAGCTTCGGCTACGAGCCCAACAAGCCGGTGCTGCACGAGATTGACCTGCACGTGGCCGCCGGCGAGACGGTAGGACTGGTGGGACGTACCGGCGCCGGCAAGTCGACCCTGATCAACCTGATCACCAGGTTGTACGACACCGGCTCCGGCCAGGTGCTGATCGACGGCGTCGACGTGCGCGACCTGCGCACCGCCGACCTGCGCCGCCAGGTGGGCATCATATTGCAGGACCCGTACCTGTTCGCCGGCAGCGTGGCCGGCAACATCGCTTACGGACGTCCGGACGCCAGCCGCGCGCAGGTCGTTGCGGCTGCGCGCGCCGCGTTCGCGCACGACTTCATCACCAAGCTTCCCAACGGCTACGACACCGTAATCGGCAGCCGCGGCCACGGACTGTCCGGCGGCGAGCGGCAGCGGCTCTCGATTGCCCGCGCGGTGCTGCTCGACCCGCGTATTCTGATTTTGGACGAGGCGACATCATCGGTCGATTCGACCACCGAGGAGATGATTCAGCAGGCGCTCGAGCGGCTGATCCACGGCCGCACCACCATCGCCATCGCCCACCGGCTGTCGACGCTGCGCATGGCGGATCGGCTGGTGGTAGTGGAGGAAGGCCGCCTGGTGGAACAGGGCACTCACGACGAGTTGATGGAGCGCGGCGGCGTCTACCGCCGGCTGGTGCGCAAGCAGCATGATGCCCTTGCCGTAATCGGGATCGGAGCGCGGCGATGAGCGAAGCCAAGCCGGGCGCCAACGGACACGGCGACGCGGCCGAGGCCGCCGAGCACACCGCCGGGCACACTGCCGAGCACACTGCCGAGGTGAGAATGCTGGCCCCGGCAGCGTTGCGGTTTGCCGCAACCGAGGGCGGGTTCCTGGCGCTGACCGTGACCGGCGGCGAAAAAAGCGAGCACTACCCGCGCATCAACGCCTTCCGCACGTTTCCGCTCAGCGACGCCGACCGCTACCTCTCGCTGCGCGACGCCGGCGGCAAGGAGATCGGCATCCTGGAGTCGCTCGCCGACCTGCGCTCCGACCAGGCGGCTCTCCTGCGGCAGGAGTTGGAGCGGCGCTACTTCACCCCGGTAATCGAGCGGGTGCGCTCCCTGAAGGAGGAATTCGGCTACTCCTACTGGCTGGTCGAGACCGACGCCGGGCAGCGCCGGTTCACCGTGCAGAGCGGCAAGAACAACGTCACCGTCGTGGGTGAGCGCCGCCTGCTGATCGTCGACGTCGACGGCAACCGCTTTTTCGTGGACGACTACCACCGGCTCGACCGCAACATGCTGAAGACCGTGGAAACGCTGTTGTGAGGCTGCGCTACGAACTCCCCGCCGCCGCCGCCGCCGCGCTCACCGAAGCCCTCGACGGCCACGAAGCGAGCGGCTCCCACGTGAGGTACGCGGTACCGGCGGACCTTACCGCGGACGGCGCCTTCGGCGACGGCTGGACGGTGGCCACCGACGCGCTGGTAGCGGTACAGGCGCCCGGCGCGCGCGGCTGGCGCACGCTTCCCCTGCGGCAGGTGGGCCGGTTCCGGGCCGACAACATGGTGGGCAGCGGACGCCTGGTGGCGGAGCCGGCGTCGAATGGCACCGGCGGCGCGGCACACGAGCAGATCCTGGCGCACTACTCCATGAGCCACGCGCCGCGCTACGCCACCCTCGCACGCGGCCTCAACCTGCTGCTCGACGGCAAGCGTCCCACGGTGGACGAAACGCCCGACGAAGGCGTCTGCCCTACCTGCGGGCGTCGCCGCGAGCCGGGCACCCGCGTGTGCCGCGCGTGCACCAACCGCGCCGCCATGATGCGCCGGCTGTGGGCCCTGGCGCGCGGCCACCTGCGCTGGGTGGTTGCCGCCGTGGCGCTGTTCGCGGCCTTCACCTTGCTGTCGCTGCTGCCGCCGCAGTTGACCCGCGTACTGATCGACAACCACCTGGTGCCGCGCCGCCCACACCTGCAGCCGATCCTGCTGCTGGTCGGAGCGCTTGCCGTTACCTACGGGCTCACCGCGCTTACCGATGCCCTGCGCGGGCGCGCCATGGCGCAACTCTCCAACGCGCTCGCGCGCGACCTGCGCAGCATGGTGTACACCAACGTGCAAAAGCTCTCGCTCGGCTACCTGGGCACGCGCGACGCCGGCGACATTCTCAACCGGGTCAGCAAGGACACCCGTAACATCCAGCAGTTCATCAACTTCTGGCTCACCGACAGCGTCGCTCAGGGGCTGTTCCTGGTCGGCGTGGCGGTGATCCTGTTCCTGCGCGAGTGGCGGCTGGCGGTGCTGGTGCTGGCGCCGCTGCCGGTGGTGGTGCTGCTCGCCGGCGGCGTGTGGGGCCACGTCCGCTTCCTGTTCCGGCGCCAGGAGCGGCTGTTCGACAAGGTGGACACGCTGCTGCAGGACATCCTGTCCGGAATCCGCGTGGTCAAGGCGTTCGGCCGCGAGCGCGCCGAGGTCGGCCGGTTCCGCGCCCGCAGCGGCGAGTTGCGCGAGGTGATGCGCGCCAACGAGCGCACCTGGGCCAACCTGGTGCCGCTGTGGAGCTTCGTGATGCGTGCCGGAGAATTCCTGGTGTTCGCGGTCGGCGGCTACCTGGTGCTCGGCGACCGGATGAAGCTGGGCGAGCTGGTGCAGTTCGTCCAGTATGCGATGCTGCTGTACGGGCCGCTGGTCTGGATCGCCGGCCTGCCGCGCCGCTTTGCCGAGTCGATGACCGCCGCCGAACGGGTGTTCGAGGTAATCGACGAGCAGCCGTCGGTGGCGGACGCCGCCCGCCCGCGGCGCCTGCCGATCGCCGGGCACGTACGGTTCGAGGAGGTGGTGTTCGGCTACCAGAGCCACGACCCGGTGCTGCACGAGGTATCGCTGGAGGTGGCGCCGGGCGAGATGATCGGCATCGTCGGCCACTCCGGATCGGGCAAGTCGACGCTGATCAACCTGCTGATGCGCCTGTACGACCCGGACGAAGGACGCATCATCGTCGACGGGGTCGACCTGCGCGCCATCGAGTTGCGCGACCTGCACCGGCAACTCGGCGTGGTACTGCAGGAGACGTTCCTGTTCGCCGGCAGCATCGCCGAGAACATCGCCTACGCACAGCCCGGCGCCACGCCGCGCCAGCTCATCGCGGCCGCCAAGGTGGCCGGCGCCCACGACTTCATCTGCGCCTTCCCGGACGGCTACGACACCCGCGTCGGCGAGCGCGGCCAGCGCCTGTCCGGCGGCGAACGCCAACGTGTCGCCATTGCCCGCGCCGTCCTGCACGACCCGCGCATCCTGATCCTGGACGAGGCCACCGCGTCGGTCGACACCGAGACCGAGGAAGTGATCCAGGCCGGCCTGTTCCAGTTGATGAAGGGCCGCACCACGTTCGCCATCGCCCACCGCCTGTCCACCCTGCGCCACGCCGACCGGCTGCTGGTGCTCGACAAGGGCCGCATTGCCGAGGTGGGCAGCCACGCCGAGCTGATGGCAGCCGGCGGTATCTACCACGGCCTGGTGCAGTCGCAGCGCCGCATGAACCGGCACCACGCGCTCTGACCGGCCGGGGGCGGCTAGCGGATGCGTTCGCCGTACCGGGCCACGGCGGCGTCGGACAGGGACAGCCCCAGGCCGGGGTCCTCCTTGAGGGTGAGGCGGCCGCCCGCGATGCGCGGCGGATCCTCGAACAACTCCGCCTGCAGCGGGTCGCGCTCGGGGTCGGTGAAGCTCTCCAGGATGCACCCGGCCGGGCTGCCGGCAACGATGTGGGCGTGGATGAAGCAGTCGTGGTGCGGCGCCACCTGTATGTGGTTCAGTTCGCACAGGGCGGCCAGCTTGCGGCCCTCGGTGAAGCCGCCCATCATGGTGCAGTCGAACTGCAGGATCCGGATCGCCTGTTCGTCCAGCAGGGCGCGGCAGCCATAGCTGGTCAACTCGCTCTCCCCCGCCGACAGCGGGATTGAGGTCCGGGTGGACAACAGGCGCAACTCGCGGCGGTCGTCCGCCCAGCGCACCGGCTCTTCCAGCCAGCGCGGGCGCAACGGTTCCAACAGCCGCGCCGCCTCGGTGGCGGTGTCCAGGTCCCAGGCCCGGTTCACGTCCACCATCAGGTCGTTGCCGTCGCCGATCACCTCGCGCACCAGGGCCAGGCGCTCCAGGTCGTGCGCCAGCGAGGCGCCGCCCGCCTTGGCCTTGAAGCCGGTGTGCCCCTGCGCCTTCAGCATCTCCATCTCGTCGCGCAACTCCGCCAGGTCTTTGCCGTCGCGGTAGTAGGCGCAGGTCACGTAGCACGGCACCACGCCGCGGTAGCCGCCGAACAGCCGGTACAGCGGCAGCCCCGCCCGCTTGCCGACAATGTCCCAGGCGGCGATGTCCACGGCGGCGGAAATCCGCACCAGCGCCTCCCGCGACCAGCCGCGCTCGTGGGCCAGGCGCTGCCAGGTCAACGAGAACAGCTTCTCGTACAACGCCTCGGGCGCCAGCGGATCCGAGCCTACGATCAGGTCGCAGATGCCGCCGCGTACCGCGTGCATGACGGCCTCGATCGGCGTGTAGCTGGTCGCCAGCCCGATGCCGTCGATGCCGTCGTCGGTACGCAGGACAACCAGCAGTTCATTGGCCTTCGGGACCGTGAAGTGGCTGACCCAGTGCGGGCGCCCGCCTTCCGGGGCGCGCAGGACATAGGCTTCGACTGCGGTGATCTTCATAATGCTGCCGCCCCCTGCCGGACAGCGTGCGGCAAAACGGTGCCTGCGACAAGCACCGCAATTCGGTGGTTTCGGGTTTCGGTGGCCGAACGCCAACCGGAGTGTTACAACTATCTCGATCAACCTGTTGCCGAGCGAGTCCCGTCCACGGCGGCAGGCAATTCGGGAGCAGCACCTTGGAATCTATTCGCACGCGCCAGATCCACCTCGACTTTCACACCTCCGAGCTGATTCGAGGCATCGGCAGCCGCTTCGACAAGCGGCAGTGGCAGGAGGCGCTGCAGACCGGGCGCGTCAACCTGATCAACATCTTCGCAAAGTGCCACCACAGTTGGTGCTACTACCCCACCAGGGCCGGCATGCGCCACCCCCACCTGCGGCTCGACCTGCTTGGCGCGCAAATCGAGGCCTGCCACGAGATCGGCGTGAAGTGCCCGATTTACTTCACCGTGGGCTGGTCGGCGGCGGACGCCGAGTTGCATCCCGAGTGGTGTATCCGCAACCGCGACGGCTCCATCTGCGCGCCGCGCTGGGACCGCGGTGCAACGCCGGATACCCCCAAGCCGGGGGTGCAGTGGAAGTGCATGTGCCCGAGCGGCGGCTACCACGAACTGATACTGGCGCAGGTGGAGGAGCTGTGCACCGGCTACGACGCCGACGGCTTCTGGTTCGACATCTACCAGGCCGAGCGCCTGTGCTGGTGCGACAACTGCCTGCGCGGCATGCTCGACGCCGGCCTCGACATTGATGACGAGAAGGACGTGCAACGCCACCGGGCCGACACCATGCACGGCCACATGGCGGAGATTGCGCGCCTGATCGCCGGCTACCATTCGGATGCGTCGATCTACTTCAACGGCGTCACCCGGCTCGACGGCAGCGCCAACACACGCTACCGGCTGTACCGCCACAACACCCAGAACGACCTTGAGGACCTGCCCACCACCTGGGGCGGCTACGACAAGCTGGCGCTGCGCGCGCGCTACTTTGCCAACGTCGGCAAGCCGTACGTGGCGATGAGCGGCAAGTTCCACACCTCGTGGGGCGAGTTCGGCGGCTTCAAGCACCCCGATGCGCTGCGCTTCGAGGCGGCGAGCATGGTGGCGTACGGAGCCGCCTGCAACTTCGGCGACCACCTGCACCCGTCGGGCGAGATGGACATGGACACCTACCGCAACATCGGCGCCGCGTTCGAGTACGTGGAGAAGATCGAGCAATACGGCATCGGCGGACGGCCGGCGGCGCGGCTCGGTCTGTGGCTGTCGGGCAGCGATGCCGACGACGAGGGCGTGAGTTCCATGCTGCTGGAGACGCAGACCGACTACCGGGCGGTGGCCGATGACGATGATCTGTCCGGGTACGATGCCATTATTCTGCCGGGCGGGCGCTGCCTGAGTGCGAAGGATGGTCGCCGCCTGGCCGATTTCGAGGGCGGCGTACTGATTCTGGGCGAGGGTGGTCTGCTCGTCGGCGAGGACCGCTTCGCGCTCGATGCCGGTGTCGAATATCTCGGACCCGCAAGCTACGACATCGACTACCTGTGCGCGGGCGAAGCGGTCGGGGGCGGTCTGGTCCGCTCACCGTTCCTTTGTTACGAGGCGGGCCTGCGCGCCGCGCCGGCTGCCGGCGCCGACGTGCTCGCACGAGTGCGGGAGCCGCACTTCAGCCGCACCTACGGCGCCTACTGCGGCCACCTCAACACCCCCTACGGCCAAGCCGATGCCGCCCATCCGGGTGCCGTGCGCCGGGGCAACCGCGTGTTTCTGGCTCACCACCTGGGCCGCATCTACCACGCCCACGGCGCACGCGTGCACCGGCAGCTGTTCCGTAACGCCCTTGCGCTGGTCTACCCCACCCCGACCGCGCAGACCGAGATGCCGAGCGCCGGCCGGCTCAGCCTGCTGCACCAGCCGGAGCAGCGCCGCTACGTCGCCCACCTCCTGTACGCAGCGCCCCTGCAACGCGGCCGCTGCCTTGTCATTGAAGACTTGGTCCCGCTCCACAACGTCCCGCTGACAATCACCGTCCCGGAGGAGCTCAGCGGCGCCCAACTCGCTCCCCAGGGCGATGCGCTGGAGGTTCAGCGCTCCGCAGACTCGATCGCGGTCGTCGTCCCGGAGGTGCACTGCCACCAAGCCGTGGTGTTCGACTATTGACCACCCGGCTTGTTGCGGGTCGCCGGGCCGTGCGATTCTGAGCACCATGCAGCTACGGCGATTCGGCACCACCGATCTGAAGGTGTCTCCCATCTGTTTCGGACCAATGCGCTTTGCCGCCAAGGACGGCACCGACGACGACGCCTCCCGCGCGGGGCGGTGTGCCATGGAGCGGGCACTTGAGCGCGGCGTGAACTTTGTGCACTCCAGCTACGAGTACGGTACCCGCTGGTCGATGAGCAAGGTGCTCGCCGGCCATCCGCGCCGGCACGACATCCATCATGTCATCAAGGTCCCGGTCCCAGACTTCGACGACGGCGGCCGATTCGACGCCGCCAAGTTCCGCCTGCGCGTCGAGGAGGCGCTCACCGATCTGCACACCGACCGCATCGCGGTCCTCCAGCACCTGCAGCGTGCGCAGCCGAACAGCGACGAGATGCGGCTGCCCGACGTGGCGGCGGTCGACGAGCCGCTGCGCGAAGTGTTCGAGACGTTGCGTGCCGAGGGCAAGGTGGGTTTCCTCACCACGTTTCCGTACACGCCGGGGGTCGCCGGGGCGGGGCTGGGCGCCGGCGGACCGACGGGGCGGCGGTCGGCGAGCCGCTGCGCGAAGTGTTCGAGACGTTGCGTGCCGAGGGCAAGGTGGGTTTCCTCACCACGTTTCCGTACACGCCGGGGTTCGCCGAGGCGGCGCTGGCCACCGGTACGTTCTCCGGGCTGGTCGCCTACTACAACGCCATCGAACTGGAGATGGCGCGCTTCTTCCCGGCGCTGGAGCAGAGCGGCGGCGGCTTCCTGTGCATCAGGCCGTTCCTGGCCGGCCTGCTTACCGACCGCCGCGCCGACCGTGACGCCCTGCCCGCCGGCGACCGCATGCGCAACCCGTCGTGGGACGCTGCCTACCAGCGGCTCGCGGTGCTGCGCGAGCGCCTGCAACCGGCATCGGTCACCGCCTTCGCAATCCAGTTCGCCCTCGCCCACCCGATCGTCGCCAGCCTTATCGTGGGTCTGAATACGGTCGAACAGGTCGACGAAGTGATCGACGCCGCCGAGCAACCGGCTCCGCGCAACGTGTTCGACGAGGCGCTGGCGATCTTCGAACAATCGGGCCTGGTCACCACCGGGTAGGGGCCATTGCGTCACGCACGCTCGCGCCACGGATCATAGTCGGGATCGGGCGTCTCGGCAGGCGGTCGTTCCGCCTCGGGTACGTGGCGGAGATTGACGCGGATCCGGGTCCAGGTGGAGGAACGCCCGCGCATCGCGTCGGTGAGTACGTCCGCGGCCCGCAAGCGAGCCGTGGCGCCGGGATAACGCTGTTTCCAGCGCTCCAGGCCGGCAAGAGCTTCCGCTTCGGTGCGCGCCTTGGCCACCACGATCAGCGGCATCTTCGAACGCCGCCGGCCGGTGGGACGGGCCGGGCGCGTGCCGGCCGCTTCCGGAGCCTGCGCCGCCTCGCCCGCCGAACCTGCAGCACGAGATGGCGCCACCCGCTTCGGTTCGCCGCGGCGGCGCCGGAAGTGCGGCGGCCACGGTGCATCGCCGCCGAGTCCCTCCGCCTCGTGGCGCTTCGCCAGCTCGAGCAGGCCGGCGAGACTGCCGGGGCTCGCGTCGAGGCCGGCGGCCAGGTCGCCGAGTTCGGCAAACCGGGCGGGCATCGAGCGGATCGTGAAATCGGCGGGGGCGCACGCCGGCACCTCGTCCCAGGTCAGGGGAGCGGATACGCGTGCCTCCGGCAGCGGGCGCACCGAATACGCGGCGGCCACCGTGCGATCCTTGGCGTTCTGGTTGTAGTCCAGGAACACCCCCACGCGCTCCTCCTTCCACCACTTGCTGGTCGCCCGCCCGGGTGCGCGCCGCTCCACCTCGCGAGACACCGCCAGCGCCGCGCGGCGCACTTCACCGAAGCCCCACTCGCGGTGCAGCCGGACGTAGACGTGCAAGCCGCGCGAGCCGGTGGTCTTGGGCCAGCCGGCCAGCCCATGCTCGGCCAGCACCTCGCGCACGATCTGCGCCACTTCCCGCACCGTCTGCCAGGGCACACCGGGACCGGGGTCCAGATCGATGCGCAGTTCGTCCGGGTGATCGAGATCGTCCTCGCGCACCGGATGCGGGTGCAGATCGATGTTGCCGAGGTTGGTGATCCACACCAGTTGCGCGCGCTCGCTGATTACCAGTTCCTGCGCGGTGCGCCCGGACGGGAATGTCAGCTCCACGGTGCGCACCCAGTCGGGGCGCTTCGCCGGCGCGCGCTTCTGGTAGAACCCCTCGCCCTCGATTCCCTTGACGTAGCGCTTCAGCACCAGCGGCCGCCGCCCGATCGCCCGCAACGCCCCCTCGGCCACCGCCAGGTAGTAGCCGACCAGATCGAGCTTGGTTACCCCGGCAGCCGGGAAATATACCTTGTGCGGATTGGTCACCCGCACCTCACGCCCGTCAATGTCGAGTAGCTCGGCCGCCGCCGCCTTCGCCGCCATCGTGTCCCCCTGCTTCGAGTGTCGGCACCAGCAGGCTACGCCATCAGATGTTGGCCGGGCGTGCCGTTCGCGGCCACCTCGGTTAGAGTGCAGGTGGCGATGCACTCCTCCAACACGACCGGACCCCGCCAGGGTGCGGCGCTGCAGATGCACGAATTGGTTGCGCAGCTTGACGAGTTGCGGCGGCTGACCATTCTCGACGACCAGAACCCGCAGTCGTTCCGGGCGCGCGCCTACGACCGCGCGGTGCGCCGGTTGCGCGACAGCAACGAGGACCTGGCCGCGCTGCCGGAAGCGGAACTGCTGCGGCGCGACGGCATCGGCAAGGCGATCGCCGCCAAGATGCGCGAGTTCTTCGATACCGGGCGCATCGCCAAGCTGGAGATGCTGCGCGAGCGGTTTCCGCCGGCCGTGCAGCAGCTCGCCCAGGTGCCGGGAGTCGGTCCCAAGACGCTCGCCCGCCTGCGCGAAGAGTTGGGCATCGAAAACGTGGAGGCGCTGCGCGCCGCCGTCGAGCAGGGCGTGGTGCGCAACGTCGCGGGACTTGGTCAGAGGAGCGAGCAGATGCTGCGCCGCGGGCTGCAACGCGTCGGGACGGCCGGTAAGGATCGCCGCCAGCCGATTGCGCGGGTGATGCCGGAGGCGGAGCTGCTGGTGGCGGAACTGGCCGCGCTGCCGGGCGTGGCCGCCGCCCGCTACTGCGGCAGCCTGCGCCGGCTGCGGTCCACCATCGCCGACCTCGACATCCTGGTGGCGTCAGCCGACCCGCGGCCGGTCATGGAGCATGCCGCGGCCTTGCCGGTGGTTGATGGCGCGCAGCCGTTCCACGGCGGCGACACGCGTGCCGCGCTGACCACGCGTCGCGGGCTGCAGGTCGACCTGCGCGTGGTGGCCCCTGAGCAGTTCGGCGCGGCGTCCCTCTACTTCACCGGATCGCAGGCGCACAACATCAGGCTGCGCGGGCTGGCCGCCGCGCGCGGCTGGCTGCTGAACGAGTATGGCCTGTGGAACGAGCAGGGCAAGCTGATTGCCGCAGACACCGAGGAGGCGATCTACGCAGCGCTCGGCCTGCTGCCGATCCCGCCGCCATTGCGCGAGGATCGCGGCGAAATCGAGGCCGCGCAACGCGACGAACTGCCGGCCCCGATTACCGCGGACGACCTGCGCGGAGACCTGCACCTGCATACGGATGCCTCCGGCGACGGTCGCAGCACACTCGAAGAGATGGTAGCCGCGGCGGCGGAGCGTGGGTTCTCCTACCTCGCGATTACCGATCACGGCGAGGACATGGGCATCAACGGCGTAAGCCGCGAGCGGCTGCTTGCCCAGCGCGCCGCGATTCGTGCATTGGACACCGCCTACCCGCGCCTGCGGTTGCTGCACGGGGTGGAATTGAACATCGGCCCCGACGGTTCGCTCGACTACGACGCCGCCTTCCGTGCCTCGTTCGACTGGTGCGTGGCAGCCGTGCACTCCGCGTTCGACCTGGACCGCGCCGCCCAGACGCGGCGCATCGTCGCCGCCATGGAGGATCCGGCCGTGAACGCGATCGGCCACCTGAGCGGGCGCATGATCGGGCGCCGGCCCGGCATCGAGTTGGACATCGACGCGGTGCTGGCGGCGGCGGCGCGCACCGGTACCGCGATCGAGATCAACGGCAGCCTGAGCCGCCTCGATGCCGGCGCCGACGTGCTGCGCCGGGCACGCGCGCTCGACGTGACTATCGTCGTGAACAGCGACGCCCACCACCGGCGCGAATTCGACCGGCTGCGCTGGGGCGCACTGCTCGCCGAGCGCGGCTGGGTGGACCGCGACCGCGTCGCCAACACCTGGCCCGCGCAACGATTCCTGGCCTGGGCATCCGCGAGCCGCGCGGAAACCGCGCTTGACCGGTCAGGCAGCGCGTAGGCGGAGCCGCGCGGGGCTGCCCCCGAAAGCGGTCGCCGGCTCGCCACGGGTGGCGATTGTGGCGCACTATGGGAGGCGATGACCGACACGACGATCAGGATCCCCACCCACGCTTGGTACGGCGACCGCGACATGGAGCTGCCGTTTCCGGCGAGCTGGCAGGTGGAGGAGTGCCGCATGGCCGGCCACGACGCCCCGGCCCTCGACGACGATCAGCTCCGCGAGCAACTGAACACGCCGCTCGGCACTGCCTGCCTGCGGGAGCTTGCCAAGGGCCGCAAGCAGGCGGTAATCCTGTTCGACGACCTCACCCGGCCGGCACCGACATGGCGCATCCTGCCGATGGTGCTCGCCGAATTGCACGCGGCCGGATTCACCGAAGATCGGATTCGCTTCGTGGGGGCGTTCGCCAACCACGCGGTGATGTCGCACGAGGACTTCGTCAAGAAGCTCGGCGCCGACGTGGTGCGCCGCTACCGGGTGTACAACCACAACCCGTTCGATCACTTGGTGGAGGTGGGAACGACGAGCAGCGGAACGCGCGTCGAGATCAACCGCGAGGTGATGTCGTGCGACCTGCGCATCGGCATCGGCGGACTCATTCCGCACCTGGCGGCCGGCTTCGGCGGCGGCGCCAAACTGGTCGTGCCGGGCGTGGCCGGCATCGCCACCGTCGACCACAATCACCGCGTCCTCGGCCGCCGCAACGCCGCGGCCCGTGCGGCCAACCCTTCCCACCTGCTCGGCAACGTCGATGAGAGCGTGGTCCGCCAGGACCTGGAGGAGGCGGTCGCCATGGTGGGCCTGGACTTCAAGGTCGACCTGCTGATCAACCAGCGGCGCGAGGTGGTACAGGTGTTCGCCGGCCAGTTCATGGAGCAGCACCGCGCCGGCGTGGACGCGGCGAAGCGCCTCTACACCACCCCCCTTGCCGCGCAGTGCGACGTGGTGGTGGTCAACACCTACCCGATCGAAAACCAGGCCACCAAGGGTATCTGGCCCGCCGACCTGTCGCTGAAGGAAGGCGGCGTCGCGGTGGTGGTGTCGGAGAGCGTCGAGGGGCAGGCGCCCCACTACCTGGTGGGCCGGTTCGGCAGCGACTACGGCGGGGCGATATGGAAGCCGGTCACAAAGAGCCCGATCCGCAAGGCGAGCCTGGTACTGGTGTGCTCGAACTACCAGTCACGGGTGGACCTGGACATGTATGGGCCCGGAGAGCACGTCGTGCCGTGCCACACCTGGAGCGAAGTGCTGATTCACCTCACGCAACGCTACCCGCACGGGGCCAAGGCCGCCGTGTATCCCTACGGGTCGATTCAACTGCCGGGCAGCGCCGGGTAGCGAGCGAAGGGAATCGAACCCTCGTCACGAGCTTGGGAAGCTCGGGTAATAACCATTATACGACGCTCGCAGTAGGAGTTCAGGGTACCGCATACGGATGCCGCTGTCCATCCCCGGTGCGCGGGTAGATGCAAGACGCCGTTTTGGCGGACTCTATCGGCCATGGAAGCGCGATTGCTCCTCGACGTGGCGGGCTGGGTCGGCATGGCCGGCCTGCTGTCCGCCTACTGGCTGGTATCGACGAACCGGGTGCGCGGCACCTCGCGCCTGTATCAGACCCTGAACGTGATCGGGGCCGGCGGCTTGCTGGCCAACACCTTTCACTACCGCGCCTACCCCGCCGCGGCGCTCAATTCGGTATGGCTGGCAATCGCGGTCATTGCCTACATCCGCGCGGCCGTGCGCCGGCGCGGAGGCCTGACCTGAGGGCCGTCCGGCGCGCTACCGGGTCGGCTGAGTGAGGATTTCCTCGCCGAACATCGACAGCACGAGCTGTCCGTTTGCCGGTTCCAAATACGGAATGGCGATCGGACCGCCGGGATGCTTGGTCTCCAGGACGGTACGCGTGGCGCCCGGGGTGATCACCTCCAGCTTCAGATCGACCAGGATCGGATACTCCGGCAGCGTCGACTCCACCAGCCCGAACACGAGCGCTTCCTCAACCTCGCCCGGCACCGTCATCTCCAGCTGCAGTATGGAGCTGTAGGGTATCTCCTGACCCGCGGCCGGCGATTGCGACACGATGCTTCCCGGCGCGTCGCCGTCCCGCGCCGCCCGAATGCGGAACACGAACGGCAGGTTGAGCTGCGCCAACTCGTCGCGCACCTCCAGGGCGGGCCGTCCAACGTAGTCGGCCAGCTCGATCAGGTCGCCGCCCGGACCCTTGCTCACCACCAGCTCCAGCATCATCTCGTCGACCACCGGCGTGTCGGCCGGCGGGTTCTGAGCCAGGATCGTGCCCGCCGCGGCGGGATCGGTGATCCGCGCCACCGGCTCGCGAATCGTGATCAGCGCACGGTACGAGGCGAACGCGGCCTGCAGCTCCAGGCGCACCTCCTCCAGGTCGCGACCGACATAGTGGCCGACCCGGTCGATGATCGGGCCCCTGCTTACCACCAGCAGCACCGGCCGGCCCGCCTTGACCAGCGTGCCCGCCTTCGGATCCTGTTCGACTACCTGCCACTTGGCGTGATCGGAGGAGTAGCGGCCGTCCACGCGGGGCGCCAGCGCCTTGTCCTGGAGCATCACCATGGCATCGAGCAGGTCGGCGGCGACCACGTCCGGCACCAGGGTCTCTTCCTCGCCGCGTACCACGACGAAGAACGCCACCACGCCGCTGGCCACCAGCAACACGCTGACGGTCAGCGTGAACAGGAACCCGCCGCGGCCGGGGCGGCGGCGGTCCGAATCGTTACTCACCGAGCCGTGCCCGGGCAATCCCGGGATGGCCGTTGACGAACGCCTGCCACTGCAGCGGCTTCTTGCCCTGAAGCTGCAGCTCCCGCACCCACAGGCCGTGCCTGCCCGCCCGCACCAGGATGCCGAGCCGCTTGTCCACGCCGACCACCTGGCCCGGCGCACCCGCCGGCATCGCCGTGCCGTCCGCCACCGGCGCCGCCGCCAAGATGGCAAGCTGGCGGCCCGCCCAAGTGGTGAACGCGCGCGGCCATGGCTGGTATGCGCGCACGGCCCGCTCGATGGCGTCGGCGGGTTGCCGCCAGTCGATGCGGCCCTGTTCCTTGCTCAGCAACCCGCACCAGGTGGCCGCCGACTCCTCCTGCGCCCGCGCCGTCTCGCGTCCGGCGGCGATGGCGTCCACCACCTCGCGCAACAAATCCGCGCCGACCTGCGCCAGCCGCGGCGCCAGCGACGCACTGGTCTCCGATCGGCCCAGCGCCACCACCTTCTGAGCGAGAATGTCGCCGGCGTCCACCGCCGCCGCCAGGCGCTGTACCGTGACCCCGGTGCGCGCCGCGCCGGCGAGGATAGCGGCCGGAATCGGCGCCGGTCCGCGCAGCTCCGGGAGCAGCGAGGGATGCACGTTGACCCCGCCGCGCGCGAACACGTCCAGGAAATAGGGACGAAATATCTTTCCGTACGCCACCGCCACCAGCAGATCCGGCTGCAGCGCCGCCAACTCCGCGCTGAACGAGCGGCCGATACGCTGCGGCTGCAGCACGACAAGCCCGCGCGCGGCCGCGCGCCGCTTGACCGGCGGCGCCTGCGGTGTGCCGCGCCGCCCCGCGGGCCGGTCGGGGGCGGTCAGGACGGCACACAACTCTTCGCCGGCAAGCGCATCCAGCGCCGGGACGGCGAATTCCGGGGTACCGGCGAACACGATACGCACCGCTTCAGCCAGCGTCCCGGTCAGCGTCTCCGGCACTCGCCTCCGCGTGCCCCTCGGCGTACTCCCGGCACACCCGCTCGCGCTCCGCATCGCTGAGATGGTCGATGAACAGGATGCCGTTCAGGTGGTCGAGTTCGTGCAAGATCACGCGCGCGAGCATGCCCTCGACCTCCAGCGCAAACAGCCGGCCGCGCCGGTTGCGCGCCTGCACGCGGAGGTGGGCGGGCCGCTGCACGTCGGCGCGGGGACCGGGAATGCTCAGGCAGCCTTCCTCGCGCCACTCGGTCTCGATACCGGTGCGGATGATCTCCGGATTGATGAATACCCGCTCGCGGTCGTCCGGCGCCCTGGTCACGAACAAGCGCACCATGCGGTTCACCTGGGTAGCGGCCAGCCCGACCCCCTCATGCTGCTTCATCACCGCCAGCATTTCGTCGGCAAGGCGGCGCAACTCCGGCGTAACCTCCGCAACCGGTTCGGCACGCCGGCGGAGCGCGGGGTGGCCGAGCGTGACAACTTCAAGCATGGACGAGCGATAACATGGCGAACGCGCGGCGCCATTGTCAAACGGGGGGTCCGCTCCTCCCCGCGCGCCCTGCTCGCCAGCTGCTACAGCACCGAGGTTGGGTCCACGTCGATCTCCAGGTGGGTGCCGGCGGGCGTCTTGAAGGTAAGCCACGTGCGCTTCACCCACCGGTGCAGCGGCCCGATGGTGGGGTGGCGCAGCAGCAGGTGAAACCGGTAGCTGCCGGCGATGCGCTCGATCGGGCACTCCACCGGACCGAGCAGTTCGCCCTCGGCGGACGTACCGCGACCGCGTTCCAGGTGCGAGGCAAAGCCGACCGCCGCGGCGTGCGCACGCTGCTTGCTGCGCGAGCGGAACACCAGCCGGATGAGCCGCGCGAACGGCGGGAACCCGGTCTCGCGCCGCATGGCGATCTCGCGCCGGTAGAACTCCTCGGCGCGGCCCTCCACCGCCAGCCGGATGGCCGGCCGATCGGCATGGTAGGTCTGCACCAGCACGCGCCCGTCCGGCAGCGCGCGCCCGGCGCGCCCGGCGACCTGCACGATCAGGTTGAAGGTGCGCTCGGCGGCGCGAAAGTCGGGCAGATGCAGGCCGGTATCGGCATTGATGATGCCGACCAGCCGGACCGCGGGAAAGTTGAGCCCCTTGGCAACCATCTGGGTGCCGACCAGCACGTCCACCTCGCCGTTGCGAAACCGGCTGAGCGCGCCGCGCAGTTCGCCGCGGTCGCGCAACGCGTCGGTGTCCAGGCGTTGCACGCGCAGCCCCGGCGCGGCCGCCGCCAGCTCCTCTTCGACCCGTTGCGTACCGAAGCCGCTGTAGCCGATGTCCAGCGAAGCGCACTCCGGACACGCGCGCGGCGGTGCGACCCGATAGCCGCAGTAGTGGCACAGCATCACGCGGCTGGCCTTGTGAAAGGTGAGACTTACCGAGCAGCGCACGCAGCGCATCTCGAAGCCGCAGCTCCGGCAGTGAAAGAAGTAGGAGAACCCGCGCCGGTTCAGGAACAGGATCGACTGGCGGCCGGCCGCCGCCGCGGCGCGGATCTCGCCAAGCAGCCGCCCCGACAGCGGGCCCGGCTGGCCCTTCATCTCCACCACCTCGATCGACGGCATGCGCGCCCCCCCGGGACGGCGGGTCAGGTCGAGGCGGCGCAGTACGCCGCGCCGCATGTGGTGCAACGCCTCCAGCGACGGCGTGGCGCTGCCCATCACCAGGGTGGCGCCCTCGGCCGAGCAGCGGTGCATCGCCACCTGGCGGGCGTGGTAGCGCGGAGTTGCGCCCGCCTTGTAGGAGGTCTCGTGCTCCTCGTCGATTACCATCAGGCCGAGGTCGCTGAGCGGGGCGAATACCGCGCTGCGCGCCCCGATCACCACGCGCGCCGCACCGCCGCGGATGCGGCTCCACTGCTGCAACCGCTGCGAAGGGGTAAGCGCGGAGTGAATCACCGCCACCTGGTCGCCGAACACGTCGCTGAACTGGTCTACCACCTGGTGGGTCAGGGCTATCTCCGGCACCAGGTAAATCACCCCGCGGCCGGCCGCCACCACGCGCCGGGCAGCGGCCATGAACACCGCCGTCTTGCCGGAACCGGTAATGCCGCGCAGGTAGAAGCGGCGCGCCTGTGCGCCGCCGGCGGCGTGATCCGGTCTCGGCGCGGTCAGCTCCGCCACCGCGTGCTCCTGCTCATCGGTCAGGGTATGGTCGCGCCACCGCTCCACGGTGCCGGGCGTGTCGTCGGGCAGGATCTCGCGCCGCCCGGAGGGGATCATCGCGGCCAGCGCCTCGCCCACCGAACACAGGTAGGTGTCGGCTACCCAGCGGGCCAGCTCCAGCAGGGCGCCGTCGAACACCGGCTGCGCATCCACCCGCCGCCCGATCGCGCGCAGTTCCACGCCCGCGGGCGCCCGGCGCGGGGTGCCGATCACGAATCCGGTGACCCGCCGCCTGCCGAACGGCGCCACCACGCGAACGCCGCTCTTGGTAGCCGCATCGTCCAGGTCGAGATAGGTGAACGTCTGCTGCATGGGAAGGTTGAACGCAACCTGCAGGTAGCGGGGCACCGGCGCTCCGTCGCTGTTGGTCAGCGGGCGCCGGCCGCGGGAGGTGTGCCGCCGTCGGCGAGCAGTTTCTGCAGGCGGCGCAGGTCGTCCCACACGGCGCGCCGCAACGACTGGTTGCGCAGCACGCCGCTCGGATGGTAGGTCGCCACCAGGGGTACCGGTTCCGGCAGCCCGGGAATCCGATACGAGTGGGTGTGCACACGCAGCGCGGCCATCGTGGCGGTCTGCCCGGTGAGCAGTTGACCGGCAATCCGTCCAACCGAGAGTATGGCGCGCGGCTCAAGCAGCCGAATCTGGCGCTGCAGGAACGGCAGGCAGGCCTGCGACTCCGCGCTCGCCGGGTCGCGGTTCTGCGGCGGGCGGCACTTCACCACGTTGGTTATGAAGCAGTTGTCGGCGCGCCGCAGCTCGATCGCCTCGAGCCACCGGTCCAGGTACGCTCCCGCCCGGCCCACGAACGGGCGGCCGCTGCGATCCTCGTCGAACCCCGGTCCCTCGCCGATTACCAGCACCAGCGGCTGCGCCGCACCCTCTCCCGGCACCGTGCGGGTGCGTCCTTCGCACAGCGCGCACGCGCGGCACGCGGCAATCTCGCGCGCCACCGCGTCCAGGCTGTCTCCACGCCCCGGCGCGGCGGACCGCTCCGGCTCCGGCTCAGGCTCCGTTATCGGCCTCGGAAATCGGACCGGCGGCGGATGGTCCACGCTCCGCTCGCCGCCGGCATAGTAGTCTTCGATCAGGGTAAGAAAGCGATAGAAGCGCTGGTCGGGAGTCATGACTCGGAAAGTGGAGGATACCACACGCGCTCCAGGAACAGGCCGCGCGCCGGTGCGGTCTGGCCCACCTCCGCACGCCGCCGGCCCGCGATCAGGCGCCGCACGTCGGCCGCCGGGGCATCCATGGCGGCCAGCTCCAGCAGCGTACCGACGATGCTGCGCACCATCTTCCAGAGGAAAGAGGTGGCTACGATGCGGAACACCAAGTATGGCGGCGACGGATAGAACACGGCGCTGATCACCCGCCGGACCTTGCTGAGGCTCGCATCGCCCGCCGCGGCGAAAACTGTAAAATCATGTTCACCAACAAGATATGCTGCAGACCTGTTTAACCGGCGGAGGTCGGGCCGGTGGCGGACGTGGTAGCAGTAGCGGCGCAGGTGCGGCAGCCCGACGCCGCCGACGAGCAGCTGATAGCGGTAGCCGCGCGCCAGCGCGCTGCGGCGCGCGTCGAATTGCGCCGCCGCCGGGCGCGCCGCGAGCACCCGCACGTCGGGCGGCAGGTAGGAGTTGATCGCCACCGCCCAACGCTCCGCCGGGATGGTGACCGGCGCGGTGAAGTTGGCCACTTGGCCGATCGCGTGTACGCCCGAGTCGGTGCGCCCCGCCGCCCGCACCCGCACCCGGCGGTCGAGCATCCGCGCCAGCCCCGCCTCCAGTACCCCCTGCACCGTGCGCTGCTCGCGCTGCACCTGCCAGCCGGCAAAGTCGGTGCCGTCGTAAGCGAGCGTGAGCATGACGTTGACGTCGCCGGAGCCGGATGTGCCGCGCGAATTCCGTCCGGCAGACCGCTCCGTGGGCGGCCGGGTCACGCGCCGGCTGCGGCGGGCGCGGTGCTGTCGCCCTCGATGACGCACATCGCCAGCACGGCCGTTTTCTCGTGCGACAGGGAGATAAACACGCGCGTGCCGCCAAGGCGCTGCAGTGCCGCCTTGGCCGACCCGGTAAGCTGCAACTCCGGTTTGCCGAGCGGATTGTTCATCACCGCCATATCCTTCAGGGCAAGACCGGCAAGCCCGGAGCCGAGCGCCTTGCCGAACGCTTCCTTGGCGGCGAACCGCGCTGCCAGCGACAGCACGGCGGCCTCCCCGGCACGCTTGCGGCACTGCGCCAACTCTTCCGGATGGTAGAACCGTTCCAGCAGGCCCGGAATCTGCTGCCAGCGCCGCAGCCGCTGCGGGTGCACCACGTCGATGCCAACGCCCAGAATCATCTCATCGTACTCGCAAGCCGCAGCATCATGGCGCTGCCACCATTGCCCGCCGTGCCGCGTTCGTCAACCGGCGTCAGCCGCGCTCAGCGGCACGCACGGCCGCCGCGAAGCGCACCGCCTGCAACGCCGCCGGCACGTCGTGCACGCGGATCATGTCCGCCCCGCGCAGCAGCGCCACGGTGTTGGCGATCGTCGTCCCCGCCAGCCGATCTTCCACAGGCGCCTCAAGAACCGTGCCGATGAATGACTTGCGGGATACTCCCACGAGCACCGGGCCGAGCGAGCGCAGCGCCGGCGTGCCGTGCAGCAGGCGCAGGTTATCGCCAACCCGCTTACCGAAGCCGATACCGGGATCGACGATCACCTGGCCGCGGTCGACGCCGTCGTCAAGGGCGTCGTTGATGCGCTGCTTCAGTTCCCGCACTACCTCCGCGACGGTGTCGCCGTACGTGACGTTGCGTTGCATTGTGCGCGGCGTACCGCGCATGTGGCTGATTACCACCGGGACCCCGCGCTCGGCTGCGAGACAGCGCAGATCGGGGTCGCGCAGGCCGTTCACGTCGTTGACCATCACCGCCCCGGCGTCGAGAGCCGCCTCCGCCACCGCCGCCTTGCTGGTGTCGATCGACACGGGAGGTCCGCCGGCGGAGACCACCGCCGCAACTGCCGGAACCACCCGGTGGATCTCTTCGGCGGCGCTCACCGCGCCGGCACCGGGGCGCGTCGACTCGCCGCCGAGATCGACCAGGTCGGCGCCCTGCTCGCGCATCCGCAATGCGGCCTCCGCCACCGCGGCAGGGCCCTGGCGCCGGCTGGCGGGATAGAATGAATCGGGCGTGGCATTGATGACGCCCATGACCAGCGCACGCCGCGCGTAGTCGAGCGCGATACCGGCGATCGCAATCGCACCCGGCAACGGCTCCCACGATGCCGCCAGCTCCCGGCCCAGCGCACGGGTGGCATCATGCTTCTGCCAGTCGGCGGCAAGTGTCGGAACAACGGGGCCCGCAACCGTGGCTTGCACGGTGCCGCCACTCACGCGGACGGACGCGGACAATGCACGCAGGGACGCGGCGACAATCCGTTGCTGCGTCTGATCGAGGGCGTCAATGCTGATGTCGGCGGCGAGTGGCTGGGGCTCCTTCGGGCACGGCCTGCGCCCATCAAGGGGCGACACGCGCAGGTTGCGGCGCACGTCGTAACGCATCACGGCGCCATGACTGCCGGCACCGCGCACCGAACAAGAGCCACGCTACTTCTTCTTGTGCCGGTTCTTTCTCAGCTTCTTCTTGCGCTTGTGAGTTGCTATCTTGTGACGTTTACGCTTCCGCCCGCAGGGCATTGCAATGATTCTCCAGGGTCGTAACCAGCAGGGTCTGTAACCAGTTTTTCAGCCTCGGGTTCCGCGACCGGCGCTGCGCCGTCACGGGTTGCCGTGGAGCACGGTGCGCACGGTAACTATCGCCAACCCTCACGCCCTTGTCAAGTTGCGGTCCGCGTGCCGCGCGTGCCGCCCACGGGGCCGGCAGGATCCAGGAACCGCTCGATGGCCGCGCCCACCTCGGCGGCGCCGGCAGCCGGCAGCCAGCGTACCTGCGGAAAGCGCCGAAAGAAGGTGAGCTGGCGCTTCGCCAACCGCCGCGTGTTGCGCTGGATCAGGCGCATCACTTCCGCTTCCGGGGGCGAGCCGGAGGCAAAGAACTCCGCGTATCCGATGCTGCGCAGGCCGGGCGTGCCGCGGTGCCAGCCGCGTGCGCGCAACGCCGCAACCTCGGCCATCAGGCCGCCGGCGAACATCTCCTCCACCCGCCGGTCAATGCGCTCGTACAGCTCGGCCCGCTCCCGGTGCAGCCCCACGATCAGCAGCTCGATATCGCCGCGAACCGTCTCCGGCGGGCGGAATGACGACCACGGGGCGCCGGTAAGGTGGAAAACTTCAAGCGCGCGCAGTACGCGATTGACGTCCGCCGCCGGCAGCCGGGCCGCGCCCTCGGGGTCGTTGCGGGCGAGTTCGGCGTGCAACGTCGCCACGCCGTCGGTGCGCAGCCGCTCCTGCAGATGGCGGCGCACGCTCGGGTCGGCCGGCGGCGCCGCCGGCAGCCCGTACAGGAACGACCACAGGTAGAACGCCGCGCCGCCGGCGACCACCGCCCGGCCGCCGCGCCGTTCGATCGCGGCCACCAGGCGGTCCGCAGCGCGCACGAAGTCGCCAGCGGTGAACTGGCTGTCGGGGTCGACGACGTCGATCAGGTGGTGGGGCAGCTGGCGGCGCAGGCGCTCCGGAGGCTTTGCCGTACCCGCGTCGAGCCCGCGGTAGACCTGCCGCGAGTCGGCGTTGATCACCTCGGCGCGCCAGCCGCGCAGCCGCGGCAGCATGTCTTCGAGGATCTGCGACTTCCCGACCGCCGTCGGGCCAAGCAGAATCGTGACCCGCGGCCGGGCGCGCGCGCCGGATTCCTGCTCCGGCTCGGCCATCAGCGGCAACCCTCGAGTCGTCGGCGCGCGTGCGTGCGCTACCGCGTTATCTCGTACTTCACCTTTTTGGTAAGGATCTGCTGAATGGAGGTGGAGACGACCTTGCCCTTGTTTGTTTCGACATCTTCATCGCCGGTCAGGGCGAGCTGATGCGCGCGGCGCATCGCCGCTGCCGAGAGCTGATAGCGGTTGTCGATATTACCGATGAGCAGGTTCAGAGGAAGAATCACGTCACCTCAATAATATAGCCGTTTGCGCCATTCGGGTACCGTAATCGGACCCCGCCCGCTGCGGCGGTCAGATGCCCCCGCCGGCAGCGGCGCGCAGCGCTCGGGCCGCGTCGACGATGGCCGCCGCCGCCTCGAATTGATTGTGCGCAGAGGTATCGACCACCAGGTCGGCCGGCGCGGCGTCGTCGATGTCGATCCGGTACAGGTCCAGGTAGCGCTGCCGGTCGCTGGCGTCGCGCCGGCCGGTGGCGACCAGCGCCACTTCGAAACGGCTTTCTTCGCGCTGTGCGATACGCCGCGCGCGCACCTCCGGCGGGGCACTCAGGTACACCTTCAGCTCGGCGTCCGCGAGCAACCAGATGGCGAGGCGGGAGGCGAGCACGCAATTGCCGCCGGCCGCCGCCGCGAGCTGGCGCCGGTCCAAGGTGCGGTCGATCGAGAAGTCGCGGCCGGCGCGCGCATGCAACTCGGCAAAACCGATGCCGTGCTCGGCGGCGAGATTCTTGAACGTGTAGTTTACCAGCTTGAGGCCGAGATGATCGGCCACCAGGCGCGATACCGTCGAGTTCCCACAGCCGCTCTTGCCCGAAATCGCGATCCGCATCGGCGCGGTTTGGTCAGGCGACATTGCGCAGGTGCTCGCGGATACGCTCGACGGCATCCTTGACGCGTACCGCCGCCGCGCTGATCGAGAATGCGGCGCCCTTGGCGGCCACGGTGTTTGCCTCGCGCATCATCTCCTGGCTGATGAACTCCAGTTTCTTGGCGCGCTCCCCAGCGGCGAGCGCGTCTTCGAACGCGCCAAGGTGACCGCGCAGCCGGACCAGTTCCTCGTTGACGTCGCTCTTGGCGAGCAGCGTGGCGAGTGCGGCAATCAACCGCTCTTCGTTGACCGAGTCTGCCAGCAGCTCCTGCACGCGGGCGGCTACCGCGTCCCGCTGGCTCTGCGCGGCCCGCGGCGCCTCGGTCTCGATCAGATCCACCTCGCGCTTCACCTCGGCAAGCAGGCGGCTCAGGTCGGCGGCGGTTACGCGCCCGTCTTGGCGGCAGGCATGCTCGAACTGCGCGAACGCCTGCTCCAGCGGTTGCCGGCAATCGCTCCACACCCGCTCCACGCTTACCTCGCGCCGCTCGCTCAGGAAACCACCCACCGCGAGCAGGTTGCTCAGCGTGACCGCCCCGCCGCCGGCAACGTCGGACAGTTCGCGCAGCGCCGCCAGGTAGGCGCGCGCGGAGCCCGTGTCGGCGCTCACCCGCACGGAATCGGTCAGATCAACCACCGACAGTGCCAACTCCACCCGCCCGCGACGCACGCGCTCGGTGACCATGGCGCGCAGACGCGGCTCCAACTCGCCGTAACCGGGCGGCACGTTTACCTGGATCTCCAGGTAGCGGCTGTTGTAGGACTTCAGCTCAACGGAGATGTGCCAGCTCTCGGTGGCGTGTTCGGCGCGGCCGAATCCGGTCATGCCGCGCATCAGCCGTTGGCCCCGCACCGGTTCGCGGCGCCGAGCATGCGCAGCACCTCCAGGCCCACCCGCCAGTTGTCGCCGGCGCCCATGGTCACCAGCAGGTCGCCGGGGCGCAGCGTGGCGGCAAGCCACGCACTCGCATCCGGCAGGGTCGCGCACCAGCGCACGCGCGGATGGTGGCCGGCCACGGCATCGTACAGTGCGCGTCCCGCCTGCTCGGGGGTGGCGGAGGAATGCTCGCGGGCGGACGCGTACACCGGGTGCAGTAACACCTGGTCGGCATCGCCGAACGCGGTCGCGAAGCCGGTGAGCAGCGCAGCGGTGCGCGAGTAGGTGTGGCTCATGAAGTCGACCACGATGCGGCGGTCGGGATAGAACGCGCGCAGCCCGGCCAGCGTGGAAACCAGCTCGGTGGGGTGATGCGCGTAGTCGTCGATCACCAGGATGCCGCCGCACTCGCCCACCACTTCAGCGCGGCGCTTGCCGCCGTGGTAGCTGCCGAGCGCACCCACAATGGCGGACTGCTCGGCCGCGCCCAGCGGCCGGCCCTGCTCGGCGAGCAGCACCCTTGCCACGCCGACGGCGGCGGCGGCGTTGGCGGCGTTGTGGCGGCCCGGAACGCTCAGCGTCACCGGCGCGCCCAGGCAGTCGAGCGTGAAACGTACCGCGCCCGCCGCCGCCCGCAACGAGCCGATGCGCAGCGCGCCGGACGCACTTTCCCCGTACGCCTGCAGGCGCACGTCGGGGCGCCTCAACGCCACGGTGCGCGCCACCTCGGCGGCGCCCGCGTCGTCCGCGCAGTAAATAAGGATCCCGCCCGGCGGTAGTGCGGCGGCGAAGTCGGCGAACGCGGCCACCAGCGCGGCATGGGTCGGGAACGCATCGACGTGCTCCAGCTCCACCGCCGTGATCACCACGTGGCCGGGCTGGAAGTTGGCAAAGTGGTTGCGGTATTCGCAGGTCTCCGCAATCAGGTAGTCGGCGCCGCCGATCAGCGTTGCGCGGCCGCCGAAGTTGGCCACCCCGGTGGCGGTGAGTACCGTGGCCGGGAGGCCGAGCGCCTCCACCAGCAGGCCGCAGAGGGCGGCGGTTGTGGTCTTGCCGTGCACCCCGGACACGGCCACCGAGCGCGCACTACGCGACAGTTCACCGAGCGCTTCCGGGTAGCTGGACAGCGGAATGCCGCGCGCGGCGGCGGCCAGCAGTTGCGGGTTGTCGCGGCGTTCGTAGGCGGCGGAATGAATCACCCAGTCGGTGTCGGCCGGCAGGTCGGCGGCCGCGAAGCCAACGCCGGGGCGGAGCTGCAGACGGTCCAGGATCTCCTGGGTAGGGAACGATTCGGCCACGTCGGATCCGCTCAGCGATGCACCGCGCGCCGCCAGGATTTCGGCGAGCGCCGCCATGCCGGTACCCTTGGCCCCTACCAAGTGAATGTTGCGTCCTCTGATCTGCATTCCGGGTACTCCGGCGCCGGGCGCGGGCGGTGTGGTCAACGAAACTGCGAGGTTCATCTCCTAGGGGAGTCGAACCCCTGTTGCCGGGATGAAAACCCGGTGTCCTAACCGCTAGACGAAGGAGACCTGAAGTGGTGCAAAATATCGTAGCGCGAGCGCGCCATGTCAACTGAGGAGCGTGCCGCACCGGCTGCGACCGCCCGGTAAGATTCGCGGCGGTGCGGCCGTCTGTTCACCGACAGCGGCGGCCGCGGCTGCCGCAACCCCTTCCGATGGAGCTGTAACGATGCAATGGAAATCTCGCCCCCGGATTCGACTGACGATTGTGGCCATCGCCGGGGCGATCCTGGCCGGCGGCGCCGTATTGCTGGTCGCCGCCCCGGCGCCGGGTACCGCCGTGACCGACCCCGAACTGCTGGCCGAAGAAGCGGCCCCGCGCGGCGCCGGGCGCGAGTTCAAGACCGACTTCACGCGCCACACGGTGCCGTACAGCGACGTGCTGTCCGGCGGCCCGCCCAAGGACGGCATCCCGTCTATCGACAACCCGCAATTCGTGTCGGTGGCAGACGCCGACGGCTGGCTGGGTGAACTGGAGCCGGTGGTGCTGGTGGAGGCCGGCGGCACGGCCAAGGCATACCCCTTGCAAGTACTCACTTGGCACGAAATCGTCAACGACGAGGTGGGCGGAGTGCCGATCTCGGTGACGTTCTGCCCGTTGTGCAACACCGCGATCGGGTTTCAGCGCGAGTTCGACGGCCAGGTGCTCGACTTCGGTACCACCGGGCGGCTGCGCTACAGCAACCTGATCATGTACGACCGCCAGACCGAGACCTGGTGGCAGCAGGCCACCGGCGCCGGCATAGCCGGCAAATACGCCGGCAGCCAACTTGGCTTCTACCCGGCCAACATCGTCAGCTGGCAGGACTTTCGCGAGCGCTACCCGGACGCCGACGTGCTGTCTCGGGACACCGGTTACAGCCGTTCCTACGGGCGCAACCCTTACGCCGGCTACGACAACATCAACAACCGCCCGTTCCTGTACCGCGGACCGCGAACGCCCGAGGAGTTGCCGCCGATGGCGCGCGTGCTGACGGTGGACCTTCCGGAGGAGGCGGTAGCCTACCCCTACGAGACACTCGAGACCGCGCGGGTCATCAACGACACCGTGGCGCAGACCCCGATCACGCTGTTCTGGCAACCGGGAACGGCCTCCGCCCTCGATTCCGGCAGTATCGCCGCCGGCCGCGATGTTGGCACCGGCGCCTCTTTCAGCCGCAGCCTCAATGGCGAAGTGCTCGACTTCGAGTGGTTGGACGGCGCCATTCGCGACCGCCAGACCGCCAGCACCTGGAGCCTGCTCGGCGAAGCGACCGCCGGCCCCCTGGAGGGCAGCAAGCTGGAGGCGGTGGTGAGCATCAACCACTTCTGGTTCTCCTGGGCGGCGTTCCGCCCGGAGACGCGGATCTACGTGAGTGACGGAGCAATGAACTGATGTGGCGCCGCCCGGTGCTACGGCGCCGGGCGGCCCGGGCGGCGCGTGCGGGTCAGCCCCGCTTGCCGGCCTTCGGGCTGGTGATGGCGCTGGTCAGGATGGCGAATGCCTCGTCGACGTCGTTGACGAGGTGAATGAGTTTCCGATCCTGTTCGCTGATAGTACCCCACTCGTATAGCTTGTCGAAGTTCACCACCTCGTCCCAGTACTCGCGCCCGAACACGATCACCGTAACCGGGCGCTGAACCTTGCGCGTCTGCAGCAGGGTCAGCACCTCGAACAGTTCATCCATGGTGCCGTAGCCGCCCGGGAACGCCACCAGCGCGCGGGCCAGGTACATGAACCAGAACTTGCGCATGAAAAAGTAGCGGAACTCCATCGCCAGACCGGGACTGACGAACCGATTGGGCAGCGGTTCGTTGGGCAGGCTGATGGTGAGGCCGACACTCTGCCCGCCCGCCTCGGCGGCGCCGCGGTTGGCTGCCTCCATCATGCCCGGACCGCCACCCGAGCACACTACCAACTCGCCGTCGGCGCCCGATTCGCGCGCCCACTCGGTAACGCGGCGCGCCAGCACGCGGGCGTCCTCGTAGTACTCGGCGAGGCGCAGTTGGTGACGGGCGCGCAGGATCTCTTGGTCCGTTGCGCCGCTTACCTGGCCGGCGGCAATCGCTCCGTACCGTTCCCGGGCCTGCTCCCGGTCCAGGGTGCTGCTTGCCCCGAAGAACACGATGGCGCTGCGGATGCGGCGCCGCTGCAGGCGCGATTGCGGCTCCAGGTACTCGGAGAGTATGCGCAGTATGCGGGCGTCGCGGCTGCGCAGAAACGGCAGGTTCTCGTATGCTTTGCTTGGTGGGGTAGCCATGGGCGGGCGCCGGTGAGGCGCCTTGTCAACTCCTGTTCGACATGATGGCGGGCGCTAGCCGCGGGTCCGCGTAGCAGAGCCCTTGCGGCGCCCCATCGGCGTGTTGCGCTGGTCACCACCGGGCGGCGCGGAAACGGCGCTCGGATGAGCGCAGCCGGCGCCGCTCCAGTGGCGGCAGTCACCATAGTAGCAGACCGGACGCCCGACGACAGGACAGGTCTCCGGTTTTGCCGCCGCGATATCGGCCCTTGCGGAGGCGTGCGAGCGCCCCGAGGCGGGTTGGGCTGCCGGCGCGGAGCGCCTGGTGGCGGCTTTCGCCGGACGCCGGCCGGCGCCCGGGCCGCCCGGCTTCGATTGCGCACTCCGCGCGTCACCAGCGGCCGCCGCGCGTTCGGTGGCG
>MPNH01000031.1 GCA_002238925.1 Spirochaetaceae bacterium bin103 | reverse complement strand
GGCAACCCGCGCCTGAGCTACGGGCGGGTCGGCCCCGCGGGCGCGGCCGGCACCAACGGACGGGCGCGAGCCGGCGCGGCGCAAGCCGGGGCGCCGGTGCCGGTAGTTGCGCGCGGGCGCCCGGGACGGCGCGCCGGCGGTGCGCTGGACCACATTCTGCGCGATGCGGCGCGGCGGGTGCTGCACTACTACCCGCTCACGCTGCTCGGAACGGCCCTCGCCGCGGCGGCGGTCTACCTCCTGGGAAGCGCGTTCGCGAGCGGGTCGCCGCACGAGTTCCTGCTGTCGGTAACCGGGTTCCTGGTCCTGCTGGTGCTGGCCGGGCTCGGGCGGCTGCAGGCGTACCGCTTCAAGCTGGTGGAGTTCGAGTGGGACAGCTCGGCCCCGCTCGGCGCGCGCGAGTACGGCGCCCAACACCGGCTGCGCACGCGCGCGGCGAAGAGCTGGCTGTTCTACCGCATCCACCTGCGCATCGCCTGGCGCCTGCAGGCAGGCCGGCGGGCGGTGCTGCGCGGCTACCGGGAGGCGGCCACCTCCGGCGGCGAGGCGGCGATCGGGCTGTGGTTTCCGTGCAGCGGCCTGCTGCACATGACCGGGCGGCTGACGGTACGCGACGTGTTCGGGCTGACGCGCGCCCAGATCCGGCCGCCGGAGCGGCGCACCTTGGTGGTGCGGCCCGGCCTGCTCGCCGAACAGGCCACGCCGCCGGTGGAGATCTCCACCGGCTTCGACACCACGCAGCGCGCCCAGACCTCCGACGAAGAACAGTACTTCATGCGCGAGTACATTCCCGGCGACCGCTTGAAGGACATCAACTGGAAGGCCACCAGCCGGCTCGGCGAGCTGATTACCCGCATTTCGCCGATCACCCAGGAACAGACCAAGGAACTGCACATCGTGCTGCGCCGCTACCGCCGCCGCGGCAGCGAGACCCTGGCCGCGGTAATGCACCTGGACTTTATCAAGAGCTGGCTGCTTACCTTCCTGCGCGTGGTCAAGCAGCACCACCCGGAGTATGTTTTCGTGGTGGACAGCGGCGGTGAAAGCCACCGGATCGACACCCCGGACGAGATCGAGCGGCTCGCGCGCCGGCTCGCCGAGCTGCCGCTGACCTCCGAACTGCCCGCCGCCGGCAACGCGCAGCCGCGCGAGCTGTTCATCTTCTCCACCGTGTTCGACGAGGACCTGCCACGCTTCGTGGAGCGCAGCGGCGCCCAGTACGTGAACGTGTTCCGCACCGTTCCGGCGGGACGCGCCGCCGGGGATGAGCCGGATCCGTACCGGATGAGCGTGTGCGACACGCCGCTGCCGACCTGCGCCGGCGGCGGTTGGCTGCTGGCCCGCGAGCGGCGCGTGCAGGTGTCGGCGGCGGTTGCCGGGCGGCAACCGGGGATGCGCGAAGAGCAACCGCTCAAAGTGAGTTACCTATGCACCTCCTCTTCCTGACCCGCCTGCTGGTGTACGGCCTGGCGGTGGCGATGCCGCTGGTGCACCCGGCGGTCACGGTGCCCTACGACCGCGCCGGCTACCTGGTGTGGTTCGCGCTGGTGCCGCTGGAGATGCTGCTGGCCTACTCGCTGCGCCATGCCGCCACCGGCAGCACGCCGATCCTCCGCCGCGGCCGCCTGGCGCGCCTGGCCGCCCGTGCCCGCGTCTGGCTGCGCCCGCCGCACCTGCTCGCCGCCGCCGGCCTGGCCGTGGTGGCGGCCATCGCGTTCGGCACCGGCTTCGACAGCGCGGCGTGGCTGGTGGCCGGCGCCGGCGCCGGCGCCTTCCTGCTCACCCTGCTGATCTTCGGTTCGCGCGAGTACGGCCACACCATCGCCGCCGCCGAGCTGTTCTTTATCGGCTACATCTACGTCAAGATGCTGCGCTTCTCGCGCGCGTCGGCAGAGATCTCCGGGGCCAGCTCGCTGCTCACCACCGTGATCCTGCTGGTCGCGGTCGGCGGCTTCCTGCTGCACGGCATCGTGATCTACCAGGCCGCGTTCCCGAACCGGCGCCCCGGCACCGGACGCGCCGAGGACCGCCGCCGCGGGCGCCGCGAGGTGACCCTGTTCGCATCGGTCATCATCCCGCTGATCATCGTGCTCGCCATCATCCTGCCGCCCAATTTCGTGGAGCACCAGATCGCCTTCAACGAACTCAATGAGTTGCCGCCGTCGCCGCCGGTGCCGGTCGACGACTTCAGCGACGCGCCGCCGGGCGGCAACCTGCGCGGCCAGCCGTTCGAGCAGGATGAGAACGGCGGCGGCGGGCAGGGCGACCAGCAGCAGAACCAGCAGGAAGGCGACGGCGGCGAGGGCGAGGCCGGGCAGATGCCGGGCCTGGTGGGAATCCCGGCACGCGAGTGGGAGCAGCGCCGGCAGCCGCAGCAGCCGCAGCCGCAACCACAGCCGAACCAGGGGCAGGGGCAGGGGCAAACCGACGGCAGCGGCGGCGGCAGCACAGGCGAGCAGGGACAGTCGGGCGGCGGCTCCGGCGAACCCAATGACTCGAACCAGGGCGAGACCGGCGAGGAGGGCGACGGCAACCAGGACAGCGGCGACGGCGAGGGCGAAAACCAGCAGCACGCGGTGATGATCATCGTCAGCGACCAGGACCCCGTGTACGCCGCCGACGGCTATTTCGGCCTGTTCGACGGCACCCTCGGATTCTCCTACTCGCGCGACGAACCGCTCAACGAACTGGTATACCGGCGCCTGTTCGAGACCTGGGAAGATCCCGCACCGCCGCGCGAACTGGGCCGCAGCCCGCTCGAGCACGGCTTCTTCTCCACCATCCCGGAGCGGGTCATGGCCTACCGCCCCCTTGCCGTGGAACCCACCGTGCAGCAGCGCCGCTACCACCCGTTCGACCTTTCCTACCGGGTGGTTTCCCAGGTGAGCACCGCCGGCCCGCCCGGCTGGAGTCAGGCGCGCCCGCTGTCCGACCGCGAGCGCGCGCGCATGAGCGACTTCCTGGAGGTACCGCTGGCCGACGAGCAGCGGGCGCGCTTCCAGACCTACCTGGACGAGGTGGTGACCGAAGCGGACACCGACTTCGAAAGGATCGACCAGCTCCTGCGCAGCTACGGCGACTACCAGTACGAGATCGGCTTTACCGACGATGTTTCGATCTCCCACGTCGACAACTTCCTGTTCGAGACCAAGGCCGGCGACTGCACCGAGTTCTCCAACACCTCGGCGATCCTGGGGCGCATGCTCGGCATCCCGACGCGGGTGGTGACCGGCTACCTGGGCGCCAAGTCCCTGCAAACCCCCCAGCATGCGCGCGGCGCCGCCATCCTGCGCCAGGCAATCGAGCCGTTGCAGGAGTACCCGGTGGAGGAGCTGTACCTGATCACCACCGCGCACCGCCACTCCTGGACCCAGTTCTGGCTGCCCGACTTCGGCTGGATCGACTTCGAAACCACCGCCCACGCCAAGACGCCGCCGCCCGGCTCCGACGCCAACTCGCTCGACATCGTGATCCCGATCATCGAAGTGGAAGAGGTGCCGGTGCCGCGCGACTTCGTGTTCCCGTGGCGCTTCGCCCTGACCGTGATCGGCACCCTGGCCGCGGCCGGCATCGTCGGCGCCTACGGCCTGCGCTACGGGCGCGAGGGCTGGCTCACCGTGCGCGCCCGGCACACCGACGCCGGCGGCCTGCGCGCCCTCGGCAAGCTGCTGTACATGCGCATGGCCAGCGCCGGCTGCGCGCTCAAGCCGCACGCCCATACCGTGCAGGAGTACGCCCGGCAGTATCCCCAGATCGGCCGCTTCGCCGCCCTCTACACCATGCTCCGCTACCGCACCTCCTTCGACCCCGGCGAACGCGGCAGCACCTGGCAGGAACTGCACGCCCAGTACCAGACCGCGCTCAAGGACGTGCGTCCGGGCGGCCTCCTCCCCCTCCTCCGCCGCACCTTCAGCCTGCGCGCCCTCTACTACTGATCGATGCAAGACGTGAGGGGCGGTGACTCCGCGCAGCGCACCGTACCCGCGCTGGCGGCGCTGTTCGTGCTGATGGGCGCGTTGCTTCCGGTGGCGGTGCATGGCGGGGCGAGTCAGGACTGGGTAATGTTTCGCGGGGAAGAGGGGCGCGGGATTACCGACACGCGGATTCAGCCGCCGCTGGCGGTGAAGTGGCAGCTGCAGTTGCAGGCCGGCGGCGAGCAGGCGCGCAGCTTCAACCCGCCGGTGGTGGTGGACGACACCATCTACTTCGGCTCCGACGACGGCAACTTCTACGCGCTGGACGTGCACAGCGGCTACATGAGGTGGATTTTCAAGGCGCAGGCGCCGGTCAACTCGGTGCCGTTCGCCGACCAGGACCACCTCTACTTCGGCTCCAACGACGGCCACGTGTACGCGGTGGCGCGCGACACCGGGGAAGAGCGCTGGCGGTTCCCGACCGAGTACACCGTGCAGTCGCTGATCCTGCGCTACGGCGACCTGGTGATGTTCACCAGCGACCGCGGCAACACCCATTTCGTGACCGCCGACGGCGGCCGGGAGGTGCACTACATCCCCAACCCGGTGTGGTCGTTTCACACCTTCCAGGTGTACGACGGGGTGATGTACTGGGCGCCCGGTCCGCCCGGCAGCGGCGCCAGCTTCGGCGCCTACGACGTGTACGAGCAGGGCTACCTGTGGGTGAAGCGCACCACGCCGGGGCTGAACTGGTATTCGTTCCCGGCGCTGCGCGGCGACGAGTTGTTCTACTCCGCCGCCGGCCCCGGACGTACCATTACCGGCAACCTGCTGTTCGTGTATTACGCGGTGGACCGGCTCACCGGCGAGGAACTGTGGCGCATGGAAGAAGAGTCGTTCTTCGGCGACGCCGGCGAGCGCCTCTACGAGCCGTACCGGGTATTCGTGGACAACCTGCAGCTCCTGGACTACCTGGCCCCGGCGCTGTGGCGCAACACCGTGATCTACACCAGCGGCGACGCGGTGGTGCGCGCCTTCAACAGCCGCACCGGCCGCGAGGCGTGGCGGCACACCTTCCTGTATCCCACCAGCAGCGCGCCTACCGTGGCCGGCGACCGGGTCTACTTCGGGGTACGCGGCGACGGCGTGCCGGGGGGCCGGCCGCCGCGGCTGGTGGCGCTGTCGGCCCAGAACGGCAAACTGCTGTGGGAGATGGACCTGGAGGGCGCCGTGCTGAGCGCCCCGGTGGTAGCCGGCAAGTACCTGATCTTCGGCACCGACGAAAACTACTTCTACGTCATGGAAGAGGTGTTCTGAAAACCGCCTTCAGGTAGTAGCGGCAGCGGGGTGCACTTGGCTGGAAATCTCGCGCCCACGCTCTCGCTCGAGCGCCGCCAAGTCATGCTGACTCTGAAGATCAAGCCAGAAGCGCGGGCTGTTGCCGAAGTAACGGCCAAGCCGCAACGCGGTGTCTGCAGTAATCGACCGGCGCCCATTCAGGATATCGGTGATGCGTCCCGACGGCACGCCAAGGTTGAGCGCCAATCGGTTGGCACTAAGCTGCCGGGCTTGGAGCTCACGCCTCAACAACCGGCCCGGATGCGATATTGGTTCCATATGCATACCCTCCTGATGGCAATCAGTGGTAGTCGACGATCTCCACTTCATGGGCGTCGCCCCTGCGGAACTCGAAACAGATCCGCCAAGGGCCGTTCACGGTCATCGCCCATTGATGCCGACGCGCTCCCTTCAGCTTGTGAAGACCGACGCTCTTGAGCGGACTCAGATCGCGCAGCGTCTGGGCGACGTTCAGCGCAAGCAAAAGGTCCAACGCAGCGTCGAAGTCCAGGCCCCTGAATCGATTCGGTCGCTCGCCAAGCCATACCTTCTCACTCGCTGCATTGCGCCACGACCGAATCACGGCGAGAACATACTACACGAAACGGCGAAGTAACGAAGTGTCGTGATGCAAGGGATGCAAGGGCGTGTTCTTGGTACAATCGCGCCGACATGGGTGTTGATGTATTGGCGGTGTGCGCGCATCCCGACGATGCCGAACTGGGCTGCGCCGGCCTGTTGCTGCGCTGCAAGGCCGCCGGGGCCCGCATCGGTGTGGTGGACCTGACTCGCGGTGAATTGGGCACGCGCGGCAACGCGAAGCTCCGGGATGAGGAACGTTCCCGCGCTACCGCCATCCTGGGGCTGGACGTACGGCTGGACCTGGACCTGCCGGACGGCTTCGTGGAACGCACCGTCGAGTACCGCACGCGGCTGGTGGAAGTGATCCGCAGCGAGCAGCCGCGCATGCTGGTGGGCCCGTACTGGGAGGATCACCACCCCGACCACGTCAACACCAGCCTGCTGATGAAGGACGCTTGGTGGTTTGCCGGCGTCGCCAAGCACCCCGGCGGCCCGGTCGCGCACCGCCCGGAGGCGATGCTGTTCCAACTGTCGCGCTACGTCGCGCGGCCCTCGCTGATCGTGGACGTCAGCGAGCAATTCGCCACCAAGGCGCGGGCGGTGGCGTGCTACGCGTCGCAGCTGCACCCATCGGCCCCGCCCGACGGCGCCGCCGGCGCGGATGCCGAGGCGGACGCGGAGCCGGAGACCTACCTGTCGCGATCCGATTTCCTGGCCGCCTGGGAAGGCCGCCACCGCTACTACGGACGCATGATCGGCGCCGAGTTCGGCGAGGCCTACCTGATGCGCAACCCGGTGCCGATCACCGACCCGATGACCCTGCTGGCCGGCCGCCCGGGGGTGATGTAGATGGCAGGCGCTCCGGTGGCGCTGGTCACGGGTGGCAGCCGCGGCCTCGGCTCCGGGGTGGCGCTGGCGCTGGCGGCGGCCGGCTACTCGGTGGCGATCAACTACCGCAGCGACGCGGGGGCGGCGGCGGCCACCGCGGCGGCGTGCCGGGAGCGCGCTCCGGACGAACGACAGCGCTTCCACCCGGTACAGGGAGATGTCGCCGTGGCGGCGGACCGCGAACGCCTGCTCGCCGCCACCCTGGCGGAGTTCGGCGGCGTGGAGGTGCTGGTGAACAACGCCGGCATCGCGCCGCGGCAGCGCGCCGACCTGCTGGAGGCGAGCGAGGAGTCGTTCAACGAGGTGCTGGCCACCAACCTGACCGGCCCCTACTTCCTCACCCAGGCGGTGGCCCGCCACTGGCTCCCGCCGCCCGCGGCGCCGGCGCGGCGCCGGGGGGGGGGCTTCGTCCCTTTCCTCCCCCCCGGGGGCGGCGCCCCGCCACTGGCTCGCGCAGCCGGAGGCGCCGGCGCGGCGCCGGGCGGTGATCTTCGTCAATTCCATTTCCGCCGCCTACGCGTCGGTGAGCCGCGGCGAGTACTGCGTGTCCAAGGCGGGGCTGGCCATGGCGCGCGAGCTGTTCGCCGTGCGCCTGGCTGAGGCCGGCATCGGCGTGTACGAGGTGCGGCCCGGCCTGATGGAGACCGACATGACGCGCGCGGTCAAGGAAAAGTACGACGCCCTGATCGCCGAGGGACTGGTGCCGCAGGGCCGCTGGGGCACACCGGAGGACGTGGGTCGCGCGGTGGCGGCACTAATCAGTGGCGACTTCGACTTCTCGCAGGGTACGGTGGTAGACGTGGACGGCGGCTTCAGCCTGCTGCGGCTATGACCGCTGCCCCAAACTTCCAGTTGGCGCCGCGTCTCCGCCTCCTCCGCGTCCATCCGAGTGGACAGATCCAGCGTGGAGCTGCTATGATTCTACGTAGACGAAGCGAAACAAGGATGAAGAACGCACCAGAATGGATTGCCGCAGCGTCCGCAGCGGTAGTAGCGATCAGTATCATCGCGGGTGCTATAGCTGCCACCATTAAGAAGCCTTTCAAGAGCATTCGCAATACCATCGACACGTTGCGCAACGACTTACACGGAGACATTAAGAAGGTTGACGCAAAGGTGGATGGAGTGTTGAAGGAGTCTCGGAACGAAGTAAAGCACATGCAGCAGCGTTTGAACGGTCTTGAAAGCGGCTTGCGCGATCGTGTGGGATGGATAGAGGGATTCCTGAAACGGTCTACTGAGGACCCCGACAGGTACGACTATAACGTTAGGCATACCGGACGTAGCAAACCCGAATAGTAGGATTTAGATGGGCAAGAATCCATGGTCAAAGAAGAGCCAGAGTAAGCCACCTGTATCGTGGGACGGCCGAACAGGGGCATTCTCAGTCGTACTCGATGGACTAGAGGGTACGGAGGGCGGTATCGAAGTTGAGTGGTCCCCAACTATTACCTATGTCGTTCGAATAAGGGAAGTGGGAACCACTGAGTGGAGCGTCGGTTTCGAGACACCTTTGACGGGATGTGGATTTGTTAACCTAAAACCCAATACCGAGTATGAAATGGAGGTTCGATCGAAAAATGCACATGGAACAAGCGGGCCAGTATCGACGATGGTTCGCGCCAATCCTGACGGCAGGGTAGGTGTCTGACCGAGTAGTGTTCCGATAGTCCAAACCGAGCCAGACAACCTGGAGCGTCCCGTTGTGGACACTCCAGGTAACCACCCGGACTGAAAGAAATGAACATTGACTTTGCACTGCAACTGCGCCAACTGGAAGCGCCGGTCGAGTCGGTCTTCGCCCTGGCTGGCGGCAAGATCCGCGATCTGGATACGAATTGGGATCCCGCCCGCGGCGCGCCGGTGTATACCATCGAAGGCAAGTACACCACGCGCGGCTGGACCGAGTGGACGCAGGGGTTCCAGTACGGCGCCGCGCTGCTCACCTTCGACGCTACCGGCGACGACGGCCTGCTGGAACTGGGCCGGGACGGCATGCGCCGGGTGATGCCGGCCCACCTCACCCACGTCGGCGTGCACGACCATGGCTTCAACACCATGAGCACCTACGGCAACCTGCTGCGCCTCGCCCGCGAAGGGCGCTGGCAGGCCACCGCCGGCGACGTCGAACACCTGCAGTTGGCGATCCGCGTGTCCGGAGCCGTGCAGGCCGCGCGCTGGACCCCGCTGCCCGGCGGCCTGGGCTACATCTGCTCGTTCAACGGCCCGCAGTCGCTGTTCATCGACACCATCCGCTCGCTGCGCGTGCTCGCCGCCGCACACGAACTGGGCCAAGTGCTGATGGGCGAACACGACCTCCGCATCTCCCTGCTGCACCGCCTGTTGCAGCACCTGGAAACCACCTTGCGCTACAACGTGTTCTTCGGCCAAGGCCGCGACCACTACGACACCCCGGGCCGCGTGGTGCACGAGGCGCTGTTCAACGTCAACGACGGCAACTACCGCTGCCCGAGCACGCAGCAGGGCTACTCGCCGTTCTCCACCTGGACCCGCGGCCTGGCGTGGGCCATCACGGGCTGCGCGGAGATGCTGGAGTACCTCGCCGAGGTGCCGGCGGAGGCGGTCGCAGAAGCCGCCGTGCCGGGGCTGGCCACCCACGCGGAGGCGGTGCAGCGGGTGGGCGCCGCGGCTGCCGTGACCGCCGAGTTCTACTTGGCCAACAGCGCCGCCGACGGCATCCCCTACTGGGACACCGGCGCCCCCGGCCTGGCGGCCCTGGGCGACTGGCGGGCCACGGCTTCCGACCCCTTCAACGACCACGAGCCGGTGGACAGTTCCGCCGCCGCCATCGCCGCCCAGGGCCTGCTGCGCCTCGCGGGGCTGCCGAAAGCGGTCCGCCCGCCCGGCGCCGAGCGCCTGCTGGCCGCCGGCCTCACCGTCGCCCGTACCCTGTTCGCGGAGCCCTACCTGGCCACCGACCCGGCGCACCAGGGCGTGCTGCTGCACACCGTCTACCACCGCCCCAACGGCTGGGACCACGTCCCCGAAGGCCGCCGCATCCCGTGCGGCGAGTCCTGCCAGTGGGGCGACTACCACGCCCTGGAGCTGGCCCTGCTGATACGCCGCCTCGCCGCTGGCGGCACCCTTCCCTGGCGGGCGGCGTAGCCTCGCCGCCGGCACCACTCCCGCCTACGGAACCCGGAGCCTCGCCACGCGTGTACTGCCGGCAAGTGTGATCCCGCTGGAAGCGCGGAAGCGCGGCAAACTACGCGAGCGCGGCCGGCAGGTCGAGGCCGAAGCGCTCGGCGGCGGCGCGCAGCTTGGCGACCGTGCCGGGCGGTAGCGGAATGCCGTTCGCGGTGCGCTCGGCCAGTACCTGCTCCTCCGGCTGGCCCGGTACCAGGATCGGCGGCGCGCCCTCCACGGTGTCCAGGCCGTTCATGGCGTCGGCCAGCCGGTCCACGTCGCGCTTGAACGCCTCCACGTCGGTGAAGGCGGCGATGTCGATGGCCGCTACGAAGCTGTTCTGGGTTCCGGGGCGTGGAGCACCCTCACCGCTGATCGTGGTGCTCAGCAACGGGTTGCCCACCATCAGGCTCGACAGGCACTCGAAGATCAGCGCCAGACCGTAGCCCTTGTAGCCGGCGGCGGGCCGCAGGAAGGCAGACTGCCCCGGGTCGGTGGTCGGACGGCCCTCCGCGTCCAGCGCCCACTCCTCCGGAATCGCAACTCCCTTGTCCCGGGCCACGTCCAGCTTGCCGCCCGCCGCCACGCTGGTGGCCATGTCAAGGCTGATCGGCGGCCGCCGCAGGCCGGGAACGGACACCGCGATCGGGCTGTTGTGGGTGCCCGCCTGCTTCGCCCCCGGCGGCGCCATGTTGGGCGGGCTGCACACCACCGCCAGACCGGCCAGGCCGGCCCGCGCCGCCATCTGCGTGTAATAGGCCATCGCGCCCTGGTGCGAGGTGTTGCGGATCAGCCCCCAGCCGATGCCCGCGGTGCGCGCCTTGGCGATGACCCGCTCCATCGCCTGCACCGTCACCACCGGCCCGAACGCGTAGTCCGCCTCGATCAGCACGGTGGCCGCGGTTTCCCGCTCCACCCGGATGCGCGGGCGCGGGTTCATGCCGCCCGCGTCCACCGCCCTACTGTAAGCTGCCACCCGCTGCACCCCGTGGGAGTCGATGCCGCGAAGGTTGGCCCACACCAACACCTCCGCCTCCGTCGCAGCGTCGCCCGCCGGCATGCCGAGCCCCTCGAACACCTTCGCCGTGAACGCCTGCAGCGTCCCGGCGTCGATCATGCGCGCCTTCTCCGCCGGGTCCACCCCGGCCCCCTCCGTGAACCGATACTGCATCTCTCCCCCGCCGTAGATTAGCAGATCACTGGCCGCACGGGGGGATCTGGGCGTATCTGGGCGAGGTGGTCCTTGACTCTCGCACAAGGGTACAGGCAAGGTCGGATGGTTGAATATGGCTACTGTCCGCGAACCCATCGCGTCGCATAGCGACATCGTTTATCATGTCGGACACATCCTGCCGTGGTTGGCGGAGGCACCGGGTCGGAACGACCTGAGTTGGATTCAGTCCCCGAACCCCGGACGGGCTATCGACCACCGGATCGAAGAAGCAGTGATTGGCCTTGCGCGGAATTCTCGCGAACGACGCGAATCCGTGACGACCGCGATCTCGCGGATGACGGAAAAGCTCAAGACGGAAGTCGAGTCGGTTGAGCCTGGCACGATTATGGACCCGGACGGGGCCGCCACTCAGGCGCTCGAACAGGCCGAGGCGTACTTCCGCACCGAGTGCGAGGAGCTGGACAGGCTTCACACTGCTCTCGAGGCCTTGCGATCTGCGGTGGTTGATGACTCCGGCGTGATTGATGAGTTGGACAAGCTGCGCTTGTTGTTTTCTGACATAGTGTCATGGGCCCAGGAAGTACGCTGGCTCATGCTGATCAATGACGGGACGCTGGCACCGACGACGGGGAAGACATTCGAGAGTGGTGCAGACCTCATTGCGGCACTCGATGACTCAGGTTGAGTGCGCCAACCCCGCAGGTCAAGGCTTTCGAGCAACCGACCGGCAGCTTCGCCAGAAGCGTGAAGCGGCTCAACGAGCCCATGAAGCGCCAACTTGCCAATGTCATGGACGAGTTGCTCAACGGTACGCTTTCCCCAGGGCGGCGATACGAAAAACTGGCCGGCGGGGAGAACCATTATTCGGTCCGCCTCAATCAGAGCTATCGTTTCGTATTCATGCTCTTGGACACGGGCAACGCCAAGCCGATTGCAGTAGGCCCTCACGACGAAGCCTACCGTCGGGCAAGGTCGTCGGGCACGTAAGAGGGTAGACGAGAGCGCTCAGCGCTTGTAGGGATCGGCGGCGTCGCGCAGGCCATCCCGGATGGAGCCACGCGGTGAGCAGAGGAGGATCGGTGCCAAGCCCTACCGTCAGCTCAGGGGGCGGCGCAGGGGGGTGTCGGGGAGGTCGGTGTGCAGGCGGGCGAACACGTCGGCGCCGTCGCGGGTGAGGGCGGCCGGGTCGGCGAGCGGCAGGTCGACGCGCACCTGCTCCAGGCTTGACCAGCAGGCGGCGGCCAGCACCTCGAAGCCGGTGTAGGCGTATTCGACGTTGCAGGGGTGGTCCGCCTGCGATCCGTCCAGCCAGTCGGCGATCGCGCCGGCGTAGGCCTGCTGAATGCGCGGCGACTCCCACTCCCAGCCGGCGCCCGGGTTCTCCTTCGAGTAGCCGGGGTTCGCCCCGCGCTCCCACTTGCCCCCCGTGGCTCGGCCCTGCGTGGCCCAGATGCCGGTGTTTTCTGCCCACGCGGTGCCCTCGGTGCCGCGCACCGTGAGCCGGTTCACCTGCCAGAGGTCGCCGGAGTCGTAGCGCGGCGCCACCCCGCCGTACTCGCCCAGGCCGTAGATGCCGCCGTCCAGCTCCAGCCGCACCAGGCACAGGTCGGGCGACGGGTGCACGTCCTGCAGTTGTGTACGCCCGTGCACGTGGCCGACCACCCACTTCGGTTGCGCAAAGCCGCCCGCCCACAGCAGGTAGTTGGTGTAGTGGGTGCCGCGGTCCATCAGGTTGCCGCTGGTGGTCGCGTGAATCTCCGTCGTCTGCCCGATGTCGCCGGCGTCCAGCACCCGCTTCAGTTGCTGAAACGAACTGGTATAGATGTGCTGCTGGCACACGGTCGCCTTGATACCGGCGCCGCGGCACCGATCCACCATGCGCCGCGCCTCCACCAGCGACAGCGCCATCGGCTTCTCGAACGCCAAGCCCTTCACGCCGTGCCCCGCCGCCAGTTCCACCATCGGCAGCCGCACATCGGGCCGGGTGACGAAGCAGAACAGGTCGGGTTCGGTCTCGGCCAGCATGCGGTCGGCATCGCCGTACTGCGGCACGTCGAGCCCGAACCTGTCGGCCACGGAACTCATGAGTGCCGCGTCCAGCTCGCACAGGGCCACCACCTCGAAACGGTCCGGGTGCGCCAGCCAGCCCGCCAAATGCCTCCAGCCGCGGTTCCCGCAACCCGCCTGCGCCACGCGTATCTTCGCCATGCCGGTGTCCTCGTTATATGAGCCGCATCAGCCGGCGTGGCCGGGTTCGGCGACGCGGACTACCTGCTTGCCGAGGTTCTTGCTGGTCAGCAGGCGCATGAACGCGGCCGGCAGATTCTCGAAGCCGTCGACGATGTCGAACTTCGACTTCAACGCGCCACTCTTCTGCCACGCCGCGAGGCGGCGGTATGCCTCGTCGAAGCGGAGCCCGTAGTCGCCGGCCAGGAACCCCTCCACGCGGGCACGCGACACCAGGATCTTGCGCATGAAGCGCGGCCCGATGTCGGGCTGCTCGAAGCGGTCGGCGAGGCTGATGGTCCCCACCACCACGATGCGGGCGTGGGTGGCCAGGTTCTGGAAGATCGCGTCGAGGATCGGCCCGGCGGTGTTGTCGTAGTACACGTCCACGCCGTCCGGGCACACGCGCGCTATGGCGGCGGCGAGGTCGGGCTCGTTGCGGTAGGCGATGCCATCGTCGTAGCCGATCTCCCGGCACCAGGCGAGCTTCTCCTCGGTGCTGGTGATGGCGATGGCGCGGCAACCGCAGATCTTGGCGATCTGGCCGGCGATCTGGCCCACCGATCCGGCGGCGGCCGAGATCACCACCGTGTCGCCCGGCTTGATGCGCCCGGTCTCGATCAGTGCGAAGTACGCGGTCGGGCCGTTGGTACCCAGGAAGTCGAGCCAGTGCGGCAGGTCGGCCACCTTCGGATCGACGCGCCGCGCCGTCCCCGCCGGCACCGCCGCGTACTCCTGCCAGCCGGTGGTCGCCACCACCAGGTCGCCCGCTTGGTAGCCCTCGGCGTTGGACTCGACCACCTCCGCCACCGACGCCGCGGTCATCACCTCGCCCACGCTCACGCCGCTGGTGTAGTTCTGCTGCCGGCTGATCCGCCCGCGCATGTAGGGCGCCACGTCCACGTACAACGACCGCACCAGCAATTCGCCATTCCCCGGTTCGGGCGCCGCGCCCTCGGTCAGCGTCCAGTTGTCCTCCCGCGGCATCCCGTCCGGATGCGCGGCAAGCCGCCACTGTCGATTGTTCTTCGCCATGACCCGCATACTATCACTGTTGGGCAGGCGCGCGCCCCCACCGCTGCAGGCCGGGCACACCCACGAGGCCGTGTTCGACGGTCTGCCCCGGCCGCGACGGCCCCGTCGTCGGTGGGCGGGAATCAGGCCGCTACGATCTCACAGCCGCCGCGCATCCAGGGCACCCAACCGCTCCCACCGCTCAACAAGTGCCAGAGAGACTGAGCGCGTTGAGCGGCTTGTGCCGAAAATATGTCGAAAAACAGTGCCTTGACAGAACCGCCACGGTTCTGGTTAGCCTTATTCGGGTACTCCAAAACTCTGAGGTGAGCGATGTTGAAGCTAATGTTCTTGTGTGTGTTGTTGGTCCTCGGATCGTTCGCATTTGCAGGCGGGCAGGAGGGACAGCCGGCGGCAGAGGGGAGCGAAGACGCCAAGCCAGCCGAGCTCTGGGTCGTCTACCGGGCGCCGATCTGGCACGATCGGTGGATGGCTCCGAACGTGGGCGAATTCCAAGAGATGTACCCGCACATCTCAATCAAGTTCCAGCACATACCGCACGCGGAATACACCTACAAGCTGCAACTCATGTTCGCCAGTGGGGACTCGGCGGATGTCGTGGATCTCAATCTGAACCAGAACTACGACTACTACGCGAGTCAGGACCTGCTCACCGATCTGCTCCCGATGACCATGGAGGCCGGCATCCCTCTTGTCGAGTTTGAGGAGTCGATCATCCAGCGCCTGCAGAGGCACGGTGGCCTCCATATGCTGCCGGCCGCAACCCATCCGGGCCCCGCCGGGCTGTTCTACAACAAGACGATCTTCGACGAAGTGGGCATGAGCTATCCGTCCGACTCGTGGACCTACGACGACCTGACCGAGGCGGCCCTCAAGCTCACCGAGCGCGATTCCGACGGAAGGATCACTCGATTCGGTACCGACGCGCCGTCGCGATGGAGCGTCAACCACACCGTCCTGCACTCGTTCGGAGGAGGCTGGATCGACTCGGAGACCGGCACGCGATCGCTTCTCCTGGACGACGGGACTGTGGAAGCGTACCAGTGGCTCTACGACCTGTACCACACCCACCAGGTCTCTCCCCAGACGGCACAGATGGTAGGCCAGAATCGCGGAAAGGCGTTCGCCGCCGGACAGACAGCCATGCGGTTCGGTGGAGCATGGGAACTCGGCAACGTCCGCAATGGCATGGCCGAAGGCAATGAAGCTGCGGTCGGACTGGCGCCGATCGGTCCCGCGGGCCGGGTGAGCAGCCAGGGCCCGCACGACTCTTGGGCAGTCCCGAAAGCGGCGGCGAATCCCGAGGCGGCCTTGCTGTACGTGCAGTGGCTGATGAGCGACGATATGCTCGAGAGAGTGGTTGCCGAGGGTCTGGGATTGAGCACCAAGAACAAGATCAACGAGATTCCGGAATACGCCAACGATCCATGGCTCGGACCATTCATCGAGTTGCAGTTGGCCGGCAACTTCCTGCCGCCGCCGATCCCGGGCAATTTCCGCAGCGGGGAGATGCGCAACGCCGTCGACCCGGCGCTCGATCCCGTGTGGCTGGGAGAGCTGCCCTTGGAGGAAGGCCTCCAGGCAGCTCACGAAGCGCTCCAGGCGGTGCTCGACAAGCCTTCCGCCGAGTAGCCGGCGCATAACATCCGAGCAGCCGGGGGCTGTTCGGCACCGACTCCCTTACTTCGGTGGCGGGTGGCCTGCGAGGATGCGGCAGATCCCTATCGGTAGCCGGAAGAGGAGACAACATGGGACAACAAAAGCCGAACATCCTGTTTCTGATCTCCGACACGCACGGCGCATGGGCCACCGGATGCTACGGGTCGCAAGTCGCACGGACGCCAAGCATCGACCGGTTGGCTGCGGAAGGGATCGTGTTCGATCGAGCATACGCGCAGAACCCCCTGTGTGTTCCCAGCCGGCAATCGCTGCTCACCGGGCAATACTCGTTCCAGTGCGGCGTCTTGCAGAACGACACGCCGATGCCCCGGCTATACACGGTGGCTCATCATCTCCGCAACGCCGGCTACGAGACGGCGGCCCTCGGCAAGATGCACTTCATTCCGGACACCGAGTCCTCCCGCGACAAGGAACGCCACCACGGCTTTGCCGAGCGCATCGATTACGAGGAGTTCTGGTGGTACTTGAGAAACGACCGCGGATTCCCTCCGGTTGGCGGCTTACCCGATGATCCGTGGCGCCTCGTCCACTTGGAAGCGGCTCAGCACCGGCTGCAGGGGGCCCTGGTCGAACCGCCCGATCGTGGGCCGGACGGCACTTGGGGAACGCTTCCGCACGAAGATCATCAGGAAGCCATGGTGCTGAGAGCGTGGCAGGAGTTCCTGGCACGAGAGCGTGACCGACCGTTCTTCGCGTGCGTCAGCTTCCAAAGCCCGCACCCTCCGTTCATACCGCCGGCGCAGTTTGTCGAGCCATTCCGGGGCGCGATGCCGCTGCCGGATCAGGTGCCGGCGCACGTGAGCCGGCACCCGATCTGGCGCAAGGCGGTTCGCCGGCCATCCGACGCAATAAGAGCCCAGTACCTGCGCTACTACCATGCATTCGTGCACTACACCGATTGGTGTGTCGGCGAGGCCCTACGTCTGCTTGAGGAAGCCGGCGCGCGTGACGACACGCTGGTTGTCTATCTGTCGGACCACGGTGAGATGGGTTATCACCATGGCCTTGTCGGCAAGATGGTCCTCTACGAGCACTCCGTGCGCGTGCCGCTGGTGATGCGTCTGCCGGGGAGCACGCGCCCCGGCCGGCGCCATGGCGGCCTAGTGGAGTTGCTCGACCTCTTCCCCACCGTGTGCGACGCGGCCGCAATCGCCCCTCCGAGCCTGCCGGGGAGGTCGTTGTGGCCGGACCTGATCGCGGACCGAGACGAAGGCAAGGAGGCGGCCTTCGCCGAGAGCTATCCGATGGCCCGGAACGTCGAGGTCTTTGGAACTCGGCCTCATCGCATGATTCGGACCGAACGTTGGAAGCTGATCCAGTCCGGGGAAGCATGCACGGAACTCTTCGATACGGAAACGGACCCGGAGGAAATGCGTGACTTGTCCGATGAACCGGCGTACCGGCAGGTGCGCGAGGAACTTCTTGCCCGACTGGTGGAGCGTCTCGGTCCGCTGCCCGGCGAGGAGGTCTGGCGGCGCCGGGAATTGACGAGCTGACGATGCGCGACGGTGCGGTCAGATACCACCTCGGAGCATCCGAAGAGGAAGTCCGCCATGCGACTGTACACGAAGCGTAAGCTCTCCGGATTCTTGTTCGTTGCGCCGTTCGTCTTCGGCTTCCTGGCTTTTACGCTGGTCCCGATCCTCTACTCGATCTTCATCAGCCTGAGCAAGTATACCATGTTGAGACCACCGAGATTCGCCGGGCTGGTTAACTACGAGACCGCCCTTTTCGGTGATCCCCTGTTCTGGAAGTCTCTCGCCAACACGGCATATTACACCGTGCTGAGTGTCCCGCTGGGGTTGATCGGGTCTCTGGTCTGCGCGTTGCTGCTGAACCAGAGTATCAAGGCGCGCAACGTGTACCGCACCTTGTTCTACCTGCCGGCCATCACGCCGATCGTGGCGACCACGCTCATCTGGACCTTCCTGTTGCGCAGCGACTTCGGGCTCATCAACGTGCTGTTGGGAATAATTGGAATTCAGGGTCCGAAGTGGTTGGGGAGCATCGCCTGGGCCAAACCATCGCTGGTTCTGATCAGTCTGTGGGGCGTTGGCGGCCCGACGGCCATGATATTCCTGGCTGGCCTGCAAGGCATCGACAGCGAGTTGTACGAGGCGGCACACATCGACGGCGCCGGCGCTCTGCAGAGATTCTGGATCATCACGCTGCCGATGCTGTCGCCTACGATTCTTTTCAACTCGATTATTGCCGTCATCCAGTCGTTCCAGGCGTTCGACGTAGCGTTCATCGCCACCGAAGGAGGGCCGGCCAACGCTACCCTGTTCTACGTGCTCCACCTCTACCGCAACGCCTTCGAGTACTTCGAGGTGGGCTACGGTGCGGCCCTGGCCTGGCTGCTGTTCATGGCGATCTTCTTTCTGACTCTGATGCAGCTTCGACTCTCGAAGCGCTGGGTGTACTACACGTCGGCATGATCACCGCCGCGACCCTCTCCACCCCCGCGCGACGAATCTCGTACCGCGTCTTCCTGTACCTGACCTGTACCGTTCTCGCCGCCATGTTTGCCACGCCATTCTTCTGGGCCGTGTCCACGTCGCTCAAGGATGCCGGCAGCATCTACGTCGATCCGCCGCAGTGGATTCCGAACCCGATCGTCCTGTGGAATTACGTACAGGCGATGCAGCTCGTTCCGTTCCATGTCTACTTTCAGAACACCATCGTCATTACCGTCCTGGCGGGCATCGGCAGAGTGTTCGTCAGCTCCGTAATCGCCTACGGTTTTGCGCGGTTCAGGTTCCCCGGGCGCGACCTGCTGTTCGTCATTCTGCTCGGCACGATGATGATCCCCGATCAGGTGCTGATTGTGCCACGCTTCCTGCTCTTCAACCTGCTCGGTTGGGTGAACACGTTTCTGCCATTGATCGTACCTGCCTTTTTCGGCGCCACGCCATTCATGATCTTCCTCGGCCGGCAGTTCCTGATGACCCTGCCGCGCGAACTGGATGAAGCGGCCGAGGTGGACGGCGCCGGGCCCGTGACCATTTTCATCCGCGTATTGCTGCCTTTGGCGAAGCCTTTCCTGGCGACGGCAGCCATTCTGTCCTTCCAGGGCGACTGGAACGCGTTCCTGCCGCCGCTGGTCTACCTGCAGAACCAGACGAAGTACACGATTGCCCTGGGACTGCGGTACGTGAGCGGCTTGAGCGGCGGCGAGGGCATGGCGGGACTGCCGATGGATCATCTCATCATGGCGGCCTCGATTACCGCGCTGCTGCCGGTGGTGGTGATATTCCTGGTGTTCCAGAAGTACTTCGTGCGAGGGATCGTGATGAGCGGCATAAAAGGATAACGGGGATGTTACGATGCACACGCCGCAGCCGGTCGGGCAGATCATCACCTGCACCAATTACCCTACCGACCGCTTCGTCGACTGCAACCCCGAGCCGCTGCGAGAGGCCGCCCTAAAGATCGACGTGCCGCGGCAGCACCCGCCACCCGAGGTGCTGTGCGCAACGCTGTACCTCAGAACCATGCACGGCGTCCGGACCACGCAGCCTCGGCCCTACCAGGAGTTCGTCGGCCGCGTGTTTCCACCGTGGAGGTCGAAACCTTAGTCGTCAAGCGACGCGAAGGGGTACTCTCCCGTCGACGTTTCCTCCGCTTGCGGCGGTCGCACCTTCGTCGGCTCGTCGGTGGTCGGCTTGCCGCACCAACGGCGGGGGGCTACCCTGCCGCATGGCCAGCATCGGAACGCTGCCCGCCACGCCTGCCAACCCGGCGACGCCGAGCGGCGCCGCTCCTCAGGGCACCGCGCCGCCGGAGTTCCCCGGCTGCAAGCCGGTCCACCTGCCGCGCGGCGAGATCGAACGCTGCGAACAGCGGCTGGAGTACTGGGACGCCGCTACCGAGACCGCCTGGATCTGCGAACCGACCACTGCCTATCGCGTTCACCGCCGTGCCCGAGGACGCGCTGATTGCCGCGGCACTCGCCTGCGATAGCGAGGCCGCCTTCCGCGCTGCCATCTCGCGATCCGGTCACGGAACTACGTTCTGAGCTACTCCTGGACGACGTGGACCTTGATGGCGCCGCGGGTCTTGTCGGCGGAGATGCGGAACGCCTCGGCGATGTCGTCGAACGGGAGGCGGTGACCGACCAGCTTCGTGGCGTCCACCCGGCCGGAGGCGATCAGGTCGATGGCGGCGTCGAAGTCGGTCTCCATGCCGCTGATGCCGTAGCAGTTGGAGCCGGTCACCAGCGCCTCCGACCACACGATGCGGGTCAGGTCGACGCCGGCAGCGTCGTAGTGGCCGGAGACCAGCACCACGCGGCCGCGCGGGCGCACGGCGGCCAGCGCATCGGCGAAGCTGCCGGCAGCGCCGACGGTCTCGATCACCACGTATCGCGGTAGGAACGCCGGTTACCCGGCGCCCCCCGCTCAGATCCGTACGTGCGCGCTAACGCATACGGCTCCTACCTTCGGTGGTTGACGGTAAATCGCGCGGTCGGCCATGGGTGTACAATGCGGGGCTTGGGCCACAGCTGGTCGCTGATTGCCAGCATCCAAGCCCAGGAGAAGCGGTCTTTCTCGGACCTCCGGCGGAGGACCCGCATCCAGATACGCCGCAACCGCCACACGAATTGTTGCAGGTAGGGAAAGCTGGTGGGTACCGCGTAATAGTTGAGCCATCCGCGCAATACTCGTCCCAGCCAGCGCCCCGTATCCTTCACGTCATCATGCCAACGTCGGCGTAGCTCGCTCCTTATCCTTTTCAGCGTGCGGTTCATTCGCTTCCGAACCGGCTTCCGACCCAGCCCGAAGCGTCTCTTCCTGTCCTTCCTGCAGTAGTGCGTGAAGCCCAGGAACTCGAACGTCTCTGGTCGCCCTGCCCCGCGTGCTCGGCGGTTCCTTTCGGCATACCGTCCAAACTCGATGAGTCGGGTCTTGTCTACGTTCAGTTCCAGTTCGAACCGGCTGAACCGCTCCTTCAGTTCCCGTAGAAAGCGTTGCGCGTCGTCGCGGTGCTCGAACCCGACGACATAGTCGTCGGCGTAGCGCACTATGATCACGTCTCCGCGCGCCTCCTGCGGTCGCCATTTCTTGGTGACCCACAGGTCCAACACGTAGTGCAGATAGATATTCGCGAGCATCGGTGAGATCACCGACCCTTGCGCTGTACCCCGCCCCGCGTCGATCTGTCGGCCTTCTTCCAGTACCCCGGCGCGTAGCCACTTCTTTATCAGCCGCACCACCCGCCGGTCTCCGATCCGATGCTCCAGGAATCTGATCAGCCAGTCCCGCGACATCGAGTCGAAGTAGGCGCGAATGTCCGCGTCCAATATCCAGTTCACTTTGCGCCGTTCGATGGCGTAGGCCACTGCGTCCAGCGCATCGTGTGCCCCTCGCCCGGGTCGAAACCCATAGCTGATCCCGAGAAATTCCTCCTCATAGATCGGAGTCAGGATCACCTCCACGACGGCCTTCTGGACGATCTTGTCCTCCAGCGCGGCCACCCCCAGCGGTCGTGTGCCCCCGTCCGGCTTGTCAATGTTGACCCGCCGTACCGGGGTCGCTCGGTACGCTCCCGTGTGTACTCGTCGGTGCAGGTCGTGCAGGCGCACTTCCAGTCCCGTCTCGTATTCCCGCCATGTCATCCCGTCCACGCCCGGGGCCGCTACACGCTTCAGTGCGTAGTAGGCCACCCGCAGCGCTTCCGGCGTCACGTGGTGCAGCAGCGCAGTGAGTTTCTCCTGCGGTTCTCTCCTTGCGAATTGCCGTATCCGCTCGGCCGCCTGTGTCACGGTCGCCCGGCCCTGCGTCCGGTCCGTGCTTTGGCCTTGCGAATTCCCGTTGGTCGTGGGCCTTCGCTCCACCGACTCCGCAGTTGCTTGCGCTTCCTTGTTCGCCGGCTTCGCCGCTACTATGCCCATGTCTGACTTCTTCGGTTCGTTCATCTTTGGTCCGGCCTCACGCCTTCCCTCCGCGGTCCCGGCGACGACCCGCCGGGACGATCCGAAGATCTCCCAGGTCCCGATCTATGACGTACGTACGTGCCTGAGTTCTCAGACGCCGTGGAGCCCGTTCAGGTCTCACCATTTCGACCTCAACCGGTGTTGCCTTCGACCGCAAAAAGAGTCTCAGCACTCCAGACAGTGCGCTTTACGACGCTCAATAGTCCGCCCGCACGTTCCGCTACCGACGCTTCGCCTGCACCCTCACGGGCGCCGCCGCACGGCTCGCGGTGTGACGTGGATTGGTTATTCCTTCGTCCCAAGGGACTTGCACCCTTTATCATATACCAGTTAGCCTGGCGCTCCCATGCCCACGCCGTCGGTGAGCTCGCTGACATACTCGCCCAGGTCCTGTTTGCCGACGTGAACGACGTGGTCGGCGCCCAGGTTGGCCGCCAGCCGCGCCTGCTGCTCGTACTTCACCGTGATCAGCGTCTCGCGGACGCCCACCGCCTTGGCGGCAGCGAGTGCGAACTGGCCGATGGTGCCGCCGCCGATGACCGCCACCCGGTCGCGCGAGCCGGCGCCCGCCTGCGCCAACGCGCGCCACGACACCGCAAGCGGCTCCACCAGCGCCCCCTGCTCGTAGCTCATGCCGTCCGGCAGCTTGAACAGCCCGGAGGCGTGCGCAGCGGTGAATTCGGCGAAGCCGCCGTGGGTGTTGGGGGAGACGCCCTGCCGGCGCAGGCAGTGGTTGTACTGGCCGGTGGTGCAGTACACGCACTCCCCGCAGTGCGAGAAGCACTCCACCGCGACCGTGTCGCCGACCGCGAACCCGGTGACGCCGGCGCCCACCTCGGCCACCACGCCGCAGGTCTCGTGACCCGCGGCCGTGGTGTGCGACTGTCCCCAGGTACCGAAGTAGGAATGCAGGTCACTGCCGCAGATGCCGGTGCAGCGGGTATCGATCAGCACTTGCCCCGGCTCCGGCCGGCTGCGCTCCACCTGCCGCACCTCGATTTCCCTGATCCCGGTGTATATCGCTGCCTTCATGTTCGCCATGATCTCCCTCCGGTGTGCCGAGCCGCTCCGCGCCGTGCCCAGGCGGGCGCCGTGAGCGCAGTCCGGCGTGTACCCGCTCCGCACGCCGTGTTCACACTGCCCACGACCGCGCGCACGCGCCACAGCCAGCTCCGCGCACGACAACCCTATCCTGCCGGCGCCCATGCGGCCAGTCCGGCCCGCAGGTCCGGGGAGCGGGTTGCAGGGCGGGGCGGTTTCGTCGCACAAAGGTGCTTCGCACGAGGGGCAGGGAGCGTTCGTAATGGTAGGGAAATCGAAACCGCGGGTCAGCCAGCGGCCGCCGCACCGGCTGCAGCGGCGGCCGCCGAGTCTGGCCGCGCTGGACATGTCGGCGCGGGTTGGGCGCCGGGAGTACGAGGCGAAGCTGGACACCCGCCAGCAGGAACTGAAGGAGATCTCGCTCGCCTACCGGGCGCACGGCGGGCGCGCGGTGGTGGTGTTCGAGGGTTGGGACGCCGCCGGCAAGGGCGGCATAATCCGCCGGCTGGGCTGGCCGCTCGACCCGCGCGGCTTCAAGGTGTGGCCGATCGCCGCGCCGCTTCCGGAGGAGCAGGGGCAGCCCTACCTGTACCGCTTCTGGCGCCGCCTGCCCTACCCTGGCCAGCTCGTGGTGTTCGACCGCTCCTGGTATGGCCGCGTGCTGGTGGAGCGCGTCGAAGGCTTCGCCGGCGAAGCGGAATGGCGCCGCGCCTACGCGGAAATCAACGACTTCGAGCGGCTGCTCGCCGACGACGGCATTCGGCTGGTGAAGATCTTCCTGCATATCAGCCCCGAGGAGCAACTCAAGCGCTTCCGCGCGCGTCTGCGCGATCCCCTGAAGCGCTGGAAGCTGTCCCCGGAGGACCTTCGCAACCGGGAACGCTGGGCAGATTACGAGGCCGCCATCGAGGAGATGTTCAGCCGCACCTCCACGGTGGCCCACCCGTGGCACCTGGTCCCGACCAACGACAAGAAGTATGCCCGCCTCGCGGCCCTCGGCCTGGTGGTGAAGCACCTGTCAGCGGGGGTGGACCTGGAACCGGACGATCTCGACCCCGAATTCGCCCGTCACGCGCACCAGGTTCTCGGGGTGCCGGATCGCGGCCACCACGACCAATAGCCGGCGAACTTCAGCGCCGGAGGAGCCGGCGCGGTGGCGGAGCCATCCGATCTGCCGCCGCTGGACTGCGGCGCCGCAGCGCTTTCGGCGCACCCGATGGTCCAGCCTGGCGGGCGCCATGATCGCGATCTGGAACGACCGCCAACTCAATCCAACCTGGAGGCATCGACATCCAGGCGTCCGCCGCCACCCCGGAGCCGCGGGTCGAGCAGGTCCCGCACCGCGTCGCCGAACAAGCCGTCGCGGCTCGCTCTTTCTCCATAGAACATCCATGTCACAGGACCGGGGAGAGCATACCTGAAGGCCCCTTCCCCCCAACTGATTCGGTAGGCATCCTGATCTGCAGTCACGGGCGGGGATCCGCGACGGCCCGAGTCGCCGGGAAGGGCGCGGGCGGTCTGCATCCCGGTTCGGCGATGAACCGAGCTGGCGCCACGAATAGCCGCGTCGGTGGTGAAGGCGGCGGTGTGTGCGCTTTCGCGTACGGGGCGATCAGCCGGCGCGGTTGGTTGTTTCTCGGTTTCAGCAGGTGGGAGGTGGGCGAGGATCGGACGCGCCGGTTGCGTTGCCGCTAACCGGTGGCAGTGCTGAGTAGCGTTCTCAGCCATCTTTTGGCATCCGTCCCGACCCGAGGCCTACCCTAGCATACCTGCCGCGAACACGTCAAAGGGCGAACCAGGAACCAGGAAGGCCAGGAAAGGCATATCTCCATGTTGTATGCTGGCCGGCGAAAGCGAAGCGCAATCGCACGGTTGTCCCACTACGCGAGAGGCCTTCGGCAGCAGTAACGACACAGAGGAGACCACATGGCACGCGCGGACCGCCCCAACATCGTCTTCATACTCACCGACGACCAGGCCATCTGGGCCGCCGGCTGCTACGGCAATCCGGAGATCCGGACGCCGAGCCTCGACCGTATCGCCGCCACCGGGGTGCGGTTCGAGAACTACTTCGTCACCGTCCCGGTCTGCTCGGCCAGCCGGGCCACGCTGTTGACCGGCCGGATCCCCTCGCAGCACGGCGTGCACGATTTCCTCAAGGGCCCGCGGGCCCTGGGGGCCGATCCGCGCACCTTCCTGACGGACGAGGTCTGTTACACGGACGTGCTGGCCGAACACGGCTGGAACTGCGCCCTGTCCGGGAAATGGCACCTGGGCTCCAGCTCGCTGCCTCAGCATGCGTTCTCGCACTGGTTCGCCCACCCCCGCGGCGCCGGCTTCTACAACAACCACGACATGATCCGCGACGGCGAGACCGTGACCACATCCGGCTATGTGACCAACGTCATCACCGACGATGCGTTGGCCTATATCGATGCGCACGCCGCTGACGAGAGCCCCTTCTACCTAAGCGTTCACTACACCGCCCCGCACGCCCCCTGGACCGGCCATCCGCAGGACATCGTCGACTCCTACGACGATTGCGCCTTCGAATCGTGCCCCCAGGAGAAGCTCCATCCCTGGGCGAAAGTGCCCAAGGGCAGCCCCTTCGCGGCGAGCAGCGGGCTCAGCGACAACATGGGCAACCGGGAGTCCCTCAAGGGCTACTTCGCCGCGGTCACCGCCCTTGACCTGGACGTGGGCAGAATCCTGGACAAGCTCGAGGAGAAGGGGCTGCGGGGCGACACCCTCGTCGTGTTTACCTCCGACAACGGCTACTCCTGCGGTCATCACGGCTTCTGGGGCAAGGGCAACGGCACCTCCCCGGTGAACATGTACGAGAACTCGATCAAGGTGCCATTCCTGGCCACGCATCCGGGGGTGATCCCGGAGGGGATTGTCCAGTCGGCCATGGTCTCCGAGCACGATTTCATGCCCACCCTGCTCGAATACGTCGGGCTGCCCCCGCCGGACACCAATCTCGCCGGGATCTCGTTTCTTGCGGCGCTGAAGGATGAGCAGGCGAGCGGGCGCGAGCAGGTCTGCGTGTACGACGAGTACGGCTCCTGCCGGATGATCCGGACCGCGCAGTGGAAGTACGTGCATCGCTACTCCGACCATCCCAACGAGCTGTGGGATCTGGTCAACGACCGCGACGAGCGCACCAATCTGATTGACGATCCGGCCCAGGCGGATCGCATCAAGGAACTGCGAGGACAGATGGAGGAGTGGTTCGACCGGTACGTCGAGCCCGACAAGGATGGCCTGGCCTACCACGTCACCGGTGCCGGGCAGGTCCGCCCGGTCGGCAACAAGTGGGAGGACGGGACCGACCCGTTCGATCCTGCCGTCGGGCAGCCGCCGTTGGGCGGACGCGCCCCCTGAGACTGATCTATCGATTGACGGGCCCTGCAGCCGGGCAGGGCGGGAGCATGGAGTATGGAGTATGCCCTCTGACAGAATCCACGGGACCGTGATCGACGGGCGCGACACGGTGCCGCGAATCCTCGCTGCCCTGCACCGCCGCATCGTGGGCGGCAAACTGAAAGCCGGCACGCCGCTACCCCCGGAGCGTGAGTTGGCGGCAGAACTGGGAGTGAGCCGCTTCAGCTTGCGCGAAGCGCTGCGCGTGGCGGAGTCACAGGGGCTGGTGGAGATCAGCCGCGGCAGGCGTACCCGGGTAGTCGTTGACTCCGCGTCCAGCGTTGTCGCGGCCATGGACCTCACGCTCCGGCGCGGCAACGCATCGCTCCTGCAGCTCACCGAGGCGCGATTGATCGTGGAGGTAGAGGTGGCGCGCCTCGCCGCGGAGCGCATGACTCCTGACCTGTTGGCGGCGTTGCAGCAGACCATCGACCGCTACGAGCAGGCTGCTGGCGACACCGAGGTCCGCGTGAGCCAGGACATGGAGTTTCACCTACTTCTGGCGCGCGCCAGCGGCAATCCGGTCTTCGAGATGATCCTCTCCACGCTGGGCCGCCTGATATTGACGTCGCAGCGGCAAACGATTCCGCATGCTGCGCACGGAACTCTGGACAGCCACCGGAGGATTCTGCGCGCCGTTGCCGCCGGCGACGCGTCCGCCGCTGTGGCGCGACAATCAGGATGAGAAACGGGCGACAATCAGGATGAGAATAGATGTCGCAACGAGACCGAGGGTGACGCAGTCAGGTGGGATGTGCAAGAGGCAGCAGTGTGATCGGCTGTGAGCGGTCGCAGAGAGCGGTCGAGGCGGGAGAACGGGGATAGTCGGAGGGAGTACACGGGGCAGCTTGGAGCAACGCAGTTGACCCGAGAACATGGCGTCCACGGCGATTTCGGGGGTACCCTGGATACCGCCGAGGAATTGGCAGGCCGTCTGAGGGCCGCTGAGAGACCGACTGTGCCGCCGAAGCGCCCGCTGGCGACCAATCGGCGGTGCCTGACGGTCGTGGCGGGCTCCGAATGTCCGGGACGCCGGCGAGCGCCATCCCCGTGGTGGGGAGCCGCGGGTGCGACGTGCCGGCAACCCCACGCCACCGACCGCGGTCGGTGGCGGCCGCGCGTGCCGCGCGCGGTTACGTTTCGGGCGCGGCCGGTGTGGTGGCGGTCTGGTCCGAGGGCTCGACCTCGGTCGCCGTTGCGCGCTGGCGTTTGTTTTCGATGGCGGTGCGCCGCCGATAGCTTTCGACGTTGAGTTCGAAGATGGTGGCGCGGTGCACGAGGCGGTCGATGGCGGCGACGGTCATGGCGGGCTCGGGGAAGATCTTGTCCCACTGGCCGAACGGCTGGTTGGCGGTGATCAGCAGGGAGCGTTGCTCATAGCGTGAGCTGATCAGCTCGAACAGGACGCTGGTCTCGGCCTGATCCTTGGTGACGTAGGAGAAATCGTCGAGCACCAGGAGGTGGAACTTGTCGAGCTTGCGGATGGTGGCCTCGAGCGCCAGCTCGCGGCGTGCGGCCTGCAAACGCTGTGCGAGATCGGTAGTGCGAGCGAACAGGACGCGGTAGCCATGCTCGATGAGCGCCAGGCCGATGGCGGCGGAAAGGTGGGTCTTGCCGGTGCCGGGCGGGCCGATGAGCAGCAAGTTGGAGCCTTCGTCGAGCCAGCGGTCGCCGGCGCAGAGGGCGATCACATGAGCCTTGGAGAGGGTCGGCACGACCGAGAAGTCGAAGCTGTCGAGGGTCTTGCCGCTTGGCAGCCGAGCTTCGCCGAGGCGGCGCTCGAAGCGGCGCCGGGCACGGTCGGCAATTTCGTGCTCGGTCAAGGCGGTCAACAGACGCGCGGCCGGCCAGCCTTCGCGGTCGGCTTGTGCGGTGAACTGAGGCCACAGCGCTTTGATGGTGGGCATGCGCAGTGTAAGCGCCCGCGATCTGGTAGATGGGAATGCCGCGATCTGGTCGGCGGAGAATCCCGCACTGTGAGCGTAATTCCGCAATATTGGGCAGGACATGTCGGATAAGTGTTCTCAATCTTGAGCTGCCAATCGACTCCGCCGCCTGAAAATAGTCATTCTCCCTTATAATATGCTCATCTTATTTCCCTCGATCGTGTATGAGAATTACAGGAAACTAGACAAATAGCATCAACAACAAGATCAAGGTGATCATGCGAATGGTTGCTCACTGCACCTCGTCGCAGAACACCAGCTCCCAGCCGTGGAACACCACGATCAGGCCGATGAAGCGTACCCCCGGGAACTGCCGCGCCAGCCGGTCGTCCGCCAGATAGCGCTTGAGTTGTGCAGTCGCCTCCCCGACCGCCGCCTCCACAACGGCATCTTTCACCGGCTCGCCGCGCCGAGGGCTCTCAGTGCGCTGCAATCGCCCACGGCGAGCAAAGTACTTGAGCTCGATCAGGTAGCCGCGCTGCAGGTACGGATAGCGGGCCACCAGCGGCTCCAGCGCGATATCGGCGTGGCCCTTTCCCAGCTCCGCCTCAGACCGAAACACGTAGTAGTCGGCCACGCTCAGGTAGGCGGCCATGAATCCTTGTATGACCTTCTCTCCGCCGATGTAGTCACGGATACCCGTCTGCCGCGCGATCGCCTCGCTCAGGAACTCCAGCACCGGCCGCCACTCGCCCTCGGTCGCCATCCGCAGCATCAACTGCTCGAACTGGAACAGGTTGACCGAAAACACCTCCATGTCGCGGTAGGCGTCGCGCAGGTAGCCGTACATCAGTCGCTTCACGGTCTGGTTCGGGATCGCCAGCCGCGACAATACGCCCCGCACATCGCGGATGCTCAGCAGTCCGAAGTAGTGCAGCAGCGAATAGAAATTCTCCTGCTTGGTGAGGTCCTTCAGCGGAAAGCCGGGCTGGATGCGGGTGTCTACCTGTTCCTCGCCGATCACGTGGCGCAGCAGGTCGAAGTTGCCGTTGAGCTGGCGTCCGGCCACCAGCAGGTGGCGCAACTTGCCGTAGTCGATGCGCACGTTGGTGTCGATCAGGTACTCCGGTACGTCCCGGTTCGGAATCGAGTTGTCCAGGTAGTAGAGCACCATGTCGGTGTTGTACAAGTCGGTCTCGGCTGCCGTGGCGAACCGGTATCCATTGTACCACTGGCCCATGATGCCCATGGCGGTCTCCACGTCCTGGTTGAATACGCCCAAGTCGCGGTAGGTCTCGACCAGGTTCCGCACCTCCGCCGCGGTGAAGCCCACCATCTCGTTGAAGTCCGGGTGCAGGCTGATGTTCTTGCCGATGTTGAAACCGCTGGTCACGTCGTCCATGGTGATCGGCGACACGCCGGTGATGAACAGCCGCTCAAGACCGCCGCCGCTGCGGTCGGCACCGCCCTTCAGGACGGCGAAGAAGTTGCGGTAAAAGCCGCCGCCGTGGGTAAAGGAGTGGTACGCCTCCGCGCCGTGATACGCGAGCACGGTGTTGGCGAAGTTGTCGTACTCGTCGATCAGCACATACAGCGGGATGTCATGGTCGCCGGCGTACATGAACAGCTCGGACAGCTTCCCGGAGATCGAGGGCGGCTCCAGGATGTCGCGCACCGCCGCTGCGGGAAACAGGTCGGGATGGCGCCGCAGCCTGCCCCGCAGCTCGGTGAGGCAGTAGGTCTCGAACTCCCGTTCCAGGGTCTCGAGCTTGTCGTTGACCATCGAGAAGTTGAAGCGCAGGGTGACGTAGCGGCTTTGTTCCCCGGTCGGATCCTGCCCGATGTCGGTGCCGGCGAAGGTGGCGTCGAAGCCGTCCGCCCAGAAGCGGTCGTAGTAGTTCTCCAGCAGGGAGATCCACAGCGACTTGCCGAACCGGCGCGGGCGGATCAGGAAGGCGTAACGCTCCTCCTCCAGCCGCCGCAGGAAGCGGGTCTTGTCGACGTACAGCCACCGGTTCCGGCGGATGCGCCGGAAGTCGGCCTCGCCGTAGGGAATGCGCGGGTGCGTGGGTGGCGTGCTCACTTCCAGACACTGACTCTATCGTCTCCAAGGCGCCAGGTGCAACGGACTCGCCAAGGTCCCACGGTCACCACGGTCGCCCCGGCGCGGCAGCGTTGACGACAGGGCGGCGGCGACCATACACTTCGGGGGACAGAGAACTTCGGGGCATGGTGTAATTCCAGACCGGTGGTGATGGGCGCCCCCGCGGCGCGCGCAGCCCACTACTCCCACTCGCCTCCCGCGGGCGGGACTGAACCGGTGCAACTCCGGTGCCGACGGTAACAGTCCGGATGGAAGAAGTTCCGACCGACGTTCCTCGTGCGCACAGGCGCTGATGGTGCGCCCGGATGCCGGTTCGCGGCATCGGGCAACCGGTGGCGTGGTGCGCCGAGGCGGCCCCACGCGGCGGCGGTGCGCCCGCGCGCTCCGCCGGTGCCGGAGTTCTCGAAGCGTGATGAACGTGACGGGAACCAGCCATCACCACCACATGCAGCGCGCGCTACAACTCGCCGAGGGCGGTCGTGGGCGTACTTCGCCCAACCCGATGACCGGGTGCGTGGTGGTGAAGGGCGGCCGCGTAATCGGCGAGGGGCTCCACGAGCGCCACGGCGCCCGCCATGCCGAGGCCGCCGCGCTCGACGACTGCCGCGAGAACAACAAGGGTCCGCGCGGCGCACACCTGTACTGCAACCTGGAGCCGTGCGCCGCCGCCTACCCCGGCAAGCTGACGCCGCCCTGCGCCGCGGCAATCGTCGGGGCCGGCATCGCCCGTGTGACCGTCGCCACCCTCGATCCCGACCCGCACGTCAGCGGCGCCGGCATACGGCAGCTGCGCGAGGCGGGCATTGCGGTAGCCGTCGGCGTGGAGGCGGAGGCGGCGCTGCTGTTGAACGTGCCGTTCTTCACCGCCGTGCACTACGGACGGCCCTACGTTCACCTGAAGATCGCCCAATCGCTCGACGGGCGCATCGCCGCCCGCGGCGGCGACTCGCGGTGGATCACCGACGCCGCCGCGCGCCGCATCGTGCACCGGATGCGCGCCGAGCACGATGCCGTCCTGGTGGGGCGCGGCACCGCGCTGCACGACGATCCGCGGCTCACCGTGCGCGACGTCGAAGCTGGCGCCCGGCCGGCGGCACCGCCGTGGCGCGTGGTGCTCGACAGCCGGCTCGCACTGCCCGCCGACGCGCGGCTGGCCAGCGACGAGCACGCGGCGCGCACCATCGTGCTGACCACCGGGCAGGCCGAGCCGGCGCGCCGCCGCGAACTCAACGCCCGCGGCGTACAGGTACAGGTGGTGGAGGGCGCCTCCGACGGGCGTCTGGACATCGACGCCGTCCTGCAGGCGCTGCACGCACGCGGCATCCGTTCGCTGCTCGTGGAGGGCGGCGGCGCGGTGTACACCTCGTTTCTGCGCGCCGGGCGCTTCGACCGGCTGTCGGTGTTCGTGGCGCCGTTGCTGATCGGCGACGGAGTCGCCGCGGTGGGCGACCTCGGCATCGAACGCATCGCCGGCGCCGCGCGCCTGCAGGGGGTTGCCACCACCGTCGTCAACGATCAGGTGGTGGTGTCGGGGTACCGCGACCTGGGCACGCTGCGGCAGGCGGTGCTGCCCGAGGGCGAGGCGCAGCCGGCCGTCGCCCGGGCCGGGTGAGAGATACGATGTTTTCGGGAATCGTCGAGGAAGTCGGCACCATCCGGGAGCGCACGGAAGCGGACGGCGGGGTGCAGATCTCTATCGGTTGCGCCCTGGTACTCGACGACCTGGCCGCCGGCGCGTCGGTGGCCGTGGACGGCGTGTGCCAGACCGTGGTGAGCCACGACAGCGGCGGCTTCGTGGTGCACGCCGGCGGCGCCACCCTGGACAAGACCACCCTCCGAACGCTGCGGGTGGGCGACCGAGTCAACCTGGAGCGCGCGCTGGCGGTGGGCAGCCGCCTGAACGGCCACTTCGTGCAGGGCCACGTGAATGCGACCGGCACCGTGCACGCATGGCAGCCGTTCGACGCGGCCCCGGCTGCCGAAGGGGACACGGACCGAGGCACCGCGGCCGCATCGGGCAGCGATGACGAGACCGGCACGTGGCGCTTCGAGATTGACATACCCGACCACCTGCGCCGCTACGTGGCAGCGGAGGGTTCGCTGACCGTGAACGGGGTCAGTCTCACGGTCGCCAAGCTGGCCGGCAGCCGGGTTACGTTCTCCATCATTCCCTATACCGCACACCACACCGCACTGCGCGACCGCACGCCGGGCGCGAGCGTCAACCTGGAGGTGGATATGATCGCCAAGTACCTGGAATCGCTGCACACACACGGGCCGGCCGCGGCCGGCGCCCGAGTTCGCGGGCCGGCGGCGGAACCTGCCCCGGTGACCTGCGGAGTGGCGGCCGCCGCCGCGGAGCTGGCCGCCGGCGGCATGATAATCGTCACCGACCACGCGGCGCGCGAGAACGAGGGCGACCTGGTGATCGCCGCCGAGCACGCTACCCCGGCGGCGGTAAACTTCATGGTTACCCACGGCCGCGGCATGGTGTGCGTACCGTTGACCGCGGAGCGCGCGGCGGCGCTCGACCTGGCACCGATGGCGGCGGTCAACAGCGCCCTGCACAGCACCGCGTTCACCGTGTCGGTCGACTACCGGCATGGCACCACCACTGGGATCTCGGCGGCCGACCGCGCCGCCACCATCGTCGCGCTCGCCGATTCCGATGCGGGCGCCGGCGACTTCGCCCGCCCCCGCCACATGTTTCCCATCACCGCCCCCCCCTGTGCGGCGCCCGCGCGGGTGGGGGCGCGCGCCCGGGCGCCTCCCCCCGCCCCGGCCACATGTTTCCGATCATCGCCGACCCGGGCGGCGTACACGCACGGCCCGGCCACACCGAGGCCGCCGTCGAACTGATGCGGATGGCCGGCTGCCGGCCGGTGGCGGTGATCTGCGAGATCATGGCCGCCGACGGCAGCATGGCGGGGGATGCGGAATTGATGGAACTGGCGCGCACCCACGGTCTGCCGGTGGTGAGTGTCGAGCAGGTAGCGGAGGTAGCAAGCTCATGCAATTGATTGAAGGAGTCTACGAGGGCGCCGGGCGCCGCTTCGCGCTGGTGGCCAGCCGCTTCAACGAGTTCATCACCAGCCGGCTGGTGGAAGGTGCCGGCGACTGCCTGCGCCGGCACGGCGTTGCCGACGGCGACATCGCGGTAGTGTGGGTGCCGGGCGCGTTCGAGATTCCGCTCGCCGCCCGCCGGATCGCCGAGCAGGGCGGGTTCGACGCCGTGGTATGTCTGGGCGCAGTGATCGAGGGCGCCACCGATCACCACGAGTACGTGGCCGGCAACGCAGCCGCCGGCATCGCGCGCGAATCGGTGGCCGCCGACGTACCGATGACCTTCGGCATCATCACCGCCGCCAGCATCGAGCAGGCAATCGAGCGCGCCGGTACCAAGCAGGGCAACCTGGGCTGGAACGCCGCCCTGTCGGCCCTGGAGATGACCAGCGTGCTGCGCCGCATCGACCAGTTGGCAGAGCAGGCCGAAGGCCGCGAGGAAGCATGACCATTCCCACCATCCCGTTCGGCAGCACCGGCCATGGCAGCACGCGCTGCATTTTCGGCGGCACCGCCCTGTCGCGGGCGTCGCAGGAGGAGGCCGACCGCACCCTGGAGGTGCTGCTGCAGTACGGCATAAACCACATCGACACCGCTGCCGGCTACGGCGACTCCGAGCTGCGCATCGGCCCCTGGATGCGCCGCCACCGCGACCGCTTCTTCCTGGCCACCAAGACCGGCGAGCGCAGCGCCGACGGGGCGCGCGCCCAGTTGGAACGTTCGCTGCGGCGCCTGCAGGTGGATCACGTCGACATGATCCAGTTGCACAGCCTCACCGAGCCTGACGAGTGGCAGCAGGCGCTCGCCGGCGGCGGCGCCCTGGAGGCGCTGATCCGGGCACGCGACGAGGGCCTGACGCGCTACATCGGCATAACCGGCCATGGCGTGACCGTGGCGCGGTCGCACCTGGAGGCGCTTGAGCGCCACCCGTTCGACGCGGTTCTGCTGCCGCTCAACTACCCGATGCACCAGATCCCCGAGTATGCCGCCGACTTCGAACGGCTGCACGGGGAGTGCCGGCGCCGCGGCGTGGCGGTGCAGACCATCAAGGCGATCGCCCGCCGCCGCTGGACCGGCAGCGCCCGTCCCCACCCCACTTGGTATGAACCGCTGGCCGGCCAGCCGGAGATCGACGCCGCCGTGCACTGGGTGCTGGCCCACGACGGCGTGTTCCTGAACACGGCCGGCGACATGCGCCTGTTGCCGCGCATTCTCGCCGCCGCGGCACGCTTCCCGGCCACCACCACCACTGCCGCCACCGCTGCCGCCAAGTACGACACGGCAGCCGGCAAAGCCTTGGCCAACCGACAGGTACAGCCCCTGTTCACCGCCGCCCAGAACGTGATCTGACGCTGCGGCAGAAGCGCTACGGTCCAGAGCCCGTTATCCCCTGTGAGATGGATAACGGACCAAGATTTCCGAACGAGAGCGGCCGCGGGTCGGACCTTCGGCGCTCCGCAGAGTACCTGTGGGTGGAGCTGTGCGACTGCTGGTGGGAACTCACGCCGACGTGGCTCGCCCGACAGTGGCTTCGCTGGCGCTTGGCACGGCTCTGGAAGAGGGAGGCCGCCCTGCGAGCGGCCGCAAAGGACGAGAGGACCAGCGCCCGATGGCGGGCACTGGAAGCAGCGCACACGGCTCTCGATCACCGCCGCGCGAGTCTCCGGCGCACCCGGACATGGCAGGAGCGATTGCTGCGCGCGCTGATGATTGCTCAACTCCTGTACGGCCTCGTGAGTTCGTACTCGGGATGGCTATCGGCCATCGAAGAAGTACAGCGGGCTTTCAGCTTGGCAGTTGCGGTCGAGCTGTGATGGCAGGCTTCAAGTTCGCCCGCGTGGACGGCGGTCATTCTGCTTCCGTCTCCGCCGCCGCGCCGCCCCGCACCGCCGGGCGGCACTTGACAGTGCGGGGTGAGCGCATAATCCTGCGCGAACGGAGTCTCCCATCACGCCTACCTCGGTATCCGCACACAGCAGCACGGTCGAGAACTACATCAAGCAGATCTACCTGGAGGCGCAGAAAGACACCCGCGAGCGCGTGCCGATGAAGCGCCTCGCCGACGGCGTGGGAGTGTCGCCGGGCACCGCCACGGCGATGGTCAAGACGCTCGCGCGCTCGGGGCTGATCGACTACGCGCCGCGCGGCGGCAGCCGGCTCACCGCGGCCGGCGAGCAGCTCGCCTTGAACGTGCTGCGCCGCCACCGGCTGGTGGAGGCGTTCCTGGTGGAGGTGCTCAAGCTCGACTGGTCGGAGGTGCACGGCGAGGCCGAGCTGCTCGAGCACGCGATCAGCGACAAGGTGCTGGAGAAGATCGACGAGTTGATGGGCCGGCCGCGCGTCGACCCGCACGGCGACCCGATTCCCACCGACCGCGGCGAGATCGACGACACGCGCTTCGAAACGCTGGCGCAGCGCGCAACCGGCGACCGGCTGCGGGTGGTGCGGGTGGTCGACCAGGATGCCCGCTTCCTGCGCTTCGCCGAGCGCCACGGGCTGGTGCCGGGCGCCGAACTCGCGGTAGACCGGCACGATGTCGAGGCCGATGCCGTTACCATCACCGCCGCAACCGGGGCCGCGGTCACCCTGGGAGCGAGCGCGGCGGCGAAAATCATGGTGCAGGCCGTGCAGCCCGCTGACGACGACGGCGGCACCGCCGCCGATGGCTGAGCGAAAGGAACCGGACCGCGAGGCGGCGCTGCGGCTGGCGGTGCTGCGCCACCGCTACGGCGATCACCTCAGCGGCCAGCAGTGGGGCGAGGTGAGCCGGCAGCTCCGTACCGAGGTGGTGGAGAACGCGCGCGCGCTCGCCGAGGTGCCGCTTGACCATACCGCCGAACCGCTGCCCCTGTTTGCCCCGTACCGCGGTGACGAGCCGCCGGCCCGCGCGGCCAAGGGTGCGGCCGCAGCCGCGCGGGGGGCGGATTCGGTTACCAACCGGCACGCTTCGACTGCCTTCGTTACCGGCGGCGGTCCGACCGGCCCAGCGCCGCCGCCGGGCGCAGACCGGCAGCCGCCGCCGGAAGTTGGCAGCCGCCGCGAAGAGGTGGTGTTTCGCCCGCTGCGGGAGTTGACCGAGCTGGTGCGCACGCGGCAGGTATCGCCGGTGGAGCTGACGGAGACGTTCCTGGACCGCCTGCTCGCCATCGGCCCGCGCTACAACGCCGTGGTCACGCTGATGCCCGACAGCGCCCGCGCGCAGGCGCGGCGTGCCGAGCGGGAATTGGCCGCCGGCCATTGGCGCGGACCTTTGCACGGCGTTCCGTACGGGATCAAGGACCTGTTCGCCACCGCCGGCATTCCCACCTCCTGGGGCGCCGCACCGTTTCGCCGCCAGGTGTTCGACAACGACGCCACCGTGGTGCGCCGGCTGCGGGAGGCGGGCGCCGTGCTGGTTGCCAAGCTGGCCATGGTGGAGCTGGCCGGCGGCCTCGGCTACCGGCAGCCGGACGCCAGCTTTACCGGTCCCGGCATCAACCCGTGGGGCGGCGCCACCTGGTCCGGCGGCTCCTCCAGCGGTTCCGGTTCCGCCGTGGCGGCCGGCCTGGTGCCGTTCGCGATCGGCACCGAGACCAACGGGTCGATCATCAGCCCGGCGGCCAACTGCGGCGTCGCCGGACTGCGCCCGAGCTACGGGCGGGTGAGCCGCCACGGTGGCATGCCGCTGGCCTGGACCCTGGACAAGCCGGGACCGCTGGCCCTGACCGCCGACGACTGCGGCCTGGTGCTGGAAGCGATCGCCGGCTTCGACCCCGACGATCCGGCCACCACGAAGCGAGGGTTCTCCCCTGTCGCGGCACCCGCTGCCACCGCCGGACACCGCCGCTTTCGCCTGGGCCTCCCCGAAGGGGCCACCGACGACGCCGAGCCGGCGGTGCGGGAACGCTTCGCCGCGGCCCTTGCCGTGCTGCGCGAGGTTGCCGACGTCGAGCCGGTAGCGTTGCCCGACTACCCGTACGAAGCGGCGATCTCGGCCATCCTGCTGAGCGAGTCGGCGTCGATCTTTGCCGAGCTTGCGGACAGCGGGCGGACGGCGGAGATGACCGCCCCGGAAGACCGCTACGGGATCTACGCCCGTGCCGCAGTGCCGGCGTCCGACTACTTGCGCGCGCAGCGCATCCGCAACCTGCTGGCGCGCGACCTGGACCGCCTGCTGGCGCCCTACGACGCCCTGGTGACACCGTCGAGACCCGGCGTCGCTCCGCCGCTCGACGAGCCCTTCTCCCGCGACAGGAAACAACGCGCGGGGCGCCCGCGCTGCCCGATCAGCGCCGCCGGCAACCTGGCCGGCCTGCCGGCAATCAGCGTCCCGTGCGGCTTCACGGAGGGCGGACTGCCCACCGGCATTCAGTTTGTCGGCCGGGTCTACGAAGAACAGGCCATCCTGGCCGTCGCCGCCGCCTACCAGTCACTCACCACCTGGCACCATCACCATCCGGCCGCCGTACTGCCCTGACAGCACGACCACCAGCATACCTTTTCGACGAAGCGATGCGTACGTATAATCACATTGGATAGGCGTATGCCAAGATTGAAGAACGTCATCGTCAGAGGCTTCCGGTCTATCAAGGAAATGGACCTCGAACTCGGTCCGATCAACGTTTGCATTGGCGCAAACGGCGCCGGCAAGAGCAACCTCATCGAATTCTTCAAGATGATCAACGAACTGATGGCGGGTCGATTGCAGCAATACATCGCGACCTCGGGCCGAGCCACCGCAAACCTGCACTTTGGCCCCAGAGTGACACCCCAGCTTGAAGCGGCACTGCGATTTGAAGCTGACAAGGGCACCGATGTGTACCAGATGAGATTGTTCTATGCTGCGGGAGATTCTCTGATCTTCGCCGATGAGACTCTGGCGTTTCTCGGACGCGGGTACGACTCTCCTCGGAGGGTGGCCTTGGGAGCGGGACATCAGGAGGCTCTGATTCGGGATTATGTGGAAGATGAGCCGCTGACCAATGTTCTGAGGAACTTCCTGAACAGATGCCGGGTCTATCATTTTCGCGATACATCACCGACGGCTCGGATTCGTCAGCACTGCTACCTGGGAGACGATCGTTGGTTGATGCCAGACGCCGCCAACCTTGCCGCGGTGCTCTATCGCCTGAAAAACGAGAAAGAACGCATCTATCGCCGGATTGTAAGGAACGTCGCACAGATAGCGCCGTTTTTCGTAGACTTTCATCTTGAGCCCTCGGGGCGTTACGGACACGACATCATTTTGAATTGGCGGCATCGGGAGTCTGATCTCCTATTCGGCCCGCATCAGCTCTCGGACGGCACCCTGCGCGCGATGTGCCTGATCGCACTGCTGCAACAACCAGCAGAGGATCTGCCGTACCTGATTGTGGTCGATGAACCGGAACTCGGACTGCACCCTTACGCGCTCCAAATGGTCGCTTCTTTGTTCCAGGCGGTAAGTGAGAACGTACAGGTCCTTATCAGTACCCAATCCAGCACGTTCGTCGACGCGTTCGAACCACGGGACATCGTTGTCGTGGAACGGAACCGTGAAGCAACAACGTTCGAGCGGCCTGACCCGAAAGCACTTGAGTCCTGGCTGGAAGATTACTCGCTAGGCGAGATCTGGGAAAAGAACGTTATCGGCGGCAGCCCTGGTTGATGGCGCGACTTCATCTGTTCGCTGAAGGCACCACCGAGCTAGTATTCGCTCGCGACGTCCTGGTTCCGCACTTGGCCGGTCTGGGCGTCTATCTGTACAACCCCGTACTGGTTGCTCACGCGCGCAAGAAGGGCATGGTTCATCGCGGTGGAGGACGTAGATTCCGACCAATGCAGAATGACCTAGAGCGGCGACTTAAGGAGGATCATAGCGAAGACGTGTACTTTACCTCCATGATTGATCTCTATGCTCTTCCTCACGACTTTCCTGGACGGGAGCAAGCAGACCGCCTCCTGAGCCGACCTTACGATCGTGTGATTTACCTGGAGGATTCGTGGCAGACAGTGACTAACGATCGTCGGTTCCTTCCCTTTATCCAGTTGCACGAGTTTGAAGCCTATCTGTTTACTGACACCACGAAATTGTCCGAGTTCTTCGATGATTCGAGTCGTGGAATAAAGGTACTGCAGAGCGTAGCCGGCGGCGCTCAGTCTCCGGAGTTGATCGATGATGGGCAACACACGGCGCCATCGAAGAGGATCATCTCCCAATTCCCTACGTACGAGAAGCTGAAGACGACAGTAGCACCGCAAATGGCGAAGCTCATCGGGTTGCGGAAGATCCGCTCAGCGTGCCCGCACTTCGACAGATGGCTCGGTAGCCTGGAACAGCTTGCGACGGCACCGCCCTGAACATGGCTCATCCACCACGGCGCCGGGCAGAGTTGGTGGTTGAGCGCTGGTTCGCATAGGATGGCGGCGACATGGCAATAGACAACATCGCCGACAAGATCCGCGCCGCGCGTGAGTTGCGCGAGCACCTGCTGAGCGACCGCCACCGGCCCGGCTACCATTTCGCCATGCCCGAGGATATCGGGCGGCCCGGAGATCCCAACGGCGCCTTCTACGCGGGCGGGCGCTACCACCTGATGTACCTGTACGACCGCCGCGGCGTGGACGGCTGGAAGGGCAAGGGCTACGCCTGGGGACACATCTCCAGTGCCGACCTGGTGCACTGGCGCCACCATCCCGACGCCCTGCTGCCCGACGACTCCGACGGCGGCATCTTCAGCGGCGGCGCATTCGTGGACGACGACGGCACCGCCTACCTCACCTACTGGCGGGTCAATGAGGTGAACAAGGGCACCGGCATCGGCATCGCCCGCAGCAGCGACCGCCGCTACGAGCGCTGGGAGAAGCTGCGCGTTCCCTCCCTCGACGGTACCGAGTTCGGCATCCTTGAATCCGCCGGCGAAGGCGGCGAGGTGGACCACCTGTGCAACGCCGACCCAAGCAACATCTGGAAGCACAACGGAACGTACTACCTGCAGGCGGGCAACCTGCTGGTGCTCAACAAGTTCGGACGCGAGGACGATTCCCCGGCGCACTACCGCGGCGACTGGGTGGACCTGTTCCGCTCGCGCGACCTGCGGAATTGGCAATACGTGCACCGGTTCTACCAGCGGCGCCTCGACAACTCCTGGACTCTGGAGAGCGAGGACGACATGTGCCCGAGCTTCCTGCCCCTGCCCGGCTCGCGCGATGGCGGAGCGGCCAGCGGCAAGCACCTGCAACTGTTCATCTCCCACAACATGGGCTGCCAGTACTATGTCGGGACCTACGACCGCGACGGCGAACGGTTCCTGCCGGAGGTCCACGGCCGCATGAGCTGGGTCGACAACACGTTCTTCGCCCCCGAGGCGCTGATCGACGAGCGCGGCCGCCAGATCATGTGGTCGTGGCTTACCGACAACCCGGCGAAGGGAATCGAGGACGCGCTGCCGGACGGCTGGTGCGGCGTTTACGGTCTGCCGCGCGTGCTGTGGCTCGGCGATGATGAACGCACCTTGCACATGGCCCCGGCCCCGGAACTGGAGCGCCTCCGCTGCAATGCGCAGGAATTCGCCGACGTATCCGTGACGGACGGCTCCGCGGTGCCCCTTGCCGGCATCGACGGCCGGTCGTGCGAGATCAGCGTGCGCATCGACCCGGGCTCGGCGCAGCAGGCGGGCCTGCGGGTACGCACCAGCCCGGACGGATCGGAGACCACCCTGCTGTACTACGACGCGGCCGCCCGGCAGCTGCGCTTCGACGCCACGCGCAGCGGCACGAGGGGCAGACCGGTGCTGGAGCAGGCGCCGCTGGAACTTGCTGCCGGTGAGGCGCTGCAGCTGCGGGTTTTCATCGACAATTCGGTGATCGAAGTGTTTGCCAACGACCGCCAGGCGATTACCCGCCGGGTGTATCCGGACGGGGATGCCAGCGATGGCGTAGCGTTGTTTGCGCGCGGCGGCAGCGCCGCCTGCAGCGCCATACGCGCCTGGGAAATGGCACCCGCCAACGCACACTAGGCGGAACCTGCCCGGGACCGCACCGATGCCGCCACTCGCCGTCAGCCTGGTGCTGTTCTCGACGCTGCTGCACGCGAGTTGGAATCTGCTCGCCAAGCGCGGCAGCGGGACGCCGGCGCTGTTCCCGCGCGTGCTGCTGGCGGTCGCTGTTCCCGGCGTGCTGGTGGGACTGCTTGGCGAGTGGCGCGGCGCGGCCCTGTTGCCGGAGGTGTGGCCGTTCCTGCTGGTTGCGGGGGCGTTCCAGGCGTCCTACTTCCTGGGCCTGACCATGGGCTACCGCACCGGCGACCTGAGCCTGGTGTACCCGTTGGTGCGCGCCCTGCCGGTTCTGCTGGTGAGCGGCTTCGACGTGTTGCGCGGGCAGGTGCCCGGCGCCGCCGGCTGGCTGGGCCTGGCGCTGGTCCTGGGCGGGTGCCTGCTGGTAGCACGGCCGGCGGGCGCGCGCCGCACGGACGGGTCAGAACAGCGGCCGCGGTGGCATGGCGCAGCCATCGGGTGGGCGGCGGTGGCCGCACTCGGCACCGTCGGCTACACGGTCGCCGACAAGCTTGCCGCCGACGCGATCTCGGCAGCCGGCAGGGCGGGAGGCGTTACGGCGTTTCGCTACGGGCTGTGGGAGTTCACCGTCACCGCCGCCTACTACCTGTCTTCGCTGGCCCTGTGGGACCGGTTGCGCCGGCGCGCGGCCGTGCGCTCGGCAACCGGCGCGGCGGCTCCTTCGCCGTTCGCGGCCGAACCGGGGCGCTGGCCGGCGGCCGTCCTGATCGGCACGCTGATGCTCGTTACCTACGCGCTCGTCCTGTGGGCCTACCAGATGAGCTGGCAGACCAGTTACGTGGTGGCGCTGCGGCAGTTCAGCATCGTCGTGGGCGTGGTCGGCGGCGCCCTGCTGCTTGGCGAGGCGGCACGCACGGCGCGCATCGCCGGCGCCGTGGTGATCGTGGCCGGCGTTGCTGCCATCACATTCGCCGGAGGATCCTGACCTCCTCGGCCGTCAGTCCTCGGGCCGGCGCAGGTGCACGCTGTGGGCGTGTGCTTCGAAGCCCTCGATGCCGGCGAGCAGCTCGATGTCGTCGAACGCCTGGCGCGGCAGGCCGTGCGGGTACGCCTCGATGCTGGTGCGTTTCAGGAACGTGAACACGCTGCAACCGGAACTGAAGCGCGCCGTGCGCCCGGTGGGCAGGCAGTGGCTCGGCCCGGCCCAGTAGTCGCCGCTGGCCACCGGCGAGCGGTCGCCCAGGAAGACCGCCCCGGCGTGCTGCACCTCAGCGAGCGCCGCGCGCGGGTCGGCAACCGCCAGGGTCAGGTGCTCGGGCGCGATGCGGTCGATCACGGCATGCGCCGCCGGCAGGTCGGGCACCTGAACCAGCGCGCAGTTTTCGGCCAGCGCGCGCTCCAGGGCGGCCCGCCGGGCGCGGCCGGCAAGCAGCCGGCCCACTTCGGCCGCCACCCGGTCGATCACGGTGCGCTCGACGGCGAGCAGGATCGCGGTGCCCGGATCGTGCTCGGCCTGCGCCAGGAGGTCGGCGGCGACCCAGGCGGGGTGCGCCGTGTCATCCGCGAGCACCACGATCTCGCTCGGTCCGTACAGGCCGTCGATGCCGACGGCGCCGAACAGCTTGCGCTTGGCCTGCTGGCCGTAGACGTTGCTTGGCCCGGCGATCATCTCCACCGGATCGACGCGCTCGGTGCCCAGCGCCAGGGCGGCCAGCGCGAACCCGCCGAAACGGTACACGGTGTCGATTCCCAACAGGTGGCACAGGCCAAGCACGGTGGCGTCGATCTCCACCGCCGACCCGGTAGCGAGCGGCGGCGTGGCCACCGCCAGGCGGCCGACGCCGGCCACCTGTGCCGGCACCGCCAGCATGATTACGGTCGACGGGTAGGCGCCGGCGCCGCCGGGAACCGACAGGCCGGCGCTCGCTACCGGCGTGTGGCGCAACCCCAGTTCGGCGCCGTGGCGCCGCAATGGCGGGGGATCGGCAGGCATGATGTGGGCCTGGTAGGCGCGCACGTTGTCGGCCGCTCGCCGCAGCGCCGCCGCCACCCTCGGCTGCAACCGCGCGCCGGCCGCGGCCAGCGCCTCCGGGGCTACCCGGATCGCCTCCGCGCGGTAGTCCGGGCGCGTGTGCTCCCGCAGGTAGTCCACAATGGCGCCGTCGCCGCGGGCGCGCAGATCATCGACGAACCGGTCGAGCCGCTCCGCCAGCCCGCCGCGCTCCCAGGAACTGGCCGCAAAGCGGTCCAGAATCTCCTGCAAACGGCGCCGGTCGCCGGCCAGCGCCCAGTCGAGGACCGGAATCGCGCTCCCGGCGCTGTCTCCCGGCAAGTCTCCTGGCAATGAGAAACCCTAACCGCGGCGCTCGGCGAGCGGCGTCCAGCCGCGCCCCGGGGAGAAAGCCCGGGTGCGGTCGTATTTCTTGCGCAGCGCCTGAAACTCGCTTGGATCGACCACCTCCCGCTCCGGGTGGCGGTCGTCGCGGATCACGAAGTCCGCTTCCGGAGGATAGCAGGCCATGGTCACCGGCTCGCGCTCCGGGGTGTACGACTCCGGCTCCTCGCCGACGTTGGTGGGGGCGTCGCTACCCTGGTAGCGCAGATCCAGACTCCAGCGCACCATGCGGGTCGCATTTGCGAACGATGCGTGCGGCGTCATGTTGGTCATGAACAGCACGTCGCCGGCGCGCATCTCCAACGGCACCGGTTGCACCCCCGGCAACTCCCCGGCGGGCACCTCCAGGTAGCCGGCGTGGCCGCCGGTGTAGTGCTGCAGAATGCCGCCCTTCTGGACGCCGGGCAGCACGTGCAGGCAGCCGTTGTCCACGTTTACGTCGACCAGCGGCACCCAGCAGGTCACGATCAGGTAGACGTCGCAATGCGCGAGCAGGTAACCGGAGTCCTGGTGCCACGGCACCTCACCGTGATCCCACTGCGGAATCTTGGGCCGAATGCGGTACACCGACGAGCCGATGATGTCGCTCCCGATCAGCCCCTCGATGCACGACAGCAGCGGCGCATGGCGCAGAAACGCGAGCATCGGCGGACCGTGGAATCCACCCCCGCCGCGTCCCATGATTGCGCGGTAGATGTGCTCGCACGCGGCCGGGTTGGCGAAGCGGATCTCCGCCAGCCGGGTTTCGAACGGCTCGTCGGCAAACACATCGTCCAACTCTCCGCGCTCCTGCAGCTCAAGCGCCTCGCGATGGATGATTCCGGTGAGGCTGTCCTTGATCGGCTGCATGGCGGCCGCCGAGTAGACTCCCTCCTTGACCACGTATCCCAAGCGCCGGAACTGGTCGATCTCGGCACCGGTGAGCGCAATAGACATGGCTCTTAGTATATCCAATCCGGGGAGCCGGAGGAAAAACGGGCACGCGCCACCACGATGGCAGCGTGTGCCCGATATTCGGACGGACTGACCGCTAGCGCGAGTGCACGTAGAGGTCGCTGAACTCCACCGGGCCGCCGAGCGCGCGCAGCGCGATGGCGTCCGCCGCCCGCATGCCGATTTCCCGCGACACCGCAACCTTGAACTGCTCGTTGCCGTCGAGCAAGACCGTGATCGCCCCGAAACACTTCTGCCCTTCCATCATCTCGGGACAGTCGCGCGGATCGTACAGCGCTTCCACCGTCAATCCTTCCGTCATCGACTTGGCGACGTTCCTGCTGTTGCGCCACACGAGTTCGTTGTCGGCCATCGACTCGTAGAGTTGCACCTGGGTTTCGTCGCTGCCGAAGAAGCCCGGTTCATACGTGACCCACACCAGATAGGAGTGTCCATAGTTCCAGGTGTTCCCGGAAGCGGGCGTGCCGGAGGCGCGGACATGCAGGCCGTATCCGATCCGGTCGCCGCCGTCCACCTTCGCCGTCATGCCGTACAGCGTCGGCGTGGCCGGCTGCAACACGTTGGCGACGGCAAACTTGGCATGGCTCGCCTCGGCGTCGGTCTGCCTGACGACCGCACCGCCGCCGGCGATGGACCAGGAGCCCTCGCCCGGCAGCGCGCTGCCGCCGTCGAATCCGTTCACCAGCCGCATGGTACCGCGCGAGGTCAACAGCTCGTCGCGCAACAGCTCGGCAGCCGTCCGCACCGGGTGGCCCTGGCCGGAGGTGGCGAATTCGATGGTCCCGTCGCGGCTCATCTTCAACGACACCGAGTAGGCCGCGCCCGCGACCCCGATGTTGGAGATGATCAACTCGTTGGGAGGCACCAATTCGAAAGCTGGCGTGGAGAAGTCCATATTCGGGAGTTCCGCCGTGCCCTGCTCGTAGAGCGCCTCCAGTATCGCCTCGTTGGAGCCCGTATAGCGCACCAGGGCGCCGAATTCCAGGGCGCCATACTTGATCCCGGACAGGTAGATGGCATCCGGGCCGGCGCGCGACACCTCGACCGCGTCGAGATTCACCAGGTCCAGATCCACCCCGGCAGGTATCGAGATCGGGTACCCCTCTGCATCGCGCAGCAGCATTTCGATCTCCGACTTCTGGGCCGTCATCATGGCCTCGGCGTCGGCCAGCTTCTCCTCGGCGTCCGCCAGCCTCGCTTCGGCGTCGGTCGCCTTCGCCGCCACGTCGGTGGCGCGGGACGCGACATCCGCCGCCCGCGCCGCAACCTCCGCGATCCGGGCATCCGCGGCGGCCGCCCGGGCTTCCGCGTCGGCAGTTCTGGCCTCCGCGGCCGCTGCCCGGGCCTCGGCGTCCGCGGTGCGGGCGTCCGCAGCCGCCGACCTGGCCTCGGCATCGGCCGTTCTGGCATCCGCGGACGCCGAGCGCGCCTCGGCGTCCGCCGTCCTGGCTTCCGCGGCCGCCGACCTCGCCTCGGCGTCTGCTACTCGCGCCGCTGCCTCCGCCTCGGCATCTCCCTGCGCAGCCATCGCGGCTTCTTCAGCCTCCATGGCCATCTTCTTGGCTTCCTGCGCAGCAGCCTCGGCGTCCTTTATGGCCATCTCCTTGGCCTTGACCTCGGCTTCGAGCGCCTCCACCTCGGACTCGAGAACGCCGACCTTCTCTTCAGCGTCCTCCTGCTCGGTTTGCCAGTCCGGCGGGGACACGCAGCCCCCAAGGACAACAAGCGCCCCGGCAATGGCAACGAGCATGATTCCAAAACCCGGTTTCATCATTTCGACTTCCTCCACGCGATCGTGTTCCGACCTGCGGACGCGGCCCCGATTGGTCGCGCCACGGCTATTTTCTATGAAGTTGAGACTTTGTCAAACACCATGTCGCTATATTGCACACCGTGTATGGTTTGGCAGGCCCCACTTCCATGCTCGGCGGCCTGATCGCAAGCTTGACAAGGTCGTACTGCTGCTCTTGGATGGGCCGGCTGATGACACCAGAACCGGAGCACGAGTTCCCGCGTCTGTTTACCGTAACCGAAGCGCAGCGTACGCTGCCACTGGTGCGGGCCATTGTACAAGATGTACTCGATCTTGGCGCGCAGGCGCGCGCCGCGCTGTCGGGACAGGCCGGCGAGCCCACCATCGACGAACTGCAGGACCAGCTTCGGGAGCACCTCGTCGAACTGGCCGGCATCGGCTGCTACTACAAGGACTGGAACTTCCAGATCGGGCTGGTGGACTTTCCGGCGCTGATTGATGGCGAGGTGGTGTTCCTGTGCTGGCGCAGCGACGAACCGGAACTGCGCTACTACCACCGCATCGAAGACGGCTACGCCGGACGGCGCCCCCTGCCGGGAACCTGACCCGCCGCAGCATCGGGGGGCCCGGCGCCCTCAGCCGCCGCGCGCTTGCCGGATCAGCGTGAGGGCGGTGCGCACGTTGGTGCTGATCGCCCGGTAGTCGCCGGCGGCGACCAGGTCGCGGCGCACCAGGTCGCTGCCCATGCCGACGCAGCAGGCGCCGGCGGCGAACCACCCGGTCAGGCTGGCGGCGCTCAACTGCACCCCGCCGGTGGGCATCAGCCGTGACCACGGCATTGGGCCGAGCACGTCCCTGATGAACGCCGGGCCGCCCATCTTGCCCGGGAACACCTTGACGATCTCCACGCCCCACTCCTCGGCGGTGGCGATCTCGGTGGGCGTGGCGCAGCCCGGCAGGTAGGGGATGCGCCGCCGGTTGCACAGGCGCGCCACCTCGGCGCTGAACACCGGGCTGACCACGAACCGGGCTCCGGCCGCGATGAACAGCGCGGCGGTGGGCGCGTCGATGATCGACCCCACCCCGAGACTGGCTGCGCCGTCGAACTCGGGGCGCTCGGCCAGGGCCTGAAACACGCGCAGTGCGCCCGGGCCGCGGTTGGTGAATTCGACGGCGGGGGCGCCGCCGGCCACCAGCGCAGCCGCCACGCCGCCGGCCACCTCGGCATCGCCGTGATAGAACAGCGGCACCAGCCCGCCGGCCAGCACGGCGCGGTACCACTCCAGGCGGTCGTGCACTGCTCAGGCCCCGCCGCCGGCGCCGCGGGTCGGGACCACTCCCGGCACGCCGAAGTAGCGCGCCGCGTTGTCGAAGCAGATGTCCTGCACGATACCGCCAAGGTGCGGGTAGTCGGCGGGCAGCACCCCGAGCTCGATGTCGTCGCCGAACAGGCCGCACAACAGGCGGCGGAAGTAGTCGTGGCGAGGATAGGAAAGAAAGCTGCGCGAATCGGTAACCATGCCGACGAACGCGCTGATTACACCGCTGTTGGACAGTGCCGCCATCTGCGCGCGCATGCCGTCGATCTGGTCGTTGAACCACCACGCGGTGCCGAACTGCATCTTGCCGCGCACGGTGCCGTCCTGAAAGGTGCCGATCATCGCCGCCATCAGGTCGTTGTCGCTCGGGTTGAGATTGTACAGGATCGTCTTGGCCAGCCGTCCGTCGCGGTCCAGGTGGTCGAGGAAGCGCGCCAGCGACCGGGCCTGGGCCATGTCGCCGATGGTGTCGAACCCGGAGTCGGGACCGACCACCGAGCCGAGCCGGGTGTTGAGGCCGCGCAGGACGCCGAGATGGAACTGCTGCGCCCAGCCGCGCGCGGCGTCCATCAACGCCAGTTCGTACAGCAGTGCCGACTGCAGCATACGCAGTTCACTGGTTGCAAGCGGCGTGCCGGCGCGCACCTTGGCGAACGCGGCGGCGGCATCCGCGGCCGTGAACGGATCGGCGTGGATCTCTTCCAGGCCGTGGTCGGACAGCCGGCAGCCCTGCTCGTGGAACCAGGCGTGGCGCCGCTCCAGCGCCTGCAGCAGGTCGTCGTAGCCGGCGATGTCAATGCCGGCGGCGGCCCCGAGTTGGTCAAGGTAGGCGTTGTAGGCGGCGGGGTCCGCGCCCGCCATCGCCTTGTCGGGCCGGAACGCCGGCGCGACGATTACGCTGAAGGCCGGATCGGCGGCGATGCGGCGGTGTGCAGCGAGGTCGTCAGCCGGATCGTCGGTGGTGCACACCGCGCGCACGTCGAACTCCTCTAACAGGCCGCGTACGCGCAACGCATCGGTGGCGAGCAGCTCGTTGCAACGGTCGTAGATGGCGTCGGCATTGGCCGGCGACAGCAACTCGTCGATCCCGAACGGGCGGCGCAGTTCCATGTGGGTCCAGTGGTACACCGGGTTGCGGATGGTGAACGGCACCACCTCCGCCCAGGCGCGAAACTTGGCGCGGTCGTCGGCGGCGCCGGTGATCAGGGCCTCGTCGACGCCGAGGGCGCGCATTACCCGCCACTTGTAGTGGTCGCCGCCGAGCCACACCTCGGTGAGGTTGGCGAAGCGGTGGTTGTCGGCGATCTGCTCCGGCGGCAGGTGGCAGTGGTAGTCGAAGATCGGCATTGCACGCGCGTAGTCGAAGTACAGGCGCCGGGCGGCGTCGTTACTCAGCAGAAAGTGCTCGCCCAGGAAGTCGCTGGCCATGGTGGCGCCCATTCTACGGCCGGACGGCGCCGCTCGGTAAGGCAAGACCGTGGCAAGACCGCGGATGCGGTGGAGCAGGACCGGCGCCGCGGGTACAGTGCAGCGGCAAACCGATGATGTCTGCCAACTCGCCGCCGCGCCTGCTGGCGGTAGACCTGGACGGTACCTTGTTGAGTCCGGACAACCGGATCGGCGCCGAAGACGCCGCCGCCCTGCGCCGTGCCGCGGACAGCGGTACGCAGTTGCTGATCGCCACCGGACGCGGCCACCACAGCGTCATGCGCTTGCGGGGCGTGCTTGAGGAACTGGCGGTGCCGGCCTATCTGGCCCTGCACAACGGCGCCCTGGTGCTGGACCCGTCCGGCGCCGAGTTGTGGCGCAGCACGCTGAATCGGGACGCGGTTGCAGCAGTGGTGCCGCGCGTGCGGGCCGCCGGGCTGCATCCGATGCTGTACGTGGGCGTGGAGGGCGGCGGCGGCGCCGAAGTGAGGCTGGTGCTGGAGAAAGCCGCCCACCGCTCGCGGTGCGCGCAGTTCTACCTGCGCACCAAGACGGGAATTCTGGAGTTGGCGGCCGACGTGGCGGCAGCGGCACACCGCGGCGTCCTCGGCATGGTGAGCTTCGGCACGCGCGCAGAGGTGGTGTCCGGTGCGGCGGCGCTGGCGCACCTTGACGGGCGCATCGCAAGTTGGTGGGCGCCGTTCCCGTCCGCGGACGCGCTGGAGGCGGTGGCGCCCGCCGGCACCAAGGGCCACGCGGTACGGCGGCTGAGCGAGCGGCTCGGGCTGGCGCCGTGCGACGTGCTGGCCATCGGCGACAACGCCAACGACCTCGACATGCTGCGCTACGCCGGCACCGCGGTCGCGATGGCCAACGCCACGCCCGAGGTGCGCGCCGCCGCCGACTTCGTCACCGCCAGCAACACCGAAGCGGGCGTCGCCGCCGCCCTGAAACGCATCGCCGCAGCAGGCCCGAGCGGGTAGGCAGCAGCCGGGCGGCTCTTGTTTGGTGGCGGGGAATTGCGCACACTGGCGGGCGAGATGCTGAACTTTCCGCTGATTCATCCCGACATCCTGCGCGTGCTCGGGCGCGCCGGGCACGGGTCGCAGATCCTCATTGCCGACGGCAACTATCCGTTTCGCACCACGCTCGGCGCCAACGCGGAGCTGGTAAGCCTCAACCTGTCGCCCGGCATCGTGTCCGCCACGGACGTGCTGGCGGCGCTGGCGGCGGCCGTACCGATCGAGGCGGCGGCCGTGATGGCCTATGCCACCGAGGGACCCTACGCGATGGCAGAGGATCCGCCGATCTGGGGCGAGTTCCGGGACATCCTGGCGGCGGGCGGGTTTACCGAGCCGATGGAACAGATGGAACGGTTCGCGTTCTACGATGCGGGACGCGGGGGGGGCGTGGCGCGGGGGGGGGGCGCGCCACCCGCGGATGGGGGGGGAGTCCGGGGACTTCGGGGGGGGGGGGGGTTTTCCGGAGCCGATGGAACAGATGGAACGGTTCGCGTTCTACGATGCGGGACGCGGGCGGGACGTGGCGCTGGCGGTCGCCACCGCCGAGCAGCGCATCTTCGGCAACGTGCTGCTTACCATCGGGGTGATCAAGCCGGACTAGACCCTGGGTCGACAGGAGATCAGGCGCCGACGCGGCGCGCCACGTCGATGGCGAAATAGGTCAGGATCAGGTCCGCGCCGGCGCGCTTGATCGCGGTCACCGTCTCCATTACCACGGCCGCCTCGTCGAGCCAGCCATTGGCGGCGGCCGCCTTGATCATGGCGTACTCGCCGCTCACCTGGTACGCCGCCACCGGCACGGTGGACTCCTGCTTGACCGCCGCGATTACGTCCAGGTAGGGCAGCGCCGGCTTCACCATCACCATGTCCGCGCCCTCGTCGAGGTCGAGCAGCACCTCGCGCAGCGCCTCGCGGCGATTGGCCGGGTCCATCTGGTAGCTCTTCTTGTCGCCGTGCTTGGGCGCCGAGTCGAGAGCGTCGCGGAACGGCCCGTAGAACGCCGAAGCGTACTTGGCGCTGTAGGCCAGAATTCCCGTGTCCGTGAACCCGGCGTCGTCGAGGGCGTCGCGGATGAAGCCTACCCGGCCATCCATCATGTCCGAGGGCGCCACCAGGTCGGCGCCCGCCTCCGCCTGGGTTACCGCCATGCCGCACAGGATGTCGACGCTGGGATCGTTGACGATCTCGCCGTCCACCACCAGGCCGTCGTGGCCGTCGCTGGAATAGGGGTCCATGGCCACGTCGGTGATCACCAGCATATCCGGCACTGCCTGCTTGAGGTCGGCGACGGTCAACTGCAACAGGCCGTCGGGGTTGGCGCCCTCGGTGGCGTGCGCATCCTTGAGCCCCTCGTCGATGACCGGAAACAGCGCCACGGCCGGGATGCCGAGCGCGTGCGCGGTGCGCGCCTGCGCGACGATGCGGTCGCGGCTCAGGCGGCTGGTGCCGGGCATCGACTTCACCTCCTCGCGCACGTCCCGCCCGTCCACGACGAACAACGGCAGGATCAGGTCCGCGGGCGTAACGTGCGTCTCCCGCACCATCGCCCGCAACGCCGCCGTACGCCGGTTGCGGCGCGGCCGAATCGGCAGATCGAGCTGCCCCCCGTGCGCCGCCGGCGCCCCGTTCTCGGAACCGTTTCCCGCCATCACGGGCCATTGTAGCCACCAGCGCCGCAGCCCCGCAACCGACCCGCCGAACCGCTGGACGCGCGCGGCTTGTTTGTTCTTGAATGGGCCAACGGCGGATGAATGGGATGCCACAAGCGTTGCCACTAATAGCACGGCCGGACTTGGCCAGCGAGGTGAGCGCCGTCGAACGGGACGGGTACGTATATCTGCCCGCGGTGCTGGACCCGGAACAGACCGCGGAGCTGCGGGCGCACATGGACCGGCTGCAGCCGAATCCGGACAGCTTCGACCGCGGCCTGGCACCGGAGCGCGACGGCTTCGTGAACCGGCACATCAACAACGCCTTCAACCGCGATCCCTACTTCGTGCAGTTCCTGGACTATCCGGGCGTGATCGAGATTGCCGAGGCGCTGCACGGAGCCAACTGCCACGTGATTGGCATGACCTCCTGGCAGACCGGGCCGGGGCGGCCCGACCAGACCCTGCACGCCGACTGGCAGCCGCTGGAACTGCCCGAGGACGTGATGGCCGATCCGCGGGTGCGCATCCCGGTGTACATCTCCACCGCCCACTTCTACCTGGACGACATGACCGAGGAATTGGGGCCGACCCGGTTCGTGCCCGGCAGCCACCGCGCGGGGCGCGCGCCCAACGGAGACACCGCCTGGCAGGGGCGCGAGGAACAGAGCATCCTGTGCAACGCGGGCGACGTGGTGATGTTTCGCAGCGAGGTGTGGCACCGCGGCACCGCCAACCACAGCGACCGGGTACGCCACCTGCTGCAGGTGCACTACGCGCAACGATGGATCGCGCAGCGGTTTCCGCCCTACCTGCACCGGTTCCGGTTCGACCCGGACACCCTCGCCATCGCCAGCAACCGCCAACGCCGGCTAATGGGGGATCATCCCCCGGGGAATTACGATTGAGCTTCACACTGAGCGTCGTTACCGACGAGATTGCACAGGATCCCGCGGCCGCTATCGCCGCCGCGCGTGAGATGGGCTTCTCCCACTTGGAGTTCAACCGGGTCGGAGGATTGGGGATCCACGAGTTGTCCGATGACGGCGTGGCCGAGCTCGGGCGCATGGCCGCCGGCGAGGGCCTGCAGGTGATCGCGGTGGATCCGCCGTCGTTCAAGACGGTGGTGATCGACGACGTGCCGGCAGCGGAGGTTGTGCGGCACGCGGAGGTGGCCGAGCACCTGGAGCAGATCCGGCGGGCCTGCCGGGCGGCGTGCGCGCTGGGGGCGGGACTGGTGCGCCTGTTCTCGTTCCGGCGCAGCTCCATGGTCGGCATGGGCAACCCGTCGCCGCGCGAACCGCGGGGCGGTCCAATCCCGGACGGCCTGCTGGCGAAGATCGTGGCCGGGCTGCGCGCCGCAACGGCGATCGCCGACGAGTACGACGTGACGCTGGGGCTGGAGAACGTGCGCTCCTGCTGGGGCAACACCGGCCACAACGCGGCGCGCATCCTGGCAGCGGTCGACCACCCGCGGCTGCGCGCCATCTGGGATCCCGGCAACGACTACGTCTCCGGCGGCGTGCCCTACCCCGACGGCTACCGCGCCGTGCTGCCCTACATCGTGCACGTACACGTGAAGGACGCAGCAGTGGTGGACGCCGCCACCGGCCTCACCCGCTGGGCCTGCATCGGCACCGGCGCCGTGGACTACGCCGGCCAGGTAGCCGCCCTGCACCGCGACGGCTACCGCGGCGCCCTCAGCGTCGAAACCCACTGGCGCAAACCCGGCGACAGCGGCCCCGAGTCCACCCGCGACACCCTCGCCGGCCTGCGCCGCATCCTTGCCTCCGCAGAGGCTTAGACCGGTACCGCGCGTACCGCCGCGATGAGAGCAAGTGCCCACCACGCCGCGCGCCGCCGGTCTTTCTCCGTCGCGGGAACATTACTCCTGCTAGCCACCGCAGGGTGCGCAGGACCCGTTACCGGGTCGTCCGACCGTGCAGACGAGATTGCTCGCCTGCCGCGCGCCTTGAGTGCGGCAGAGGTCGAGATCATCACGGCGAACAACGGCTTTGCCTTCGACCTCCTCATGCACGCCAATCGCCCGAACGACAATCTCCTCATCTCGCCGCTCTCGGCGTCCATGGCGCTCGGCATGACCATGAATGGAGCCTCCGGAAACACCTGGAGCCAGATGCGGGACATGCTGGGGGTCGGGAGCCTCGTCGAGGAAGAGATCAACGCCTCCTACCACTCCCTGATCGAGCTCCTCGTCGGACTCGATCCCGCCGTGGAGACCGCGATCGGGAACTCCGTGTGGACTCGGCAGGGCTTTCCGGTGCATTCCGACTTCCTGGACACCGTGCGCGACAGCTTCCACGCCGAGGCGGCGGAGCTCGATTTCGCGAGTCCTGCTGCGTCCATGCGGATCAACGAGTGGGTCAAGGCCGCGACAAACGGTCGAATCGCGGACATCGTTCCCGCCAGGATCCCGGCCGCCGTCGTCATGTACCTGATCAACGCGATCTACTTCAAGGGTCCCTGGACCCTCCGGTTCGATGCTTCCGACACTCGCCCCGAGCCGTTCCACCTGGACGACGGGTCCATTCGGACGGTGCCGCTCATGACCCTCCGCGGAGACCTCTCCCATCAGGGCAACAGCCGGTTCCAAGCCGTGGACCTGCCGTACGGGGGAGGCGCCTTTGCGATGACCGTGCTCCTTCCGAGGCACGGCGTAAGCGTGGACGACCTCGCCACATCTCTCGGCTCAGTGGAGTGGCAGGAGATTGCCGACAGCTTCCGCGCAACCGAAATGCAGCTTTTCCTGCCGCGCTTTCGGATGGCCTACGAACGGACGCTGAATGACGATCTGGCAGCCTTGGGCATGGTCGACGCATTCGACCACCGGGCGGATTTCACAAGACTCTCGCCGGTCGACGGCCTGCTGATCTCCGAGGTGAAGCAGAAGTCCTGGGTGGACGTCAACGAGGAAGGCACCGAGGCGGCCGCCGCAACCGTGGTCGCGGTGCGCGAGACTTCCGCTTCCGTATTCCGCGCCGACCGCCCGTTCCTCTTTCTGATCCGGGAGCGGCTCTCGGGCACCATCCTCTTCGTCGGCAAGCTCGCGAGCCCTCCGCCGGGCTGACAGCGCCAGCAAGCGAGACCGGCGCCCCATGTTGGCCCCCGCATGCGATTGCGGCCGTCAGCGTAGCGGACGGGGCGGGCGTGGAGACCCCACGCTACCTGGGCTTGGCTCCGGTGCTGGCGCCTCCCCTGGCGTGAGGATTGAGCGGCTCCGCTCGCCATGGGAAGCGCTTCATGGTTGGACCGAGGCAGCAACTTATCGCTTCTTGAACAGGACATGCGCGGCGAAATCCTTGCGATTTGCTGCAGGACTTTGCTCATAGTCGCGTATCGTCCTATACACATCAAGTATCTGCTGGTAGACGTCGAACCGGCTAAACGAAGCAGCAGGATTATAGTCTGCATCCTCTCGCAATTCCTTCAGCTTTCGCAAGGTGGATGCAAAGCGTCTTATTTCTGTGGGAAACATCGCAACCGAAGAGCGGTTGCAGCGCTTGTAGGCCACGTTGTGATCAAGCTCCCTGTAAGCCGATATCCATGCGCCTGAGGTTCGCCGCGAGACTCCGATCAGCATGTTCGCATTGGAAGCTGAAGACAGTGAAACAAAGCATAATATGCTGTACTTACGGCTCTTCGAAGGTTAGCTTGTCGCGGCCTACCTCCAGTATCATGTTCCGTCAGAACCAATGCTGCGGCAAGCAGGTGTATGGGGTTCATTCCTGCGCTATCAGGTCAGATAGTTCCCTGATGCGCCGGTCCAAGTACTGCTTGTCTTTCGATGTATACTTGACTTTGTCCAATCTATATAATACCAAACACTCGTCCTTGAACAAATCATCAACCTGTGCATGCCAATCATGATTGTACCATAACGGATCATCTATGATTTCCGTATTACCATCAAAGACGACCTCTATTTGTACGAATGGAGATTCGTCGTCCTTGCTTGTTCTTCGCCGCGCTGAAATGGTCGGAAACGTCGCTCTTCCCTTGAAGTGCGATTCAAGCAAAGTTCGGGTCAACTTCTCGGCTTCGGACAGCTGATCTTTGTCGCTCATGGCTGGATTGCTTCCTACATCAAGTATATGGTGAGAAAAATGAGTGTAGAGCTTGGCACCCACCTTGGCAAGGAATCGTCCCCTCCCTGTTCGGATTCGGTTCGCTGGCCGGCGTCGGGACCCACCTCACCTGGGGCTTGGCGCCGGCGCTGGCGGTGCTGACGACGCCCCCCGGCACTTGGCGGCTGCCATGGCACACGGATTGAGCGGCTTCGCCGGCGGCGCCGTTGCGGCGGCAGAGCTGTGGTGCGAGTACGCGGTTGATCCGCTCGGCATCGACGTCGCCGAGCCGCGGTTCAGTTGGATTCTCGGTTCAGAGCGGCGCGGACAGGTGCAGTCGGCGTACCGGATCCTGGTGGCGAGCAGCGCGGATCTGCTGCGCGGCGGAGTCGGCGACAAGTGGGACAGCGGGGTGGTGGCCTCCGAAGCGTCGGTGAACGTCCCCTATGCCGGGGCCGCGCTGGCGAGCGGGGAGCGGTGCTTCTGGCAGGTGCGGGTGTGGGACGGCGACGGCGCCGGGTCGGGGTGGAGTGATCCCGCCTGCTTCGAGATGGGGCTGCTCGATCGCGGCGACTGGGGCGGTTCCTGGATCGGCGCCGAAGGAGACCTCGCGGACCTTGCGGCGCCGCTGTTGTGCAAGGAGTTCACCATCGAGGAGCCGGTCGGCGAGGCGCGACTGTACCTGTGCGGGCTCGGGCTGTACGAGCTGTCAATCAATGGCGCAAGGGTCAGCGACCAGGTGCTCGACCCGGCGCTCACCGACTACCGCGAGCGGGCGCCCTACGTCACCCACGACGTGACCCGCTGCCTGCGGCGCGGCCGCAACGTGATCGAGCTGCTCGGCCGCATCCACCGCAATGTGACCTGGACCATGCGCAATGCCCTGAAGGGGTTTCCGATGGACTGCCTGCACCGCGAGCCGCTCGGCTACAACGAGCCGGCGAGCGTGTCGTCGCTGCTGTACACGCGCCGCCACATGCCGCTGTTCTGGAGCAAGTGGCTGGACGACATCAAGGCGGCGCGGCGTCCAGACGGTTCGCTGTCCGATTGGGCTCCCGAGCTGCCCGGCTCGGGCCGCGAGCATGACGCCGCGCAGGCCGGCAACTACCCGCCGCTGGTGTGGTACCTGTACCAGTATTACGGCGACGAGCGCATCCTGGCAGAGCACTACCCGGCGATGCGCGCGTACGTGGACTACCTGGGCACCATCGCCGAGAACGGGCTGATCACCACCGGCTGGCTCGGCGACCACATGCTGCCGGGGCCGGCACCCGGTTGGGAGGAGTACGTCGCCGAGGAGACGCCGCCGCCGCTGATCTGGACCGGCTACTACTACCGCGGCGCCCTGGTCGTCGCGCAGGCGGCCGAGGTACTCGAACGAAGCAAGGACGCGGCCCGCTACGCCGCCCTCGCCGAGGCGATCCGAGCCAGCTTCAACGCGGCCTACTTCGACCCGGCCAGTGCCAACTACGCGGCCGGTTCGCAGACCGCGAACGGATTCGCCCTGGCGCTCGACATCGTTCCGGACGGGCACCGCGGCGGCGTGCTCGGCAACCTGCGGCGCGCGATCATGGAGACCCACGGCGGCCACATCCACACCGGACACTGCGGCACCACCAGCGTCATCGAAGCGCTTGCCAGGCACGGCGGTGAGGAGAGCGCCGACACGCTGTTCGCGCTGGCCACGGCAACCACCTACCCCGGCTGGGGCTACATGGTGGCGCAGGGCGCAACCACCATCTGGGAGTGCTGGGGGGCAGGACTGGGCGCCGGGGCACAATCCGCGCGCCACCTCGCACCGCGCCGACAGCATGATGATGTGGGGCTGCATCGACAAGTTCTGCTACCACTGCCTGGCGGGCATCGACGAGCCGGCATTCCACGGCCCGGACACCATCGCGCCGGGATTCCGGGAGTTCCGGATCGCTCCCCGCGTGGCCGGCGACGTGACCTGGGCGCGGGCGAGCATCAAGACTGGGCGCGGCACGGTGGCATCGAGCTGGCAACTGGCTGCCGATTCACTCGCCGTGCAAGTGGAGATACCGGTCAACAGCCGCGCCACCATCGCCATCCCGAAGGTGGGCCGGCGCGCGGTGTCGGTCAGCGAACAGGGAGTGGAACTGGTCCGCAACGGCGAGCCGACCGGTTCTATCGCCGGGCTGCTTGGCGCAAGCGAGAACAGCGAGCAGGTCGAACTGCGCGTCGGCTCCGGCTCCTACTCCTTCCTCCTCACCGGCTGCTGATTCGATCAATGCCATGCGGCCCGGTCGGGCCGTAGCGGATGTCCTGTTTGCGGGATGCACCCACACGACAGGCATTGGCGCGCGTCGACGCCGCGATCAGCACACGGCTTGAGAGCGTCCGAGTCGACGTTCGCCTGGAGGACATCTATTCCTTCGGGTCGCGTCTGAGGCGGTCTCGGAGCCGAGTCCGACCTCGACCTGCTCGTGGTAGTCGCCGAGCGCACTCCGGCAGTCGAACGCGCCGTCATCGACAGCTGTGTCGAGGAGGAACTGCGCACGATATTCCGTTCGACCCAGTTATCAAGGATTCCGCCAGTTTCGCACTCGAACGCCGCTACCATTCGCCCTTCTACGAAAACGTGTCGCGGGAAGGCATCGCCGTATGACGCTGAGCGTCGACGGCAACCGAACGCTCAGCGATGTCCGCTTCGCCGAGACGCGCGAGGCGCTGACCGATTCGCGTGCAAATCCGTCCGGCGAACGGCTGAATACCGCCGTGAACCGGAGCTACTACGCCGCACTGATCGCAGGCCGCGCCTGTTGATCCTCGACGGCGCGAACCCGGAGTCGTACGGCGACCCCGTGACGACATTCGGGTATCGCCTCATCCGGAAGTGCTGCTGCCGGTGATCGTCGCTAAGAATCCAAGACGCTGATGGCGACGCGCACCGTCGCCGACAATCGCGAGTTCCGAATCGACCGCCCAGTTCAGAACGTGAACAGCCGTTCTCCAGGTCGACCACCGCGCCGGCGGCAGGTAGTACGCGCCGCGCATGGTGGTCAGACTCATCGTCGGCGATGCCGCGTGTCGTCATTGTCGATCAGCAGAAGCCCTGGGGGAGCTGCGACCGCCACGGGACCATCCGCCTCAACTGGCGCATCATCCAGGCACCGATGCACTTGGACGATTACGTCATCGTACACGAATTGGTCCATTTGCGGTATCGGGGCCACGGTCCCGACTACTGGCATGCACTTGGCTGCAACATGCCGGATTACGAACGCCGACGCGAGGAACTCCGCCGACGCGGCAACGGGTTTGCGTGATAACCGCACAATCGGGACTCCATCACCGATGGTCTACGCGATCTACGTCTTCTAGTCTAGCGATAGTTCAGATTGGCTCCGAATGCCCGGCGAAGCGACTTCATGAGCACTTCGCCCTTCTCCTTCACTCCGATGGGAAGATCTTCCACGTTTGAGCATCGAATCAGATCGGCGCGAATCAGCTTGGCAACTGAGCCCTTGTTGAGTTCAACTCCTATCTGTTTAAACCGCTCGCGCAGCCGTGGCAGTATTGGACCGGATCCACATAGCTCTATTGTGCTGGTGTCTAAACCCTTGTCATTCAGTCTCTGCTCGTGAGATGCACGTACCTTGGCCACATAGTAGTCGTCCGGAAAGAGGTCCTCAAGTGTTACATCCAGTCCTTCGTTCCCCATTGCATCTCCGATCAGTAGTGTCTCTGCCCGTGCGTTCTTGTAGCAAGTGATCCACTTCTTACGCAGCTGCTCTTCAGCCAACTTCCCTGCGTTGTCCGAATCGAACAGCGCTACTACACCTAGCCCCTGACCGATCATGAATGTCGCTAGCGGTACAATTTCTGATGCTCCGCCCGCCGCTGTAATCATCACCTCGCTCGGTAGACAAGCATAGCCATCTCGCTCGAAGATCCCCGATAGCTCTGCAATCACCCAATAGTCATCTACCCCTTCAACGAGCAGATTCGCTTCCGACACCAAATAACTCTGATTCGCACGCATCCCGACCGCTGCCTGCAGCGTGAGGTGCTCATCTTTTTGACTTGCGCCCAAGTCATCGGAAACTACCGCGCCGTTCTTGGTCTGGTTGATGATCTTTATACGCTTTGGGTCGCGTAGATCAACGAGGAACGGTAGGTGTGTCGTATAGATTAACGTGTTCTTCTGCGCGTAGGCGTCTATTCGTCTGAGAAGATCATCTTGCCCGCCAGGGTGGAGGTGGAGCCCTGGCTCATCCAGCCCCAGATTAAGCGACTCGGCGGTCGACTAGGTCACAAGGACAGTCGAATAGGGGAGGAAAGTTGGCGATTTTGGAGTTCGAGATGTCGCGGGTCGGTCCGCGGTCCCGATTCGG
>MPNH01000030.1 GCA_002238925.1 Spirochaetaceae bacterium bin103 | reverse complement strand
TGCTGCGTTACGGCGTGGTTCTCTGATGATGGGCATCCTCTGATGATTAGGGTCCTGTGAAGGCGATGCGCGGTCGCGGCCGCGGCGGCGCGGGCGGCGGCGCCCGGCTCGAGGTGCGCGCCGAGTGCGACGGCTGCGGCGAGCCGCTGACCGCGGGCGTCCGGGACGGGGAGCTGGCGTGCGGAAGCTGCGGGCGGCGCTACCCGGTGGCTGGGGCGGAGGCGTTCGAGGAGTGCCCGGTCTGCGGCTGCCGGCGCTTCTTCCGGCAGAAGGCGTTCCCGCGCGTGCTGGGCATCGGACTGGTGGTGGTGGGCGCGGTCCTGGTGCCGTTCACCTACGGCGTCAGCCTGATGGTGCTGGCGCTGGTCGACCTCCTGATCTACCGCGGCGTGCCGCAGATGGCGGTGTGCTACCTGTGCCGCGCCGAGTTTCGCGGCGTACCGGTCCCGGCCCGCATCCTGCCGTTCCGCCACCACATGGCGGAGGGATACGAGAAGCGCCGCGAACGGCGTGACCGCCAGCGCCCGCGCCGCGAACCGCAGCCGTAACGCTCCAATGCCGCCGCCGGGCGGCCGCGTTCCCGGCGCACCGCAACCGGCGAGCCGAGCGGGCCGGGCGGGCCTGGGCGGCGCCGGATGGCAGCCGGGAGGCACCGGGGCACCGGGGGGCACTCGGGAGGCCATTTGCGGTTGACAGTTCGCCGGGCGCTGACGTAGCTTCTTGCAGGACTCGGGCAGCCGGTATCGCTCTGCGCACCGCGCAGTCTGAGGTACGCCAGAACGGACGACGCCGTGTTGACGTTCTGCAGACCCGACCCGTCTACCCCGAGGAGGCCCTACCAGACATGCGCACCAGGTTCCTGCGCTATGCCCTGTCGAAACTCCCGTTTCGATCCCACCTCCGGCTCCTGCCGGTCGTCGCGCTGGCACTGTTGCTCGCCGGCTGCGGCAGCGACGATGAAGACGGTGGCGGCGCAGCCGCGTCCGGCTCCGATACCGCCGCGAGTGCCGAGACGCCGGCCGCGGCCGTCGAAACCGATACCAACAGTGCCTCCATCAGCGGCACCATCACCTTCAATGGCGACGCTCCCGAGATGGCCGTGCTGGACATGGCCGCCGACCCCATTTGCGACGAGAAGAACCAGGAGAATCCGAGGCGCCGCCAAGTGCTGGTGCTGGGCGAGGGCCAGGCCATTGCCAACGTGATGGTGCAGATCAAGGGCACATCGCTGCCCGACATGGATCATGACATGCCGGACATGGTGGTCGAATTCGACCAGGGCGGCTGTCAGTATTCGCCGCACGTGTTCGCCCTGCGCGTCGGCCAGACGCTGAAGATCCTCAATCCGGACGGCACTCTGCACAACGTGCACGCGTTCGCCAAGGTAAACGCGGAGTTCAACGAGGCAATGCCGCAGTTCCGCACCGAGTTGGAGAAGGTATTCGACAAGGCGGAGCCGACGCCGTTCGCGGTCAAGTGCGACGTGCATCCGTGGATGAACGCTTGGGCGGCGGTGTTCGACCATCCCTATTTCGCTGTTACCGGCGAGGACGGCACGTTCACCATCAGTGGCCTTCCGGCCGGCACCTACGAGTTGGAGATCTGGCACGAGCGCCTGCCGGCGCAGACCGTGAGCGTAACCGTCGGCATCGGCGAGAAGGCCACCGTAGACGCCGAGATGGAGGTCCCGTCAAGTTAGTACGGGGAAACTGACGTGCACAACAACGGACACGCAAACGCCGAAGGGCACGGCCATGACGGCCACGGCGATCATGGCCATGGCGCGCCCGAGAGTTTTATCCGCAAGTACGTCTTTTCCGTAGATCACAAGGTGATCGGCATCCAGTACGGGATCACCGCCCTGGTGTTCCTGTTCCTGGGGTTCTGTCTCATTCTGCTGATGCGCTGGCAGCTCGCCTATCCGGAGCAGGCGCTGCCGGTGATCGGGCGCCTGTTCGGCGTTACGCGCATGCCCGAGGGGGTAATGCTGCCGGAGTTCTACAACCAGCTCGGCGCCATGCACGGCACTATCATGGTGTTCCTCGGCGTGGTGCCGCTGGCCGTGGGAGCATTCGGCAACTACCTGGTGCCGCTGCAGGTCGGCGCTCCCGACATGGCATTTCCGAAGCTCAACGCGGCCAGCTACTGGCTGTACTTCGTCGGCGGCGTGATCATGCTGATCAGCTTCTTCATCCCCGGCGGCGCCGCCAAGTCGGGCTGGACCTCCTACCCGCCGCTGGCGGTGATCGAGACCGCCGGCCAGACCTGGTGGCTGCTGGGCATGGTGTTCCTGATCAATTCGTCGCTGCTCGGCTCGGTCAACATCATCACCACCATTGTGCAGTTGCGCGCGCCGGGCCTGAAATTCATGCGCCTGCCGTTCTTCGTGTGGGCGCAGTTGGTGACCAGCCTGCTCCTGTTGCTCGCGTTCCCGCCGCTGGAGGTGGCCGGCTTCATGCAGCTCCTCGACCGCGTGGCGGGCACCAGCTTCTTCATGCCTTCCGGCCTGGTGATCAGCGGCGAGGCGTACACCGGCAGCGGCGGCGGCAATGCCCTGCTGTGGCAGCACCTGTTCTGGTTCCTGGCGCACCCGGAAGTGTACGTGCTCATCCTGCCGGCGATGGGCATTGTGTGCGAGGTCCTGGCCAACAACTCGCGCAAGCCACTGTACGGCTACAAGGCGCTGGTCTACTCGGTGATATTTCTCGGCTTCATGAGCTTCGTGGTGTGGGCGCACCACATGTTCCTGACCGGTATGGGCACCGCGATCAGCACTTTCTTCCAGCTTACCACCATGATCATCTCGGTGCCGTCGATCATCATTCTGACGGTGATGATCCTGTCGCTGTGGGGCGGGTCAATACGCTTCACCACGCCGATGCTGTTCGCGCTGGCGTTCATTCCGATGTTCGGCATCGGCGGACTTACCGGCCTGCCGCTCGGCCTGTCGGTGGCGGACATCCATCTGCACGACACCTACTACGTAATCGGACACTTCCACTTCGTGGTGGCGCCAGGCACCCTGTTGGCGCTGTTCGCCGGCATCTATTACTGGTATCCCAAGGTGACCGGGCGGCGCATGAACGACACCTTGGGGCGCTGGCACTTCTGGCCTTCCCTGGTATGCATGGTGGGCACCTTCATGCCGATGTTCGTGCTCGGCATGGCCGGCGTGTCGCGCCGCCTGTACGACGGCGGCGCCACCTACGCGCACGCCCAGGACTACCTGTGGATCAACCAGCTCATTACGTTCTCTTCCTGGGGGCTGGCGCTGGCGCAGGTGTTCTTCATTGTCAACTTCTTCGTCAGCCTCAAGAACGGCGAGAAGGTAGAGGACAACCCGTGGCAGGGCACCACCCTGGAGTGGGCCACCACCTCGCCGCCGCTGGGGCACGGCAACTTCGAGGCGCCGGTCACCGTGTACCGCGGACCGTACGAGTACAGCGTGCCGAGGGCGAAGCGTGACTTCTCGCCGCAACACCTGAAGAGAATCTAGCGGCCCATGCTGATACCCTACGACAACGAAAACCACCCGGTAACCGGGGTCTACAACGCCAAGCTCGGCATCTGGCTGTTTCTGGCCTCCGAGGTGCTGTTCTTCGGGGCGTTCTTTTCCACCTACATACTGCTGCGCATCGGCGCCGGCGGCGTGGCGGGCGCCTGGCCGCTCGGGGCGGAACTTCTGAATGTCCCGCTGGCCACCATCAACACCGTGATTCTGATTACCTCGTCACTGACCATGGTGATGGCGTGGGCGTCGCTGAAACTGGGGAAGGTTTCCAAGTTCCAGATCTATTTCGCGGCCACCATCCTGCTCGCCCTGGCGTTCCTGGTAATCAAGGGCTTCGAGTACGGCGAGGAGTTTTCGCACGACCGCTACCCGTCGACCAGCACCTTCCTCGCCATCTACTTCACCCTGACCGGCGTGCACGGGCTGCACATCCTGCTCGGCGTGGCGGTCAACGTGTATCACCTGTTCTCGGCCAAGGCGCTCTACCAGGAAAATCCTGAAAAGATGGTCAACCGCATCGAGGTCGCTGGCCTGTACTGGCACTTCGTCGACCTGGTGTGGATCTTTCTGTTTCCGGTGCTGTACCTGCTATGACCGATGCCTGTTGTAAGCGATGACGCTGTCCGTGGGAGTATTCGATGAGCGCTGAACATACCGCCGAGCACCTGCAGCAGCAGGTGCGGGTCTACTTCATCGTGTTCATTTCGTTGATGGTGCTGACCGTGGTGACCGTCGCGGTGAGCCGGTTGCACCTGCCGGTGGGGGCCGCCATCGCCGTGGCCCTGGTGGTGGCGAGCGTCAAGGGCACCCTGGTGGCGGGCATCTTCATGCACCTGTTCCACGACAAGTTCCCGTTCATCTTCAAGGTGCTGATCTTCTCGGCGATCTTCTTCATCGTCATGATTGCGCTGTTCATGTTCGGTTACTTCGACACCTTCGCCAGCGAGCGCGCCATTCTGGAGGCGCCGGCGCTGGAGGAGCCCCACTAATGTCTCTGAAGGTGATCCACATCGTGTTCATTGCCTGCGCCTGCGCCGGCCTGGCGTTCTTTTCCATCTGGTGCTTCACCTGGTTCGCCAACCGCGACCCGGTGCTGGCCGTGGCCGGCGGCAGCGGCGCGGCGCTGGCGCTGCTGGCGCTGCTGCTGGTGGAGCGGCGCGTGCTCGCCGCCGTTGCCGCGGTTAAGGACGCCGGCTAGATGAGGTACGCCCGTCGTCTACCTCCCGCGCTGCCGGTACTGTTGTGCGCCGCGGGGCTTCTGCTCGCCGATGCGCTCAACCCCGACACCGCGGCCGCGTGCGCGGTGTGCTTCGGCGCCGCGCAGGAGGAGGCGGTGCGCGGCCTGCAGGCCGGCATCCTGCTGCTGCTCGGCATGGTGGCGCTGGTGTTCGCCGGCGTGGGCGCGTTCCTGCTCGCCGCGCGGCGGCGCATCCGGCGGCTGGCGCTGCATTCTCCGGAGGCCACCTGAGTGATTGAGTTTGCCCGTTCCATGTGGATGCCGCAGGCGGCTTCCACCCATGCCGGCCAGGTCGATGGGCTGATCGGCTGGGTCCACCTGCTGATGCTGGTGCTGTTCGTCGGCTGGGGTATCTTCTTTTTCTTCATCCTGGTGCGGTTCCGCAAGCGGCGCAATCCCAAGGCGAATTACGAAGGCACGCACAGCCACCTGTCGCGCTGGGTCGAGGGCGCGGTGGCCGTGATCGAGATCGCCCTGCTGTTCGGCCTGTCGGTTCCGGTGTGGGCGCGCGTGGTCGCCAACCCAACGCCGGCCGAGGAGGCAATGACCATTCGCGTGGTGGGCCAGCAGTTCGCCTGGAACATCCACTACCCGGGCGCCGACGGCGTGTTCGGCGCCACCAGCGTCGATCTGGTCGATGCCGAGGCCAACCCGGTGGGGGTGGACCGCGACGACGTCATGGCCAAGGACGACATCGTTACCGTGAACCAGCTCCACATCCCGGTCGACACGCCGATCCGCATAGAACTGAGTTCGTTCGACGTCGTGCACAGCTTTTTCCTGCCGGAAATGCGCGTCAAGCAGGACGCGATCCCGGGCATGACCATCCCGCTCAGCTTCACCGCCACCGCCACCGGCGAGTGGGAGATAGCGTGCGCCCAGCTATGCGGCCTCGGTCACTACCGGATGCGCGGCTTCTTTACCGTGCACGACCAGGCCGGCTTCAACGCCTGGATGGCCGAACGTGTGGCCGAAGTGGAGGCCGCCTCCCAACCCAAGGGCTTCTTCGACTAGGCGCTTACACCTCGGTCAGGCTCCGGCAGGGGCGGTTGTGCAGCAATGCGCGGCCGTCCAGTTCGCCGAGTTCGAGCACGAACAGCACGGCGGCGACCTCGGCGTCCAGTTTCTCGATCAGTTCGCAGGCGGCGTTGGCGGTGCCGCCGGTGGCCAGCACGTCGTCGATCAGCACCACCCGGTCGCCCGGCGCGCACGCGTCGGCGTGCATCTCCAGCGCGTCGGAACCGTATTCCAGGGCGTAGTCCTGGCGGATGGTGCGGTGCGGCAGCTTGCCCGGCTTGCGGATCAGGGCCAGCGGCAGGTTGAGGCGCTCGGCAAGCGGCGCGCCGAACAGGAAGCCGCGGCTCTCGATGCAGGCGATCCGGTCCGCCCGGCGCTGCGTGCACTGCTCGGCCAGCCAGGCCACGACGCGCGGCAGCAGGCCGCTCGACGTCAGCAGCGGGGTGATGTCGCGGAACAGGATGCCGGGTTGCGGGAAGTCAGGGATGGAGCGCAGCGTTTCGCGCACCCGGGCAGCCAGATCGTCGGTCATGTGTGTCTCCTGTCCGCCGTCCGCCGCGAATGCGCTTGAGACGATGCGGTACGTTGGTTATTTTACTGCAAGGCGCCGCCGGCGGCCGCGCGCTTCGGCTCGATACTCGATTCGGAGCCCGAGAAGCCGCGACCGGCAAAATACCAGCCGATGGAGGATCCATGGCTAGACGTTCCAAACATAGTGCACAGAAGAGGCGCCGTGAACTGGCGAGAGCGGAACGGCGCGAACGCAAGAAAGAACGGCGCGCCAATCCGGTCGACCACGACGCGGAGACGCTGATCGCAGAGTACCGTGGCCTCAACCTTCCCGGCGACGTGGAGGAAGAGGCTACCGAGGAAGACGAGGAAGAGGAGGCCGAGGCACCCGCGGCGCGGTAGCCCGGCTGGACGACGGCTGGACGGTGGGGGCTGGCGATGCCGGCTATTCCGGTGTAGCATCGGACAAACACCATTTCAGATCACTATTTTCGGGGGGTATTCGGATGGCTGAAAACAGAGGGATCGCTTACATCGAGCCGGGGGTCGTGGAGATTCAGGACATCGAATTTCCCAAGCTCGCGCTCGGCGACCGCAAGTGTGACCACGGCGTCATTCTCAAGATCGTATCGACCAATATCTGCGGCAGCGATCAGCACATGGTACGCGGCCGCACCACCGCGCCGGCCGGGCTGATCCTGGGCCACGAGATCACCGGCGAGGTGATCGAGGCGGGACGCGACGTCGAATTCGTCAACGTCGGCGACATCGTGTCGGTACCGTTCAACATCGCCTGCGGGCGCTGCCGGAACTGCAAGGAAGGCAAGACCGGCATCTGCCTGCACGTCAATCCCGCGCGCCCCGGCGCCGCCTACGGCTACGTGGACATGGGCGGCTGGGTCGGCGGCCAGGCCGAGTACGTCATGGTGCCATACGCCGACTTCAACCTGCTCAAGCTGCCCGAGCGTGATGTCACCCTGGCCAAGATCCAGGATCTGACGCTGCTGTCCGACATCTTCCCCACCGGCTTCCACGGCGCCTACAGCGCCGGCGTCGGCCCCGGCTCGATTGTCTACGTGGCCGGCGGCGGACCCGTCGGTCTGGCCTGCGCCACCGGCTGCCAGCTGCTCGGCGCCGCCGTGGTTATTGTCGGCGACCTGATTCCCGAGCGCCTGGAGCAGGCGCGCAGCTTCGGTTGCGAGACGGTGGATCTGCGCCAGGACGCCAGCCTCGGCGAGCAGATCGAGCAGATCGTCGGCGAGCCGGAGGTGGACCAGGCGGTGGACTGCGTCGGCTTCGAGGCGCGCGGCCACGGCAAGGACGCCGCGGTGGAGCAGCCGGCGACGGTGCTCAACTCGGTAATGGAGGTGACCCGCGCCGGCGGCGGCATCGGCATTCCCGGCCTGTACGTGACCGGCGATCCGGGCGGCGTCGACGACAACGCCAAGATCGGCAACTTGGGCATCCGCATTGGCCTCGGCTGGGCCAAGTCGCACCACTTCACCACCGGCCAGTGCCCGGTAATGCGCTACAACCGCCAGCTCATGCAGGCGATCCTGTACGACAAGGTGTCCGTGGCCGAGAACGTTGGTGCGACGGTGATTTCGCTCGACGACGGCCCGCAGGGCTACCAGGACTTCGACCGCGGCGCGGCCAAGAAGTTCATCATCGACCCGCACGGGATGATCGCCGCCTAGCGCGGCGGACGGATTCTCTTTCGCAGCGGGCGCCCGGCAGCGGCCGGCGCCCGTCCCGGAACTTGCCCGCTACCCGGCCAGGTCGGTCAGCGCCTGCAGCTGTTCGGTTGTGCCGACCGCGACCAGGATGTCGCCGCCGTGCACGGTGGTGGTGAGCGCCTCCGCGGCACTCACCAGGGCGCCGTCGGAACGGTGTATGGCCACCACGGTGGCGCCGGTGGCGGGGCCGATGCCGGCGGTGCGCACCGACTGGCCGGCCAGATCCGAGTGCGCCGGGACCTGGAGTTGCTCGATTTGCAGCGGGGTCGTCTCACGGTACAGCGCTTCGTCGAGGAAGTTCACCACCGACGGGCGCAGCAGCGCCGATGCCATGGCGCGCCCGGCGATCAGGTAGGGCGACACCACCCGGTCAGCGCCCGCCAGGCGCAGCTTGTCGATCGAGCGCTGCTGCGCCGCCTGCGTGATGATTACCAGGTTGCGGTTGAGTTGTCGGGCGGTCAGCACCACGTACAGGTTGGCGTCATCTCCCGGCAACGCGGCCACCAGGCCCTTTGCTCGGTCCACGCCCGCCTCGCGCAGCGCCTGGTCGTCGCCGGCGTCTCCTTTTACGAACGCCAACCCCGGCGTGCCGGCGAGTTCGCAGCCCTCGGGGTCCAGGTCGACCACCGCGTAGCTGGCCTGCGAGCGCGCGAACTCGGCGGCCACCTCGCGGCCGAAGCGGCCGCCGCCGCAGATAATGAAGTGGCCGTGCAGCTTGCGCAGCGCCCGTTCCATACGCTTCCTCCTCAATTCGTGCAGCAGGTGCCCTTCCGCCAGGTACACGCCGATGCTGGTGGCCGAGAAGCCGAGCGCCCCCACCGCCACCACGATCACGCCGACGGCGAGCAGGCGGCCGGCATCGCTGAGCGGCCGTACCTCGCCATAGCCGACGGTCGATACCGTGATCACCGCCATGTACAGGCTGTCCCCGAAGGACCAGCCTTCGACGAGCATGAAGCCCACGGTGCCCGCGAGGGCCACGCCGGTGAGCAACACGCATGCCAGGATTATGCGGACGCGGGCTGTCATGATTCGCCTACTTCAGATAATCGACCTGCGGCGCCGGTGGTGTGAACGATTGAACGATCCCGAACGGCCTGTCACGATGCCGGACGGTTCGTGGCGGTCAGCTTGGGCTTGTTGCCGGTGCGGGCCGGCTCCGATAGTCTCCCGCCATGCCAGAGTTCTCCTTTCCGCTTCGCACCATCCACCTCGACTTTCACACCGGCCCCGACGTACCGGGCGTCGGCGCCGATTTCGACGCCGAGCAGTTCGCGCGCACCTTCAAGGAGGCGCACGTCGACAGCGTCACCGTGTTCGGCACCTGCCATCACGGCCACGCCTACTACCGAACCGAGCATCCGTGCCGCCATCCCAACCTGGCGCCCGGCCTGGACCTGACCGGGGCGCAGGTCGAGGCGCTGCACCGCGCCGGAATCCGCGCGCCGATCTATATCACCGGCCAGATCAACGAGTATGCGGCCAACACCCATCCCGAGTGGCTGGCCGTGCAGCCGGACGGCCGCCACGCCAAGCTGATGCCGCGCGATGTCTCACCGGACCAGGATCAGGCTCTGCACGCCGGCTGGCAGGTACTGGACATGTCCAGCCCGTACCAGGACTACCTGGCCGAGCAGATCGAGGAGGTGCTGGCGCTGTACTCGCCGGTGGACGGCATCTTCCTGGACATGTGCTGGGACCAGCCGAGCGTGTCGCGCTGGGCGGTCGAGGGAATGATGAAACGCAACCTGGACCCGCGCATCGCCGAGCACCGCGACCGCTACGCACGCGAGGTGGCGCTGGCCTACATGGAGCGGTTCTCGGGGCTGGTGGAGCAGGCCGGCAAGGGCGCGGATCACTTCGGCATCTGGTACAACTCGCGGCCCAAGACCAACCTGCACGTGGAGAAGAAGTACCTGCGGCGGGTGGAGATCGAGGCGCTGCCGACCGGCGGCTGGGGGTACGCCTATTTCCCCTACGTGGCCCGCTACGTGCGCCCGCTCGGCCTGCCGACGCTGACCCACACCGGGCGCTTCTTCAAGAGCTGGGGCGACAACGCCGGCCTCAAGCCGGCGGCGGCGCTCAAGTACGAGTGCTGCCAGGCGCTCAGCCAGGGCATGACCGGCGGCATCGGCGACCTGCTGCATCCGCGCGGCGTGCCGCAGCCGGCGGTGTACGAGTTGATCGGCGGCGTGTACGCCCACGTGGAGGCATGCGAGCCGTTCGTGGCCGGCGGCGTGCTGCACAGCCAGATCGCGCTGGTGGTGGATCCGGAGCTGGGCGACAACCCGGGCGCCGCCGGGCTCGGCGCCTCCCGCGCCCTGCAGCAGTTGCAGCAGCAGTTCGACGTGGTCGGGCCGGATGCGCGCCTGGACGACTACGAGGTGGTGCTGGTGGCGGAAACCACGCCGGTGGACGAGGCGCTGCTGGCGAAGCTGCGCGCGTACGTGAGCGGGGGCGGCGGCCTGATTCTGTCGGGGCAGGCCGGGTTCGACGAGCAGGGTGAGCCGGTGCTGGCGGAGCAGGGCGTGGCGGCCGGCGGGGCGAGCCCCTTCTCGCACACCTTCCTGCGCATGGCGCCGGCGGTGGCGGGCGGCATCCCCGACTACGACCACGTTACCTACGAGACCGGTTTCCGCATGCAGCCGGCGGCAGGCGCCGAGTCGCTGGTCGGGGTAGTGGAGCCCTACTTCGAGCGCCACTTCGCGCGCTTCTCCGGGCACTCCTACACGCCGCCGGCGGAGCTGTCGCCGTGGTCGGCGGTGGTGCGCAACGGCAGCGTGATCACTATCGCGCTGCCGATCCTCGGCCTGTACGGGCGCCACGCGGTGCCGGTGCACCGCCGCCTGCTCGGCAACTGCATCGACCTGCTGCTGCCGGAGCCGCTGGTACGCGCCACCGATGCCCCGTCGCTGCTGGAGACCACCGTGGTGCGCTCAGGGCCGCGGACCGTGGTGCATTTGCTGTGCTTTGCGCGCGAGCGGCGCACCGACGCGTACGACCACCGCGTCGGGCAGTCGAGCGGCCTGGACATCGTCGAAGACGCGATTCCCCTGGTCGACCAGGAGCTGGCCGTGAAGCTGCCGGCGGGGCCGCGCCGCGCACACCTGCAGCCGCACGGCGTCGACCTGCCGGTCGACTACCGCGACGGCTACGCGCACGTCACCGTGACCGTGCTCGACGGCCACGGCATGGTGGTGTTCGACGCCGAATAGTCCGCTACTTGGGCTGCGGAACGATGCGGATGTAGGGCAGCGGCTGCTCCCAGCCGTCGGGATAGGTCTCCTTGGCCGCGTCGTCCGACACCGACGGCAGGATGATCACGTCCTCGCCCTGCTCCCAGTTGGCCGGCGTCGCCACCTGCTTGCCGGCGGTGAGCTGGCAGGAGTCGACCAGCCGCAGGATCTCGGCAAAGTTGCGCCCGGTGCTCATTGGATAGGTTAGGGTCGCCTTGATCTTCTTGTCGGGGCCGATCACGAACACGCTGCGCGCGGTGGCGTTGTCCATCGGGGTGCGCCCCTCGGAGGTGTCGCCGGCGTCGGCGGGCAGCATGTCGTACGCCTTCACGATCGCCAGTTCGGGGTCGCCGATCAGCGGGTAGGTCACCGCGTGCCCCTGGGAGGCCTCGATGTCCTTCGACCACGCCTGGTGGTCGCTCACGCCGTCCACGCTGATGCCGAGCACCTTGCAGTTGCGCTTGGCGAACTCGCCGGTCAGTCCGGCCACCGTGCCCAGCTCGGTGGTGCACACCGGCGTGAAGTCCTTGGGGTGGGAGAACAGGATCGCCCAGCCGTCGCCGACCCACTCGTGGAAGTTGATCGGCCCCTGCGTCGTGTCGGCGTTGAAGTCGGGCGCCGTGTCATTGATTCTCAGTGCCATAGTTCCTCCTGGCTGCCTGTCAGGTTACACCAACGAGCCGGCATTGGTGAACGGTGGGCGGGGCCACACCGGCGGGCGAAGTGATAGCATGCGGTTGCGCGCGCCGCGGTGATAGCGGGCACGAATGGGAGTAGGTGAAAGTGAAGATTGTGGATCTGAAGCTGCGCGAGTTGCGCGGCGTGCTGGAGCATCCGGAGCCGTTCTGGGAGGAGCGCCTGATTATGCCGCTGGACGTGTACCCGGAGTTTCGTCGCCGCGGTGCCAACTTCATGCCGGGCGTTGGCGACGGACGCTACGACCTGCGGGCGGTGTTCCTGGAGATCCACACCGACGACGGCGTGGTGGGCCTGTCGGGGCCGTGCAGCCGGATCGAGGCGTTCATCATCGACACCGCGCTGCGCCCGCTGCTGATCGGGCGTGATCCGCTGGCCATCGAGCTGCTGTGGGACCTGATGTACCGGGCGACGATCCACGGCCGCAAGGGCGAGCCGATGATGGCGATCAGCGTGGTGGACTGCGGCCTGTGGGACCTGAAGGGCAAGGCGCTCGGGCAGCCGGTGTACCGGTTACTGGGTGGGCCGACCCGGACCAGCTTCCCGGCCTACGCCAGCGCGCTGGGGTTCTCGATCGAGCCGGAGGCGGCCGCCCGGCGCGCCGCGCAGTTTGCCGCACAGGGCTACACCGCCACCAAGTGGTTCTTCCGCGACGGCCCCGCCGACGGTCCGGACGGGGTGCGCCGCAACCTGGCGCTGGCGGCTGCGCTCCGGGAGGCGGTGGGCGACGACGTCGACATCATGCTGGACGCGTGGAGCTCCTGGGACGTGCCGTACGCTATCCGCCTGGCCAACGAGCTGGCCGAGTTCGGCATCCGCTGGCTGGAGGAGCCGGTGCTGGCCGACAAGCTGGACAGCTACGTGGAGATCCAGCGCAGTTCGCCGATCGCCATTGCCGGCGGCGAGCACGAGTACACGCGCTGGGGGTTCCGGGCAATCGTCGAGAAGCGCGCCATGGACGTGCTGCAGCCCGACATTTACTGGTGCGGCGGCATCAGCGAGACGGTCAAGATCTGCGCGCTCGCCTCCACCTTCGACCGGCCGGTGATCCCGCACGGCCACAGCTCGCACGCCACCGCCCACCTGATCGCATCGCAGCCGCCTACCACCTGCCCGATCCAGGAATACCTGGTCAAGTGGAACATCGTGCACCAGTTCTTCCTGGCCGATCCGCTGCACCCGGTGGCCGGCGCCATCACCGTCCCCGATACCCCCGGCCTCGGCCTGGCCATCGATCACTCCAAGGTCACCGGAATGCGCGAACTGAACTTCCGGGAAGATTGAACGCTGCCGACATGGGGCGGCTCAGTCAGGCAGGATCCGGGCCCGGCGGTACCGGTCGAGGACGGTGAAGAAGCGGGTCAGGCTGTCGTCCCAGTCGTGGAAGCCGAGGCGGCGCGCCTTGTTATGGCTCAGGATCTCGTCCCAGGTGCGCTCCAGGGTGGCGTCGGCGTAGCCCCAGTTGGCGACCCGGTCCAGGTCGGGCTGCACCAGGCCGTGGCGGGCGCACATTTGGCGCCACAGCTCGCCGCGGCTGGCCATCACCTCGGCCAGCCGCAGCGGGCGTACCGGGCCGAGCGGCATGCCAAACGCTTCCGCCAGCCGCGGCCACAGCGCGTGCCAGCGGAACAGGTCGGTGTTGGTCACGTTGAACGCCTCGTTGGCGCATGTCGGCTCGGTGGCCATCCAGGCGATGGCGCGCGCCAGCAGCTCGATGGTGGTAAGCTGGGTGAGGCTGTCGTAGGCGCCCTGCGGGCCGGGGAAATCCAGCGCCGCGCCCAATTCGCGGCAGATCGCGGCCCAGGCGCCGAGCGTGCTGACCAAGTTGCGCGCGATGGCCGGCGAGAAGTGCACCAGCGTGTTGGGCCGCGAAGCGGACCAGGTCCATTGCGCCGTGGAGGCGCGACTGCTCAGGTAGTCCTGTTGGTCGTAGTTGAAGTTGTCGATCGGCGCTTGCGGCTGTGATTCATCGGCCGGGGTCGGGATCGGCCCCACGTGCACGCCGTAGTACTTGCCGCCCTGCACCAAGTGAACGTGGCGCAGCCCGGCGGCCGCCTTCTCGGTGGCGGTGACCACGTTGTCCAGCAGGGCGAGGTTGGCGGCGGAGTCCTCGATTACCTGCTCGGCGTGGGTGGCGCGCCCGCAGTAGAAAAGGTGGGTAACGTCGTCGAGCGGCTCCATCGCGCGCCGCAGCCCGTCGCGGTCGGCCATGTCGGCCGCCGCCCCGATCACGCCCGGCACGACTGCGCCGGCATGTGCAGGGCTGGCTGGTGGCCGTCGTGCCAGGCCGTACACCTCCCACTCTGCACGCCCGGCCAGCTCGCGCGCCAGCGCGCTGCCCACCGCGCCGGTAGAGCCGGCGATCAGCGCCGTGTACCGGCGTGTCGTCACACCGTCAGGCGGGCGACGGCGGTTTCGTTCAGTTCGATGCCGAGGCCGGGGCGGTCGCTGAGTTCGATGGCGCCGTGCTTGGGCAGCACGGCTGCGCCGAACAGGTCGGCCACGTCGTCGAGGGGGCCGGAGAACTCGGTGGAGTACTCGTGTGGGCGGCTGGCGTTCTGCACGGTGGCGTAGGCGTGCAGCGAGGCCATCGAGCTGATGCCGGCCTGCGGGCTGTGCGGCATCACCGGCTTGTCCAGCACCGTGGCCAGCTCGTAGATGCGCTTCACCTCGCTCGGCCCGCCGGCGGTGAGGATGTCCGGCTGCAGGATGTCCGGGTTGCCGAGCAGCACCAGGTGCTCGAACCACCAGCGGAATGCGTCCTGCTCGCCCGCCGACACGGCCACGTCGAGGGCGTCGGCCACCTGCCGCAGGCCCGGCAGGTCGTAGTGCGGGATCGGCTCTTCGAAGTGGTCAATGCCCAGTTCCTCGAAACGCCGGCCCTGCTGGATCGCCGTGGACACCGAGTAGCCGTTGTTGGCATCGAAGCCGAGGTACTCGCCGCCGTCCAGGAACTCGCGCACGGCCTTGAAGATCCGGAAGTCCTTGTCCGGGTCCACGTCCTGCCGCCAGCCGCGCCAGTCCATGCGGATCTTGAACGAGCGGAAACCCTGCTCGCGCCCGGCCCGCACCAGCGCCAGCATCTCCTCCGGCTGCATGCGCCAGCCGGTGCTCCAGTACAGCGGAATGGTGGTGCGGCGCGCGCCGCCCATCAGCGTGTAAACCGGCAGCCCGGTGTCCTTGCCGAGCAGATCCCACAGCGCCACGTCGATCACCCCGACCACCCAGCCGGGCAGCTTGTTCGACTGCTCCTCGCGCCCCAACGCCAGCGTCTCCCAGTGGCGGTCCACCGGGCGCGGATCCTCGCCCACCAGGGCCGGCCTGATCACGCTGTCCAGGTACGCCTCGAACACCGCGTTGTTGCGGCCCGGCACTTCTGCCCAGCCCTCCACCCCGGCATCCGTGGCGATCCGCAGCAGCCCCTTGCCGATGGCCAGCGGCGTGCAGGTGATGTCGCTGATCTTCATGGCGCCAACTATACCAGCTTGCGCCTGCGCGTTCGTGGTATGCTCGGAAGCGGCCATGGCAGTCGTTGTCGACCGGAAGACCAAGCTCACCTACGAAGACTACCTGCAGTTTCCCGAGGACGGGCGCAGGCACGAAATCATCGATGGAGACCACTACTTGAGCGCAGCACCGTTCGTATCCCACCAAAGGGTGTCCAGAAACCTGATGATCCATCTTCATCGCCACTTCGACCTGACCGGGATGGGCGAGGTGCTGCACGCACCGGTAGCAGTGGTGCTGAGTCAGAGCGACGTGGTCGAACCGGACCTTGTGGTGGTCCTTGCCGAGCATGCATCGCGGATCCGCCGCGAGCGCATTGAGGGCGCGCCCGACCTGGTGGTGGAGATTCTGTCCCCGTCGACCGCCTACCGCGACCGCGGCCTGAAGCTGGACCTGTACCAGAAGGCCGGCGTCAGCGAGTACTGGATCGTCGACCCCGAGCGCAAGGTGGTGCAGCAGTACGTGCTCGCCGACGGCATATTCCGCAGCGCCGGCGAACACGCCGCCCGCATCGCCGTTGCCTGCACCGGCCAACCCGATGCACAACCCGTCGAGGTCGACCTGACAGAAGTCTGGTAGGCGCGCCGAGCCTTACGAAGCCAGCGCTTCGGCGAGCGTCATCGCGTTGTGCCGCATCATGTCGAGGTAGGGCGGGGCCGGACAGCGCGCCAGGATATAGCGTGCCGCCGATGGTGGCTCCCGTCTCGTCGGCGATGCGTTCCAGGAGGCGGGGGTCCGCGACGTTCTCGACGAAAACGGCACGAATGCCCAGATCGCGTATCTGCTCGATGAGGCGGACGACATCCTGTGCGGACGCCTCCGACTCGGTGCTGAGCCCCTGCGGCGCGATGAAGGTGAGCCCATAATCGCGACCGAAGTACTGGAACGCGTCGTGGGAGGTGACGACGGTCCGGCTGCTCACGGGGAGCGTGGCGGCAATCCTGCGGATTTCCGAGTCGAGGGCCTCGATTTCGTCCGCATAGCTGTCGCGGTTCCGATGGTACGCGTCGGCATTCCCGGGATCGGCCTTGGCCAGTGCCTCGGCAATGTTGTCCACGTACACCATGGCATTGCGAAGGCTCTGCCAGGCATGGGGGTCGAAGACGCCATGGTCATGGTGGTCATCGTCGTCGTGATCGTCGTCGTGGTCATCGTCATGGTCATCGTCGGCATGTTGGTCATCGTCGTCGTGCTCGTCGGCGAAAGCGATCAACTCAACGCCGTCGGTCGCCACCACCAGGACACCGCGGAAGCCCGAAGCGTCGATCAGCCGCTCCAACCAGCCTTCGAATTGCAGCCCGTTGACGAACAGGACCTGCGCTTCGTTGACGGCCCGGGCATCTGCAGGGGTCGGCTGGTAGACATGCGTGTCGCCGTCAGGACCCACGAGTGTCGTGACATCGACATGCTCGCCTCCGACGCGCTTTACCATGTCGCCGAGGATCGAGAAGGTGGCGACCACCGGGATTGAGCTGTGGGTCTGTGCGACGGCGGCCGGAGCGGCGAACGACAGAACGAGAACGATGGTGACGAAGCTCAGCAAGGCTCGTCGGGTGAAGATGGGTGGGAAACTGATCATGGGCGGAATGTTATAACGTTGCATTAACTAGTCAAGAGGATGATGTCGCAAGAGCGGCAAATTTCATTCTCTGGACCCCAGACTCCCGCCCCTTTCGGGAAGGGGGACCGGGACGCGGTCCCACAAGGCCCGCGCGGCAAGACCGCTGACCGGCCCGACAATCAGCGAGAGCGTGTAGGCGAGACCGGCGACAAGGATAATCGCCGGCCCGGAGGGCAGGCTGAAATGGTAGGAGAGCAGAAGACCGCTCACGCTTGAGAGCATCGCGATGGCAGTCGCTACCGCGATCAATGCGCCGATGCTCACTGTCCAGAAGCGCGCCGCGGCGGCGGGGAGGATCATGATGCCAACCGCCATTAGCGTGCCGAGCGCCTGGAATCCGCCCACAAGGTTGAGCACGACGAGAATGAGAAGAGTCAGATGTGCCATGGCGCTGAGTCCGCTGACCGAACGCAGGAACTGCGGGTCCGCGGACTCGAGCACGAGCGGCCGGAACAGCACCGCGAGCGTGAACAGCGAGAGGCTCGCGATGGCGCCGAGCAGGATCAGCGCAGCGTTGTCGAGCGCCAACACGGTGCCGAACAGCACATGCATCAGGTCGACGTTGCTGCCACGGGTGGACACGATCAGTACGCCGGACGCCAACGAGATCAGGTAGAAGGCCGCGAGGCTCGCGTCCTCGCGCAGCGCCGTGACCCGGGTCACGAACCCGGCGAGAAGTGCCACGGCCATGCCCGCGATCAGCCCGCCAATGGTCATCGCCCCGAGCGAGAGGCCCGCGATGAGATAGCCGACGGCCGCCCCCGGCAGGATCGCATGGGCCATCGCATCGCCGGTCAGACTCATGCGGCGCAGCATCAGGAACACCCCGACCGGCGTCGCCCCCAGAGAAATTGCCAGGCAGCCCACGAGCGCGCGCCGCATGAAGCCGAAGTCGGCGAACGGCTCGACAAGCGCCTCCCACATCAGGCCGCGCTCCGCCCGCAGGTGTGCGGGGGGCCGGCGCAGGCCTCGCACATCTGACGCGCGCGGAACTGGTTCGCGTCCGTCAGCACCTGCGTCGTGGGTCCGTGGGCGACGAGCTCGCGGGCAAGCATCAGCGTGCGCGGGAAGTGAGCCCGCACCGTGTCGAAGTCGTGCAAAACGGCAAGCACCGTGCGCCCCTCGCCGTGCCAGTGTCGCACCACGCCGATCAGGTCGGCCATGGTTCGTGCGTCCACCGCGGTGAACGGCTCATCCAGCAGGACGAGCCGCGCGTCCTGCAGCAGAAGCCGCGCGAACAGCGCACGTTGTATCTGCCCGCCCGACAGCGACCCGATCGGGCGTCTCTCGAACCCTTCGAGCCCGACCGCGGCAATCGCTTCGGCAACGCGCGTGCGGTGAACGGCCCGCAAGCCGGCAAAGCCGCCGATTTCTCGCCACAGCCCCATGCCCACGAGGTCGGCAACGGTGATCGGGAAAGACCGGTCGACGTCCGATTGCTGCGGCAGGTAGGCGATCTCGCTGCGCGCGATCCCGCCGAAGGCGATCCGGCCTTCGAGCGGGCGGAGCGTGCCGATCACCCCCTTCAACATCGTGGATTTGCCGGCCCCGTTGGGTCCGACGATGGCTGTCAGGCTGCCCTCGGCTATCTCTCCGCGCAGGCGGTACACGGCCGGATACCGGTCGTAGCCGAGGGTCAGGTCCTGAAACTGGAGGGCGTAGGTCATGGGCCCCCCGGCGTGGACACCGCCCAGAAGAACGCGCCCCAGAGCGCGGCAACGATCAGGGCCGCGCCGACCAGCCGGGGGCCGGCGCCGAGCGGCAGCAGCCGAAGTACCGGGGCGCCGGGTTCTCGGCTACGCGGCACCGGCTTCCACGCACCGCGCGCACCTGCCCTCGACCTCAACCGTGCGCCGGGTCATGACGAACCCGAGGCTGGCGGCATCCTCGGCAAGCAGCCCGCCGATGCGCGGATCCTCAAGCTCGACCGATGTCCGGCAGCCACCGCAAATGAAGAACAGGCAATCGTGGTCGCGTTCGGGATGGACGCAGGGGACGTACGCGTTCAGGCTCTCAATCCTGGAGACGAGGCCCTGCGCCATCAGGAAGGCAAGCGCCCGGTACACGGTCGGCGGTCCGACCGGACGCGAGTCTCCGAGCTTGACCGATTCGATCAACTGGTAGGCGCTCGTCGGACCACCGCTCGCCCACAGCAGCTCCAGAACACGCCTGCGCAGTTCCGTCATTCGTACGCCGCGCCTCTCGCATATCGATACTGCCAGCGCGACCCGTTCGCGCGGCGAGTGCGCCACGCGGCAATCCGTATCGGTGCAGGGCCGGGGCCGGGTCGGCGGGTTCGTCATATCCGAATTCTCATGCTGGGCATAGCAGCAATGTTATAACGTTTCCTGACCCGTGAGGCAAGCCGCGCCGGTGCTGTGGCGTACTGCCATATACCTTGACGGCCGGGTGGGCAGCGCGGCATATTCGCGGGCGATAATCCCCTATTTCCAAAGGAGCAGATACTTGAGACTGCACAGATTGTTTGCGGTGCCGCTGGTTGCGGCACTGCTGGTTCCGGCGCTGGCGTTTGCCGGCAGCGAGGCCGAGGAAGGCGGCGACGCGGCGGCCGCCATGGAGCGCACCAGCTTCGACCACGAGTGGAACGACATCCGCTTCTACAACCACATCGCCGACTACACCGCCGCCACCGGCAACACCATTACCTCGTTCAGCGAGGCGCCGATGCTGGCCGAGATGGTGGCCGCCGGCGACCTGCCGCCGGTCGAGGATCGCCTGCCCGCCGACCCGTACGTGGTGGTGCCCTACCAGGAAATCGGCCAGTACGGCGGCTATGCGTTCATGGGCCGCGACGGCACCGGCCACTGGGGCGAAGCCCACCTGCTGATCGGCATCGAGCAGCTCAACCGCATCGCCGGCGACCTGTCGACTCAGTCGCCCAACGTGGCCACCAGCTACGAGCTGTCGGCCGACGCCAAGGTGCTCACCGTGACCCTGCGCGAGGGCATCAATTGGTCCACCGGCGAGCCGTTCACGACCGAGGACATCAAGTTCTGGTACGAGGACATCATCCTGAACGAGGAACTCACCCCGAATCCGGCCAAGTTCCTGCAGCCGGGCGGCGAGTTGATGAAGATGAACTTCCTCGACGACCAGACCTTCCAGTTCTCGTTCGCGGTCGCCAATCCGGTCGCCGTGGAGTGGCTGCCCCATCCCAACCGCGGGGTAACGCCGATCAAGCAGGCCAAGCACTACTTCAGCCAGTTCCATCCCACCTACGTGGGCGCGGACAAGGCCGAGGCGCTGGCCAAGGAAGCGGGCTTCGAGAACTGGGTGCAGCACTTCGGCGACAAGAACAACTCCTGGAGCGAGTTGCCGAAGTTCAATACCGACCGGCCCATGCTCACCGCCTACCGGCTGGCCGAGCTGGGCACCGACCTGGCGCGCTGGGAGCGCAACCCCTACTACTGGAAGATCGACGTTGAGGGCAACCAGCTGCCCTACATGGACGGCATCAACGTCGAACTGGTCCAGGACCTGCAGGTGTTTGCCGGCAAGATCATAGCCGGCGAGTTCACCGTTTCCATTGGCTGGTACGCGCCTCTGAGCGACTACCCGCTGATGAAGCAGAACGAGGAGTCGGGCGACTACACGGTCGAGCTGTGGCCCAGTCTGGAAGGCTCGGCGACGCTGTTCCAGGTCAACCGTACGATCGACGATCCGGTGCTGGCGCCGATCTTCGCCGACAGCCGCTTCTCGCATGCGCTGTCGCTGTCGCTGGACCGCGACGAGATCAACGAGGTGGTGTTCCAGGGCCTGGGTACGCCGCGGCAGCATACGCTGATCAAGGAATCGATCTACTTCGAGCCGCACTTCGCCGAGGCGTACGCGGTGCGCGATGTCGAGCGCGCCAACCAGATCCTCGACGAGCTGGGGCTGACCTGGGACGCCAACCGCGAGTGGCGGCTGCTGCCCGACGGCAACCGCTTCTCGGTGGTCATGGACACCGGCGCCGCGGTGCTGCCGATTCACGAATTGGCGGTCGAGCAGTGGAAGGAGATCGGCATGGAAGTGACCATGAAGAGCTTCTCCTACCAGCAGAGCGAGGAGCGCTCCAAGACCAACCAGATGCAGATGTACGGCGGCTCGGCCGGGTTCAACGCGCGCTCGGAGGCGTTTGTGGCGTCGCCGCTGTTCTTCCTGCCGCAGCGGCAGGGCTGGGAGAACCCGTGGGGCAACCAGTGGGCGCTGTGGTACGTGACCGGCGGTGAAGGCGGCATCGAGCCGCCCGACGAGGTCAAGCGCAACATCGAGCGCTGGGAGCAGATGACCGCGACCATGGACGTCGACGAGAAGGTCCGCCTGGGCAAGGAAATTCTCGCCTCGCAGGCGGACAACCTGTGGGTCATCGGGACGGTGGGCGAGGTGCCGCTGCCGATGCCGCGCAGCAACAAGCTGCGCAACTTCCCGGAGCGCGGCGGCCACGACTGGTCGATCGGCTCCTGGACCGGCCCCCAGCACCCCTCCCAGTTCTACCTGGTGCAGGAATAGAGAGCGGTAGCGCGCTCGCGCGGAGCGCCGCTTGCGCATGATCGACGGCCGCTCGGACCGGACAACTCACCTCGAGTATCCGGCCCGTGCGGCCGTCTTTGTGTTACCGTAGAGAGCCTCGCATGGGACAGCTCATTCTGCGCCGCACCCTGTACATGATCGTGTCGCTGTGGGCGATCTCGATCGTGGCGTTCGTGGTTATCCAACTGCCGCCGGGCGATTTCGTCGACACCATGATCCTCAGGATCGTGCAGGAGACCGGCGAACACATGGAGGAGGAGGAGGTCGCCAACCTCAAGCGGCTGTACGGGCTCGACAAGCCAATGGTGCCGCGCTACTTCTCCTGGATCGGCAAGATCGTGCTGCGCGGCGACTTCGGGCGCTCGTTCGCGTTCAACAAGCCAACCGCGGAACTGCTCGCCGAGCGGGTTCCGCTGACCATGTTCATTTCGTTCCTGACCCTGCTGATCACCTACGTCATCGCGGTCCCGATCGGCATCTACTCCGCCACCCACCAGTACTCGTGGGCCGATCACCTGTTCAGCGGCGTCGGCTTCATGGGGCTGGCCACGCCCAACTTCGCGCTGGCGCTGGTGCTGATGTGGCTCGGCTTCCGCTACTTCGACATCTCGATTGGCGGTCTGTTCTCCACCGAGTATCGACTGGCGCCGTGGTCGTGGGGCAAGCTGTGGGACGGCATGAAGCATCTGCCGGTGCCGCTGCTGGTGATCGGGACCGCCGGGACCGCCGGGCTGATCCGGGTGATGCGCGGCACGCTGCTGGACGAACTCGGCAAGCAGTACGTGATTACGGCGCGCGCCAAGGGCGTGGACGAGCGGCGCCTGCTGTTCCGCTACCCGGTGCGCATCGCCATCAACCCGCTCATCAGCACGGTGGGCTGGCTGCTGCCGGCGATTGTGTCGGGCGAGGCGATTACCGCCATTGTGCTGAACCTGCCCACCACCGGGCCGATGCTGCTGCAGGCGCTGCTGTTCCAGGACACCTTCCTGGCCGGCAGCACCGTGCTGTTCCTGGGCGGGCTGACCGTGTTCGGCACGTTCCTGTCCGACCTGGCGCTGGTGTGGGTGGACCCGCGCATCCGCTTCGAGCGGGCACAGGCATGAGCGGCCCGGATCCGGCACTTCCACCCGCGGCGGCCGCGGAGGCCGCGGCGGACGAACGCTACTACGTCGCTTCGCAGTGGCAGTTGATGTGGCGCAAGTTCCGCCGCCACCACATGGCCCTGGCGGGCGGCGCGGTGCTGCTGTTCCTGTACCTGGCCACCGGCGTGGCCGGCTTTCTGAGCCCTTACGAGAAGGCCACCCGCGACGCCGACTACCTGCTCGCCCCGCCGCAGCGGGTGCGCCTGGTCCACGACGGCCGGCTCATCGGCCCGTTCGTGTATTCGCTCGAGCGCACCCGCGACCCGGAGACCCTGCAGCGCATCTACACCGAGAACACCGGCGACCCGCACCGCATCCGCTTCCTGGTGCGCACCGACCCGTACAAGCTGCTCGGCTTCATCCGCACCGACCTGCACCTGTTCGGGGTGCATCCGCCCGCCACCCTGTACCTGTTCGGCACCGACGAACTCGGCCGCGACATGTTTTCGCGCGTGCTGTACGCCGGGCGCGTGTCGCTGTCGGTGGGGCTGCTCGGCGTCACCATCAGCTTCCTGCTCGGGGTGGTGATCGGCGGCATCTCCGGCTACGTCGGCGGGGCGGTGGACACCGTGATTCAGCGCATCATCGAGTTCCTGATCAGCATTCCCACCCTGCCGCTGTGGATGGGGCTGACCGCGGCGCTGCCGCCAAAGTGGCCGGCGCTGCGCGTGTACTTCGGCATTACCATCATCCTGTCGATCCTGGGCTGGACCGGGCTGGCGCGGGTGGTGCGCGGCAAGCTGCTGGAATTGCGCGGCGGCGACTTCGTGGTGGCCGCGCGGGTCAGCGGCGCCACCGCCGGCACGGTGATCCGCCGCCACCTGCTGCCGTCGTTCCTGAGCTACCTGATCGTGCACCTCACCCTGGCGGTGCCCAACATGATCCTCGGCGAGACCGCGCTCAGCTTCATCGGCCTGGGCCTCAAGGCGCCGGTGGTGAGCTGGGGCGTACTGCTGACCAGCGCGCAGAACTTCCGTACCGTCGCCCTGAGCCCCTGGCTGCTGATCCCGGTGCTGTTCGTGGTGGTGACCGTGATGACCTTCATGTTCCTCGGCGACGGCCTCCGCGACGCCGCGGACCCCTACAAGTAGCCGTTCCGCATGGCCCAGGGCGGTGGCTGTGGATGCTGTTCTGGTATCTCACCGCTGCGGTGGCCGGCGTTTTGAGCCCCTCCGAGAAGGCCACCCGCGACGCGCACGTTCTCACACGGTCACTGAACGATAGCGCGTCACTTGAACCTCGCCTTCCCGTTCGCGGGTTCGCGCTACGTCGTAAGAGACCTGCATGCGCATGAGCGTGTCCATCTTGACTCCGAACGCCTTCTCGATGCGCAGCGCCATGATGCTGGACAAATCGGAGCGGCCGTTGAGAAACGACGACAACGTGGGGCGAGAAACCCCGAGCACCGCAGCGGCGGCGCCCACCGTCAGGCCGAGAGGTTCGATCACTTCCGTTCGTACGAACGCACCCGGGTGCGGCGGGTTGAGCATACGCATGCACCTATCCCCCATTAGTGATAGTTTGTCCACCGCAGGCGCTGGAACCCCCGTGGGATCGTCCTTCAGAAACAGGCGGCGAACGCCCCTGTGGGCGATGCCCCGTACCGTCACCTGTCAAGTGTAGCATAACACCATACGAGTTGGCCACAGGCGGCGAGCGCGGGCTCGCTTCGTTGACGGCATTGGAAGGAGGCCGGATAATGGCCGTCCGGCGAGCCATCGGCATCCCTGCGGGGCCTCGGTCTGCCGCGGAGCCGGACCGCAGCCTCTATGTCTGAGCCACTGGTACAACCGGCACCGCGTTCCGCCGAGCTGCCCGACAGCCGCCGCAGGACCCTGACCAAGGGGCGTTGGACCCGGCGCAACATCAGCCGCAACTGGGAGATGTACCTGATGGTGCTGCTCCCGGTGGCGTGGCTGATCGTGTTCATGTACCTGCCGATGTACGGCAACGTGATCGCCTTCAAGCGCTTCGTGCCGGCGCGCGGCATCCTGGGCAGCGACTGGATCGGCTTCGATCACTTCATCCGCTTCTTCCAGTCATTCAAGTTCCGGGAGATCATGTGGAACACGTTCTACCTGAACGCCTACGACTTGGTGTTCGGGTTCCCGATTCCGATCGTCCTGGCGCTGATCCTGCACTACGCCCCGTGGCAGCGCTACCGCAAGACGGTGCAGATGGTGACCTACGCGCCCCACTTCATCTCCACCGTGGTCATGGTGGGCATCATCATGAAGCTGTTTTCGCAGCGCATCGGGCTGCTCAACGTCGGCCTGCTGCAATTCGGCCTGCAGGAAGTCAATTTCCTCGGCGACGCCTCCTGGTTCCCGCATGTCTACGTGTGGACGGGCATCTGGCAGAGCATGGGCTGGGGGGCGATCATCTTCCTGGCCGCGCTGGCGGCGGTGGATCCCGAACTGCACGAATCGGCCAAGGTAGACGGCGCCACCATCTGGCGGCGCATGTGGCACATCGACATCCCCGGCATCCTGCCGGTAATCATCATCCTGCTGATCCTGCGCTCCGGCCAGATCCTGAACATCGGCTTCGAGAAGGTGTTCCTGATGCAGAACCCGCTCAACATCGGTGCCTCCGAGGTGGTGGACACCTACGTATACAAGGTGGGATTGGCGTCGCGCAGCCCCAATTTCTCCTACGCCACCGCCATCGGGCTGTTCAAGAATCTGCTGGCGTTCCTGCTGCTGCTGGCGGTCAACCGCATCTCCAAGCGCCTCAGTGAGACCAGCCTGTGGTGAGGGCAACTGACCGGGCGCGGTCGGCGAGCACCGGCGCCACGCGTATCCGCCACGCCCGCGAGGACCGCTTGTTCTACCTGATCAACGGGGTGCTGATGACCGTGCTGTTCATCATCGTCATCTACCCGCTGATCTACATCGTCAGTTCCTCCTTCTCCGACGCCAACGAGGTGCTGGCGGGCCGCGTATGGCTGCTGCCGCGCAAACCTTCCCTGGAGGGCTACCGGGCGGTATTCGAGTTCAAGCAACTCTGGGTCGGCTACGGCAACACCGCCTTCTACACCGTCTTCGGCACCGTCTACAACCTGCTGATGACCATGCTGGTGGCGTACCCGCTGTCGCGCCGCGACTTCGTCGGCCGCAGCCTGTTGATGTTCCTGTTCGCGTTTACCATGTTCTTCCAGGGTGGCCTCATTCCCACCTACCTGCTGATCCGCAGTCTCGGCCTGCTGGACACCCGCGCGGTAATGATCGTGCCGTGGGCAATAGGGGTGTGGAACGTGATCATTACCCGCACCTACCTGGAGGCCAACGTACCCAACGAGCTGTACGAGGCGGCCTGGGTGGACGGTGCCTCCAACACGCGCATGCTGTGGGCGATCGTGGTGCCGGTGTCGGGGCCGATCATTGCCGTTATTACCCTGTTCTACGCGGTAATGCACTGGAACCAGTTCTTCAACGCGCTGATCTACCTGCGCGACGAGAAGCTGGTGCCGCTGCAGATCGTGCTGCGCGAAATCCTGGTCATGAATTCGTCGGCCGCCATTGACGACCTGATGGCCGACATCACCGAAGAACAGTTGCTGGAAATGACCAAGCGCGAGTACCTGCAGGCGTTGATTCAGTTCGCGCTGATCGTCGTCGCCACGGTTCCGGTGCTGGTGGCCTATCCGTTCGTGCAGAAATACTTCGTGCGCGGCGTGATGATCGGAGCGATCAAGGGATGATTGCGCCATCGAGCGATGCCAACCAAGTTCGGGTGTTACCCGAGTCCATTACTTCACACGAGAGGAGCGTATCCATGAAGAGAACGCTTTTGGCAGTGCCGCTGATGGCACTGGTCACCATGCTGGCGGTAGCCGCCGGAGACGAAGAGGGAGCCGCCGCCGGCATTGAGCTGAGCGCCCCGGGCGAGTACCCGATCGTACAGGAGAAGCAAACCATCACCGTGATCGGCACCTACGATCAGCGGCTGGCCTCGGGTACGCTGGAGGACGCCAAGTTCACCGAGTGGTTCGAGGAGCTCACCAACATCCACGTCGACTGGGTGGACATGATCGAGTGGGAGGAGGCGGTCGAGAAGTACAACCTGATTCTGGCCGCCGGCGACCTGCCCGACGTACTGATTCCGCATTCCAGGATCACCGTCCAGCAGGCGTTCGACCAGGGTGCCGCCGGGGCTTTCGTCGGTCTCAAGGATCTGATCGCCGAGCACATGCCCGGCCTGAGCGCGCGTCTCGCCGAGGTGCCCGAGGTGCAGCAGCGCATCACCATGCCGGACGGCGAGCACTACTACTTTCCGATTGTCTCCGCCGGCTGTTTCCACTGTCAGTACTCGACCAAGATGTGGGTGTACCAGCCGTGGGTGGAACAGCTTGGTCTGAAGTGGCCGCCGGAGACGCCCGACGAGTTTGCCGACATGCTGCGCGCGTTTCGCGACCAGGACCCCAACGGCAACGGCAAGCAGGACGAGATCCCGTTCCTGTCCGCCACCAGCGGCTGGAACGTCGATCCGATCTCGTTTCTGATGAACGCCTGGATCTACACCGTGCACCCGTACGACCTGAACTACGGCGCGCTCCTGGAGCGCTCTCCCACCGACGTACGCTTCGTGGCCAACACCGAGGAGTGGCGCGACGGGCTGAAGTACCTGCGCATGCTGCACGACGAGGATCTGCTCGCGGAGGAGTCGTTCGTGTGGACCGAGAAGGAAGCCAAGCAGACCACCGAGAACCCCGACCATCCCGTGGTGGGATCGTTCCAGGCCGGCTGGTTCGGGCGCTTCACCATCCACGGCGGCGGTACCGGGCGGTTTGCGGAGTTCAAGCCGATTCCGCCGCTGCGCGGTCCCAGCGGGCTGCAGCAGACCCGCTACCATCCGCCATCGGTGAACGTGCAGTCGGTGATTACCAGCGCCGCCGAGAACCCGGCGATGATCGCCAAGTGGGTGGACTGGTTCTACGAGGATCCGATCGCCCACGCGTTGCTGGCGCGCAACTTTCTGCAGGAAGGATCGGAGTGGCGCTACCTGACCGAGGACGAGAAGCAGCTCGGCTGGGTAACGCGCGACGGCGGGCCGGCCACGACCATCCGCCTGGAGAGCGATGTCTATTCGCTGGACCTGGATGACGACGGCTGGTCGCGCACCACGCCCGGGAACTGGGAGTGGAACGCGCACAGCGCCATGCCGCCGGAGTGGGAAGGCGATCCGACCCGCGTCGAGTGGCGGCTGATGGTGGCGACCCGCGACCTGATGCTGCCCTACCGGGTGGAGAAGCACATCCCTCCGGACGTCATCTTCCAGGGCATGGAGCAGGAAGAGCTGGTCGACCTGACCGAGACCATTACCAGCCGCAACGGCCTGGTGATGCAGCGTGCCGCCGAGTTTATCACCGGCAAGCGCGACATCGCCGACGACGCCACCTGGGATGCCTACCTGGATGAGCTGCAGCGCGCCGGCGTAGCGCGCTACGTCGAGCTGTGGCAGGAGGCGCTGCAGAGTTCCGGCTATTTCAACTAGCCAGTAGCCCGCACCGTTTCGGTGCAAGCGGGGCAGGCGGTGGGCCCCGGTCCGCCGCCTGCCTGCGTCGACGCGCGATTACTGCTCCTGCGCCAGCCAGGTGGCGTAGGGGTTGCCGCGATTGGCGAGCGGGAACGGCACCCGGGTACCGAGGCGGTTGGACTCGTGCACCGCCATGATCATTTCCAGCGTCGCCCGCGAGTCGGCGCCGGAGGAGACCGACCGGATGTCGCGCTCCTCGTCGAGCGCGGCCAGCAGCTCGCGCACAATCAACAGGTTGCTCTCCAGGCCGCTGTTCTGCGCCTCCCATTCGGGGATGCGAATGCGCTCCCAGGGCCGGGTTTCGGTGTCCGGAACCCACAGGTCGTGACGGTGCAGGTACAGTTCGCCGCCGGGCGAGTTGCGAACCGAGACGATGCCCTTGGTGCCGTACACCTCGAAACCGAGGTGGCGGTTGTGATCGTTGGCGTCGTCCGGGAAGCCCTGGAACGACTCGTAGTGGGCGGTGAGGCCGTTCTCGAACACGTAGTAGGCGGCCACGCGGTTGCCGGCCAGCAGGCCGACGCCCTCGTCGCCCTCCTTGATGTCGTCTTGGGTGATGGGGCGGCCATCCTGCGTCACGTGGCCGTGCGCCCAGGCCACCTCGCTGCCGGCGACGTAGCGGATGCCGTCCAGGATGTGGGTGCCGAGGATCATCAGGTCCAGCGAGCCGGCGCGGTGGTCGCCCTTGCCGTGGCCGCGCATCACCTGTATGTCGCCGATCTCGCCCGAATCGACGATCTGCTTGAGGCGCATCTCGTGGGCGGCGGCTCGCCGGTGCGCCACCACGATCCGCACACCGTTGCGGTCGCACGCCTCCATCATGGCGTCGGCGTCGGCCAGGCTGGCGGCGAACGGCTTCTCGCAGAAAATGCCCTTCACCCCCGCTTCCGCTGCCGCCACCACCATGGCGCGGCGCTGGTCGGTCCAGCGCGGAGTCACCGCCACCACGTCGAGGCGTTCGCGGGCGAGCATGTCGCGGTAGTCGAGGTAGTGGTTGTCGGTCCCGAACCGGCTTGCCGCTGCCGCACCGCCCGCCTGGTCCGCGTCCGCGAAGGCAACTACCGGGGTGCGTTCCAGGGCGGTAAAGGATTCACCGAGTCCATGGCCGTAGTTGCCGCGGCCGGTGGCGCCGATCACTCCGGCGCGCAGGGTTGCATTACTCATCTCGCGCCCGAGGGTAGCCGGCCGCGCGGCTGCGTGTACACGCCTCCACTCGCACGCCCGGCGGTCCCGCACCCGGCCGGTGTAACCGGCATGAATTGAACTCTGGCTGCATCAGGCTCGTCGCAGCCCGGCACGCCGTCCGGCACGTAGGAACCCCTGGACGCCTTGGCTTGGTTGGGAGGGTTACTTGACTCGGCTACTCGTTTCGGACAGCTTAGTGGTGTGAACGGGTGGAGATGGGCGCGCAAATGACATGGTTGGCAACCGCGGCTGATCACGGGCTTTGAGCATGGTGGTCAAGGGCCCCAAGCCTCCTGTGCAGTGGAACGGGAGGTCGTTCGACATTTGCCTGCCTTGGCCCGCCGATGAACAGCGGCAAGAGTGGTTGGAATTGGAGGTAACACCGAAGGTTACCTACATTGTTCGGGTCCGAGAATCGGGGACAGAAGAATGGCTTGTTGGCGTCGAGACACCACTCACGTCTTGCACGTTTCTCGATCTGAAACCGGACACCGAATACGAGATGGAAGTCCGCGCAAAGAATGAGGAAGACGTAAGTGATCCCGCAGTCGTCACCTGTCGAACGGATCCCGGCGGCTCAATAGTGCCTCTGTCGGTCAACGAAGTATGAACGTCGCGGTAGACGGCCTAATAGTAAGCCATATGGCAGCTAGTAGGCTTCGTACAAGCTGGAGAAGCCAGCCGGAGGCTCGGACTGCAAACATCGTTCAGTTCGATCCCAGGGTTCGCGAGTTCTCTTTCGGCATGGATGGCAGAACACCAGGAGTCGATGTCGTCGATTTGGCACGTGCTCTGGTGAGGGGAGCCGAACAACGGACGCACCAACCCGAAATCACGATTGATGTGGATGGTGCGCTCTCGTTCGACCTGAGGCTGACGAGCGGCCTGTTGATGTTCGCCGAGTTGGCAATCGATGGGAAGCTCGACATCACGATCGTCAACGACAGCGGACAAGAGTCTTTCGTCGCCAAACACCTGTCCGATGCGACCGAAGGACAATTCGTCGAGCAACTCTAGCCCTGGATTATGTCAGTTCCTGTTGACGATACGCTGTGTCGTTTTGTCCGTCCGGCAGATTGGAGCACCCGCGATTCCCGCCCGAGGCCGGGTGCGTTCAAACAACCCGCGCTCTCGGTGTGGAATATCGATATGCTGGACCAGCGTGGCGTCGCAATTGACGAATTGCGGATCGAACACCTTGGTGCCTGCGGGCAGGCTCACCATACCGCGGGCGATTACGTGACATACGCGCGGCAGTCGGGCCTGAAGGTGCAAGTGGTGTGGCGATCGGAGGATGAATACGTGGCGGAGCCTTGGCGGCAGTGGCATTATGCTCACGTCCAGGTCGAGGCTACATCCGGGCCACCACAGTTCACCGCTCCGTACCGTGGGTTGCTCGCGACCAACTGCCGGCACTCCGTCCCGCCGGACTAGATTCGACGTTCCCAGAGGCCGGGGAGGCGCGCACCTGGGTATGAGCGTTTGACCCGTGACGGCCCCGATCCTATGCTCATGGGCATCACGCGACCGGTGGCAGTAAGCCGCCGGAAGGGAGAATCCGGGAATGAGTGCAACGTTCACCCCATCCTTGAGTCGGCAACAGCTCGCCGACTTCGACCAGGAAGGCTATCTGATTGTGCGCAACGTCCTGTCCGCCGGGGAGGCGGCCGACCTCCGCGGTGTGGTCCGGGAACAGGTACAGCGCGGCGCGTATCCACCGCGGCTTACCTACCCCGAACCGGCCAAGTACACCGTCAGCGGCAACCGGATGGCCGAGCCGGGGCTGGCCGCGATTGCCGAGCATCCGGTAGTGGTTGGGGCAGTGGAGTCGGCGCTCGGCGGGCCGGCGCACCTGACCGCGTCGGTCGCCTACCTGCGCACCCCGAGCGACAAGGGCGGCGGCGCCCACACCGACTACAAGCGCTGGCGCCCGGTCGGCTCGTCCATGAATTGGGTGTTCGCCATCATCCCGCTGAATGATTTCGACCCTTCCTTCGGCCCGTTCATGGTGTCGCCCGGATCGCACAAGCTGCCGCGGGTCATCGACCCCACCGCACACGTTCTGGACCTGACGGCGCCCGACCGGGAGCAGTTGCCGCCGTTTATTGATCCGGAGCTGAAGGCGGGCGACCTGTTGGTGGTCAACGGGCATGTCTGGCACCAGGCGCCGGCCGGCACCACCAGCGAGGACCGCTGCGGCATCTTCAACAAGTACTGTGCCGCCAACGCGCCGCCGGCCGCGGGGTACTACCCGTACAATTCGGCCGCGCGCGACGCCCTGAGCGACGCCGGCAAGCGCTTGCTGCCGGTCTGCTTCGACCAGCCGATCACCACCACTCGCCTGCTGATCGAGAGGCCCTACGGTCTCGACTCGAAATACCTGTTGTGCCGCGACCCGGACTCGGATGTGTGGGAGCTGCCGGGCGGCGAGGGCTGGGAAGAGGAGTCGTCCGGCTGGGACGTGGGCTCGCGCATTGGCTCGCTGCAGGCCCTGGTTAAGGCCCAACTCGGTTTGGATGTGCCCTGGATGTCCTACATCGAAGACCAGGTGGAGGACGGCGAGGTGTGCCGGGTATACGGGTACTCGGACGCCAACGTGAGGGTCCGTGCACCGGCAAGCAGCAAGCGAGGCTGGTTCACGCCCGGCGAGATGCGCTTCAACCACGGCGACTGCCACCCGATCTGCTACGCGCTCGATGCCTGGGAGCGGAGCGACATTGTCCGCGGCAAGGGCAAGGCGTGCAGCCAGAGCAAGCGCCAATTCGAATAGCACCTGGAAATTGTGTCCCTATCGTGTGCCGTGGATAGGCGCTGTATCTCAGCGGGTGCGAATCCCGCCCGGCGTCATGGGCTTGGCGGCGTCCGGACGGCCCGGCACGGGTCGAGTGACCACGGGCGGACACGGGCTGAGGGGGCTGATGTGGCAGGTGGCGATGACATCATCGGTCGGTATAATGTAGCGGCGTATGGACTCGACCACGCTCGCCCAAGTTAGGGATTTTGTGCAGGAGGCCCTTGCTGAGGGCCATCCGCGCGGCGGAGTCTCATTTGGCCCGATCGAAGTGCGGCGTACCTATGACGCTGACGATGGCTCTCCGTATCTCCGCATCGTGATCGTCGTCGACGGCTCCACGGATGACCTTGACGTCGGGTGGTTGGGCGGAATGCCGAGGCGACTGCTCTCGAGGCTTTCGGATGTGGGGATAGAAGACTATCCCAACCTTTCCTACGTGTCTAGAGAAGAGTGGAGCAGTGGTGTGAAAAAGTGGCTGACCACGTATCCGCAAGGCAACGGTGAATCCTGCTGACCTGCTGACAGCCGCCAGAAACTCGATCGTAGGTCTTGGGACGGGTCGCCCTTTGCAAGCAACACTCCGACGCGCGGTCAGCACGATTTACTATGCAGCATTTACTTGTCTGGCCAACACCTGCGCCGACAAGGTGGTCGGTCAATATCGCAGACTCGACAATAGCGGAAAACGAGCGTGGGTCCAGGTCTACCGCGCCGTGGACCATGGGAAGGTAAAGAATCGTTGCAAGAACAACGAACTCATGGGCCAGTTTCCCACGGCAATCCGTGACTTTGCTGCGTTGTTTGTGGACCTTCAGTACGACCGTACGATTGCCGACTATGTTCCCTACGAGAACTTCTTCAAGTCTGAAGTTGAAATACTCGCCGATACCGCTGAACAGATAATACAACACTTCAGTGGTCTTCCGTCCGGCGTACTACGCGCTTTCGCGGTGTACGTGCTGTTCGACTCAAGGAAAAACTAATCGTGCGTTTCGGTTGTCCGTGGCGGATACTCCGTCTCGCGTTGGCGGCGGTATTGCAGCACGGTGCAGGTGATGATACTGCTCCCGACTTCCTGGGCGGACGATTCTGAAGCTCGACGTTCTGGGCTCGTTGCGGCTGGATGGGCGGGTGGCGCTGGTGACCGGGGCGAGCCGCGGCTTCGGCGAGGTGATCGCGAGCGCACTGGCGGAAGCGGGGGCGTCGCTGGCGCTGCTCGCGCGCGGTAAGCGGGTGCTCGAGGTGGCGCGCGAGTTGAATGCCGAGCATGGCGTAGCGTGCCGCGCGTACCGGTGCGACGTGAGCGACGCGGCGGCGGTGGAGGAGACGGTGGCCGACGTGATCGCCCACTGCGGCGGGCTGCACGTCGTGGTGAACAACGCGGGCATCAACATCCGCGGGCCGATCGAGGAGTTGAGCCTGGAGCAGTTCCGGCAGGTGCAAGACACCAACCTCACCTCAATGTGGCTGGTGTGCCGCGCCGCCGCCCGCCATCTGAAGGCGCAGGGCTACGGCCGCGTGATCAACATCGGCTCACTGCTGTCGGTGCTTGGTATGGCCGAGCGCACCCCGTACGCGGTCAGCAAGGGCGGCGTGCTGCAACTCACCCGCGTGCTGGCACTGGAGTGGGCGCGGGCCGGCGTCACCGTCAACTGCATCATCCCCGGCATGTTCGCCACCGAGTTGAACCTGCCGCTGCTCGATGATCCCGAGGTCAATGCCGGCGTGGTGGCGAAGGTGCCGATGGGGCGCTGGGGCGAGCCGCGGGAGATTGCCGGGCTCGCGCTGTTTCTGGCCAGCGATGCTTCCAGCTATGTGACCGGCGCGGCGCTGACTGTCGACGGCGGCTACCGTGTGCCCTGAGTGAGCGGTTTGAACGTCCTGTTTCTGGAGTCGTTCTACGGCGGCTCGCACCGCGAGTTCGCGGACGGCCTGGTGCAGCATTCCCGCCACCGGATCGCGCTGCACACCCTGCCGGCGCGGTTCTGGCGCTGGCGGATGCGCGGCGCGGCGCTCCACTTTGCGCGCGCGGTGGCGCGGCCGCAGGAGTTCGACCTGCTGTTGGCTACCGACCTGATGAACGTGGCCGACCTGAAGGCGGTGTGGGGAGCGCACTGTCCGCCGATCCTCCTCTACGTGCACGAGAATCAGCTCAGCTATCCGACGCCGGAGGGCGAGCAGAAGGATTTTCAGTTCGCCTTTACCGACATCGCCTCGGCGCTGGCCGCGGACGCGATGGTGTTCAACTCGCGCTACCATCGCGACGCCTACTTCGCCGCGCTGCCGGAAGTGTTGCGGCGCATGCCGGAGTATGAGCCGGCGTGGATCCCGGACGCGCTGGCGGCCAAGGCGCGCGTGCTGTACCCGGGCTGCCGGTTACCGGGCGCCGATGCGGAGGTACGGTCAGTCGGGGCGGGGCCGCCGCTGGTGATCTGGAACCATCGCTGGGAGTTCGACAAGCAGCCGGCGGCGTTCTTCGCCGCGCTGCGCGAGGTGCAGCGGGCGGGCGTGGCGTTCCGGGTGGCGCTGCTCGGGGAGAACGCCCAGTACGTGCCCAAGGAGTTCATGGCCGCCCGCGAGTGGCTGGGCGAGCGAGTGGTGCAGTACGGCTACCTGCCGGGCCGGGACGCCTACCTGGCGTGGCTGCGGCGCGGCGCGGTGGTGGTGTCGACCGCGGTCCAGGAGAACTTCGGCATCTCGGTAGTGGAAGCGGCGGCGGCGGGCTGCCATCCGCTGCTCCCCAGCCGGCTCGCATACCCCGAGGTGATCCCGGCGCCCCACCACGAAGCCTGCCTGTACGAAGACGGCGATGACTTGGCGCGGAGGCTGATCGCGCTGTTGGCGAACCCGCCGGTGTCGCCGCCGCCGGGCTTGGCCGCGGCCATGCAGCGCTACTCGTGGACTTGCCTTGCCGCCGAATACGACTCCTTGTTCGACGAGTGCGCGCGGGCGCGGTGACCGGTCAGGCGCGGTAGGAGGGGTCTTCGCGGTCCAGGATCGCCTGCAGCTCGCGGAAGTGATCGGTGCTCAGGTCGGGGTAGTCGAGCCACTGCCGGCGGGTCGCGGCGGCCACCTCGTCGGAGACGATCCTGAGTTCCCGTCCGGTCTGCAGGGCGGTGACGTAGGTCTCGCAGGAGCGTTCGAAGTAATACAGATCGTCGAATGCTTGGGCAACCGACGCGCCGATAACCATCACGCCGTGGTTGCGCAGCAGCAGAATCGGGTTGTCGCCGATCGTCGAGGCAACCCGCTCGGCTTCGTCGTCCAGCCCCATGCCCTCGAACTGCTCGTCGACGGTCACGCGGTTCCAGAACCGCATTGCGTTTTGATCGATCGGCGGCAGCGTGGGGTCGGCGAGACAGGCCAGCACGGTGGCGTAGCGCGAGTGCACGTGCAGCAGGCAGCGCGCGTGCGGCACCCGCCGGTGGATGGCCCCGTGCAGCCCCCACGCGGTGGGGTCGGGGGCATCGGGCCGCTGCATGGTGGCGTCGTCCTGCGCGTCGAGCAGCAGCAGCTCGCTGGCTCGCATCAGCGAGAAGTGGCGCCCGCGCGGATTCATCAGGAACCGCGTCCCGGCATCGTTCACCGCCAGGCTGAAGTGGTTGGCGACCGACTCGTGCAGGTCAAAGCGGGCCGCCCACCGGAACGCGCAGGCCAGCGCAATCCTCTGCTCAGCGAAGTCCATTTCGGATCTTTCCACGGTAGCTGCGTGCGCGGCGCGTGTCCACCGGGCTATGCCGGCTATGGCTTCGCTGGCGGGCGGGTGGCGGTGACGAACAGGGTGGCGACGCGCCAGTCGAGCGAGGTGCCGAGGCGGTGCTCGAGGCCGCGGCGCAGGGCCACGACGGCGGCGGTGGAGACGCCGGCGCGCTGCAGGACGTGCGCGTAGGAGGTGGCCGGAGCGGTCGCGCCGGCCGGGAACCAGCGCTCCAGGAGGGTGCGGGTTACCGCCAGCCGGCCCGGCTGTTCCACGACCTCGGTGGCCGCGCCGGTGACGCATGGCGCCAGGGCGGCCTCGATCGCGGCGCCGGTGAGTTCCGGGCGGGCGCCGTAGTGCGCCTCTTCCGCGGCGGCGACGGCGGCCCGGTCCGTCTCGTCCAGACCGTCCAACTCCAGCACCTCGTGCAGGCGCGGCGCGCGTTCCGGCAGGGACTCGGCCAGCACCAGCCGCCCGCCCTCGGCCAGCAGGTCGGCGGCGGCGCGTACCAGCGCTTCCCCACCGGGCGCGCGCCACACGTTGCGGCCCATCAGGGCGTCGAACCGCACCGCCGGATCGACGTTGGCCGGGGCCGTCACCAGGGTCGGCTGCATGGCGTCCGGAAGCGCCGCGAGCTGGGCGCGCACCCCCTTGGCCTCCGGTGGCGCGATGGCCCATACGCCGCCCTCCGGGCAGCGGCGCAGCAACTCGAAGGTGAGCAGGCCGCTGCCCAGGCCCAAATCGAGCACCACGCTGTGGCGTTGCAGGCCGGCTGCCGCCACGATGCGGTCGCGCTCGCCGGCGAGCCGGCCGGCGGCGTCCGACAGCGCCCGCTCCAGCCAGCGGTCCAGTTCGCGCTGCACCCCGGTGCCGGCGTTGGTCAGGATCTCGCCGCCGCCGTTGTCGGTGCCTTCCCAGGCGGCCGCCAGGTTGGCCTCCCGGCGGCGCGGCCCCCCCCCCCCCACGTCGCGTTCGTTGCCGGGTGGGCCCCCGGGCGGCGCGCCACCTCGTCCCGAATGGCGCGTTCGTGGCCGGTGTCGCCAGGCTGGTAGAACACCCGCCCCTGCATCTCTTCCGGCAGGTATTGCTGCGCCACCCAGTGGTCGGTAAAGGCGTGCGGGTATTGGTAGCCGGCGCCGTGGCCGAAGCCCTCGGCATCGCGGCTGGCGTCGCGCAGCGGTGACGGCACCTCCGCCTCGCGTTCCGCCTCCACCGCGCGCAAGGCATCGAAGAAGCCCAGCGTGCTGTTGCTCTTCGGCGCGGTGGCCAGGTACAGCGCCGCCTCGGCCAGGTGGAAGCGCCCCTCCGGCAGGCCGACATAGTCGAACGCGGCGGCGCAGGCGCTCACCACCTGGATCGCCGCCGGGTCGGCCATGCCGACATCCTCCGCCGCCAGGATCAGCATGCGGCGGAACAGGTAGCGCGGGTCCTCGCCGGCGTACACCATGCGCGCCATCCAATACAGCGAGGCGTCGGGATCGGAGCCGCGCACGCTCTTGATGAACGCGCTGATGGTGTCGTAGTGGGCGTCGCCCTCCTTGTCGTACAGCACCGCGCGGCGCTGAATCGACTCCTCCGCCACCACGCGGTCGACGCGTACTACGCCGTCGGCGCCGGCCGGCGTGGTGGTCACCCCCAGCTCCAGGGCGTTGAGCAGGCTGCGCGCGTCGCCGTTGGCCACGTTCAGCAGGTGCTCCATCGCCTCCTCGCTCACCTCGCTGCGGTAGCTGCCCAGCCCGCGCTCGGCGTTCGCCAGGGCCATGCGCGCCACGCGCGCCAAGTCCTCGCGCCCGAGGCCCTGGAGCTGGAAGATGCGGCTGCGGCTCACCAGCGGCTTGATCACCTCGAAGTAGGGGTTCTCGGTGGTGGCGCCGATCAGCACGATGATGCCGTTCTCGACGCTCGGCAGCAGGGCGTCCTGCTGCGCCTTGTTCCAGCGGTGCACCTCGTCGATGAACAGGATGGTGCGCTGGCCGTGCAGGTCGCGCGCCTCGCCCGCGGCAGCAATCGCCTCGCGCAGTTGCTTTACCCCGGCGAGGACCGCGTTCAGCGCCGTGAAGCGGGCGCGCGTGGTGCCGGCGATCACCTGCGCCAGGGTGGTCTTGCCGGTGCCGGGCGGCCCGTAGAAGATCAGCGACGAGAGCTGGTCCGCCTGGATGGCGCGGCGCAGCAGCCGCCCCGGCCCGACAATGTGGTCCTGGCCAACAAACTCGTCCAGGGTGCGCGGGCGCATGCGCGCCGCAAGCGGGGCGCTGCTCACCTGCTCGGCAGCGCCCCGCGCCTGAAACAGATCGTGATCTTCAACGGCTGCCATAGGGGCCGCAATCAGGTTTCGGGTTGTTCCGGCAGCTGAAGCAGGCGAGCACTGTGATGGACCGTCAGGATTTGAACGTCGTCACTTTCGAGCCGGTAAACGATCCGATAGTTGCCATAAAGGATTTCCCTTTGGGAAACGATTCCAGTACCGATGCCTTTTCCACGATCTGACTCGCGAATATGCGGGCGTAGTGCAAGGAGTCGCGTTCAATGTAGGAACAAATTGCTTCTACATCTCCAACAGCCTGTGGCGTCCATCTCAATCGAGCCACTTACGTAAACGGCGTCGAGCCTCGTCATGTGAAACGGTAAGACGGGCATCCGCTTGTTCGATGCCTTTTTCGATTTTGTGCAGGAGAAAGAGCCGTTCCATCGCATCCTCGATGCTTGCATTTTCGGGTAGGCTGCGAACCAAACTCTCCATTTTCGATTTCAGTGTTGTCGATTGCACGGATTCGCTCCTGGCCACGAGTATAGCCGGGCCGCGGTCAGCAGTCCACTTGTGGGCCGTATCCGCTTGCGGGCGGGCGCCCACGGACGGTACCATCCGTGGCGTGACAACATCGACGACAGACAGGATCGCAGTGCAGAGCTATTGCTTTCGCGGCTTTGCCAGCAACCAGGAAGTGGCCGCCAAGGCCAGGGAGATCGGCGTCGCGGCGGTTGAGCCGTGCCGGGTTCATGTCGACTTCACCGACGAGGCCGCGCAGGATGCGGCCATCGCTGCCTACCGCTCCGCTGGCGTGCGGCTGGTCAGTTGCGGGGTCAACTCGATTACCGGCGACGCCGCGGACGCAGAGTGCTACTTCGAGTTCGCCCGCAAGGCCGGCCTGTCGGTGATCAGCGCCGATGTCACCCCGCCGGCGTCGTGGGACACGTTTGCCGCCGCCGAGCGCCTGGCCGAGCAGTACGACGTGAACGTGGCGCTGCACAACCACGGCGGCAGGCACTGGCTCGGCAACGTGCAGACGCTGGAGGAGGTGTTCCGGCGCACCGGCCCGCGCATCGGGCTGATGCTCGATACCGCTTGGGCAATCGACTCGCGCGAGGATCCGGTCAAGATGGTGCAGCGCTTCGGCGACCGGCTGATGGGCGTGCACCTCAAGGACTTCGTCTACACCCGCGACCGCGAACCGGTGGACGTGGTAATCGGCACCGGCATCCTCGACCTGCCCGCCCTGGTCACCGCGCTTGGCGAGGCAGGCTTCAACGGCGTGCCGATCATCGAGTACGAGGGCGACGTCAACAACCCGGGGCCGGCGCTGACCGATTGCGTAAAGGAAATCGCCGCCGCCTGGAACCTGTAGTCAGCTCGGAGCAGCAAACCAGTTCAGGAACGCCGCCGGAGTCAGCACCGGCACACCGTCGAACGGGGTCATGTCCAGCAGGTGGCGGTCGCCCGAAGTCAGGCAGTCGGCCCCGCCGATCGTCGCCGTCTCCAGGAACTTGTCGTCCTTCGGGTCGGTACAGCCGAGCTTGGCTCCGGTAATCGAGACGCGCTCGGACACGCCCAGGAGCTGGACCAGAAACTGCGCCCTGGTCGTCCGACTCACGTAACGGTCGAACTTTGTTCCCAAAAGACGGCTGTGGAGTTCCTGAATGGTTTCGTTGGCGAACAGAAGCACGCCGCGAGCTTGGCGGATGGCGTCGACGACGGCCCGCGTCGTGCTTACCGGCCGGAGTGCTGCGCTTATCAAAACGTTGGTGTCGACAACTACGCGCTCAGCTCTCATCCGCAAGCAGGGCGTCGAGCTTGGCGTCGGTCAGACCGCTTGCAGATGCCTCCTCCGCCATGGCGTCCATGGTTGTTGCGAGCCGTTCCCATGCCGAGCCGCGGAGCTGGTCGTACAGCTCGGTCGACAGCATCACCGTAACGGCACGGCCGTTCTTGGTCACGCTGACGGGAGTCCGCTGCGCGGCATCGAGCAGCTGGCCAAAGCGGTTCTTGGCCTCTCTTGCGGTGATCGTCTTCATGAGAGCTATAGTAGCTACTTCAGCTCTTGTGGAGCAAGAGTTTGATTCCGCTGGACGCCCGATGGGCTACCGTGAGGTGGGGTGCCGGGGGGCGGATTCGACCGTTTCGGCGAGGGCGCGGTAGCGCTGGTAGCCTTCGCTGTACTGCGCTGCGCGGCCGGGGTCCGGTTCGTGGGTGGTCTTGAAGCCGGGCGCCATGGCGGCCTGCGCCTCCTGTACTGACGGGTAGTGGCCGGCGGCGGTGGCGGCGCACATCGCGGCGCCGAGGGCGGGCCCTTCGTCGGTGGCCGATACCTTGATCGGCATGCCGAGCACGTCGGCGGCCACCTGCACCGCGAAATCGGAGCGCTGCGAGATGCCGCCGAGGGCGACGATCTCGTCCACCGGGATGCCGGCGGCGACCAGGTGTTCGTTGATGGCGCGGCTGCCGTAGGCGGTGGCTTCGACCAGGGAGCGGTACACCGCCGGGGCGTCGGCGCCGAGGGTGAGGCCGGTAATCGCCGCCTTCAGGCCGGCATCGGCGTTCGGGGTGCGCCGCCCGTTGAACCAGTCCAGGCTCAGGATGCCGGTTGGGTCGACCAGCTGCGCGGCGGCGGCGTCGGAGAGGTCGTCGAGCAGCCGCTCGGAGATGGCGTTGCGCTGATCCGCGGGCAGCGAACGCAACGGCCAGCTCAGCAGGTCGCGGAACCAGGCGTACACGTCGCCGTACGCCGACTGGCCCGCCTCCAGCCCCATCAGGCCGGGCACGATGGAGCCGTCCACCTGGCCGCAGATGCCGGCGATGGTGCGGTCGCCGATGGCGCCGGGGTCGGCAACGATCATGTCGCAGGTGGAGGTGCCGAGGATCTTGGCCACGGTGCCGGGGCGCACGCCGCCGCCCACGGCTCCGAAGTGCGCATCGCAGCCCCCCACGGCGACGGTGATGCCGGCGGGCAGCCCGAGCCGCTGTGCCCACTCGGTGGTGAGTGCGCCGGCGCTCTGGTCGGAGGTGAAGGAGTGGTCATAGAGGCGGCCGCGCAGGTCCGCGAGCCGCGGGTCGAGCCGGGCCAGGAAGTCGGCTCCTGGCAGGCCTCCCCAGGACGCGTGCCACATCGCCTTGTGGCCGGCCGCGGCGCGCCCGCGGCGCAGGTGGCCGGGCGCGGTGGCGCCGGTGAGCAGGCCGGGGATCCAGTCGCAGTGCTCGGTCCATGAGCAGGCCGCCGCCGCCACCTCGGAGTCGGTGCGCAGCACGTGCAGCGCCTTGGCCCAGAACCACTCCGACGAGTAGACGCCGCCGGAGTAGCAGGTGAAGTCGGTGCCGCCCCAGGTGCGCGCCAGGGCGTTGATCTCGTCGGCCTCGCGCAGCGCGGTGTGGTCCTTCCACAGCACGAACATGGCGTTGGGGTTGTCGGCGAACCGCGCGCCGAGGGACAGCGGCGTGCCCGCTTCGTCCACGGCGACCAGCGTGGAGGCGGTGGCATCGACGCCGACGGCGATAATCGCCTCGCGCTGCGCCGCGCTCAGTTCGGCTGACACCGCCCGGCAGGCGCGCTCCAGGCTCTCCAGGTAGTCGAGCGGGTGCTGGCGAAACCGGTTCGCCGCGGCGTCGCAGTAACGGCCTTCGCTCCAGCGCGGATACGCCTCCACGGCGCGCGCTTCCTGGGCTCCGGTGTCGGCGCGGATCGCCACCACGCGCACCGAGTCGGTGCCGAAATCAATGCCAATACAAAGCGGTTTGCTCATCTGTCTCGAGACTCCGCGGCCAGTGTAGGCGCGTGCACGGGCGCAGGTCCACCTCGGCGGCAGGGCGCTACGGCTACGGTGCGCGCGGCAGCGGGTGGCCTGAGGTGCTGGCCGGCGGCGTTGCACTCTCGGCGAACTGTGCGATACGCAGCAGCATGCCGCGGAAAATCGCCTCGTGCGCCGGGTAGAGGAGGTACCAGTAGGCGCGGCCGCTGATGCCGACCGGGTCGTACAGCGCCGTTTGGCGGATCTCGGCACCCTCGCCGCGCGGCACCACCTCGAACTGCAGCCAGGCGCGGCCCGGCAGGCGCATTTCCGCTTCCAGGGTGAGGCGGTGCGGCGGCTCGTATGCCACCACGCGCCAGCAGTCGAGCACGTCGCCGGGACGCAGCTCGCGGTCGTCGCGGCGCCCGCGCTTCATGCCGGGGCCACCGAGCAGCCGGTCCACGGCGCCGCGCAGCCGCCACAGCCAGTTGCCGTAGTACCAGCCGGCCCGGCCGCCGATGCGCTCGATGGGACCGAACGCCCGCTCCGCGGTAACGGCCACGGTCACCGCGCGCGAATCGACCAGGCGGGTGCCGAAGCGTACCCCGCCCCACAGCCGCCGCCTGCGAGTAAGGGCCGATGCCGCATCTGCCCAGCGGGTCGCCACGAAGCGCGCATCCTCGTCCGCCAGGGCCTGCCGGATCGCCGCACGGTAGTCGCGCGGGCGGACCTCGAATGCCGTGGCCGCCGCCGGGTCCGTGACCACGCTCGGCATCGTGATGCTCTCGATCAGCTTGCGTCCGACCCGGGCGAACAGCGGCGTGACCAGGCCCAGCCACAGACTGGACAGGTACGGCGTCAGCAGCGGTACCGGCAGCAGCAGGCGGCGCAGGCCGCACTGGCGGGCGTATTCCTCCATCAGGCCGCGGTAGGTGGTGACCGCGGCGCCGCCGATCTCGAACACGCGCGATCCGGTCAGCGGCATCTCGCCGCCGGCGACCAGGTAGTCGAGCACGTCGGCGATGGCGATTGGCTGTGCCGGCACCGACACCCAGCGCGGCATCACCATCACCGGCAGCCGCTGTACGAGCGTGCGGATCATCTCGAACGACAGGCTGCCGGCGCCGATCACGATGGAGGCGCGAAATTCCACGGTCGGGATGCCGGACGCGCGCAGCACCTCCCCCACGCGCTGCCGGCTGCGCATGTGGGCGGAGCCGCCGCCAGCCCCGGCCTCGGCCCCGGCGTGATCGCGGTTCGCCAGCCCGCCGAGGTAGACGATGCGGGCCACGCCGGCCGCGCCGGCGGCCGTGAGGGGGGGGGGCCCCCGCCGCCCGGGGGGCCGCCCGCCGCGAACGCCGCCGCCGTTCGCTCCTCTTCGTGTTCCCACTGGCCGGGCGCGCCGCGCGAGCCGAGCGAGTGCACCAGGTAGTACGCGGTGGCCACCCCGGCGAGCGGCCGCGGCAGCGAGGCCGGTTCCAGCAGGTCGCCGGCCATCACCTCGGTCGCGGCCGCGAAGCGGCCCGCCAGCAATTCCGGACGGCGCGCCAGGCAGCGTACCCGCGCCCCGCGCTCCTCCAGCGCCGCCACCAGGCGGCCGCCGACGTAGCCGCTTGCCCCGGTCACCAGTATCAGCGGCCGCACGTTCTTAGCGCTCGACGTTCGCATCCTTCTCCTTTCAATCTACCGTAGCGCGATCAATCACCGGCAAGCGGGGTAGAATGAGCCATGAGTCGGCACGACCACACTCCCCACACCGCCGGTCGGTTCGGATTCGATGCGCCCCGTACGCAGCCGATCGAGCGGTCGATCGCCTGGGCGGGGCAGCACGGCTTTCGCTACATCGACTTCCAGGCCGACGTGCCGCCCAACGACATTGCCTCGTTCGATGCCGCGCGGGTGCGGCAGGTGCGCGCGTTGTGCGAGCGGCACGGGGTGGCGCTCGGCATCCATCCCTCGTCGGCGATCAACAACGCCGAGTACGTGCCGATCATGGCTGGCGCGGTTGACGACTACCTCGCCGCCAACCTCGACCTGGCGGTGCGCCTCGGCTGCGGCTGGATCATCGGACACGGCGGCTACCACTTCGGCGACCTCGATGCGCGGCGCGGCGTGGCCATCGCCCGCATCAAGCGGCTCCTGGAGGCCGCCGAGCGGAGCGACATCACCGTGTTCTTCGAGAATCACAACCGCGAACCCGAGCACGCCGAGATGCACTACCTGCCGCACACCGTCGAGGAGACGCGCTGGTTCTTCGACGCCATCGACTCGCCGCACTTCAAGTGGGCGTTCAACGTGGCGCATGGCAACCTGGTCGCCGACGGCTGGCACGGATTCCTCGCCGCCTTCGGGGCCGGCAACATCGGCCAGGTGCGGCTCAACGACAACAACGGCGACTACGAGGTGCACCTCGTTCCCGGCGAGGGCAACATCGACTTTGCGGCGCTGTTCGCGGCGCTGCGCGACGCGGGCTACGAGGGCTGGTTCAATCTCGGATTCGGCGGCGAGGCCGACAAGATCCGAGTCAAGGACTGGTTCACGGGCCTGCTTTGACAGGCAACTTGGGAGGAGGATGAGCATGGCATTCGGCACGGGCGATTACCGCTACGAGGTAGCGGAAGGGTGGGGGCAGCTCCCCGACGGGTGGAGCTTCGGCTGGATTCCGGCGGTGGCCTGCGACTCGCGGGACCGGGTGTTCGTCTATTCGCGTAGCGAGCATCCGCTGGTGGTGTTCGACCGCGACGGGCGGTTCCTGGAAGAGTGGGGCGCCGGCGTGCTGGAAGATGCGCACGGCATCTTCATCGACGGCGATGACAACGTGTTCTGTACCGAGCGCAACCACCACTGCATCTACAAGTTCAACGCGCGCGGCGAACTGGTAATGACCATCGGCACGCCCGGTGTGAAGGGCGCCCGCGACGGCGATCCGTTCAACCTGCCCACCGACGTCGGCGTTGCCGCTAACGGCGACCTGTTCATCTCCGACGGCTACGGCAACGCCCGCGTGCACAAGTACACGGCGGACGGACGGCACCTGCTGTCATGGGGCGGCTGGGGCACCGGCCCGGGCCAGTTCAACCTGTCGCACGCCGTGCGCGTGGACCGGCACGACCGCGTTTGGGTGTGCGACCGCTCCAACGACCGCATCCAGATCTTCGACACCGACGGCAACTACCTCAGCGAGTGGGCCGGCATCCGCAAGCCCGACAACATCCACTTCGACCCCGCCGGCGAAGTGGCCTACGTCGCCGGGGTGCACCAGGAGGTCAGCGTCTACTCGATGGACGGCCGGCGGCTCAGCACCTGGGGAGGCGGCCGCTCGAGCACCACGCCGGGCGAGTTCCTGGCCTGCCCGCACGGCATCTGCAGCGACTCCCGCGGCGACCTCTACGTCGGCCAGGTCCAAGCCCCCGCCCAACTCCAAAAATTCCTCCGCCAGTAGGCGGCGGCAAACCGCCGTGATCCGAAATTGTCACGCGGCGCGGAATCGGTCGTATCGCCACGCGAGTCGGTCACGGTCGGGACGGTCGGCTCGGCGGTGGGGCAGGACGACTCGCGACTCATGCAACTGCTGCAGGCCGTGCCGGAGCATGGGGCCGTCGGTCTCGTCGCGTACGTCGCGGCGGACGTGCACCGTGTAGTCGGGTGAGATCCCGATCAGGTCGTTGTCGTAGGCGGCGTGGTGGATCTTGCACAGAGACAACCCGTTCGGGACGATCGGGTCTCCCTGGGGCTCGCCGTCGGGCACGATGTGCGCCGCATCGAGCAGGTTGCGATGGCGCAGGCGGCACAGCGAACAGCACCCGGAGTAGGCATCGAGCACGCGCTCGCGGAACGCGGTCTGATGGAGGCGGCGCCTGGTTTCGCCGGTAATATAGCGGCGGACTCCAATGATCGAGTCCGATCCCATGGCGTTGGCCGGTCCCTCCGACGGACTCAGCTTCAAAGCCGCCTCGACCGCCACCATGCAGCAGAGTTCGTGTGGGCGATCCTCGACGATAAACACCGGCCACACCGGCATGTACCGGGCGTGCGCCACCCTGTGGAAGTAGATCAGCGGAGTCCGAGTCCGGCACAGCTCGCGCAGCCCAACATTGTCGCGATGATGAGGATCCTTGCCACGGTACCGATACGAGAGAAACCCCGCCGCGGTGAACGAGTCATCGTACCGTCCGTCGGGGATCGAGGTTATGGACAGGGGTAGATCCAGTACGCGCGGCTTCCAGATGCCGGATGGTCCGACCAACGTCACCCTTGCGCCGCGATAGCTGAAGCCGTCTCGGAGAGTCCCCCACGGGACGGCGTCTCCATGCCGGGCAGCCTGCTCGGAGAGCCACGAGAATGCGGCTGCCCTGATGTCGGTGTCCGCGGACATCAGGTGAAGGATGATACCTTACAGCGAGTCCGGTTGTCATGGCGTCTCTCGTTGTCTGCGGTGGTGCGGTGGCGTGCGGAGTTGCGGCTGTCGGCTTATACTGGCCGGTGATGGCTGGATCGCTTCGGTTGCGGACCAAGATGGGGTATGGGGTCGGGGACCTCGGGGGCAACCTGTTCTTCACCATCATGGGGTTCTGGCTGCTCAACTTCGTCACCGACACGCTGGGCTTGGCGGCGTCGCTGGCCGGGCTGGCGCTGCTGGTCGGGCGCGCCTGGGACGCGGTTACCGACCCGCTCATGGGGACGCTGTCGGACCGCACCGTGTCGCGCTGGGGGCGGCGCCGGCCCTACCTGCTGTTCGGCTCGCTGGCAATGGTGGCCGGGATGACGCTGGTGTTCCTGGAGGTGGGCGGGCAGGGCTGGAGCCAGGGCGCGCTGTTCGCGTGGGTGGTGTTCGCGTTCTGCCTGGTGAGCACCGCCTATACCGTGGTGTTCATCCCCTACGCGGCGCTCACCCCCGACCTGGCGCGCGGCTTCCAGGAGCGCACCAACCTGAACGGCTACCGGATGGCGTGGGCGATTGTCGGCACCCTGCTCGGCGCCGGCGCGTTCACGATCGTGGTGGATATGGCGGCGGGCGCCGGAGCGGGAGCGGGGTATACGGTGGCCGGCGCGCTGTTCGGGGTGATCTCGGCGGTGGTGGTGCTGATCACCTTTGCCTCGGTGCGCGAGCGCCCGGTGGCGCGCGAGCGGGCGCCGGCCGGCAACGTGTTTGCCGGCTACAAGGCGGCGCTGAAGGTGCGCCCGTTCCGGCTGGCGCTGTTTCCGTGGGCGCTGTTCATGACCGGCATCGTGGTGGCCACCAGCGCGGTGCCGTTCTACTTCGAGCACCTGTACGGGCGCCCCGAGCTGGCCAGCTTCGCCTCGCTGGCCCTGCTGCTGGCCGCCTTCGCGGCAATCCCGGGCTGGGTATGGCTGTCGGGGCGGATCGGCAAGCGCACCGCCTACAACGCCGGCATGGTGCTGTTCGGGGCGGCGCTGCTGGCCGCCTACCTGTTTGCCCACCGCGACGCCGCCGTGCTGTTCGTGCTGATGGCGGTGGCCGGCGTCGGGCTGGCCACCAACTACGTGATGCCGTGGTCGATCATCCCCGACGTGGTGGACTACGACGAACTGGAGAACGGCCAGCGCCGCGAGGGCGTGTTCTACGGCATGTGGACCTTCCTGCAGAAGCTGGGGCTGGGGCTGGCCGGCGCGGTAAGCGGGGCCGTTCTGCAATGGACCGGCTACATACCAGACGTAGCCCAGAGCCCGCTCGCCCTGCACGGCATCCGGCTGCTGATCGGCCCCATCCCGGCGCTGTTCTTCATCGCCGGCATCCTGGTGCTCGCCCGCTACCCGATCGACCGCGCCGCCCACGCCGCCATCCGCGCCCGGCTCGACGCCGCCTCCGCCTGAGTCGGCTGGCGGGCGGTCGGCCGTCGGCGGTCCGCGCCTACGCGTTCCCTGCTTGGCCGGCCCGTTCAGTGGCGAGTGCGCGGCGCAGCGCCTTTGCATCCAGGTACTCGGCGTCCCAGTCGGGGTAGATGGCGTCGAAGATGAACGGCACGTCGCCTGCCGTGGCGAGGGGCGCCAGGTCGATGCCGCTGCCGTGGACCGGCAGGTGGGCGTCGTAGATCTGGCCGGCGGGGTCGACGCGCGGGGCACACAGCAGCACGGCGCCGAGAAGCTCGCCGGCGAGCGCGATCATCTCGGCCGGCAGCTCGGCGCCCGGCCACAGGTGCCCGATGTTCAGCGCGTAGCGCAGGTTGGGCTGCCCGATTTCGGCGATCAGGTCGAACAGGGCGGCGGTGTCGGGCAGCCGCTTCCAGTGATCGGTCTGCAGGTGCAGGGTCACGCCGTGATCGGCGGCGCGCCGGCACAGCTCGCCGATCCGCAGCGCGAACTCGGCGCGGGCGCGTTCGTCGGTCCAGTGATTCTCCGGCCTCCGGTGCACGGCGATGACGGCGTCGCGGGCGCCGCACAGCCGCATCTTGGCCAGCACGTCGTCGATCGCGGCGACGCTGGCCGTGAAGTGGGGAGGGTAGGCGTCGAGCAGGGTGAGGCCGGGAAACAGGTTGAGGTCGTGGCTGAAGTCCACCACCGCGCGCACCTGCTGCCGCGCCAGCCAGCCCTGCTCGTCCCGCAGCCGGCCCGGGTCGCGGTCGCGCAGGTAGCGCCACTCCATCTTCACCCCGTCGAAGTGCTCGAAGAAGGTGGGCCGGCGCAAGATCTCCTCCTGCACGGCGGCGGCCCCGCGCAGGGCCAGCAGGCGGTTGCGCGGGCGCGGCGGAGGCTGCGGCTCCGGCAACAGGGTCACGCCTCGCTCCTCCACCGACACCGCGAACAGGCGGATGTCGCCGCCGGCGATGGTGTGGGCATCGCTGGGCCCGGTCCCCGCCGCGCCACCGGCCACGCCCCCGGCATGCCCTTTGGGCCACTGGCCGACCGCGCCCTGCTCCGAGCGGTCCAGCTCCAGTTCCCGCACCGCACCGATCGTCCCGCAGCGGGAGGCGATGCGCCACGGCAGCGCGCGCCGCCCATTGTTGTAGAGCGCGAGCAGGTACTCGCCGGCGGCCCGCCGGCAGGTCACGAAGCCGAGGCCGTCGCCGACCGTGAACAGCTGCTCGGCGGCGAATGCCAGGCCCAGCGCCCGGCGCACGTGGTGCAGCAGCGCCAACGGACACGCCAGCGGCTGTTCCTCTGCATTGGCGATCGGCCCAGCGTGCTGTGCCTCCGTGGGCAGCCCGAACGGCGACAGCAGCACGGTGACGTGTCCCTTGCCGTGCGCCATCTTCACCACGCAGGCCAGCTCGCCGCACCTGGCCAGCACCTTCGCGCCGGCGGGCAGGGCGGTGCGGCACAGCGCGAACGCATGCTCCTCCGCCTCGACCGTGCCGTCGCTCCATTCGACCGCCGCGCCCGCCTCGACCCGCACTTCCGCCCCGCCCGCCCCCGCTCTCCCCCTCCGCCCCCGCCCCCCGCCTCGACCCGCCCTTCCGCTCCGTCCACGGCCAGCCCGGGCAGCAGCCCGCGCGCGTTGCCGGCGGTCACCACCAAGTGGCCGCCGCCGGCAACGAACGCGCGCAGCTTGTCGGTTAGCTCGCGGGTCATGGCGAGCGCGCTCGCCGCCGCCACGAGGCCGTACTGGCGCAGCACCCACAGCGGCGCATCCGAGAGCAGGCAGTCGGTCATGTCCCCGAACGGCGTCGGGCTCAGGAAGCCGCGCTCGTCGTGGAAGTAGCTGGCGTCCTCGTACCCCGGCAGCAGCAGCGACAGCACCCCGTGGGTCAGGTAGTCGCCCGCCTCGTACGGCATGCCGCCCCACACCTGGTACACGTACGGGGTATAGAGGTGACGCGGCGGCACCCAGCCGGAGTAGAAATCCAGCAACAGCGCGGCGGGAGTGTGCATTACCCCCGGCTGGCCGTGGCGGGACACGAACTCCACCGCGCCGCGCTGGATGTCGCCGATGGGAGTGAGCGCATAGGGCGGCTCTTCCGTGAGCCACCCGCTCTCGAAGCCTATCGCGACGCAGTTGTACAGGTAATGGGTATACAGCAGCCGCTTCAACAAGCTCAGGCTGCTCCCCTCCTCGGGGCCGGACCGGTACCGGCCGTCGCGTTTCTCGGCGCCGTAGTCCTTCCATCCCCAACGGTTGAACACCGACGCATTGCCGAACCAGTGTACGCCGTACTGCTTGCCCGCGCCGCGGATGAACGCGTAGTAGAGCTGGCTGTTGGGCAGCGCCTGCGCGGTCTCGGCGCCGAGCAGAACGTGGTTGCCCTCTTTCAGATAGTAGTGGCCGAGCGTCAGCGAGGTGAGCGCGGTCATGTGGTTGCCGAGTTCGTCGCAAAGCTTCTGAAAGTGGCGCTGGAAACTCAGGTACTGCGCGAATCGCGACTGCGCGCGCGGGCACTGCTGCTCGGCGGTCGCCCAGACGTAGCGGCCGTCCTGCTCGCCGTTGTCGATGCCGAGAAAGCGGTCGCCGAGCGTGCGCTGCAGGTGGCGCACCATGCCGGGCGGCGGCGTAATGTTGGACCACGCTCCCTCCAGCGGCGAGCCGGGCACATAGCTCCACAGGTCGAACAGGTACAGGCCACGGCGGCGAATCTCGTCGAGCACCTCCGCCAGGTGACTGCAATGCAGCAGATTGAGCAGCGGCCAGATGACGCGGCCGAGCTTGAATTGCTCCGTGTAGCGCTCCAGGTCCTCGCGCCAGTCGCTCTGTGCCAAGTCGCGCAGCGTGATGAACCCGGTGGTGTGCTCGAAGGTCTCCCAGGTCGGAACGCGCACGCTGCGGCGGGCGTCGTCGGGATGGATCCGCGGATCCAGGAGGTGCGGGAAGTGGGCGGCCATGGCGCAACCTAGCCGCCCAGGGTAGCGCGGTCAAGCGGACGTGGAGCGCGGGCGCCCGGCGCTCAGTCCTTCAGCGAGCCGATCAGCAACCCCTTGGTAAAGTATTTCTGCAGGAACGGGTACACGCACAGGATCGGGGTGATGGTGACGATCAGCGCGGCCGCCTTCACGGTGCGGGAGCTGAAGTTGTTGAACACTTGCAGAGCGGGGGTGTTCTCCAGGTCGGCGAGGTCGACCAGCACCAGGATGCGGCGCAGAAACAGTTGCACCGGCTGTTTGTCCTGATCGCGGAGAAAGATGAGCGCCCAGAAATAGTCGTTCCAGAAGCCGACCAGGGAAAACAGCACAAACGTGGCCAGCAGCGGTTTCGATAGCGGCAGTATCACCCGGAACAGCACCAGGAAGTGGCCGGCGCCGTCGATGTGGGCGGATTCCCGCAGCGCGGTCGGCACGGTGCCGAAGAAGGTGCGAAAAATGATCACGTTCCAGGCGAGGATGGCGTTGGGCAGAACCAGAGCCCAGATGGTGTCGACCAGGCCCATGGAGAGAACCAACAGGTAGTAGGGCACCAGGCCGCCAGAAAAGAACATCGTGATGACAAGCAGGATCATGATCAGCTTGCGACCGCGAAGTTCCCGGAAAGTAAGCGGGTAAGCCATCATCGAAGTGGCGAAAATCATGATGAACGTACCTACGGCAGCGTACTTTATCGTATTGATGTAATAGCGCAGGATGGCGTCGTTCGACAGCAGCGCGCGGTAGGCATCGGTGCTGAAACCGACCGGCACCACGGTCACTCCCTGCCAGCCAAGTTGGTCGGCATCGCTGATCGAAAGCGCCACCTGATTGGCAATGGGATACAGGAACGACGCGCTGAGCAGGATGAGAAACAGGTAAACAACCGAGTCGAAGATCGAGAAACGGGCTCGAACCATCATCCGGCTCTCGGAATACGGCATTGCGGGCGGCTGGTCAATACGGTGCAGCGCCGCGCGGCGCCGGCAAACAGCGCCGGCGGCGCGCGCTAAGCAATTCGCCGCGGTGCTGCGAAATGCGACGCATCGGAGCCGAGGAAGCAGCACGCGGCGGCGTCGCAGCCGCGCAGCTCCCGCAGCCCCGCAGACGCGAGATTGACAGCGCCGCAGCTATCATATAAGGTGGCGTCCTTCCCGAGCCGGGTAATTCAGGTCGGAAAAGAACGATGTCGACTTCCAACGTAGAGCGTGGCATTACCAGCATCGAGTCGCTCGGGACGAGCGTTCACGAGAAAGGCTCGTGGTGGCGGTACGTACGCAGGAATCCGGCCCTCTACGTGATGCTCCTGCCCGGACTGCTGAACCTGTTGCTGTTCAAGTATCTGCCCATGTGGGGCATCGTCATCGGCTTCCAGCAGTTCCACCCCGCGCTCGGCGTACTCGGCAGCAAGTGGGTCGGCTTCAAGCACTACATCGACTTCTTCAACGATCCCTACTTCTTTCGCCTGGTGCGCAACACGCTGCTGCTCGGCGTATACACGCTCGCATTCTCATTCCCGGCGCCGATCGTGCTGGCGCTGCTGCTCAACGAGGTGCGCAGCATCGGATTCAAGCGGGTCACGCAAACCATCTCCTACATGCCCTACTTCATTTCGACGGTGGTGGTGATCGGGTTGCTGCGCGAGTTCACCAGTCCCAACGACGGCATCGTGAACGCCGCCATCGCCGCGCTCGGCGGTGAGCGCATCCCCTTTTTCCTGCGCCCGCTCTGGTTCCCGCCCCTGTACGTCATCTCCGGGATCTGGGCCCAGATCGGATTCTCCTCCATCATCTACCTGGCCGCCATGGCGAACATCAACCCGGAGCTGTACGAATCGGCGGTGATCGACGGCGCCCGGCGCTTCCGCCAAGTGTGGCACATCACCATTCCTTCCATCCTACCGGTCATCGTGATTCTCTTCATTCTCGCCGTCGGCGGCATTCTGGCCACCGACTTTCAGAAGATTCTGTTGATGTACAGCCCGTTTACCTACGAGACCGCGGACGTAATTTCCACCTACATTTACCGCGTCGGAATCGAGAGTGAGGGCTCCAACTTCAGTTACGCCACCGCGGTCGGCGTTTTTACCGCGCTGATCTCGCTGATTTTTCTGATCATTACCAACCGTGTGGCGAAGTCGATGAGCGAGACTTCGCTGTGGTGAGGCAAGGCGCCCAACCATGTGGGTAGAGCGGAGAGCCAGCGCCTTCGATCTGTTCAACTACGCCATCATGGCAGTGATGAGCGCCTGCTTTCTGTACCCGGTGGTGATGACCCTGGCGCTGTCGTTCAGCGATGCCGACCAGCTCGGCAACGCCACCGTCGGAATCTGGCCGGTCGGATACTCGCTGAATGCGTATCGCCTGCTGCTCTCCGACGACCGCATTCTGCGCTTCTATCTGAACACCATAAACTACGCCGGCACCGGCACGCTGATCATGTTGATCAGCACTTCGATGATGGCTTACCCGCTCACCTTCCGCGACTTCCGAGGCGGCAAGCTGGTCTCGATTCTGCTCGTCATTTCGCTCTTCTTTTCCGGTGGCCTGGTACCGACCTACCTGGTGGTACTCCGGCTCGGGTTGGTCGATACCATGTGGTCGCTGGTGCTGCCGCCCGCCATTTCGGCCTTCAACGTGATGATTTTTCGCACCTTCTTCGCCAACATACCGGCGTCGCTGCGCGAGTCGGCGAGCATCGACGGAGCCGGCCACTTCACCGTGTTGGGGCGCATTATCATACCGCTTTCGAAGCCGCTGTTGGCGACCTTCGCACTCTACACCGCGGTGATGTTCTGGAATGATTTCTTCTGGTCTCTGATTTTTCTGCGCGACCAGGACAAGCAGCCTATTCAGCTCTTCCTGAGGCGCATCCTGGTGCTGCTCGACTTCCGCGACGTCGAGAACAGCACCATTCTCGAGGTTATTCAGAACATCAGTTCGCGCACCGTGAAGGGCGCGGCTGTGATCATTACCATCACGCCGATCCTGTGTGTGTATCCGTTTCTGCAGAAGTACTTCACCAAGGGCATGATGATTGGGGCGATCAAGGCATGACCGCCTTGACCGCCTCTCGGGTCAGCAAATTTCCGGACGCCGTTGGCGTCTTATCGAACTTCACTAAGGAGGACACTATGTCCAGACTTACTATTGGGCTGATGGCCGTACTGCTGCTGTCGGCCGGACCGCTGTTTGCCACCGGCGAGGGCGAGGCCGGCGCAGCCGACATGACGCCGGGAGCGGTGCTGCCGTGGACCGGGGCGGAGGTCGTATACAACGGCTTCGGCGCGGATCTCGGAATCGAGGAGGATCCGGAGGCACCGGTGGTGCAGGCGTACCGCGAGACCACCGGCAACGTGCGAATCGATTGGGACACCGTGCCGTGGAACGACTACGACACCAAGCTCAACCTGTACCTGCAATCGGGCGACATGCCCGACATCGTATGGGCGCGCGAGTCGGTGCCGAAAGCCGCCACCTACGGGCCGGTGGGGATCTTCCTGGACTGGGACCAGTACAAGGAGTACATGCCCAATATGCAGAAGTGGGCCGCCCAGTTTCCGCACGTGAACAACGTGTTGACCGACGCGGGCGAGCGCTTCGCCATCAACGATATCACCACCGCCGAGTACATCGGTGAGGGCTACTTCTACAACGCCAGCATCCTGGCGCAGGCCGGCATCGACGGCCCGCCGGAGACGATGGCGGAGTGGCTCGCGCAGATGAAGCAGATCAAGGCGGAGCTGCCGGACGTAGACGCGTTCCTGACCCAATGGGGGCTCAGCTACTTCCTGCACGCCTTTGCCCGTCCGATGGACGTGAAGATCCGCGGCGTCGAGTACGATCAGAATACGGGGCAGTGGGTATATGGGCCATTTCAGCCGAATTACCGGCAGCTGCTCGAATTCGTGCACGAGGCGTATGAGGCCGGTGCGTTCAACCTGGACACGATCGGCGAATCGATTACCTCCGACCGCGTGGCTGAACTGCAGGAAGAGGGCAACTACGCCTTTACCTACATCTACTATGGCCAGACCACCGGCATCTGGGACTACGAAGCCGGCAAGCGGCCTCCCGAGGGCTTCCAGGGGATGAAGCCGCCGAGCTTCGAGGGCAACACCCACTACTGGATCACCGTGGCGCACGACACCATCCCCTACTGGGGCTACATGGCCAGCGCCAAGGCGAAGAACCCGGAACTGCTGGCGGCGTACGTGGACAACATCATGTCCGAGAAGTCCTCCGAGCTGTTCGAGTGGGGCGTGGAGGGGCTGACCTTCCGGCGCACCGACGACGGCGGCTACGAGTACCTGCCCGAGTTCGTGAACAACTCGGCCGGATTGCGCGAGCTGGGCGTCGGCAATTTCCACGACCCGCGCTACATCCACTACAACGACTACGACGTGATCTGGTTTGGCAAGTATTTCACCAAGAAGGATGACGTGGGGCGCGCGGCGGCGGCGGCGGACATCAAGCGGCTGCAGGCCGGCGAGATGATCCCGCTGGTAAACTGGCCGCGGCCGCAGATGAGCGCCGAACAGAACGACGAGATCAGCAAGATCATGACCCCGGTCAACACGTTCGTCGAGGAGGAGCGCATCAAGTTCATCACCGGCGACCGCGATCTGTCCGAGTGGGACGAATTCGTTGCCGAGATCAAGAAGCTCGGCGACGTCGACAAGGTGCTGAACTACTACAACAGCGGCAAACAGTTCCCGATGGGCGACCGGCGCTATCCCGCGCTGCCCGCCGACCTGCAGTGACGGCACGGTAGCCGCGACCGTTCCAGGGGCCTGCCACGGCGTGCATAATGGCGCATCGTGGCAGGCCCGTTGAAAGTATCACGCCGGGAAGTGAGCACTTCGCAGCCCCCGGCGAGGCTGCGGCGGGCGTTCGATGAGCTCGGTGCCGTAACGCTGCAGAACCGCAAGTACCTCGGCTCCAAGGTACGGCTGCTCGACGTCATCGAGCGCCAGATCGTGGCGGCGGCCGGTGCGGTCGAGTCGTTCTTCGATGGCTTCGCCGGCACCGGGGTGGTGGCGGACCGCATGCGCTCGCACACCGACTGCCTCACCCTGGTCGACACCCTGGCCAGCAACTACTCCATCAACCGCGCCTTCTTCACCTCCCGCAAAGCCAACGTGCGAATTGCCTACGTGGCCGACGCGCTGCGCGAACTGAATGAGTTGGAACCGGCGCACGGCTATGCCCGGGAACACTACGGCGGGCGTTATTTCACGCACGACAACGCCGGACGCATCGACGCGATTCGCGATCGGATCGCGCTCCGGATGAAGGACGGCGACTGCACCGAGCAGGAGCAGCACGTGCTGATCGCCAGTCTGTTGCTCGCCGCGGACAAGGTGGCCAACACCGTCGGCCAGTACGACGCCTACCTCAAGAACCTGGGATCGACGACCTACGATGAGAACGGCCGGCACCTGGTGGACTCGAACGTGTACGGGCCGCTGCGCCTGCGCATGCCGGTGCTGCAATTCACCGCTGGCGCGACCGTGATCCGGGCCGACGTGAACGAGGTGGCCGGCGACCACGAGGCCGACGTGGCCTACCTGGACCCGCCCTACAATGACCGCCAGTACGTCGACTGCTACCATGTGCTCGAGAACATCGCGCTGTGGCACAAGCCGGAGCTGCGCGGCAAGACGCGCAAGTTCGAGCGCGACGCGCTGAAGAGCAGGTACTCGCGCCGCGGCACCGCGCTCGAGGCATTCGCACAGTTGGTCGGCCGCATCCGGGCCCGGCACATCGTGGTGAGCTACAGCAACGAAGGCCTGCTGTCCGTCGACGACCTGCGCGAAACCCTGGCCACGCGCGGCCCCACCACCATCGAGAGCACCGACTACGCGGTATTCGGCAACGGCGCCGGCAAGTCCGTCCGCCGCCGCATCGTGGAGTACCTGGCCTTCTGCCGCGTCGACTCGTAAACTTGGAGGCCGCTCAGCACGCCAGCCTCAGGTGCGCCGAGGCCGCAGCGCCGCTCTGGATCGACTTCGCGGACCTTGACCCCGGAATGGCACGCCGGTACGGTGCGTCTCTGCAACGAGAGGCCGACAAGCTGCATGATTGAGACCTTCTCTGTAAGGACATTCAAGTCGTTGGAGGACGTCACCGTCGATCTCGGACGGGTGAACGTCTTCATCGGTGCCAACGGCAGCGGAAAGAGCAACTTGCTGGAGGCAGTTGGAGTGCTTTCCGCTGCGGCCTCTGGCAGGGTGGACGACCAGAGTCTCCTGTCACGTGGAGTGCGTCCGGGTGTTCCCACACTCTACAAGTCAGCCTTTCCGGCGCGACCCGGAAGCACGATTCCGCCGCATATCTCGTTCGGGGGGCGTGGGGCCGGCGCGAAGTATGAAGTCTCGTTACATAACCCGCTGAAGGATCCGACGCCAGCCTGGCGCTTCAAGACCGAGTCATGGGAAGACGGCGAGAACCGTTTGGTTGGACGATTCAGCGTTCCGATGTCAAAGTCGAATCCAGATCGGGGAGTGGCAGCGCTGAAGGCGGTGGAGGTCACTGGTGGTGGCGCCCTTGATCTGCTCGAATTGCTCCAGAATTATGTTGTATATACTCCAACGACGCCGGTGTTGCGCGGTGTTGCTCCAGAGACCCAGCCACGAGAGCCGCTTGGTTTGTCGGGAGGCAACCTCGCCCGCGCGATCTCGGATCTGCTCAGTCAGAGTAAGCAAGATGAGCGCAGCAGTGGGATATGCCACGACGCTCTCGGTCTGGTCGACTGGGCATCCAATTTCGGGGCGACTTCGGCGGCGAAACTACCGCTGTCGCCAGCAGCGTCTGCGTCTGACAAAGTAGTAATGTTCCGTGATCGGTTCATGCGCGATGGACGTGACGTACTGTCTGGTTATGACGCATCCGAAGGAGCATTGTACGCTCTTTTTATGGCCGTCATTTCCGGGCACCGGAATAGTCCACGATTGTGCGCGGTCGACAATGCCGACCATGGACTCAATCCGAGGCTGGCCCGGTCGCTGATCGAGCGCGTGTGCGAGTGGTATCTGGACATGCGTTCTCCCCGGCAGATACTGCTGACCACGCATAACCCGCTCGTCCTGGATGGGTTGCCTTTACAGGATGATCGGGTACGGCTGTTCACGGTGTCTCGAACGAACTCGGGGCGTACCTCGGTCCGGCGTGTGGAGGTCGACGACAGCCTTCGGGAGAAGGCTGAACTGGGATGGTCGATGTCCCGGTTGTGGGTGATGGGCCACCTCGGTGGCGTCCCGGATGTCTGAACCGCTCCGGGTCGCCGCCGCCGTTGAGGGTCCCACCGACGCGATCGTGCTCCGGGCGGTCCTCGACCGGCTGTTGGGCAACGCCGAGTTCGAGTTCCAGACGCTGCAACCCGAGGGTTCCGCGGTGTTTGGCTCTGCACCGTTCGGCAAGACGGGAATGGGGTGGGGCGGTGTCTATCGGTGGGCGCGTCAGTCAGCGGCGGAAGGCGGTGGCTCGGTAGCGGGCTCCTCCGTGCTGTCCAATCATGACCTGTTGATCGTCCATGTCGATGCCGACGTAGCCGGAACCACGTACGCGAGTGCAGGAATTCGGCACCCCCCGTGCCAGGATCTCCCCTGTGAAGGGGACTGTCCACCCGCGGAGCAGACGACCAATGCGTTGCGTACGGTGGTCCTGCGGTGGCTTGGTCTGGGTCGCAGCGTGCCGAGGCTGATCCTCTGCACGCCGTCGAAGAACACCGAGGCCTGGGTCATCGCCGCACTGTGGCCGGACAATCCGGTAATGCTGCGCGGTGACTGGGAGTGCCATCCCCATCCCGAGGGCCAACTTCGTGCCCTGCCTCTCGCGCGCCGCATCAGAAAGCGTGCGACCGACTACCGCGCCAAGCAGGGTGAGATCACCGCGACGTGGCCAAGCGTCAGCGCACAGTGCGCCGAAGCAGCCCGCTTCGACCAGGAATTCCGCACCGCGCTGCCACGAGTTCGTACGTCAGCCTCCCCCGAGACCGACTCACCACCGCAGACTTCTTGAGGTTCAGACACAGACAATGGGAATACGGGTCAGGCCGGAAGAGATCGACATACGCCAAGCGTACTGTTGTATAGTCCAATCCCATGGGTAGTTCGTATGAGATCAGGAATTTTGTTGCCGGGGAGTGGGGCGCGCCCGCCGGTGCCGATACCGCGCCAGTGGTCAATCCGGCAACCGGAGAGGTCGTAGGACACACGCCGCAGTCGGACGGCGCCGAGGTGGACCGCACCGTTGCGGCGGCGGCCGCCGCCTTCCCGGCGTGGCGCGGCACGCCGCCCGGCGAGCGTATCCAGTACCTGTTCAAGCTGAAGGCGCTGCTCGAGCGCGAGACGCAGGAGATTGGGCGCGCCATCACCATCGAGAACGGCAAGATCCTGTCCGAGTCGCTGGGCGAGTTGGTGCGCGCCATCGAGAACGTCGAGGTGGCGTGCGGCATTCCCACCTTGATGCAGGGTGACGTGCTCGAGGACGTGTCGCGCGGCATCGACGAGCTGATGATCCGCCAGCCGGTGGGGGTGTGCGCGATCATCTGCCCGTTCAATTTCCCCGCCATGATCCCGTTCTGGTTCTTCCCCTACGCCCTCGCGTGCGGCAACGTGGTCATCGTCAAGCCCGCCGACCGCACGCCGATCACCATGCAGTTGGTCACCCGGCTGATCGAGGAAGTGGGCCTGCCGCCGGGCGTGTTCAACGTGGTCAACGGCGGCGCCGACACGGTGAATGCGCTGCTCGACCATCCCGGCGTGCACGCGGTGAGCTTCGTCGGCTCCACCGCCGTCGCCGAGCACGTGTACGCGCGCGCCTCCGCCGCCGGCAAGCGGGTGCAGGCGCAGGGCGGGGCCAAGAACCCGATCGTGGTGCTGCCCGACGCCGAGATCGACACGGCCACCCAGATCACCGTCGACTCCTGCTACGGCAACGCCGGCCAGCGCTGTCTGGCCGCCTCCCTGGCCATAACCGTGGGCGATGCCGGCGGCGCCTTCACCGAGGCACTGGCGGCGGTGGCCAACGACCGTGTGATCGGCAACGGCTTGGACGAGTCGGTGGAGATGGGGCCGGTAATCAGCCAGGCCAGCAAGCAGCGCATCGAACACCTGATCGGTGTCGGCGAGCAGGAAGGGGCGCGGCTCGTGGTGGATGGCCGCGGCGCCACCGTCGCCGGCCTGGAAGGCGGCTCGTTCGTGCGGCCCACGCTGATCGCCGATGTGCCGCCCGGCAGCACCGTAGCCACCACCGAGATCTTCGGGCCGGTGTTCGGGCTGATGCAGGTGGACACGGTGGAGGAAGCCATCGCGCTGGTCAACTCCGGACGCTACGGCAACATGGCCTGCCTGTTTACCACCGACGGGCGCGCCGCGCGCCAGTTCCGCTACGCCGCCGACGTGGGCAACATCGGCATCAACATCGGCGTCGCCGCGCCGATGGCCTACTTCCCGTTCTCCGGCTGGCGCAGCAGCTTCTTCGGCGTCCTGCATGGCCAGGGCAAACACGCGGTGGAGTTCTTCACCCAGACCAAGGTGGTAGTGGAGCGCTGGCCCGCCGACTGGTCGCGCAAATTCTGATCGCTTCGCGAGCGTACCCCAGTTGCGACGTGTATGCGAAACGATGAATTCGGAAGGGGAAACGACAGTTGCAGATTAAGGCTTTTAGAGTAAGGAAGTACAGAAACATCGATGACTCCGGCATTGTGCGGCTTTATGATGGGTTGACCTGTGTGGTTGGCAAGAACCAATCCGGAAAGAGCGCACTCTTGCGAGCACTTCACAAGTTCAATCCCTATCGCGATGAGCCATACGATATGCGCCGTGAGTGGCCTCGGGGCCAGCGCACGACGCGTAGTGCAGAGCAGGTGGTCTGTGAAGTGCACTTTGAGTTAAGTGATCAGGAGGCTGCCGTACTCATTTCATTTGCGAACACACAACCCGTATCTTCTCGTCAGATGGTTATCGTCACCAAGACCTATGCTGGAGACTACGGTTTTCGGTTCCCCGATCTCCAGCTATTCCGGAACCTTCTTTGTCCTAGCGTTCTCGAATCGATTTGCCAGGAATTGCCGAAGCCCAACGAATCCGCCGGCGAGGAGTTTGTCCGTATCGCCTTAGAGTGCGTTACGGAGGTGGAGCGTTACATCAAGGAAGGACGATTCGAAGAGCTAAAGGAGCTTGAAGACAGGCACAAGGAGCGAATGAAGGAGTCCCACGATGAGGAGAGATCGGTTTCAAGAGCAGAGACACAAGGCAGTTTCATATCTGTCTATTCGTCTCATTTGGTCGGTCTATCAAACGATCTCGTTGAGGAACGTGAACGGTACAGTGGCGCCTGTCAGTTCATTCGTGCGTTGATCCCAAGGTTCATCTATATGGACGATTACAAGACATTTCGTGGTCGATCCGTGTTAGATCGACTCCAATCTCGTCTGGAAGAACCGAGCGAAGGCCTCTCCGAGGAGGAAGAGACATTTATGATGATTCTCAAGCTCGCCGGTCTTGATCTGGGAGAACTCATAGAGCAAGGGAATTCAAGCGATCAGCACGAGAAGCACGATCGTCAGCTCGATCTTCAGGATGCTGCAAAGACTCTCACCAGAGAAGTTGCCGGGCGATGGGGTCAAAACGAATACGAGATCCAGTTTCGTGTAGATGGTCAAATTTTTTTTACGGGAATCGAAGAGATTAACAGAGACATAGGGATGATCCCACTTGAGGAGCAGTCCAAGGGGTTTCAGTGGTTCTTCTCATTTGATATGCATTTCATGCACGACAGCGATGGTACGTTTGAAAATTGTGTCCTTCTTCTGGACCCAAATTAAGCGATAGCGATCCGGAGTGGAGAAAGCAATCCTCCTAAGTGCTTTACTGGGAAGTTAGTCAGACAACCCTGTTGGGCACGAAGGAGGATGCAACTAGATGCAATTCCAGGTTCACGAAAATGACGATGCTTG
>MPNH01000029.1 GCA_002238925.1 Spirochaetaceae bacterium bin103 | reverse complement strand
CGCATCAGTTAAGCCGAATCGGGACCGCGGACCGACCCGCGACATCTCGAACTCCAAAATCGCCAACTTTCCTCCCCTATTCGACTGTCCTTGTGACCTAGTCGACCGCCGAGTCGCTTAATCTGGGTGCCGACTATGTCCTGTGGGGAGACGACGGCAAGCCGCTGGCAGTGGTGGAGGCGAAAGAGACCACCGTCGACCCGAGAGTCGGCCAGCAGCAAGCGAAGCTCTACGCCGACTGCCTGGAGGCGATGCACGGCCAGCGTCCGGTCATCTTCTACACCAACGGCTACAACACCTACCTGTGGGATGATTTCTTCTACCCGCCACGTCCGGTCGCCGGGTTCTACAAGAAGGAAGAGCTGGCGTCCCTGATTATCCGCCGAGCCCAGCGCGCCCCGCTCAATGTGTCGCAGGTGAGGAACGAAATCGTCGAGCGGTACTACCAGAAACGGGCCATCGGCAGTATCGCGGACCAGTTTGCACAAGCGCGGCGCAGGGCGCTGTTGGTGATGGCCACCGGCAGCGGCAAGACCCGCACGGCGATTGCACTCGTGGACCTGCTGCAACGGGCGGGCTGGGTGAAGCGGGCGCTATTCTTGGCCGACCGCGTGGCGCTGGTGAACCAAGCCGTTGGTGCGTCCAAGGCACACCTGCCCCAGTCCAGCCCGGTGAACCTCGTCACCGAGAAGAACGCGACGGGTCGAGTCTACGTCTGCACCTACCCGACGATGATGGGGCTGATAAACGCGTCGACCGGGAGCGAGGCGCGGTTCGGCGTCGGGCATTTCGACCTTGTGATCATCGACGAAGCGCATCGCTCGGTGTACCAGAAGTACCGGGCGATCTTCCGTTACTTCGACTCGCTGCTGGTCGGTCTGACCGCGACACCACGGGACCAGGTAGACAGAAACACCTACGCACTCTTCGACTTGGAGCCGGGCGTGCCGACCGACGCCTACGAACTGCAGACCGCCGTCGCGGACGGTTTCCTCGTGCCACCGCGCGCGGAGCAGGTGGATCTGAAGTTTCCCCGCGAAGGCATCGACTACGACTTGCTCAGCGACGAGGAGAAGGAACAGTGGGAGAGCCTCGACTGGGGCGACGACGTGGACGAGAGCAGTCTGCCGGACCGGGTCGACGCCGCCGCAATCAACAGTTGGCTGTTCAACAAGGACACGGTCGACAAGGTGCTCCAGCACCTGATGGAGCATGGCCACACGGTCGAAGGGGGAGACCGGCTGGCCAAAACGATCCTTTTTGCCCGCAACCACAATCACGCGCAGTTCATTGAGGAGCGATTCAATCACCACTACCCGCAGCACAAGGGATCCTTCGCGCGCATCATCGACCACCACGCGACCTACGCGCAGAGCCTTCTCGACGACTTCGCCCAGAAGGACAGCGTGCCGCACATCGCCATCTCGGTGGACATGCTCGATACCGGCATCGACATTCCCGAGGTAGCGAACCTGGTCTTGTTCAAGCCGGTCTACTCGAAGATCAAGTTCTGGCAGATGATCGGCCGCGGCACGCGACTCCGTCCGGATCTGTTTGGTCCAGGCGACGACAAGCAGGACTTCCGCGTCTTCGACTTCTGCTTCAATTTCGATTTCTTCGGTGAGAATCCGGAGGGCATCGAGGGAAGCGGCGTCGTGCCGCTCGGCACCCGCCTCTTCCGCTCGCGCGTCCAACTGCTGTCCCATGTCCAGGCGACGCCCGACCTGGACCCGGACAAGACGGTCACGGGCGCCCTGATCACCGAACTCCATGGGGAAGTGGCGGCGATGCACTGCGGGAACTTCATCGTGCGGATGCACCTGGAGGCCGTGGACCGTTTCCGGGAGCGCACGGCATGGGACAAGCTCAGCGACGCGGACCGTGAGGTGCTCCAGCGCGAGGTCGCCGGGCTGCCAAGCGAGGTCGAGACAGATGAGATCGAGTCACGGATGTTCGATTTCTCAGCGCTTCGCATGCAATTGGCCCTTGCCGAGGGCAACATGAGTGCCGTCGAGAGGCACCGGCTGCGCATGGTCGACATCGCCATGCTGCTGGAGGAGAAGGCGACCATCCCCGCTGTCAAGGCCCAGTTCGAATACCTGGCCTCCATGCAGGAGAGCAGCTTCTGGGAAGGGATCGACCTGCGTGGTCTTGAAGAGGTCCGGCTGCGTCTACGCGGGCTCGTGCCCTTCCTCGACAAGACGAAGCAGAAGATCGTCTACACCGATTTCCAGGATGAGGTCAAAGACGCGCGATCTGTGGATCTCGGCTACATGCCGACGATGACCGGTGTCCAGTATGAGAAGAAGGTTCATGCCTTCCTGAACAACCATCTCGATCACATCGTCATCCACCGGCTACGGACCAACCAGCCGCTCACCGCCACCGATTTGCTGGGATTGGAGAGGACCCTGGCGGAGATCGGCGAGGACGACGGAGAGGTGTTGTTGAAGGGCCTCCTGACCCGTAGCGAGGCTCCCTCGCTGGCCCACTTCGTACGGAACATGGTGGGCATGGATCGCGCCGCCGCGCAGCGCGCGTTCTCCGGTTTCCTCTCCGATCAGAGCCTGACACCACCGCAGATCCGGTTCGTCGAGATGGTGATCGACCAACTCACGGCCCGAGGCGTGATGGAGGCATCGGCTCTCTACGAACCGCCCTTCAGCAACCTGCACGCCGGAGGCCCGGAGGAACTGTTCGGCGGAAAGGAAAACGTCATCGAAGGGATCTTCGACACCCTGATGGCGGTCCAGTCGGGCTTGCCGGTGAAGACAGGGTAACGGAAGGAGGAGTAGTTTGTTACTGTTCATATCGGACCGAGGCGGTCATCCGGCGGCTTGTGGCGCTACAGCGCGCCGGCCAACGAGGCGATGGCAGTACGCAAACGCCGACCTTTTTTTAAGCCGCGTAATGCTGCGAATCGAGAGATCCTATCGACCAATTGTGCGGCAAATCCGGGCGATTGGTTGGGGTGGGGTCTTGATCTATTCGTTCCATCACTGGCACAAAGGAGAAGGATCCACCAATGAACAAACGATCCAAGCGCGATCGGCCGCCACCAAGGGATCGCGTCCTACTAGGTGATCATACCAAGCGCGGGAGTGTTTTCGTCCCGCCGTTTATCCGCGCACTCGAACAGAACGGTAGCGCTCTTCGGCTTAGGTCGTGGATTTCGCTCTTGCCGGAGCTAGTCTGGCTCTCGTTCCTAGGCCGAGAGCACGGCGAACACATTGCCAGCAGGTTAGTCAGCGCGCTGGCACGGGAATGCAGGAAACACGTTAGCAACCAACTGTCGCCTATCTTCGGTGCGATCACTCACTACGATTCCCTATCAAGCTACGAATGGGCCACAGTATGCCGCAGCCTTCGAGATCGACAGAGTCTTTCCGCGGTTCAGCACAGCCTTCGGCCACTGGTGGCCTTATATCCGCAATGCCCAATGGCAGGACTGTTCGAGGGTTGTCCGCAAGAGAGCCAGACGGAGGATACCGCGCTGGTGTCGGCGACGGTTCTAAGCCTTTTCGATCGACATGCGCGAAGCACGGTCATGGCAGAGGCGTGCTTCACGTGGCTCGCCTTCGACGCCGGGCTCTTGAAGGTACCTGCTGGATCAGCTTTGTCACAATTCCCTATGATTCAAGATTACCCCCACACGGAGTCATCTAGGAAGATCGCTGCCGCAATTCGCAACACGAATCGTATTTTGTTCGGACCTCCCCACTACGGTGACGAACCATCCGACTGGACAGTCTACTTCTGGAACAGAGGCATGGAGATAAGTGGTTGTCGATGCTAAGGGCACAAAGCCACCCAGTAACGACAACGAAGCGAAACTCAACGCCGTGGTTGAGCGCTATACCGCAGACCTCTATACGGAGCTGTCTGAGGTATGGACAGCGTGGAAGTGCGAGTTCACACTCCGAGATCTTAACGCAGTTGTGGGTGCTCTCTTGGCTAGACAGGTGACCCTATCCACAGAGCTGGCGCGAGCGCGTACCTGCTGGAATTACCATGTCGGACCGCTATTCTTGCGTGCTATGGCTGATGTGCACATTTCAGTTGCATGGATCCTTGAAGACCCCGATCAGCGGGTCGATAGGTGTCGGAAGTACATCGATTTTGGTCTTGGTCAACATAAACTGGAACTCGAACGTAGGCGTGCTACGATAGAGGAACAGGACCGAGATACGACTGAGGATGAGATTGTATCTATCGAATCTGGAGAACAGTGGTTGAACTCCCAACGGGCGATCTTCCTTACAGAAGTAAACGTTGGCAGTTGGTCGGGATTGTCTGTCAGGAAAATGGCACAGGAGGCGGGTTGTATTGACTTCTACAATCAAGTATACACGCCGTGGAGCGGGGTAGCTCACTCCATGTGGCAACATATTGGCCGCTACAATGCGGTCCAGTGCCAGAATCCACTTCATGGATTTCATTTCGTTCCCGCCATCATAAATGCAGAGGATCATTATGTGCTGTATCTCACAGGGAAATACGCCAATAAGACGTTTCGGCTGTTTCGTAGCAAATTTGGTTTGAAGGCGTACACGCACTCCGCATTCGGTCGGCTTGTCTCCGGATTGAAGGAACTGGATAGTACCTCGTCAGGGGAATAGGGCTACATGATAAAGTATCTTCTTAGGGGGATTGTATACGGTCTTACGCAACGGGACCGTGACGGCCCCTGATCTTGATCAGCTCGAAACCGTCCGGCGGCGATTCGGCGAACTTGAAGATGTACTCGTCGGTCCCGTCGTCTGTTCTCTGCTTGCGCTCGCACGCCACCATGCCTTCGGGGGCGCCATCAACCAGAGAGCGTTGAATCATTCGGCCTGCCGCCTTCAATTCCAGGTAGAGGTCCGATTCCGTACAGGGTCCGTTTTCCAGGACGTACTGAACCACCCGTTGCTGTTGGTTCATCGGACATCCTCCTTGCGGTCAACCGACTCCTTCCTGGGAGGGGTCGTGACGAGAACGCGGGCCAGTTCCTCAGGTGTCGCCGGCACGCGCTCCGGTAGTGGTCGTGGCGGCCGCCCAGGGCCGCGCTTCTTCTCTGTAGGGTCCGGTGCCATTGCGTCCCCGCTCATATCTTGCAGATCGTCAAGGTGGATGACGTTCCACCGGTTGACGTAGTCCAGCGGAGCCGAGAACCCTCGCGAACGAACCGGTTGCTGCCGATGGCGGTGCTATCTGACCGCTGTACCTCGAAGCGATACCAGTCCTGTCCCTGGTCTTCTGTAACTGTCAGTCCCGGGCTATTTGCCTGTTCTCGATAGTCGGTGACGGTGGCACCAGCCCGGAGTTCGATGTTGTGAGCCGAGAAATTCCAGTAGAACTCGATGGGGGACGGATCACAGTAGCCCCAGGTGCCATGAATCCACGTTGGAGGATTGAGGGCATGTGTTTCCGGCTGTGCCTTTCCAGGCCCTTCCTCGCAGCCCCCGACGAGTACGATGGCTATGGCGGCGAGGCCGCAGCCGAACAGCGCTCTGCGCAGATGATTCATGGGTAGGATGATGCAAGGTATTGGCGGAGCGGTCAAGGCGTGGTAGGGTAGAGATGGTCCGGCGCAGGGCAATATGCCCAGGCCGGATCACATTCTCCTTTGTGCGGGCATAAAGCGTGCCGCACGGTACCTGAAAACTACCACGATACCAGGTGCCTCAAGCGTAGCGCGTCCCGGCCCTTGTGCAAGGTCTTCAGGAGCAAGCGCGATGGGGCGACGCCGCCGTCAGTACGGTATTTGGGAGGAGATTCGACGAAACGCGCCGAAGTGCACCTGCCAGGGAAAGTTCAATCCAAGTTGTCCTGTGATGGCTTCTATGGCCGAGTACGGAGCCAAACCGCATGGGATAGCTCAAGTGAATAAGGTCACTCTTGATTCTGTCGCATGGCACAAGAACCAGTATCTGCCATGGTGCAACGAGAATGATGCTGAGCCCAACCCTCAGATTGTTCTCAACGTGGTGACATGGGGACCGAGAGACCTACAATATGTGCCGTACTAGGTAGCGTGCCGGCCCCGCTCCGTATATCGATGCCGGCACGCGGGTTGAATTACCGTCGATAAGGATTGATCCAAACTACTGTCCAGAACCACTTCCCCTGGCGGCATACGAGACGACGAACCGGCACGAGATGTGCTCGCGGGTTCCTGCGTCGGCGGTACGGCATTAGGCTATCACATCCAGTCCAGCGGACGCTTGACGGAGGCTCAGTGAGCAGGTAGGGTCCGGCCATCCGACGGTGCGGTTCACCGAATCTGTTGCTGGGATGAGCGTCCGGAACCGACAGATTGCGAGGGTCGGGAGATGAGGCCCGATCCTCCAGAAGGGAATACGACTAAGCGAGCACGTGGTGGCCAAGGTTCAAGTTGAGGCACCTTGACGTGTTGCGTCGATCTACGGCTTGAAGACGTGATCGTCAACGCCGTACACGTCGCCACGGCCGCTACCAGCAGATTCAAAGAGGTGGCAGACGCTATTTCAAGTGCCGCGAGCTGTCGAGTTGGACAGACTAGCGTTCGGCCCCCTTCGGGGCGACCTCGTCCCGCGCCTCAACCACCCGCAGCTGGACAGGAGCTCGGTCCGGTTACTTGTGTCGTTGCCTGGACAGGGTGCCGTCTGCCGGGACTAGCGAGGAAGCGCCGCCCGTCGCGCAGCAGGTATAACTGGGTCATCTTGGCAGCCGTGAGCGCCACCGCGTGCACGTCCTTCGAAGTCTCCTGGTAGGACAGTCGTGCGGATGTTCTTGCGGCGCAGGAAGTCGAATCACCTACCTCGGCGCCGGAGCCGGCTAGGACCCCGACCGCCACTATTGCACGGCGGCCGAATAGTAGCGGTCGCCGAGTCCGCGTGCACTCAGTGTGGCCGAGGCGAGTCTGCACATGACCGTTTGTTCGCTTGCCGGGTGGGCGTGGTTGAGGTAGGTTGACCCGGCAGATTCCAAAGGGGGCAGGGCCGGCGAGCCGGTCCGTCCACGCCAAGAAAGGAGTAGTTATGAGAGTTACCGCGATGCGGTCCTTGGGCGCCGTGATGGCGCTGTTGGTGGTCGCCGGGGGCGCCGCCTGGGCGCAGATGTACAACGAGGCGCCGATGCTGGCGGCGATGGTCAGGGCAGGGGAGTTGCCGCCGGTGGATGAACGCCTGCCGGCCAATCCGCTGGTGGTGGAGCCGTTCGACTCGATTGGCACCTACGGCGGCACCGTGCGCATGATGGACGTATCGGACCGCATGTCGATCGGCCTGCGGGTGCGCCACACCGGCCTGTTCCGTTACAACCAGACCGCCAGCGCGTTCGAGCCGGACCTGGCCGAGAGCCACGCCTGGTCGAACAACAACCGCACCCTCACTATCAAGCTGCGCGAAGGGCTGCGCTGGTCGGACGGCGAACCGTTCACGACCGCCGACATGCTGTTCAAGTGGGAGCAGGACATGCTCAACGAAGACCTCACCGGCAGCCTCGACCCATTCTACACGCTGGGGGGAGAGCGCGCGGTGTGGGAGGCGATTGACGACTCCACGATAAGCATCACTTGGGCCGCTCCCAACCCGGTGGCCATGGACCGCTTCGGGCGCACCCACTTCTCCGGCGACAACGTGCTGTTCCTGCCCGCGCACTACATGGAGCAGTTCCACGCCGGCTTCAACGACGACGCCGCGGCGCTGGCCGCCGAGAAGGGCTACGAGGACTGGCAGCAGATGTTCCGGGCGCACGGCACCCAGGGCTACACCCAGTCGGCGGTGATCATCGGCCGCCCCTACCTGGACATGCACACGCCGGAGATTGTGGAGAGCGACCGCGTGCAACTGGTGCGCAACGCCTACTACCACCACGTCGACACCGCCAGCAACCAGCTTCCCTATGTCGACCGGCTGGAGGTAAGGCACGTCGGCGACCTGGACCTGTACGATCTGAAGGCGTCGGCGGGCGAGGTGGACTTCGCCGCCTACTACACCTCCGCGCCGAGCCTGCCCACCTACCGGGCCGGCGAGGGGCAGGGCGACTACCGGACGATCATCGCGCAGTCGCTGCGCACCGCGGAACTGGTGCTGTTCCTGAACCAGAATATCGAGGATCCGGTACTGAACGAGCTGTTCAACAACCTGGATTTCCGCGTCGGCCTGTCCGTGGCCCTGAACCGCCCGCAGATGAACGACATCGTGTTCTTCGGCATGGGCGACGCGCATCCGGCTACACCGCTGAACACCATGGAGTTCTTCGATCACGCCTGGTACAACGACACGCTGGCCTACGATCCGGAGCGCGCAAACCGGTTGCTCGATTCGGTGGGACTGACCGCTCGCGACGCCGACGGCTTCCGCGTGCGTCCCGACGACGGCTCCCGGCTCAGCCTGGTGATCGAGATCGGCGTACTGGAGGGCCCGAAGCAGGCAATCTGCGAGTTGATCTCCAACGACTGGCGCCAGGTGGGCATTGACGGCGCCTGCAAGGTGATCGACGGCGCGCTGCTCAACGAGCGCCTGGACACCAACCAGACGGCGATCTCGACCTGGCACCTGGGGCGCACCACGCTGCTCGGGCGCGGCACCCCCGACCAGTTCGCGTTCGAACGCTGCAACGCCAACAACTGGGGCCGCCAGTGGTGCTTCTGGTTCGTCTCCGGCGGCGACGCCGGCATCGAGCCGCCGGCGCATATCAAGGAGCTCAACGAGCGCTGGCAGGCGTTCAAGCAGGCCGCCACCGGCACGCCGGAAGCGGCCGAACTCGGCAAGGAGTACTTCGTGTTCTTCGCCGACGAGTTGCCGATGATTCCGACCATCGGCTTGGCTCCGCACCCGGTGGTAATCCACAACCGCCTGCAGAATGTGCCGAAGGACAATATCTTCTGGGGCTCGGACACCAACTTCTACGCCCCATACAAGCCCGAACAGTGGTACATCTCGGAGTGATCCCGCACCGCGGGAGGCGGCACTTGCCGCACTGACATGCGGGGAGAATGGGCGGCGGCTCTGCCGTTCGTTCTCCCTTTTCTGTCACGCACATGAACTACACCTCGTACCTGCTGCGCCGTCTGATCTACATGGTGGTGACGCTCGCCGTCATCAGCGTGCTGATCTACATCGTGATCCAGTTGCCGCCGGGCGACGCCGTGGACACGATCGTCGCGCAGCGGGAGTCGGAGGGCGACGTGATCACGGAGGCCGAGGAGCAGGAGTTGCGCCGCCAGTACGGCCTGGACCGCCCGCTGGTGGTGCAGTACGCCGATTGGGTGGGCGAGTTCCTGTCCGGCGAGATGGGCCGCTCGATTCGCGGCGTGCCGGTGAACGACCTGATTTCCGAGCGGCTCGGCGGCACCGTCATGCTGTCGTTGATCAGCATCCTGTTCACCTACCTGGTGGCGATCCCGATCGGCATCTACAGCGCCACCCACCAGTACAGCGTGGCCGACTACGGCCTGACCACCCTGGGGTTCATCGGCCTGGCGACGCCCAACTTTCTGCTCGGGCTGATCCTGCTGTACGTGTTCTACAAGTACTTCGGGCTCAGCATCGGCGGCTTCTATTCGCCCGGCATGGAGGAGCAGCCGTGGAGCATGGCCAAGCTGTTCGACCTGATCGGCCACCTGTGGATTCCGGTCATCGTAATCGGCACCGCGGCCACCGCCGGCACCATCCGGGTGATGCGCGGTACGCTGCTCGACGAGCTGGGCAAGCAGTACGTGATTACCGCCCGCGCCAAGGGGCTTGCGGAGCCGCGCGTCATCTTCAAGTACCCGGTACGGCTGGCGCTGAACCCGATGGTCAGCGGGGTGGGCAACGTCCTTCCGGAGCTGATCAGCGGCGAGACCATCGTCGCCATCGTGCTCGGCCTGCCAACGCTCGGTCCACTGATGTACTCCGCGGTACGGACGCAGGACATCAACCTGTCGGGAAGCGTGCTGCTGGTAATCAGCGCGCTCGCCGTGCTCGGGGTGCTGATCTCGGACCTCCTGCTGGTGGTCGTGGACCCGCGCATTTCCTATGAGCGCAAGGGCTGACATGGCCACCGATCCCGTCCCGGTCGTGAACGGCGCCGACGCGCAGGCCTCCAGCGCCGAGGAGCGCTACTACATCGCCTCGCAGCGCCAGTTGATGTGGCGCAAGTTCCGCAAGCACCGCATGGCGGTGTTGGCCGGCGTCATCCTGCTGATAGCGTACCTGGCCGCCTTCACCTTCGAGTTCTGCGCCCCCTACGGCCCGCTTACCCAGCACGAGGGCTACGTGCATGCGCCGCCGACGCGCGTCCGGCTGATCGATGCCGACGGGCGCCTGCGCGCGCCGTTCGTCTACGGCCTTACCGGGCAGGTGAACCTGGACACCTTTCAGCGCGAGTTTGTGGAGGACCGGTCGGTGATTCATTCGCTGCGCTTCCTGCCCCGCGGCGAGCCGTACCGCTTCTGGGGCGCGGTCAACGCCGACCTGCACCTGTTCGACGCCGGCGAGGGGCGCGTGTTCCTGTTGGGCACCGACGAGCTCGGCCGCGACCTGTTCTCGCGCGTCCTGGCCGGCAGCCGCGTGAGTCTGACCATCGGCCTGGTGGGCGTGACGATCAGCTTCGTGCTCGGCTGTCTGCTCGGCGGCATCTCCGGCTACTTCGGCGGCCTGCCGGACCTGCTCATTCAGCGCCTCATCGAGATCTTCAACTCCATTCCCGGCATTCCCCTGTGGATGGCGCTGAGCGCGGTGATCCCGGTCAACTGGCCGGTGCTGCGCACCTACTTCACCATCACGCTGATCCTGTCGGTGCTGGGCTGGACCGGGGTGGCGCGCGTGGTGCGCGGCAAGCTGCTGGAGCTGCGCGAGTACGACTACGTGACCGCCGCCCGGTTGGCCGGAACACGCGCCGGGACAATCATCGCCACCCACCTGCTGCCCGGCTTCCTGAGCTACCTCATCGTGCGGCTCACCCTGGCGATTCCCGGCATGATCCTGGGCGAGACCGCGCTCAGCTTCCTGGGCCTGGGGATTCAGCCGCCGGCGGTGAGCTGGGGGACACTGCTGCGCGGGGCACAGAACGTAACGAGTATCGCCATCTACCCGTGGCTGCTGACCCCGGCGCTGTTCGTGATCGTGGCGGTGCTGCTGTACAACTTCGTCGGCGACGGGCTGCGCGACGCCGCCGACCCCTACGCCATGAGCGGACGGGGATAGTGGCTCCGAGACCGCCGCATATCCTGTTCGTTCTGGTCGACCAGATGCGGGCAGACGCGCTCGGGCGTGCCACCCCCGCGCTCAACGCGCTGGCGCGCCGGGGGGTGCGGTTCGAGAACTGCTACTGCGCGGCCACGCTGTGCTCGCCGTCGCGCAACAGCATCGTTACCGGGCTGTTTCCCGGCCAGCACGGGGTGTGCGGCAACATGGGCGAACCGATTACCGCCGACCTGCGAGGCGACACCTGCGCCCGCCGCCTGCAGGAACTGGGCTACCACACCGCATACGTCGGCAAGCATCACCTCATTGACCGCTCCGGACTGGCGTACGACCTGGTCGACGATGATCCGCTGCTGCGTGAGTACGGGTACGACCACGTCTGGCAGGTGGGCGACGTGGCCGACGCCCGCCGCGGCGCGGACCGGTTCACCCGCCACCTGGCGGAGCGCGGCCTGTTGCAGGAGTGGCGCAGCGAGGTCAGCGCCGAGTACGTGGCCGGCAGCGATCCGGGCGACACCACCGACGGCTACATCGGCGAGTCGGCGGTGCGCTACCTGCAATCGTACGAGGGCGGCGCGCCGCTGTTCCTTACCGTCGGCTTCGTCGGCCCGCACGGGCCGTACTGGGCCCCGGAGCCGTACGCGAGCAGGTTCGCGCCGGAGGAGGTGGCCGAGCCGGTGGGCATCCACGGCCGCGTGCGCGCCGGCAGCGACCTCTACGCCGCCCGCGACCTGGCCCGCAGCGGCAGCCTGGACGACCCGGCCACGATCGATCGGTTCCGCCGTCAGCGCGCCGCCAGCCTGGGGATGGTCGCGTTCATCGACCACCAGGTCGACCGCCTGCTGCAGGTGCTGGCGCAGCGCGGCTGGATCGACGATACCCTGGTGGTGTTCACCTCCGACCACGGCAACCTGCTGGGCGATCACGGGCTGGAGGGCAAGCGCTACTTCCACGAGCCGGTGAGCCGCGTACCGCTGCTGATGGCCGGGCCCGGCGTGCCCTGCGACCGGCGGGTGGGGATGACCGCCGCGCGCGAGCTGGTCAGCGGCGTCGACCTGTACCCTACCTTCCTGGATGCCGCGGGGGCGGCGCGGCGGGGCGGAAGCCGCGCCCGGGAGGGAATCAGCCTGCTGCGGCTCCTGCACGGGCGGGACGCCCCGCGCCGCGAGGTATTTTCGGAGTTGGGCACGGCCATGATGATCCGCGACGCGCGCACCAAGCTGGTCTACGACCCCGAACAGGGCGGCGTCCTGGAACTCTACGATCTGCGCCGCGATCCCTGGGAGCTGCACAACCTCGCCGGCAGCGCCGGATACCGCGGCGTGGCGGCGGATCTGGTCGACCGGATGCTGGCGCGCATGATACGCCTGACCCACTACAGCCACCTGAAGGAGCGCATCAACTTCCAGCAGGTGCGGGTGTGAGCCGGCCGCGGATGGCGGCGCGCCCCAACGTCGTGCTCATCCTGACCGACGATCAGGGCTATGGCGATATGGGCGTATACGGCAACCCGGCCGTGCAGACCCCGCATCTCGATGCGCTCGCCCGCCAGGGGGTGCGGCTCGACCAGCACTACTCGGGGGCGCCGCTGTGCGCCCCGGCCAGGGCCGCGTTACTCACCGGCCGTTACCACCAGCGCACCGGGGCGCTCAGCGTGGAGTCCAACCGCGGCATGGACCGCATCGCCCCGCGCGAGGCGACCGTGGCCGACCTGTTCAAGGCGGCGGGGTATGCCACCGGCATGGTCGGCAAGTGGCACAACGGCGTCTTCGACCCGCGCCACCATCCGCGGGCGCGGGGGTTCGACGAGTTCGTCGGCTTCCTCAACGGCGGCATGTATTACTGGCGCTGGATCCTGGATCGCGGCGGGGCGCCGTGGCATTGCGACGGGCGCTATCTCACCGACGTGTTCACCGACGAGGCGGTCGGCTTCCTGCAGCGCCACCGTTCGGAGCCGTTTTTCCTGTACTTGGCCTACAACGCGCCGCACGCACCGCTCGAAGCGCCGCCCGAGGACGTGCGCCCGTTCACCGAGCATGGCGGTTTCAACGCCACGGTGAGCACATTGTACGGCATGATCCGGCGCCTGGACGCTGGCGTCGGCCGCGTACTTGAAGCGCTCGACGCGCTCGGCATGGCGGAGAACACGATCGTGTTGTTCACCAGTGACAACGGGCCGCTGCTCGGCGGCGGCTACCGGCGCTACAACGGGCCGTTCCGCGGCGCCAAGAACTTGGTGCTGGAGGGCGGCATCCGGGTGCCCGCGATCGTGCGCTGGCCGGCGGGATTGCCCGATGGCCGGGTGTTTCGGGGCATGGCCCACTTCACCGACTGGCTGCCGACGCTGCTGGCCGCGTGCGGCGTGGCGGAGCGCCCGGAGTTGCCCCTGGACGGGCTGAATCTGCTGCCGGTGCTGGCGGGCGATGCCGTCGATGCTCCGCGCACGCGGTTGTTCTGGCAGCACAACCGCAACCGTCCGGTGCGGAACTGCAACGCGGCGATGCGGGACGGTGAGTGGAAGCTGGTGTGGCCGTACCTGCCGGAGGCGCGCTACAAGTCGGACGAGGACACGCGCTGGTACGAGCGGATGTTCGCGGAGCCCCACTTCACCATGCCGGTCGAGCAGACCATGCTGGAGCGCCCGGTGCCGGCCCCGGAACCGGCGCAGTTGTTCAACCTGGCGGACGATCCCGGCGAGGAGGTGGATCTCTCCAAGCGGCATCCCGCGCGCCGCGTCCGCATGCAGCGGGAACTGGAGAGCTGGTTCGATGCCGTGGAAGCAGACCGTCGGCGCATCGCGTGGTGAACGTGAGTGAGGCAATGCGCTGAGGCAATGCGAAGTCTTGCCGCCTTCGGTTGACCGGCGCTATGCTGCGCGCGGCGCCATGGGCGGCAAGGGAGGGGCGGAGATGCAGCGACCGGTTCGTCTGGGTCTGATCGGCTGCGGCGGCATTGTACGGCAGAGCCATGCGCCGGGGTACCGGGCGATTCCCGAGCTGGTGCGGGTGACGGCGCTGGCCGATCCGGTGGCGGACAACCTGAGTGGTATGGGCGAGATGCTGGCGGTGCCGCCGGAGCGCCGCTACGCCGACTACCGGGAGATGCTGAAGCGGGCCGAGCTGGACGCGGTGACCATCGCCACCCCGCACCACATGCACGCCGGGCAGGCGATGGACGCGGCGGCGGCCGGCGTGGCAGTGATCAGCGAGAAGCCAATGGCCACCTCGGTGGAACAGGCAGAGGAGGTGCTGGCCGCGGTGCGGCGCAACGGCGTGCCGTACGCGGTGGTGCACAACTTCCTGTTTACGCCCGGCATGGAGCGGGCGCGGGCGTTGCTGGGCGAGGGCGCCGTGGGCACGCCGTTCTTCGGGCGCGCCAAGTCGCTGTTCAACAAGACCGACGACCGAGCCGACCCGAACAACGAGTGGCGTGCCTCGCGCGCGGCCGGGGGCGGCGCCATCAACGACACCGCCTACCACGAGATCTACCTGCTGGAGACGCTGGTCGGCGCGCCGGTGCGCTACGTGGAGGCGCGGGTGGCCACGCAGCACTTCGCGTTCGACGTGGACGACTTGGCGCTGCTGCTGCTGGAGCACGAAGGCGGCGCGCTGTCCACGGTGGCCACCTCCTGGTGCGTACCCGGCGACGGCGGAGCCGGCGCTCGCGACGCCGGCGAGAGCGCCAACCTGGCCGAGGTGCAGGGCCCGGCCGGCGGGGTGCGGGTGATGCGCCGCGGACGCGGCTTGTGGCAGTATGCGCGCGCCACGCGGCAATGGCAGGAGGAGGCGCTGCCGCCGCAGCCGGCGTGGGCGGAGAGCGGCCACGGACGCTACTTCGCCGCCACCTTCGCGGCCCTGGCGGCGGGCGAGCCACCGCCGGTCGGCGGCGAGTTGGCCCTGCACAACCTGCGCATCATCGCCGCTGCCCGTCGCGCCACCGCCGAACGCCGCGCCGTGGAACTGCCCGCGCCGCGCACTTGATGGGCAGGGCGGGGAGGGCGGGGATGTCAGGGCGGTCAGCTTGCAGGGCGGATCGGTGGGAGGTACGATCACGTGAAAGCGTGGCGACAACTACTCTTACCGGCTCCCGGCTGACATACGAAGACTACCTTGCGTTTCCCGAGGATGGGCGGTCGCATGAGATCATCGACGGGGTACACCACGTGAGCGCCGCACCGAACATCGACCACCAGCGCATTTCCCGTCACATTCAGTTCCAACTCTACTCTCAGATAGAACTGGCGGGTCTTGGTGAGGTGTTCAATGCCCCCACGGCGGTGCACCTCACCGATCACGACATTGTGGAACCGGACCTGTTGGTAGTGTTGTCGGCCCGTGACTCCTATCTGACCGAACGCACGGTAGCCGGCCCCCCGAACCTGGTTGTCGAGGTCCTGTCGCCGTCGACCCGGAGCAAGGACCGTGAATTGAAGTTGAGCCTGTATCAGCGGGCCGGCGTGGACGAGTACTGGATCGTCGATCCGGTGGCCCGCGCCGTCGTCAAGCACGTCCGGCGAGACGCCAGGTTGGTCCTCGCCGGTACGTTCACCGATTCCATTGCGTTCGATGGGCTGCACGGCGTTGTGGTTGATCTCAGCCGTGTGTGGCCGTCGTAAGCCTGAGGCCACGGCAGCTTGAGTTCCGCACGACCAGCGCTCGCGCATTTGCGTGACCTCGCCGCTAGGCGGTAGGGTTTGGGTCATGAACCATCGTGAGAAGTATGTCTTCGACTTGCGCGGGTACCTTGTGGTCAGAAACGCCCTGACCGCCGACCAGGTCGCCGCCTTGTCCGAGCAGTTCGACCGGGTGCGGGCCAAGGGCGTCAAGCGCCACTACGGGTCCGACCGAACCCGGTTGCCGGACGATGCCGACCGGGCCTGGTCGTCGGCATCGCTGCTCGAGTGGGGCGGTGCCTACATCGACCTCATCGACCTCCCGACCATCGCGCCGTATCTGAATGAGCTCCTGGGCGTCGGCTACCGGCTCGATCACGACTACCTCAACGTCAACACTGCCGAGCACCACCGATCGCTTTATCTGCACGGGGGCGGGCAGGGCGCCGGCGGAGACACCACTCTGGTAGGCCCCACCGATGGCGGTCAGTGCTACTACCGCTACAACAACGGCAAGTTTTACAACGGTTTGATCGCGGTTGCGTACGAACTGAACACGGTGCAGCCCGGCGATGGTGGTTTCGCCTGCATCGCGGGCAGCCACAAGGCCAACTTCGAGCTGCCGCCTGACTGGAAGAACAGCGCCACCCAGGACGAAATCCCGGAGGTTGTGGACAGGGTAGCTGTCAACGCAGGCGACGCCATCATCTTCACCGAAGCCCTTGCCCACGGAACCGTGCCCTGGAGAGGACCGAACGAACGGCGTACGATCTTCTACAAGTACACTCCGCACGCCGTGGCTTGGAGCCCGTGCTACTACAACGCCGATCACTATGGTGACCTTTCGGACCGGCAGCGCGCCATGCTGATGCCGCCGAGCGCCTACGGTCCCAACGAGCGCACCAGGGCCATCTGGAACCGCGCCCAGGCTGAGCAAGCTGAGCTGGTGCGGTTGCGCGGGGAAGTCGCCGCTCTCAAACAAGGAGAACAACCATGAGACCCTGGATTGACTGTCACAACCACGTCGGGCGCACCCTGAACCGGCTGCCGCCCACCGGCCAGAGCACCGCCATGGCGCTGGCCCGGTTCGCCGAGACCGGCGTCTACGCCAGCCTGTCGATGCCGACCGCCACCGGCGGCCTGATGCTGCGCGGGCTGGAGGACATCCGCGACCAGAACCGGGTAATCGCCCGCGCCCGCCGCGATTTCCCGGAGCATGTGCCGCTGGGGCTCGCCCTGGTCGAGCCGTGCCTGGGCCAGATCGCCGTGGACGAGGCGGAGTGGGCAATGAGCGAGTTGGGCCTGCACGGCATCGTGTCGCACCCGCCGGTGCGCGAGGCGTGCATCCCGTTCGTGGAGATGGCGGCCGGGCGCGGCGGGCTGTGCAACGTGCACATGCACGACGCGCTGTTCGGCGACATCGTGCGCATGTTCCCGAGCGTCACCTTCATTACCCACGCCAGCAGCCACGCCGCCGAGCACTTCGCGGGGTTGGACAACGTCTGGTTCGAGGTGGTGCAGTATCCCGACGCGCGCGGCAGCCTGTGGGACTTCGCCAAGCTGGCGAGCCAGGTGGGCCGCGAGCGCATCCTGTTCGGCGCCGACCTGCCCTACTACGACTACCGCCTGCTGCAACAGATCATTGAGCAGGCCCCGATAGACGACGACCTCAAGGACCGCATCGCCTACCGCAACATGCTGGAGCTTATCCGCCAGTACAACCCGGAGTGGCGGCTTCCCGACGCCCCGCCGCGCGCCCCGCGCGTGTACCGCTCCGAGGAGTTGTGGGCCGTGGACCCGGACAAACCGGACCGGCTCACCGTCTACGGCTGACCGGGCGACCGGGACCGCGACCGCTCACTGCTCGCGGTAGATGCGTTCGAGGTCGCGCTGGATTTCCTGCCAGTCGGACACGCCGGTGCGCTCCGAGAAGCGGCCGTAGTCTTCGATCAGCTTGTCGCGCAGCGCCGGCTCGGCGGCTGACAGGTCGTTCAGTTCCACCCGGTCGGCTTCCAGGTCGTACAGCTCCCAGGGGCCGGTGCGTTCGCCCTTGCCGACGTTGGTCCGGGTGTAGCCGCGCGCCTCGCTGTACCAGGACACCAGCTTGTACTTGCCCTGCCGGACGGCGCGGTTGCCCTCGTGCTCCAGGTACAGCGTCTCGGGGTTATCCGCCTCCTCGCCCCTGAGGTTGGGCAGGAAGGAGCGGCTGTCGAGCGGCAGGGTGGGGTAGCCGCGCACGTGGCTCGGGTAGGAGGCGCCGGTCAGGTCCAGGCAGGTGGCCATGATGTCCTTGACGTGCGCGTAATAGCTGGTTTCGATGCGTCCGCCGGCGGCCCCGTCGGGATCGTGCTGGTTGGGATAGTGGAAGATGAACGGGGTCGCCGAGCCGCCCTCGTGCAGCCAGTGCTTGAACAGCCGGAACGGGGTGTTGGAGGCGTTGGCCCACGGCAGGAAGCACGCGGTGTAGGACTCCTTGGGGCCGGCGGGCACGTCGGGGACGGGATCCCACGATTCGGCGCAGGCGCCGTTGTCGGAGGCGAACATGATTACCGTGTTGTCGAGGTCGCGGGTGCGGCGGATCTGGTCAAGCAGCCGGCCGATGCCCTGGTCCATGCGGTCGATCATTGCCGCGTACACCGCCATGCGCAGGTCCCACTCGTCGGCGGTGAAGGTACGGCCCTGGGCGTCCGGGATGCGGTCGATCTGGTCCCACGGCGGGCACTCCGGATCGCGCGGCGACAGCGGCACGTGCTCCGGAAACAGGCCCAGCTCCTTCTGCCGGGCCAGCCGGCGGCGGCGGATCTCGTCCCAGCCGTCCAGGTAGGCGCCGCGGTAGCGCGCGATGTCCTCCGGCCACGCGTGCAGCGGCCAGTGCGGCGCGTTGTAGCCGAGGTACAGGAAGTAGGGGCGCTCGGGGTCGGCATCGGCCACGAACTGCGCGGCGCGCTCGCTGAACCAGTCGGTGGTGTAGAAGTCGGGCGGCAGGTCGGTGACCGGCTCGTCGTCTTCCAGCAGGCCGGCCTGCGCGCCAGGGTCCCAGTAGTTGCAGGCGCCGGACAGCATGCCGGCGTAGCGGTCGAAGCCGCGGTCGGTGGGCCAGTGCGGGCGGTAGTTGCCGACGTGCCACTTGCCGGCCATGAAGGTCTGATAGCCGGCGGGGCGCAGGGCCTCGGCGATGGTGGCGGTGTTGTCGCTCAGGTAGCCGCGGTAGTGGGGGCGGTCGAGCAGGCGGCTCTGGCGCAGCGCGTCGGAGGTCTGCGCGGTCATGTGCCCGATGCCGGCGCGGTGCGGATACAGGCCGGTGAGCAGCGCGGCGCGGGTCGGGCAGCAGCGCGCGCAGTTGTAGAACTGCGTATAGCGGACGCCGCCGGCGGCCAGGCTGTCGAGGTTGGGGGTGTTGATCTCGCCGCCGTAGCAGCCCAGATCGGACCAGCCCATGTCGTCCACCAAGATCACCACCACGTCGGGCCGGGCGCCATTCGCTCGCTTGTCGCTCATCGCCGCAATCTATCGGTTCGCGGCGTGGCGCTCAACCCGCTCAACCCTCGGCCCCTCCGCAATTTGTGCCGGCAGCGGTTCAACGGCGTGATCGACGGCTAAAGCGAGCAGGAGTTGCGCGCCAATATCGGAGCAGCGGTCGCTGCCATGGCACAGGCGGACGAGGCGGACAAGACCATCCTCGTCCGGGCCGCCGGCAACGCCCACGGCAACCCCTGCGACCCCACCGCGACCGCCCATTGTATCAACGGCGAGGTGAATGCGGTTTTGGTCGAGTGCTGCGGCTGCGTGCGGGCGTGGAACTGGGGGCGGTAAGCGCGGCGGCGCGCCACGGGATCGTGACTGACGTGGCGCCGCTGACCACCAGTGCCGCGTCGGTGGCCGCCAGCACGCCGGTCGGCGCCGGCGGCGAGTTGCACTTGTCGGTATCACAGCCGCTGCGCGTCGAAGCGGGCCGGGCCACGCTTGCGGTGCCCACCGGGCGCACCAAGGCGGGCGAGGTGGTGCACAGCGTGGTATCCGCCGACCTGGTGCCGAGCGGCCGCCAGGTGGACGTGACAGCGCAGTGGGATCAGCCGCTGGCAGTCGGCGAACTGCGCGTCGGCACCGTCGTGACCCTGCAGCCCGGCCATCGGGCGGCGGCGGCGCCCGAATTCCTGGTTTTGGGCGGCTGGCGCTGGCGCTACTGAACGAACTGCAACGAACCTTGGCGTTGACCGCCCTCGGCGGCGCCGACTAGGATGGGGCCGATGCTGGGGGAGTTGCTGCACGATGCCATTGCGGCGATCAATGGCCACCCGCTGTTGAGCCTCGGCGTTCTGATTCTGGCCGGCTACGTGTTCGGGCGGCTGTGCCAACTGCTGCGCCTGCCGACCATTACCGGCTACATCGTCGCCGGCCTCGTGGTCAGCGATTCGGTGGCCGGCATCGTCGACCACCACACGGTCGCGTCGCTGGCTCCGATCACCGAGGTGGCGCTCAGCTTCATCGCCATCACCATCGGCGGCGAATTCCACTTTGCCAAGCTGCGCCGCACCGGCGGCAAGATCCTCGCCATTACCCTGTTCGAGGCGATTTTCGCGGCGGTGATGGTGTCGACGGTGCTGGGATTCCTGCTGTTGCCGTTCAGTTACGCTCTGCTGCTCGGAGCCATCGCCGCGGCCACCGCGCCCGCAGCCACGGTGGTGATCGTGCGCGACCTGCGCGCCCGCGGCGAGTTCGTGGACTACCTGTTCGGCGTCGTGGCATTCGACGACGCGGTGAGCGTGCTGCTGTTCTCGATCGGCTTCGCGGTGGTGACCCCACTGCTGATGGGCGGGGCGACGGACGGTGCCGGAATCCTGGTCGCGTTCGGGCACGGCGTTGCCGAGATCGGGCTGTCGGCACTGGCCGGAGTCGTTTCGGGGTTGGTGATTCACGTCGTGGCGGGGCGCCGCCGGCCCGACAACGAGGTGCTGCTGATCACGCTCGGCGTGCTGTTCGCCGCCACCGCGGGGGTGTTGCTGCTGGGGCTGTCCGCGTTGATCGCCAACATGTGCACCGGTGTGGTGCTGGTGAACCTGGCGGCGCGCAACCGGCGCGTATTCGCCGCCCTGGAGCCGATCACGGCGCCGGTCTTCGCGCTGTTCTTCATTCTGGCCGGCGCCGAGCTGGATCTGAGCGTGGTCGGGCAGGGGTTGGTGGTGGTGCTCGGTCTGGTGTACCTTGCGGCGCGGTTCGCCGGCAAGATGGCCGGGGTTACCGTCGGCTCCCTGGTGGTGCGGGCGCCGGCCAATGTGCGCCGCTACCTGGGCTTCTGCCTGTTTCCGCAGGCCGGGGTGGCGATTGGCCTGGCGATGGTGGTGCAGGGGTCGGCGCTGTTTGTCGATGCGCCGGAGGCGGTACGGGAGATGCTCCGGTTGCTTACCAACGTGGTGCTGTTCAGCGTGTTCGTGAACGAGCTGATCGGGCCGCTGATCTCGCGATTCGGGATCGTGCGCGGAACCGCACGATTGTAGACGATGGCGGTCGGGGGAGGTGATCAGATGGAACTGGCCGGTCTGCTGGAACCGCGGCGCTGCACGGTGGCGCTGCAGGCACGGAACAAGAGCGATTGCCTGGAAGAGCTGGCGACGCTGATGACGACGGTCGATCTGGGAGTGTCGCGCGAAACGCTGCTGGCGGCTCTGCGGGAACGGGAGGACCTCGGATCGACGGGGTTCGAACACGGCGTCGCCATTCCGCACGCACGCATGACCGGCGTCGAGCAGTTTGCGCTGGGGGTTGCGGTTTCCCCGCGCGGAGTGCGCTACGACAGCTCCGACGGGTCGCCGAGCCGGCTGTTCTTCGTACTGGTTGGTCCGGAGGAGGCCCCGCAGGAGTATCTGCGCTACCTAGCGCACATCTCGCGCGTGGGATTGAACCGCGCCGCCCGCGAGGAGATGCTGGCCGCGCCGACGCCGACCGCGCTGCGCGACGCGGTAGCCGCTCACCTGATGCCGGTGGAACCGGCGGCGGCGCGCGACGCCGGCAACCACAAGCTGCTGATTATCGTACTGTACGACTTGCGATTCCTGGACGACGTAGTAACGCTGTTTCTGGAGCATGGCATCCAGGGCGCCACCATCACCGAGTCGACAGGCATCAAGAATATCCTCACCAACGTGCCGTTGTTCGGCGACTTTCTGAACTTTCTCGGTGATCGCAGCGAGGCGAGCCGCACCATCATGGCGGTGGTCGCGGAGCGCGATCTGCTGCCGCTGGTGTCCGAACTGGAGCAGGTGACCGGCGACCTGGATACCCACACCGGCGCCGCGGTGATGGCCGTGGACCTCTGGTTCACCAAGGGCTCCCTGGAGGCTGGTTGAATGCACGCGGGAACCACGGTCATGAGCGGGCGCGTACCGCGATGGAAACGGGTCCATGCGTGGCCGACGCGGGTGTTGCTGTGCGCGGTGCTGTCGCTGGCGGCGGCCGCCCCCCTGCTGTGGGCGGACGATGCCGGCGCGGTGGCGCTGATCGGCGACCAGGAGGTGTCGAGGGACGAACTTCTCGCCGCCGCGGCCAGCGACCTGGAAGCGCGCGAAATGGAGGCCCTGCGCTGCCAGGCGGAGGCGGTGCGCGGGCGCCATGACGTGCTGGAGGCGTCGTTGCGGCAACTGGTGCTGGAACGTCTGCTCGCACTGGAGGCGGCGCGCACCGGAGCCACGGTGGCGGCGGTGGAGGCCGACATCCAGGCTGCGGCGGCGCCGGTGCGCGATCAGGACATCGAGACCTTTTACGATCGCAACCAGGATCGCATCGGGCGCCCGCTGGCGGAGGTGGCGGGCCAGATTCGGACCTTCCTCGAGCGCCAGGCGCTGGTTCGTGTGCGCGACGAGTTCTTCGCCATCGTGGAAGCGCGGTTCGGAGTCGAGTACTTGCTCGATCCATTGCGGTTCGAGGTGGCCGCGGACGGGTTCGCTGCCCGCGGCGAACCGGATGCCGCCGTGACCATCATCGAGTTCTCCGATTTCGAGTGTCCGTTCTGCGTGCGGGTACAGCCGACGCTCGAACGGGTCATGGAGCAGTACGCCGGCAGGGTGCGGCTGGTATACCGGCACTTTCCGCTGACCTCCATTCACCCGCAAGCCTGGAAGGCGGCGGAGGCGTCGCTGTGCGCGGGCGAGCAGGACCGCTTCTGGGAGTACCATGACGTGTTGTTCGCCGAGCAGCACGCGATGACCGTGCCCGATCTCAAGGAAAAGGCGCGCCGCATCGGTCTGGCGGGCGCCGAGTTCGACGCCTGCCTGGACTCGGGCCGCCACTCCGAGGCGGTGCGCAACGACCTGCTGGCCGGCACCGCCGCCGGGGTCTCCGGTACCCCCGCGTTTTTCGTGAATGGTCGCTTCCTGTCCGGCGCGGTGCCGTACGATCACTTCGCCGAACTGATCGACGATGAGGTGGCCCGCATGGAGAGGCCATAGCAGGGCGTCATGGCGGGGGGGTTCCGAGCGCCCGCCGCGGCGGGCAGGCAGACCCGGTGGCCGCGGCGGCGGCCAGGCACACCGGGTGACCGGTTGGCCGTCCGGTCGAAATTGTGGCGCCAACCGGCTATGCTGAAGCGGTAAATGGCAACCGAGATAGTAATGCCGCGGCAGGGGCAGTCGGTGGAGGCGTGTACCATTGTGCGCTGGCTCAAGCAGCCTGGCGACACGGTGGCCACCGGCGAGTTGCTGTGCGAGATAGAGACTGACAAGGCGTCGTTCGAGGTGGAATCGACGGCGGCGGGCACCGTGCTGGTGCATTTCGCCGGCGAGGGCGAGGAGGTGCCGGTACTGACGCCGATCGCGGCGGTGGGCGAGCCCGGTGAACAACCGTCCGCCCCCGGTGGCCGGGCTGGCGGCGCACCAGCGGCCGCACCGGAGCAGGCGGCCGCATCCGGCGAACCGGACACTGCGCCCCCGGTGTCTTCCGGGCCGCCGGACACCGGGGCGGGGGCCGGGTCTGTTGCTGTTGCTGCTGCCGTTGCCGCACCCGAACCGGTGGGTTCCGGGGACGCCCTGCCGGCGTCCGGCAGGGGGCCGGCCGCATCGCCGCGGGCGCGCCGCCGGGCCGCCGAACTGGGCGTCGACTACACCGCGTTGGCCGGCAGCGGGCCGAACGGGCGCATAATCGAACGCGACGTGGTCGCCGCCGCGCAGGCGCGCCCGGCGCTGACCGGCGCCGCCCGTGCCGCCGCCGCCGCCGGGGCGCCGGTGCCGGCAGCGGGCAGCGGCATCGGCGGCCGCGTTACCCTCGCCGACCTGGCAGCGGCAGCGGCACCGGCGCCGGCCGAGGCCGCGCCCGAGGCGGTGGAGACGGTACCGATCACCGGCGTGCGCAAGCTGATCAGCGAGCGCATGCAGCAGTCGGTCAGCGATACCGCGCAGCTCACCATGCATGCCACGGCCGACGCCGAGGCGCTGCTTGCCTACCGCGCACGCCTGAAGGCCAGCCCGGAGCACCTGGGACTGGCGGGCGTGACCATCAACGACCTGGTTTTGTACGCCGTGGCGCGGACCCTGCCGCAGTATCCGGAACTCAACGCGGTGGTGGCGGGAGACCAGATCGAGCGCCATCGCACGGTGCAGCTTGCATTCGCCGTGGATACCGACCGCGGGCTGGTGGTGCCGGTGATCGGCGGCGCCGACCGGCTGTCGATCGCGGCGCTGGCGGCACGCGCCCACGAGTTGGCGGCCGCCACGCAGGCGGGATCGATCAGCCCCGATCTGCTGCACGGCGGCACTTTCACGGTCACCAACCTCGGTGCGTTGGGGGTGGAGAGCTTCACGCCGATCCTGAACCTGCCGCAGGTAGCGATTCTTGGCGTCGGCGCGCTTACCCTGAAGCCGGTGCTTGCCGACCCGGCGGCGGCCGGCGCACCCGACCCGGCTCAGGTCGCCTGGCGCCGCCACCTCGGCCTGTCGCTGACCATCGACCATCGGGTGGTGGACGGAGCGCCGGCGGCGCGTTTTCTGCAGGCGCTCGGCGCGGCGGTCGCCGACATCGATCTGCTGGCCGCGCTGTAGCAGGGGCAGCATGAGCGATTTCGATCTGGCAGTGGTAGGCGGCGGGCCCGGCGGATACGTGGCGGCCGAGCGCGCCGCCGCGCGCGGGCTCAGCACGGTGCTGGTGGAGCGCGGCCATCTCGGCGGCGTGTGCCTGAACAGCGGCTGCATCCCTACCAAGACGCTGATTCACTCTGCCAAGCTGCTGCAGCAGGCGCGCGGCGGTGCCGCCTACGGCGTGACCGTGAGCGAGGCGAGCTACGATCTCGGCGCCGCGATGGCCTGGAAGAGCGCGGTCACCGAGCGGCTGCGCGGCGGCGTGGCGAGCCAAATGGAACGCCACGGCGTAACCGTGGAGCGCGGCACCGGGCTGCTGACCGGGCGCGGCCGGTTGACCGTGGACGGACGCGAACTCGGCGCCCGCAACGTGATCGTGGCCACCGGTTCGCGCGCCGCCCGTCCGCCGATCGCGGGCGCCGACCTGCCGCACGTGGTGGACAGCACCGGCGCCCTGCAGTTGCAGGAGCTCCCCGCCCGCGTGGTAATCGTCGGCGGCGGCTATATCGGCATGGAATTCGCCTGCTATTTCCACGCCGTCGGCTGCCAGGTGGTGGTGGTGGAGATGCTCGACGACATCCTGGCCGGGGTGGACGGTGACATTGCGCGGCAACTCAAGAGCGCCCTGCCCGGCGTGGTCTGGCACCTCGGGGCTCGGGTGGCGGCGGTCACGGCCTCCGGGGTCGCGCTCGCCACCGCCGAGGGCGAGCAGACCGAGGCGGCCGACTTGGTGCTGCTCGCTACCGGACGGACGCCGAATACCGACGGCCTCGGGCTCGACGCCGCGGGAGCCGTGTTCAACCGGCGCGGCGTGACCGTGGACGAGTACCAGCGCACCAACGTGGCCGGCCTGTATGCGGTGGGCGACGTGACCGGCCGCTCCCTGCTCGCGCACGCCGCTTCGCGCATGGGCGAGGTGGCGGTGGACGCCATCGCGTCGCCGCGGCCCGGCAGCAACCGGATGCGCTACCACGCGGTGCCGTGGGTGGTGTATACCTTGCCGGAGATCGCCGGCGTGGGCCTGTCCGAGGAGACCGCACGCGCCTCCGGGCGCAACGTACGGGTGGCGCGCCTGCCGCTGGCCGCCAACGGGCGGTTTCTCGCCGAGCACCTTGCCCCCGCTGCCGGCGGCCATCCCGCGCCGCGCGGGCTGGTCAAGGTAATCGTCGACGCCGACAGCCACGTGCTGCTCGGCGTGCACATGATCGGCACGCCTGCCTCGGAGTTGATCTTCGGCGCCGCCACCATGATCGAGGCGGAGTTGCGCGTGGAGGAGTTGCGCGAGATTGTGTTTCCCCATCCGACCGTGTCGGAGGCGCTGCGCGACGTATTGTGGGAAGTGCAATGGTAGCGAGGGAGTAACGGAACATGCCCAAATCGATGGTAATCGCACCGGAGTTGGTGCGCCGGGAGGGCTGGCTGGAAACGGCGCCGATCCCGCTGAACCGGTATCAGCCGGATCCGCAGGCCGAGCGCGAGCGCTGGGGCAGCGCGGCCCTGCGCGACGTGTACCGCGACATGGTGATGATCCGCGCCTTCGAGAGCATGCTCGGCGACATCAAGACGCAGGGCGCCTACCGCGGCATGGCCTACGAGCATCCGGGCGCCGCCCACCTGTCGATTGGCCAGGAGGCGGCGGTGGTGGGCCTGTGCCTGCCGCTCACCCCCGAAGACCTGATGTTCGGCTCGCACCGCAGCCACGGCGAGATCCTGGCCAAGTGTGCGCGCGCCATCCGCGTGCTCCCGGAGGCCGAACTGCAGCGCATCATGGAGGGTTACCTCGGCGGCGACGTGCTGCGCGTCATCGAGCCGGCGGCGCAGTGGGACTCGGTGCAGGAGCTGGCGCGCCATTTCATCCTGTACGGCGTGCTCGCGGAGATCTTCGCCCGCACCACCGGGGTCAACCGCGGCCTCGGCGGTTCCATGCACGCCTTCTTCGCCCCGTTCGGCAGCATGCCCAACAACGCCATCGTCGGCGGTTCCGCGCCGATAGCGGCCGGCGCCGCGCTGTTCAAGCGCTGCAACCGGCGTCCCGGCATCGTGGTCGCCAACATCGGCGACGCCGCGGCCGGCTGCGGGCCGACCTGGGAGGCGATTACCTTCTCCGCCATGGAACAGTACCGCACGCTGTGGGACGAGGACGTGGGCGGCGCCCCGCCGATGCTGTTCAACTTCCTCAACAACTTCTACGGCATGGGCGGCCAGACCGCCGGCGAAACCATGGGCTTCGAGGTGCTCGCGCGCATCGGCGCCGGCGTCAACGCCGACGGTCTGCACGCCGAGCGGGTGGACGGCTACGACCCGCTGGCGGTAGCCGCGGCCGTGGCCGCCAAGCGCGAGCTGCTGGAGGCGGGCCGCCGGGCGGGCGGTCGCCGGGCCCGTGCCCGCCAAGCGCGGGCTGCGGGAGGCGGGCCGCGGGCCGGTGCTGCTCGACACGGTCACCTACCGCCTGGCCGGCCACTCGCCGTCGGACGCCGCCTCATACCGCACCCGCGAGGAAGTTTCCCAGTGGCAGGAGGTGGACTGCCTGGCCGGGTACGCCGCCTACCTTGCCGAGAACGAGCTGGCCAGCGAGGCTGAACTGCAGGATGAGGTGGAGCGCGCCGGCGACAGCATGGAGATGGTGTGCCGGCTGGCGGTCTCGCTGGAGCATTCGCCGCGCCCCGACCGCGAGGCGCGCCTGATCGCGGGGGTGATGTTCTCGAACGAATCGCGCACCGCCATGGCGGACGGCGAGCCGGAGCTGGCCGGCAGCCTGGCCGACAACCCGCGCGCCGCCGCCATCGCCAAGCGCCCGCGCGGGGCCTTCCGCCCCGGTGGCCAAGCCGCTGCCCGCCCGCCGCCGCCATCGCCAGGCGCTCGCGCGGCGCTTTCGGCCCGGATGGCAAGCCGCTGCCGCGCTCGCGGGTGGTTGCGTTCCGCGATGCCCTGTTCGAGGCGCTCGCGCACCGCTTCACCGTGGATCCGACCCTAATCGCCTACGGGGAGGAGAACCGCGACTGGGGCGGCGCGTTCGCCGTGTACCGCGGCCTTACCGAGCTGCTGCCCTACCATCGCCTGTTCAACTCGCCGATCTCGGAGGCGGCGATCGCCGGCAGCGCGGTCGGCTACGCGATGAGCGGCGGGCGCGTGGTGGTGGAACTGATGTACTGCGACTTCATCGGCCGCGCCGGCGACGAGATCCTCAACCAGATGGCCAAGTGGCAGGCGATGTCCGCCGGCGTGCTGCGGCTTCCGCTGGTGATGCGCGTGTCGGTCGGCAACCGCTACGGCGCCCAGCACTCGCAGGACTGGTCGTCGCTGCTGGCGCACATCCCCGGCCTCAAGGTGTACTTCCCGGCCACGCCGTACGACGCCAAGGGCATGATGAACCGCGCCCTGCAGGGCACCGACCCGGTGGTGTTCTTCGAGAGCCAACGGCTGTACGACTACGGCGAGGAATTCGTGGCCGGCGGCGTGCCGGAAGGCTACTACGAGGTGGAGGAGGGCCAGCCGGTACTGCGCCGCGAGGGCGGCGACCTTACCATCGTGACCATCGGCGCCACCCTGTACCGCGCGCTGGAGGCGGCCGACGAGCTGCGCGATGCGCACGGCCTGGCCGCCGAAGTGTTCGACGCGCGCTTCCTCAACCCGCTCGACCTGGAGCCGATCGCGGCGTCGGTGCGCAAGACCGGGCGGGTGGTCCTGGCCTCCGACGCCTGCGACCGCGGCAGCTTTTTGCACACCGTGGCTTCCAACCTGACGCGGCTGTGCTTCGAAGACCTGGACGCGCCGCCGGTGGTGGTGGGTGCGCGCAACTGGATCACCCCCGGCGCCGAGATGGAGCAGTCGTTCTTCCCGCAGAAGGAGTGGATCCTGGACGCCATCCACGCCGAGTTGCTGCCGCTCGCCGGCCACGCCAGCAGCACCGACCCGACCCGCGGCGAACTGGCCGCCCGCGCCCGCGGCGGCAACTGAGCCGCGCATGCGAATCGGCGCGTTCGAGCGCGTCGCGCGCCTGGTGGGAGACACGCCGCTGGTGGAGATCTCCCAGACGGTGGCGCGGGCGCGCATCCTGGCCAAGCTGGAGTACTACAACCCGAGCGGATCGGTGAAGGACCGCGCGGCGAAGGGGATGCTGGAGGCGGCCCTGGCCGACGGCACGCTGGTCGGGCGCACCATCCTGGAGGCGACCAGCGGCAACACCGGTATCGCGCTGGCCATGTTCGGCAGCGCCCTCGGGCTGCCGGTAGAGCTGGTGATGCCGGCCAACGTCACCCCGGAGCGCAAGCGCATCATCGCCAACTACGGTGCATGCTCGGTGTTCACTTCCAACCTGGAAGGCACCGACGGCGCCCAGCACAAGGCTCAGGAGCTGGCCGCCGCGCACCCCGAGCGCTACTTCTACCCCGACCAGTACAACAACGAGCACAACTGGCGCGCCCACTACGCCGGCACCGGCCCGGAGATCTGGCGCCAGTCGGGCGGCCAGGCCACCCACTTCGTGGCCGGCCTCGGCACCAGCGGCACCTTTATCGGCACCGCCCGGTTCCTGCGCGAGCGCGGCGTGCGCTGCATCGCCGTGCAGCCGGACAACCCGATCCACGGCCTGGAGGGCTGGAAGCACATGCCCACCGCGCGCGTGCCCGGCATCTACGACGCGGCGGTGGCCGACGACGTGCTGGAGGCCGACACCGAGATGGCGTACCGGTGTGCCATCGCCGCCGGGCGCTACCTGGGCTACGCGCTGAGCCCGAGCGCCGCCGCCAACCTGTGGGCCGCGCTGGAGGTGGCGCGCGCCAACCCCGGCGCCACCGTGGCGACCCTGTTCCCGGACAATTCGCTGAAATACCTGGACGATCCCTACTGGAGCAACGATGACTACGTTACCGAAGACCCTTTTCGATGACATCGAGCGCCACGGCCGCGACGCCTATCCCGAGGAGTGCGTGGGAGCGTTGATCGGCACGGTGGCCGCCGCTGGGAGCGAGCGCACCGTGGAGCGGCTGTTCCCGATCGACAACCGCTCCGGCGAGAACCGGGGGCGCCGCTACCTGGTGTCTCCGCTCGACTACCTGGCCGCCGAACGCGCCGCCGACTCTGCCGGCAAGACCCTGCTCGGCTTCTACCACTCTCATCCGGAGCACCCCGCCGAGCCAAGCGCCACCGACCTGGCCTGGGCGCAGCCCAACTTCGTCTACATCATCATGTCGATCCGGCGCAGCGGAGACGCCGCTCCCGCGGCCGCCGGCGCCGGTGCGTTCCTGCTCGACCCGAACCGCTCAGGCTTCCTGAACGACCAACTTGCCGTCGGGCGCTGATTGCGCCACCGGGTTGGCCCGGACTATGTTGTCGCGCATGAAACGCCTACTCGTACCGGTGGCAGTGGTGGCCGCCGTTCTGCTCAGCGCAACCTGCTCCATGGGAACCCCGGCTGGGGATGGCAATGCCAAATATCGGGTCACGTTCACGTCCACCTGGACGGCGGCGACCCATCCCACCAACTTTCCGTCTGGCCCACACTTTTCCGGCCTCGTCGGCGCCACGCACAACGAGGAAGTCCACATCTGGGAACTCGGTGCACTCGCGTCGGACGGCATCGAGCAAATGGCGGAGACCGGTGGTACGTCGCGACTCGGCGTGGAGATTGAGGAACTGATCGCAGCCGGTACCGCCCACGCCCGGCTCTCAGGCAGCAATCTGCCCACTTCGCCGGCAAGCGTTACGCTGGATTTCGACATCGTTCCGTCGCATCCGTACGTGACGCTGGTGAGCATGCTGGCGCCGAGCCCCGACTGGTTCGTCGGCGTGTCCGGCCTGTCGCTGCTGGACGAGGACGGCGCCTGGAAGGAGAGCGAGACGGTGATGTTGCTCCTCTACGACGCCGGCACCGACGACGGCGCAACCTTCACCTCCGCCAACGCCGACAGCGATCCGGCACAGCCGATCTCCCGCCTGAGCAGCGAGTCTGGTGACACCGACTTCACTGCCGGCGAACCGCCGGTGGGCACCTTCGTGTTCGAGAAGCTGCCGTAGCGGGTTGCTGGCGATGACTGGCAGCGCCCGAGGTGGCGCGCTTGCCACGGGTACGGTCAGCATCGTTATAGTGACAAGTGAAATGAGTGCGTATCCCTATGCCCCGATCCGGGTGGCGTGGAAACGGCCGCAGATCGATCGGGCGCTGCTGGCCCGGTTCATGCGGCGCAGCGACCTGCAGGGGCTGTGGCACTCGCTCGGGGTGCTGGCCGTCCTGGCGGCCTCGGGCGCCGCCTGCTACTGGTTGTACAGCACCGGCCAATGGGTGTTGCTGGCGCTGGCGCTGTACGTGCACGGCGGCCTGTTCGCGTTCAATCCGCAGACCCACGAACTCTCCCATCGCACCATGTTCCGGACGCGCTGGCTGAACAACCTGTTCGGGCGCGTCTTCGGGATCGTGCACTGGAACAGCAACCTCGCCACCTACCGGATGAGCCACAAGTACCACCACCGCTACACCCTGCACCGCCGCAGCGAGGGCGAGCGCGTGCACCCGAAGATCAGGACCACCGAGCAGGTGCTGCAGCAGGCGCTCCAGGTAGTCGACATCAGCGCCCTGGTAACCACCCTGTACGATCAGGTCTCCGCAATCTTCCGGCCCTACCTGAGCAACCCGCGGCGCAGCGTGTGGCAGCGCTACGTCTACGAGCAGGCTACCGAGCGCGAGCGGCGCGAGGCGTACTGGCGGCAGGTCACCCAGTTCCTGTTCCACGCGGCGTTCGCGGTGTTGGCAATCGCCATCGGGCACTGGTTCCTGATCGTGGTGGTGAGCCTGCCGCGCTTCTACGGGGCGCGTTGGTACCACACCCTGGTGCACGACACCATGCACGTGGGCCGCGAGCCGGAGGCGGACGACTTCCGCAAGAGCTGCCGGTCGGTGAGAGTGGACCCGTTCACGTCGTTCATGTACTGGCACATGGAATGGCACACCGAGCACCACACCTTTCCCGCCATCCCCTCCTACCGCCTGAGGAAGTTTCACCAAACCACCAGTGAGCACTGGGAGGCCCCGCAGTCTCTGTACCGGGCGTGGCAGGAGATGAACGCCCACAGCGCCGGCCTCCTCTCCCTGCCCGCATAGGCCCGGCGCTGCCGCTACTGCCGCTACACTGGGTCGGTGATTCCCTCGCGGGTTTCGGCGATGATCATGTCCACCACGGCACGCAGCGCCTCGGGAATGGTGTCGCCCTCCAGGCGGCGCAGGCGGAACAGGTCGATCTGCCGGTCGGCGCCGGTGCCCAGGCGGATGATCTCGGTGACGCGCTGCAGTTCCTGCTCGCAGTCGAGCGCGGCGGCATCTTCGGCAAGATCTTCGACCAGCTCCGCGACCAGCTCCTGGATATCGGTCCGCCCGCCGGCGCCGAAGTCGCCGAGAAACGCCAGTGAGCCGTAGCGCGACGCGTGCCAGCGGTTTTCGGCGATCAACTCGGTGGGCGGCTCCGGCGGCAGCCCTTCCTCCGCATCCTTGCGCAGCAGCCGCCGTATCAGGCAGGCGTACAGGGCGGCGAGGCTCAACGTGTCCTCCATGCGCGGACAGATGTCGCAGATGCGCACTTCGATGGTCGGGAAGCGGACGGCGGGACGGATATCCCACCACAGCTCGGTGCCGTCGCCGATGAAGTCCATCGACTGGTAGTCGGACACCAGGCGGTCGTACTCGGCGCGGGTGCGGAACGGCTGCGGCAGGTTGGTACGCGGCATGGAGGCGATCACGGTCAGCCGAAACGACTTGAACCCGGTCTCGCGGCCGCCGTTGAACGGCGACGAGGTGGACAGCGCGTGCATGATCGGCAGGTAGCGGCGCAGCGCGGTCATCACCCGGATGCGCGATTCGGCATCGCCGAAGCCGGCGTGGATGTGCATGCCGCCCACCAGGTAGCGGCGCACCACCTCCTGGAAGGTCACCGCAAAGCGGTCGTAGCGCTCCTTGGGCGTGACCGCCTGCGCCTGCCAATGGGCGAATGGATGGGTCGAGGAGGCTATCACCGCCGCCCCGAACTGGGCGGCCGTGTTGATTACCAGTGACCGGGTCTCGATCTGCGCCTGGCGCAAGTCCGCCACCGACGTGCACACCCGGGTGTTGGTCTCGATCTGGGTGCGCAGCAGTTCGTGCACCACCTTGTGCGCCCCGCTGTCGCGCTCGCAGGCATCGAACAGCGCCGGGTCGGGATCGGCGATCAGGTCTCGCGAGTCGGGATCGACCAGGAAGAACTCTTCCTCCAGGCCGAAGGTAACCCCGAATTTGTCAGTATTCACAACGGCATGAATATACTGCTCCGTTGCTTGTTGAACATACCGTCCACCCGCACGGAGGGTGCGCCGCCGGCGGTTTGGCGCCGGTTCGGTTCGGAGTTATTATCGTAGCGACATGGCCATTACCATTCACATCCCCACTCCGCTGCGGCCCTTCCTGGACAATCAGGACACGGTAACCGTCGATGGCGAAGGCGCCGTCGGCGAGGTGCTGCGGCAACTGGCGGCCGCCCACGACGACCTGGGCAAGCACCTGTTCGGCGCCGACGGCGCGCTGCGCAACTTCGTCAACGTGTACGTGAACGAGGAAGACATTCGCTACCAGGACGGCGAAAACACCGCCGTCAAGAGCGGCGACACCATCTCCATCGTGCCGTCGATCGCCGGCGGCAGCGGCCAAGCCTCGCTGAGCCCGGCCGAACTGGCGCGCTACAGCCGCCACATCCTGATCCCGGACGTGGGCGTCCCAGGCCAGGAACGGCTCAAGGCCAGTTCCGCGCTGCTGATCGGCGCCGGCGGGCTCGGCTCGCCGCTCGCTCTGTACCTGGCCGCGGCTGGTATCGGACGCATCGGCATCGTCGAGTTCGACACGATCGACGAGACCAACCTGCAGCGCCAGATCCTGTACGGCACTTCGCAGGTGGGGCAGTCCAAGCTGCAGCGGGCCACCGACCGGCTGCGTGACCTCAACCCGGCCATCACCATCGAGCCGGTCGAGGAGCCGCTCACCTCGGCCAACGCCCTGGAGCTGTTCAAGAACTACGACGTGGTAGCCGACGGCACCGACAACTTTCCGACCCGCTACCTGGTCAACGACGCCTGCGTGCTCACCGGCAAGCCCAACGTGTACGGCTCCATCTTCCGTTTCGAGGGCCAGATCTCCGTGTTCCACCACCAGGGCGGCCCCTGCTACCGCTGCCTGTACAGCGAGCCGCCGCCGCCCGGACTGGTGCCGAGCTGCGCCGAGGGCGGTGTGCTTGGGGTGCTGCCGGGCGTGGTGGGCGCGCTGCAGGCCAACGAGGTGATCAAGGTGCTGCTCGGCATCGGCGACGTGGCCGCCGGGCGGCTGGTGATTTACGATGCCCTGAAGCTGAACTTCCGCCAGCTCAAGCTGCGCCGCAACCCGAACTGCGTGGTATGCGGCGAGACCCCGACCGTGACCGAGCTGATCGACTACGAGCAGTTCTGCGGCATGCCGGCGTTCGAGGGCAGCGGCGGCGGCCAGGCCGCGGCGGCCAATGGCGACGGCGACGGCGGCATCCGCGAGATCGACGTGTTCGAGTTGCAGGCGCGCCGGGAGCGCGGCGACAACTTCCAGCTCATCGACGTGCGCGAGCCGTGGGAGGCGGACATCAACCAGATCGACGGCGCCGAGCTGATCCCGCTCGGCGAGCTGCCCGACCGCCTCGACGAGCTCGACCAGTCGGCCAGCTACGTCGTGCACTGCAAGATGGGCGGCCGCAGCGCCACCGCCGTCGCACAGATGCAGGAGGCCGGCTTCCGCGACGTGGTCAACCTGGAAGGCGGCATCAACGCCTGGGTCGACGAAATCGACCCCGACCAGCAGTCCTACTGATCGGAAAACCAGGATAATCCGGATTCCAATTCCGGATTTGCCCGATTTGTGGGGCGAGTGATACTTGAATGTGCTGTGCGGCAACGAGATGATGGGCGCATGAGACTGATCCAGACGTCCGGTTCCCGGTTGGTTGCCCGTGTTGCGGTGCTGGTCGCGGCGTGTTCCCTGACCCTGCCGTTGGCGGCCGAGCAGTTGACCGTGGTTTCGTTTGGCGGGTCGTATGCGCGGGCGTGCCAACAGGCGTATCATGAGCCGTTTACCGCCGAGACCGGGATTGAGGTGCGGCTGGAGGACTACAACGGCGGCCTGGCGCAGATCCGGGCGCAGGTGGAGACCGGCAACGTGCACTGGGACGTGGTCGACCTGAACGTGGCCGACGCGGTGCTCGGCTGCGACGAGGGCCTGTTGGAGTTCATCGACCCCGGCGACCTGCCGCCCGGCGCCGACGGCAGCTCGGTGGAGGACGATTTCGTCGCCGGCACGCTGACCGACTGCGGCATGGGCACGATCTTCTTCTCCTCCATCTACGCCTACCATCCACAGCACTTCCCGGGCGCCAAGCCCGCCACCATCGAGGACTTCTTCGACCTGGAGCAGTTTCCTGGGCGGCGCGGCATGCGGCGGGTGCCGAGCGACAACCTGGAGATTGCGCTGCTCGCCGACGGTGTGCCGCTCGACGAGATCTACGCGACGCTCGACACGCCGGAGGGGGTGGCGCGCGCGTTCCGCAAGCTCGATACCATCAAGGACCATATCGTGTGGTGGGAGGCGGGGGCGCAGCCGCCGCAGATGCTCGCCGACGGCGAGGTGGTGATGAGCACCGCCTATAACGGGCGCATTTTCAACGCCCAAGTGCGCGAAAACCAGCCGTTCGAGATCGTGTGGGACGGCCAGATCCTGGACAACAGCCAGTTGGTGATCGTGGCCGGTGCGCCCAATCTGGAGGCGGCGCGCGAATTCATCGCCTTCGCCGGCCGGCCCGAGTCGATGGCGGCGGTGAGCAAGTACATCTCCTACGGCCCCGTGCGCCGTTCCGGCACCGCGCTGGTCGGCACCCACGTGGAGACGGGCGTGGCGATGGCGCCGCACATGCCCACCACGCCGGCCAACTTGACTCGCGCCCTGCACCACGACTGGCGCTGGTGGAGCGACCGCGGCGACGAGTTGACCGAGCGCTTCGCGGCCTGGCTGGCGCGCTGAAGCATTCGCTCGCGCCCGGGCGGCCGCTCCGGCGCTGTTGCGCGGCGGCTCAGGGAGCGGGGTAGGGGCGGAACAGGTCGATTTGCGCCGGCGTCAGGCGGGCGCGGGTGGTGTCGGTGAGGTAGGGCGGCTCATCCATGGTGGCGATGTTCTGCGACATCATGAAGTGCGGGCCGTATCCTACGTGCAGGGTCTTGCGCACCTGCTCCGAGCGGTTGGTCAGGCCGCCGTGGCGCAGCGCCTCGGTAAAGAAGATGGCATCGCCGGCCTTCACCTGCAGGCCGACCACTCCCGGCTCGCGGTCGGGGTCGTTGCTGTCGTATGGGCAGTCGAAGCTGCTCTTGTGGGTGCCCGGAACGACGCAGAACGCGCCCTGCTCGTTGCTGACGTTGTGCAGGAAATAGACCATGCGCACCATCATGCAGTCGATGCCGTGCCGGTTTACCTGGTAGCGGTACTTGCCGTGCGACGCGCGGGTGCCGCCGTGATTGCTGCTCTGGTTGCCGCGGTAGCGAATGCGGATCTCCGAGTTGTTGATGGTGGCCCGGCCCTGGATCACGGCGTTCACGTAGTCCATGGTCGCACCATGGCCAATCAGCAGGTCGAAGGCCGGATCGGCGTTCCAGAAGTCCTCAATGATTACGGTGTTCCCTTCCTCGCGCGCGCCCTGCACGTGGTACCCGAGGTCGCGGTCGCGGTGGTACTCCCGGCCCCACGGGCTGCGCTTGCGCGGCGGCGCGTCGAGCCGGGCCACGGCGTGCTCCTCAAGGACGTCTACCACCCGCGCCAGGCTTGCCACTTGCTCCTCCGGGAGCAATTTCTCGATTACCAGGTATCCCTGCCGGTCGAATTCGTATCGTTCTATCTCATTCATCGTGGTGCTCCGGTAGTGCGGTAGTGCGGTAGAACGCCATGCTGGCGTAACTGACAAGGGAGCCGGTGTCGGGCTGCCGATTCTGGCCGTAGCTGAGCAGCGAGCCGCGGCAATCGGAGCCGGCGAGCAGTGGGTACAGAGAGAACAGGCCGGAGACGGCATCCACGTTGCGGCAGTTGCGGTCGGCGTGCAGGGTGCGGGTGAGGCCGGGGGCATCGAACCGCTCCGCGAACCCCAACAGGTGGCGGTCCTGCTGTTCGCACGCGGCCGCGGCGCCGTCGTCGACCCGCTCCGGATCGCCGAACTTGGGGCCGATGTGGGCCAGGTCGACGCTCAGCAGGTAGCAGGCGCGCTTGCCGGTGGCCGCCACGGCGGCGCGTAACGCGGCCAGTTCGCCCCTGACCTCGGCTGCCTGCAACGGGTCGCGCCCTTCTTGCAGGTAGTGGTCGACCCCGCCGAGCAGGACCGGCACCACCTCGTAGGGCGGCAGGTCCGCCTGCGCCTGGACGTGCTGCAGGAACAGCAATGGGAACTCCACCGAGTGCTCGGTGCGGTGCACCCACTGCTGGTCGGTGACGTCGCGCCCCCTCCTCGATCACGCCACGGTCGGTCGGCAATTCCCCGAACGGCGTGGCGAAGTTCTTGTCGCTGGCTACGGAAAAGGTAGCGCCGGGCCGGGTGCCGCCGTTGTGGGCCACGCCCAGAATCACGTACAGCTCGACGGGGCGGGGCGCGTGAGCCGCCGCGGCCAGGGCCGTGAACGCCGGCGGATAGATCTCGCCGCCGGCGCGCAGGTCGATGTGCGGGCACATGATGGCGGCCAACTCGCCGTCTTCACCGGCTGCGGTTGAGCCGCCGGTGCCGCCGGCTGCTCCATTATGGGCGGACGACTCGGCTTCGGTTCCGGCTTCCGCGTCGGCGAAAAAGCGGTCGAGTAAGGCGGCTAGCTCTCGCGCATCGGCCGGGTAGCCGCTGCCGGCATGCCAGGGTTGGCGCACGCGCGCGCGGGCGAACTCGTCGCGCACCCGGCCGATGTGGGCGGCGGCCACCTCGTCGTCCAGGTAGCAGCGTTCGCTCAACATGGCGAGCAGCTCGCGCACCTGGTCCGCGCGAAACCGGGTGCCCGGGAACTCTCGCCGCAGCGAGGCAAGCACCTGGTCGAGCGAGTGGCGGCCATCGAGCAGCGACAGAATGAACAGCCCCGCCCCGCCGAGCACCAGCGGTTCGGTGGCGAATTCCAGCGGGTCGCGCACGTAGAACGAGCGCACCCCGTTCTGGTCGATCGGAATCACGTCGACGCGGCGGACCCGCGGCAGGGCGGACTTGGCGGGTCGGATGGTGTAACGCATGACGGCAGCGGTCCGGGCGGGCTAGGCGATGCCGAGCCGGCGCTTTTCCTCCGCCAGCATCCGCGCCTGCCGCGCTTCCCGCTCCGGCACCACCCGCTCCCGCGGAGCCACCTCGGCAACGCGGCGCCGGTTCATGGTCGGCATGTGGATGCGCTCCTCGGCCCAGGCGGCGGGATCGTCCGGGGCGTAGCCCAAGCGCTCGAACGCGAACGCCCGCCATTGTTCGGCCAGCGCGCGCGATAACGCCTGTTCCACCACGACGTAACCGCGCTCGAGGAAGTGCTGCACCTGTTCGTCGGTCAATTCGCCGTACGGCTCGCGCGCCATGGGATGCCATGATGCGGCCAATCGACACCGATTCGCAAGACACCGGGGAGGTCACTCTCACTTGCCCGTCGCGCGCCAATCTGATTCAGTGGCCACCATGCAAGGAATTGGCAAGACGATAATCAAGAGCAACGTGGTGCTCGACAAGCTGCGCCGCGGCGAGCCGAGCGTGGGCACCTGGATCAGCCTCGGGACGCCCGTCTCGGCGGAACTCCAGGCGCAGGTGGGCTGGGACTGGCTGCTGGTTGACGCCGAGCACAGTCCGGTCGGCTTCGACGCCATGGTCAACTGCTTTCGCGCCGCGCAACTTGGCGGCTGCGCGCCGTTCGCGCGCGTGCCCTGGAACGACACGATCTGGATCCAGCGCACCCTCGACGCGGGCGCCATGGGGCTGCTGGTGCCGATGGTAAACACCCGGCAGGACGCCGAATTCGCGGTCAGCAACACCGTGTACGCGCCGGGGGGCCAGCGCAGCTTCGGCGGCAGCCGCCTAGCCGCCTACACCGGCAGCGACTACCGGCAGTGGGTACAGGACAACCTGGCGGTGGTGGTGCAGATAGAGACCGCCGAGGCGGTAGACAACCTGGCCGAGATCGTGGCGGTGCCGGGCATCGACGCCTGCTACATCGGCACCTCCGACCTGATGCTCTCGCTCGGCCTCAGCGAGATGGGCGCGGAGCATGAGAAGGTCGTGCAACAGGTGCTGGCAACGTGCCGTGCTGCCGGCATGCCGTGCGGGGCGTGGTGCAATACCGGCGCCGAGGTGGCGCGCCGCATCGCCGAGGGCTTCCAGTTCCTGAACTGCGGCGGCGACGCCGGCCACATGCGCGCCGGCGCCGCCGCCGACTTCGCCGCCATCGGGCTCGGCGACCGCGCGTCGTAGGCCCGCGCGACCGGCCGCCGACACGCTGCTTGCGCACACCCGCACGCGTTGGCACCGCCGTCGCCGGGCGGGCGGCGCCGGTGCTTTCCGGGCGGCGGCGGGTCTCAGCGGCCATCAATTGGCCCGGCGCCACGGTTGCGATGGCGGAGAACGCAGGACTGAGGCGACGCGGGCGCTCCGCCCGCCGCCGCCATGCCGCGCCTCGCCCTGCGTTGTCGCGCACGGGCGATTGCGATACCCTGGGGCCACCCATGTCGCAAGCTACGTTGTTCGACAAGATCTGGGATCTGCATACCGTCGGCACCCTGGAAACCGGCGAGACCCAGTTGTTCATAGGCCTGCACCTGGTCCACGAGGTGACCTCGCCGCAGGCGTTTCAGATGCTCGATGAGCGCGGCCTGCCGGTGCTGCATCCGGAGCGCACTTTCGCCACGGTGGACCATATCGTGCCGACCGACCGCCAGGTGCGCCCGCTCGCCGACCCGATGGCGGAGGAGATGTACGAGGCGCTGGAGCGCAACGTCGCCCGCCACGGCATCGCCTTCTACGGGCTGGACTCCGATTACCAGGGCATCGTGCACGTAATCGGCCCGGAGCTGGGCCTCACCCAGCCGGGCATGACCGTCGCGTGCGGCGATTCGCACACCTCCACCCACGGCGCCTTCGGCACCATTGCGTTCGGCATCGGTACCACGCAGGTGCGCGACGTGCTCGCCACCCAGACGCTGGCGCAGACCAAGCCCAAGGTGCGCCGCATCCGGGTCGACGGCCGGCTCGGGCCCGGCGTGTACGCCAAGGACATCATCCTGTCGATCATCGCCACCCTCGGCGTAAAGGGCGGCATCGGCCACGCCTACGAGTTCGCCGGCACCGCCATCGAGGCGCTGTCGATGGACGAGCGCATGTCGATCTGCAACATGAGCATCGAGGGCGGCGCCCGGGTCGGCTACGTCAATCCCGACCAGACCACCGCCGACTACGTGAAGGGGCGCCCGCATGCGCCGAGCGGGGCGGCGTTCGCCAGGGCGGAGCAGTACTGGCGCTCGATCGCCAGTGGACCGGACGCCAGCTTCGATGACGAAGCGGTGCTGCGCGCCGAGGAGATCGAGCCGGTGGTGACCTGGGGCATCAACCCCGGCCAATCGGTGGGCGTCTCCGACCGCCTGCCGCGCCTGACCGCCGTAACCGCGGACGAGCGCGACACCGCCGCCGCCGCGTACCGCCACATGGGGCTGAGCGAAAACGACCCGATCGCCGGCACCCCCATCGACGTGGCGTTCATCGGCTCGTGCACCAACAGCCGGCTCACCGACCTGCGCGAGGCGGCGCGCGTGGTGCGCGGCCAGAAGGTGGACAAGCGCGTCAAAGCGCTGGTGGTGCCGGGTTCCAAGCAGATTGCCCAGCAGGCCGCGGCCGAGGGGTTGCCGGAGATCTTTACCGACGCCGGCTTCGAGTGGCGCGGCGCCGGCTGCTCCATGTGCCTGGCCATGAACGCCGACAAGCTGGTGGGCGACCAGGTGAGCGCTTCGTCGTCCAACCGTAACTTCATCGGGCGCCAGGGATCGGCCACCGGGCGCACCCTGCTGATGAGCCCGGCCATGGTCGCCGCCGCCGCCGTCAATGGCGCCGTGACCGACGTGCGCCAACTGCTCAACTGAAGGAGACGAACATGAACGACGCCGTTCGTGCGGTCACTGTGGGCCGCGCCATTCCGTTGCCGGGCAACGACATAGACACCGACCGGATCATTCCGGCCCGGTACCTGAAGAGCATTACGTTCGATGGCCTCGGCGAGGCCGCGTTCATCGACGAGCGCGCCGCCGAGCGCGATGCGGGCCGTACCCATCGGTTCGACGACGAGCGCTTCGCCGGCGGCTCGATCCTGCTGGTGGGGCGCAACTTCGGCTGCGGCTCGTCGCGCGAGCATGCCCCGCAGGCGCTGCAGCGGTTCGGCATCCGCGCCCTGGTGGGCGAGTCGTTCGCGGAGATCTTCTCCGGAAACTGCACGGTGCTCGGCATCCCGGCGGTGCGCGCCGCGGCCGCCGACATCGAGCGCCTGCAGGCGCTGGTGGAGCAGGACCCGTCCACCGAAGTGACCGTCGACCTGGACGCGCAGACGGTCACCGCGGGCACGCTGCACTGCCCGGCCACCCTGCCGGAGGGGGCGCGCCACGCCCTGGTGCGCGGCACCTGGGACTCCACCGCCCTGCTGCTCGCCGGCCGCGACCGTATCGCCGCCACCGCGGGCAACCTTCCCTACCTGAACGCCTTCGCCGGTTGACCGGCACCAGGAGTAGAAGATGAGCACACCGCTGAACAGCCGCAGCCGCAACATGACCGCCGGCGTCGAGCGCATGCCGAACCGCTCGATGCTGCGCGCCGTCGGCATGGACGACGCCGACTTCGACCGCGCCCTGGTGGGCATCGCGAGCGCCGGCTCCGAGGTGACGCCGTGCAACATGCACCTGGACGACCTCGCCGAGCAGGCCAAGGACGGGGTGCGGGCGGCGGGCGGCTTCCCGCTGCGCTACAACACCTTCGTGGTGACCGACGGCGAGGCGATGGGCCACGAGGGCATGAAGGCCTCGCTGGTGAGCCGCGACGCCATCGCCGATACCATCGAGCTGGTCACCATAGGACACCAGTTCGACGCCATCATCGGCATCGGCGGCTGCGACAAGACCATTCCCGGCACCGTGATGCCGATGGCGCGCATGAACGTCCCGAGTGTGTTCGTGTACGGCGGCACCATCCTGCCGGGCGTGTACCGTGGGCGCGACGTGGACATTATCTCCGCGTTCGAGGCGGTGGGTGCGTTCAGCGCCGGCAAGATCGACGAGCAGGAGCGCGCCGGCATCGAGCGCGCCGCCATCCCGTGCCAGGGGGCGTGCGGCGGCATGTACACCGCCAACACCATGGCCTCGGCGGTGGAGGCGATGGGCATGGCGCTGCCCGGCAACTCGTCGATCCCGGCGGTCGACCCGCGCAAGGAGCACGACCTGCGCGCCGCCGGCGAGGCGGTGATCGACTGCCTGCGCCGCGGCCTGAAGCCGCGCGACATCATGACCCGCGAGGCGTTCCTGAACGCCATCCGCATCGTGATGGCGCTCGGCGGCTCCACCAACGCGGTGCTGCACCTGCTCGCCATCGCCCACGAGGCGGAGGTGGACCTGACCATCGACGACTTCAACCCGATTGCCGAGAGCACGCCCACCCTGGCCGACCTGAAGCCGGCCGGGCGCTACGTGATGAAGGACCTGGACCAGGTGGGCGGGGTGCCGATGGTGATGCGCATGCTGCTCGATGCCGGCCTGCTGTACGGCGACTGCATTACGGTCACCGGGCGCACCATCGCCGAGAACCTGGCCGACGTCGAGGTGCACCTGGACGGGCAGGACGTGGTGTACCCGGTGGACAAGCCGCTCAAGGAAGGCGGCGGTATCCTGGTGATCAAGGGCAACCTGGCGCCGGAGGGCGCGGTGCTGAAGTCGTCCGGGGTGACGGTGCGCCGCCACCGCGGGCCGGCGCGCGTGTTCGACGCCGAGGAGGGCGCCCTGCAGGCAATCCTCAAGGGCCAGGTGAACAAGGGGGACGTGCTGGTGATCCGCTACGAGGGGCCGCGCGGCGGTCCCGGCATGCGCGAGATGCTGGCCCTTACGTCGGCCATCGCCGGCGCCGGCCTGATTGCCGATGTGGCGCTGATCACCGACGGCCGCTTCTCCGGCGGCAGCCACGGCATCGTGGTGGGTCACATCGCTCCCGAGGCACAGGCCCGCGGCCCCATCGCCGCGGTGCGGGAGGGCGACATCATCGCCCTCGACCTGGAGCACAAGTCGATCGCGGTGGAGTTGTCCGACCACGAGATCAGCCGGCGGCTGGCCGCCCTTCCGGAGCGCCCCATCCCCTACACCCGCGGCGCCCTGGCCAAGTACGCCCGCCTGGTATCCTCCGCCAGCTACGGCGCCACCACCCACTGATTGGTGGGTCACCCACCGTGCGCCCTGCAAGTGTCCGGGTGAGTTAGCACGCCCGCTCTGTTCGAAAGTTGACTGCCAGGGCGACTGCGCGTACTCTAAGGTGGATAGGGTCGAACTCTGTTAAGAAGTGGGCAGATACTGTGCGTGTAGTTCATAGAGTACTGCAAGCTGTTCGTGCCCATTGATAGAAACGTCCCTTGTGCTAACTCAATCGGCTAAACGTCGAAGAACTCTGATACCAAGAGATTTGTTGTGAGTCATCCAATCAGTTTTCTCATTAACGATGTACGATGTTTCCACGGTGATCAACGAGCAAACGTGCGGCCGATTACGCTTCTTGTTGGCGAAAACAGTACCGGTAAGTCGACATTTCTTGGCTGCTACAGTGTGTTACATAGACTGCTTTCGCGTCCTTTTTTGTCTGGAGACGCGGTCGACTTCAACCGAGAGCCCTTCTCCATGGGATCATTCCGTGACATAGTTCGATCACGGCGGGGTCGTGACGGGCGCATTGATGAATTTAGCATCGGCTTCATGTTAGCGCCGGCTCGTGGCTCCGGGAAGGAGCCGTTTCCTCTTCGTATCACCTTTTCTGAGGATGGTTCTCAGCCGGTAGTCGCATCGATCCATTATCAGTTCAGTGCGGAGGAGTTTCTCCGTCTAACGCCTAGTGAACAAGGGAGCACGGTCTTGAGCATCTTAGGACACGAAGCCGTGATAGAAATTCCCTTTGACGACTGGCAGTTTGTGCTAGAGATATTGTGTGAAACCGACGGCGAAACTTTCTTTCGGAAATCGCCCGAAGCAAGGTTGATAGCTGACTATTTGTCGAGTGTCTTCCCACGTCGGAAGAAAAGATCTGAGCGACGGTACTGGCTTCCCACTCTGTCGGAGCTTGTACCGGTTGCTCCACTGCGATCGAAACCAAAGCGAACGTACGATCCGGTGCGTGAGACTGCTTCAGCGGACGGCGAACATGTCCCAATGCTGATGATGAGGCTCGATAGGACCGACAAGAAAGGTTGGAGTTCGTTGCATGACGAATTGGTCGCCTTTGGACAGGAGTCTGGTTTGTTTTCGGATATCAAGGTGCGGCGCCACGGGAAGCAAATGAGTGACCCTTTTCAGTTACAGGTGAAGGTACGGTCGGGATCGTACGCAAATATTATGGACGTAGGCTATGGGGTGAGTCAGAGTCTGCCGATTTTGGTGGATGTTCGAAGCGAGCGTCAATGTGTGTTCCTGCTACAGCAGCCGGAGGTGCACTTACACCCTCGGTCTCAGGCTGGTCTTGCGGAACTTTTCGTCGAATCCTTCCGGAAGAATCGAAATCGATTTCTGATCGAGACTCACAGCGATTACATTATCGACCGAATTCGAATTCTGGTACGCAAACAGACGATACGGGCAGCGGACGTGTCCATTCTCTATTTTGAGCCTATGGGGAATTCAGTGAAGATTCACAACATCGGCATGGACGGCGATGGCAATCTCAGGGGGACACCAGATGGTTACCGAGACTTTTTCGTAAGGGAGACCGATAGGCTGTTGGGATTCGAGTAAGTATCGCGGATCCGGACTGATGTGTATGATTGTTGACGCCAATCGTCTTGGCAGTTTTCTCGCCGATCCTGTACATGAGGATGCGGCACCGATTCGCGAGTGGTTGGATCGGCGGGGTGGTCGTATCGTATATTCGACGGGAGGTAAGTTCACTGAGGAAGTAGGCCATCGTTTGAGGAAGAAGCTTGCTGACTATGTACGGGCAGGGAAGGCAGTCCTGGTGCCGCCGCATCGCTTCGCGAACGATGAAGCTGCTCTCGCGCCGATTATTGGTTCAGACGACCCACATGTGCTTGCACTTGCGAGGGCGACCGGCGTTCGGCTTCTGTACACCGGAGACGGTGCTCTACGCGTTGATTTCAAGGACAAGCGCTTTATCGACCAACCGCGCGGCAAGGTGTACTCGCGCGCCAGCAACGTCAACTTGCTGACCCGGTCCGCGTGCGCGAGACGGTGAGGTCGGCGTAGCTCACCGTCTACACCTTACCAGTTGGTGAAGGCGCCGTCTTCGCGGGACAGGCGGGGCGGCCAGCCGTGCTGCGTGAATGGCGAGCCGGCGGCCACGTCGAGGTCCATCTCGACGCCGAGGCCGGGGGTGTCGTGAGCGAACGCGAAGCCGTCCTGCCAGCCGATCTGCCGCGGAAACAACTCGCGCGCGAATGAACCGGGGCGGCGCGGCATCTCCTGGACGCCGACGTTGGTTGATGCCATGCACAACGCCACGCAGGCGGCGGCGCTGACCGGGCCGAGCGGGTTGTGCGGGGCAATGTCGATGTAGTGGGTCTCCGCCGAGTGGGTGATCTTGAGTGCCTCGGTGAGGCCGCCGGCAATGCACAGGTCGATGCGCGCGTAGCTGATCAGCTCCTCCTCGATAACTTCCCGGAACGGCCACTTGGTGGCCCATTGCTCGCCGGCAGCAATCGGCAGCGAAACGTGGCGCGCCAGGTTGCGGTAGCTGGCCGGGTTCTCGGAGCGGATCGGGTCTTCGATGAAGAACGGGTGGAATTCCTCGAGCCACTTGCACATGCGGATGACGTGCGGCGGGTCGAGCCGGGTGTGCACGTCGAAACAGAGTTCGATCTCCGGTCCCACCGCCTCGCGGATTGCGCGCATCTGCTCCACGGCGAGGGCCACCGACTTGTGCGGATCGAGCACCGCGTTGTCGGGCGCTTCCAGGCGCCCGGAGGTCTCCGGCTGCCCCCAGCGCACGAAGCGCCAGCCTTCGTCCACCTGCCGGCGGGCGTTGTCCACCAGCGCCTGCGTGGTGGCACCCTGCGAATGCGGGTAGCACACCACCTTGTCGCGCACCGGGCCGCCGAGCAGGCGGTACACCGGCATGCCCGCCGCCTTGCCCTTGATGTCCCACAGGGCGATGTCGATGGCGCTGATGGCGCAGGCGTACACCTTGTCCGCGGGAAAGAACCCGGCGCGGAACATCAGCTGCCAGAGGCGCTCGGTCTGCCATGGATCGGCGCCGACGATCAACTCGCTGAGGTGGTCGACCGCCTGCGCAATGGCTCCGCCCCAGTTGCGGATGCCTGCCTCGCCGAGCCCGTGGATGCCGGCGTCGGTGTCGACCCTGACGATAAAGTAACCGCGCCCTTCGTCGTCCTGAACCGGGAAACTCCTGACCTGCGTGACTTTCATTCCACGATGGTACCGCAGCGGTGCCCGCTTCGCACGGGGTCATCGCCAGGTAGCGCCAGTTGCGGCAGCGTTGACAACGGCGCCGGGGTAGGGGAACCGTACCGGTGCCGATGGGTGACACGAAGGGCGATGCACGCGCCGACCTGTGCGTGCGCGGCGCAGAGTTGCTGGTGACGATGGATGCCGACCGCCGCGAGATACCGGGCGGCTGGGTGGCGGTGCGCGGCGGCATGGTCAGCGCGGTGGGTGCGGGGGGGCGGGGGCGCGGGGGAATGGTCCGCGGGGTGGGGCGGCCGGGGCGGGAGCCGGCGGCGGAGCGGGTGATCGACGCGGCCGGCTGCCTGGTGACGCCGGGCCTGGTCAACACCCACCATCACCTGTATCAGAACCTGACCCGCGCGTTCGCCCCCGCATTGAGCGGCAACCTGTTCGCCTGGTTGCGCACCCTGTATCCGGTGTGGAGCCGGCTCGACGAAGAGGCGGCGTACGTTTCCGCCTGGATCGGCCTGTGCGAGCTGGCGCTCGGCGGCTGCACCACCTCCACCGATCACCTGTACCTGCACCCGCGCGGCGCCGGCGACCTGATCGGCGCCGAGATCGCCGCCGCGCAAGAGCTGGGGTTCCGCTTCCACCCCACTCACGGATCGATGAGCCTGTCGGTGAAGGACGGCGGCCTGCCGCCCGACTCGGTGGTGCGGGACGAGGACGAGATCCTGGCCGACTCCGAGCGCCTGGTCGCCCGCCACCACGATCCCGCACCCGGTGCGATGGTGCGCATCGCGCTGGCGCCGTGCTCGCCGTTTTCGGTCACGGCAGAGCTGATGCGGCGCACCGCCGAGCTGGCGGAGCGGCTCGATGTCCGTCTGCACACCCACCTGGCGGAGGATCCGGACGAGGACCGGTTCTGCGAAGCTGCATTCGGCTGCCGGCCCTTCGAGCATTTCGAGCGGGTCGGCTGGGGCACCGACCGCGCCTGGGTGGCGCACTGCGTACATCCCAACCCGGCGGAGATCGAGCGGCTGGGGCGCTGGGGTACCGGCGTCGCGCACTGCCCGAGTTCGAACCAGATTCTGGGCGCCGGTCTGGCCCCGGTGCGCGAGCTGCGCGACGCCGGCGTCCCGGTGGGCATCGGCTGCGACGGCTCGGCGTCGGCGGACTGCGCGTCGCTGTGGCTGGAGACGCGCGGCGCCATGCTGCTGGCGCGTCTGCGCGGCGGCGCACGAGCAATGGACGCGCGCGAGGCGTTGGAGATGGCGACGCTGGGCGGCGCCGCCTGCCTGGGGCGCGACGACATCGGCGCGCTGGCGCCGGGACGGTCCGGCGACGTGGTGGTGTGGCCGTGCGGCGATGGCGCCGGCGTGACGTTCGCCGGTGCGCTGTCCGACCCGGTCGAGGCGCTGCTGCGCTGCGGCCCGGTCAGCCCGCGGCACACCATCGTGGCGGGTCGTTCGCTGGTAGCCGGCGGCCGGCTCACCGTTGCCGGCCTCGAACCGATGCTGCGCCGCCATCGCGCCATTGCCGCCGAGTGGCTGGCGGCGGCCACTTGATCAGCGTGTGCCGACCGGGCCTATAGTGCGCGCCACGATATGGACCCCATCAAGTACGCCATCCACGGCGTTCCCGCCGCCGTGGATGCGGCGTTGCGCCGCCGGGCGCGGGAGCGCGGAGCGAGCCTCAATCAAACCGTGATCGACGCCCTGGCCGCCGCACTGGAAGTGGCGGAATCCGCTGGCGAACAAAGTCCGGGCGCGCCACCTCCCGCGGATGCGGATCTTCCGCCCGCGCTGGAAAGGGATGCTCTCGACGAAGGGGTGTGGCTCTGACCCGTACCAGGCAACCTCGAAGGAAGTGCCCGGCAACGGGTGGGTGCTGACGGGTGCTGATTATCCGGACTTGTTGTCCAGGTAGGCTACCACCTTCTTCAGCGTGTTGAGTTCGCCGCATTGGTCGGGCGTGAATTCCACGCCGTATTCCTGAGCGATCAATTTGGTCAGCGCGACGACATCCGTTGACGGCACCCCAGCCTCGGTGAGGCTGATGTCGAGGTCGTCGGGCAGATCGATGGGCTTGCCATCCACTTCGATATTCTCGTTGACGAGCGTCCGGATCCGGTCTGCTGTTGAGGCCATGTTGGTAACTCCTTGTCAGTTCGTGTGCCCTTGAAGGACGCAAAAATACAGTGCCCGGTCGGGCAGGGCCGAGTCAATCCTCCAACTCATGCGCCACGGCCCCGGCAAAGCTCGCGCTGCCAAGGGTGTTGAGCCGCCAGCGCACAACCGGATCGTGCGGAAACCGGAACGTGGCTTCACGCGCGCCGCGCCGTAGCGCCGGTGGAACCTCGAAGGCCGAAGTGTCCATCGAGAAGCCAAGGCCCAGCGCCTTGATCAACGCTTCCTTCACGGTCCAGAGGGTAAGAAACAGGTCGATCTTGCCCGTCCCGCGCGCGGCTGCAAGTTCGGCCCGTTCGGCGGGCGCGAACACGGTCCCGATCGGGCCGTCGGGATCGTGGCGGGTGGCGCGGTTCTCCCCGTCCACGCCGATGCGGCCCGCCGCTGCCCGCGCGGTCAAACCGGGGGTGCCGCTGTGACTCACGTTGAAGCTCACCGGCGCCCGCGCGCCGCCAACCACGGCGAACGGTTTCCCGTGATGGGAGGTCTCGAAGGTCAACTCCTCGTTGGCGCATCCGAGCCGGGCGCACAGCGTGGCACGCAGCGCGGCGCGGCACAGGCCAAACTCACGTCGCGGGCGCTCGTACCGGTAGCGCCGCCAGCGCGCCCGCTCGGCGTGGTCGAGCCACGCGAGCGCATTGTCCATTGGGGCTGTGTGGTCCATGGGGGCTGTGTGGTCCATGGGGGCTGTGTGGTCCATGGGGGCTGTGTGCGGCCTCAGATCGACGTGGATGACCACCGCCCCGCCGGTGGTATGGAACGGTCGCCACCAACACCCCGCCGCGGCGCGGTGCGAGGGAGACACCTGCTCAGGTGGGCCGGCGGCCGATGGCGTCGGTCGCGGCCGGCGGGTCGTGCCGGATCAGCCGGCCGCCGGCGTCGGCCAGGATCCGGTCGCGCGCCGCGGCGGCACGCTCGGGGAGATGTTTGGCGACGTTGTTCCGGCAGCGCGGGTCGGTCTCGAGGTCGAACAGCCGTACACCAGCGAAGTCGAGGCTGCTGAAGAACCAGGTGCGATCGTCGCGGTACCAGAGGTGGTTGCCGTAGCGGCAGGTGAGGTAGTCGCCGCCGTCGTAGGTGCCGTCGGCGGCGGTGCGCAGACTCGTCCCGTCCAGGGGCAGCCCGGTCAGCCCGGCGGTATCGGCCACCGTGGCCGGAATGTCCGTGGTCGAGGCCAGGCGGTCGCACTCGGTGCCGGCGCCGCGTCCGTCCGGCAGGCGCAGCAGCAGCGGGATCTCCATGGTGCCGGGGTACATCCAGCCGGCCGGCTTGCCCACGATGCCCTCGGGGTTGTCGGCGAAGTTGGTGCCATGGTCGCTGAAGAACAGCACCAGGGTTCGGTCCGCGATGCCGAGACGGTCGATGGTGTCCAGCAGCCGGCCGCACCAGTGGTCGACCATGGTCACCAGGCCGGCGTAGTTGGCACGCACACTCGGCAGTCGCGCGGCCAGTTCCGGGGTGTCGGCGAGCGGCCCGTAGGGCACGCTGAGCCAGACCGGCTCGCGATCGTCGCGGCTGCCGTACAGGTCGTAGTAGTGCAGCGGCGCCTCCCAGGTCTCGTGCGGGGTGAAGCTGTCCACGTACAGGTAGAGGGGCTTGGCGCCGGCCACGTTCTGTTCCAGGAATTGCTGAGCCCAGCGGAAGGTACGTGCGGTGGGCCACTGCTCCTCCGGCGCCTGCGGGCGCACGTTGACCAGGTGGCGGGCACTGTTGCCGTGGTAGCGCGCCAGCAGCGCCGGGTCGGCCGCGGACTCGGCGCCAAGCCGGTCTTCCGCCTGGCCGCGCACGAATTGCCACTGGCGAAAGCCGCGGGTGAAGTTCATGCCGGGTACGAAGTAGTGGGGTACGTCGGCGACGAAACCGGTGTGGTAGCCGGCCGCGTCGAGCGCTTCCGCCACGGTGGGCTCGTCGCGGGCAAGTGGTTGCCAGCCGGGGAGGTACACGTTGTCCCACGGCACCGGCCGATAGTCGGCGAACGGATACACCCGCCGTCCGCCGTGCACGGTTCGCCGGGTCGGGATGGTGGGCAGCGCCTCGGGGTGGGCGCGGGTAAAGCGGATCGACTGCGCGGCGAGCCGGTCGATGTTGGGGGTGTGCACGGCGCCGTTGCCGTAGCACCCGAGGTAGGCCGGGCGCAGCGTGTCGGCGGCGATGACCACGATGTGCGGACGCGGTGATTCGCTCATGCACAAAGCATCTCCCGTGCGGCGCGATCCGGCAACCCGGTTCCTGGTAGTATGGATCGGACGGGAGGAAGACATGACGCAGCTGGATGCGACCCCCCTCGGTCGAGGTGCGCGCGACCATGTTGCCGAGCCGATCGCGATTGTCGGCATGGCGTGCCGATTTCCGGGCGCCGACAGTCCGGCCGAGTTCTGGCGCCGGCTCGCGGCCGGCACGGACCTGGTCAGCGAGGGCGAGCCGGGGTCCGGGGTCGGCCGCGTGGGCCGGCTGTTCGCGGACACCGCGGAGCGCCGTCCGGCATGCCGATTCGGTGCCTACCTCGACGACCTGGAGCTGTTCGACGCTCCATTTTTTCGCATCTCGCCGGTCGAGGCGCAGATGCTCGATCCGCAGCAGCGCCTGATGCTGGAGACGAGCTGGCGCGCCCTGGAAGACGCCGCCATCGCCCCGGAGCTCCTGGCCGGCAGCCGCACCGGCGTGTACGCCGGGATCAGTAACAACGAGTACCGCAGCCTGATCATGGAGGCGAGCGATACCTCCGAGCCGGCCGCGAGCCTGTACACGGTTACCGGCACCTCCTATAACACCGCCATCGGCCGGGTGGCATTCGCCCTGGGACTGGAGGGGCCGGCAATCGCGGTGGACACCGCCTGCTCGTCGTCGCTGGTGGCGCTGCACCAGGCGGTGTCCGGCCTGCAGCGCGGCGAGTCGGACCTGGCGCTGGCCGGTGGCGTGCACACCATCCTGTCGGGGCGGCTGCTGGAGTTGCGCGCCAACGCCGGCATGCTGTCGCCGGATGGGCGCTGCAAGACCTTCGACGCGGCGGCCAATGGCTACGTGCGCGGCGAGGGCTGCGGCATCCTGGTGCTGAAGCGGCTGGCCGATGCCGAGGCCGACGGCGATCGCATCTGGGCGGTGGTGCGCGCCACGGCGCTGAACCAGGATGGGGCGAGTCCGGGCCTGACGGTGCCGAGCGGGCCGGCACAGGAGCGGGTTATCGAGGCCGCGCTGCGGCGCGCCGGCATTGAGCCGGCGGACGTGGACTACGTGGAAGCGCACGGCACCGGCACCGAGGTTGGCGATCCGATCGAGGCCAATGCCACCGGGGCGGTGTACGGGCGCGGGCGCGATCCAGAACACCCGCTCCTGATTGGCTCGGTAAAGACCAACATCGGCCACCTGGAGTCGGCGGCCGGGGTCGCCGGAGTAATGAAGGTGGTGCTCGCCATGCAGCAGGGGACGATCCCGCCGCACTTGCATTTCCGCAACCCGAGCCCGCAGATGGACTGGCAGCGGTTGCCGCTGCGCGTTACCGCGGAGGCCACGCCGTGGCCGCTGCATGGCGGCCATGCGCCGCTCGCCGGCGTGAGCGGATTCGGCTGGTCCGGCACCAACGCGCACGTGGTGCTGCAAGGGTACGCGTTTGCCAATGGCCGCGCCGGCGTGGAGCGGGCCTACGCGGCGTGCGGGCCGGCCCGCCCCATTGCCGTAACGCTGTCCGGGCCGGTCGCGGAAGCGCCCGCGGTAAACGACGGGGTCGCGGCGCGCGCGGCGCGCTTTCTGCCGCTGTCTGGCAAGTCGGAAGGCGCGCTGCGCGACTTGGCGCGCGCGTACCTGACCTGGCTCGACGACCATGGCGAGGAACTGGCCGCCGACGCGAGCGCGGCAGACGCGCTGCTGTCCGACCTGGCGTGGACGGCGGGCGCGGGGCGCAGCCACTTTGCCTGCCGTGCCGGGGTCGTGTTTCGCGATGCCGCCACGCTGCGCGACCGGTTGCGGGAGCTGGCCGACCCGGACGCCGGCGCGGCGCCTCTCACGCAGGCGAGCACGGCCGCGAAGGTGGCGTTCGCCTTCACCGGGCAGGCGAGCCAGTGGCCGGGCATGGGCGAGACGCTGTACGCGAGCGAGCCCGTGGTGCGCGCGGTTCTGGATCGTTGCGAGGCGCTGCTGCGCGCGGAACGCGGCGCTTCGCTGCTGGACGTGATGTTCGGCCGCCCCGATGCCGCGGGCGGGCTGGATGAGCCGGCGTGGAAGCAGCCGGCGATCTACGCCTTGGAATGCGCGCTGGCCGCCCTCTGGCGAAGTCTGGGCATCGTGCCGGAGGTGGTGGTCGGGCACAGTCTCGGCGAAATAGCGGCGGCGCAGACGGCGGGCGTGTTCAGCCTGGAGGACGGACTGCGGTTCGCGTCCGCGCGCGGCGCCCTGATCGGGGCCCTGCCCGAGGCGGGTGCCATGGCGGTGGTGTTCGCCCCCGCGGACCGGGTTGCGGCGGCGGTGGCGGAGCACAACGCGTCGGCCGCCGGGATCGGCCTGTGCGTGGCCGTGGACAACGGCTCGAACCAGGTGGTGAGCGGGCCGGCAGCCGATGTCGCGGCGCTGCTGCAGCGGTGCGAGGCTGACCAGGTGCGGGTACGGCTGTTGCGCAACAGCCCCGCCTACCACAGCGCGCTGGTGGAGCCGGCGCTCGATGGCCTGGAGGCGGCGCTGCAGCAGGTCGCGTTCGCGGCGCCGTCGATCCCGCTGGTGAGCAACCTGAACGGGCGCCTGCTGGAGCCCGGTACCGTCCCCGACGCCGCCTACTGGCGCCGCCACGCGCGCGAGAAGGTGCAGTTTCGCCAGGCCGTGGAGACGCTGGCCGAACAGGGGACGCAGGTGCTGGTAGAGGTCGGTCCGCACGCGGTACTGGGTCCGATGGCGGCACTGGCGTGGCCGGCGGCTGCGGGCGGCGCGCCGGCGGTGCTGGCCAGCCTGCGCCGGCCGTCCCGCGACACCCCGCCCGCGGAGGTGGAAGACGCGTTCCCGACCGCGGTTGCCGGCGCCTACGAGGCGGGGTTGCCGGTGCGGTTCGCGGCGCTGTTCGCCGCCGAGGAACGGCGCCGGATCTCGCTGCCGGGCTACCCGTTTCAGCGCCAGCGGCACTGGATCCCGACGGCACGGCGGCGCCGCTCCGGAGCAGGCCACCCGTTGCTGGGCGAGCGCCACGAGTCGGCGCGCGGCGAGGTGGCGTACGACACCGAACTGCTGGCCGGCGAGCCGGCGTGGCTGAGCGACCACCGGGTGTTCGGGCGGCTGCTGGTGCCGGGAGCGTGGTACGGAGCCGCGGCGGTGGCGGCGGCCGCCGCCGCGGGCAGCGGCGCGGCGGCGGTAGCCGAGATGCAGTTGCACAACCCGCTGCTGCTCGCGGAAGGGGATGCCGCGGATGGGTCCGAGGCGGTGCCCGGTCGCAAGGTTCAGGTGCTGCTCGACCCGTCCAAAGACGGGGTGCCGCGCCGCGCACAGATCCTCAGCAAGGGTGTCGATGAGGACGGCTGGACGCTGCACGCCGAGGCACAGCTCTCCTCCGCGGCGGATTTGCGCCCGCCCGGCGGCGCGCGGCAAGTCGACCTGGACGCGCTCAGGGCGGACATGGCGGCGGTCGACGTCGCGGCCCTGTACCGTGCCAAGGCGGGCGCCGGTATCGAGCTCGGGCCGGCGTTCCGCACCCTGGAGGCGGTGTGGTCGCGGCCGGGCGAGGCAGTCGGCGAGGTGGTGCTGCCAGCGGCGCTTGCCGGCGGCGGCCTGGACGTGCATCCGCTGCTGCTCGACGGCTGCTTTCAGGTGATGGCGGCGGGGCGCGGGCCGGGCGGGGGGGGGCGGCGCGCCGCCCCGACGGGGCTGCCGGCCGCGCCACCTATCTGCCGTTCGGCTGGCAGAGGCTGTGGCTGGACGGGCCGCTGCCGGAACGGCTGATCTGCCACGTCCGCATGGGGCCGGCGGCACCGAACGAAGCGGGCGCGCGGTCGAACGGCGCCGCAACGGAGCCGGCGCGCGGGGCGCCGCCGGAGGTGCTGACCGCGGAGCTGTGCATCCACGACGAGCACGGCACCGTGGTCGGCGAGTTGAGCGGCTACCTGGTGAAGCGGGCTACGCGGGCGGCGCTGCTGTCGGCGGTGGAAGGCGTGCAGGATCTGCTGTACGAGGTGGTATGGCGCGACCGTGCCCTGCCGCCGGGCATGCAGGACGCCGGCTTCCTCACCGCTCCGTCTGCCATCGCTGCCGGCGCCGAGCCGTTCACGGCGTACCTGGCGGCGGAAGACGTGAGTTCCGAAAGCCGGGCCGCGCTGCTAACCGACCTGGAGTGGTTGGCGCGCAGTTACGCTCTGGCCGCCCTGAACAAGCTGGGCTGGCGGCGCGCGGCCGGCGAATCGGTGAACGCCGATGCGTTGCGGCAGCGCCTGCAGGTGAGCGCCGAGCACGAGCGCCTGTTCCGCCGCATGCTGGAGATGCTGGCGCGCGCCGGCGTCCTGGCCGAGCAGGCCGATCAGGACGGACGCTTCGTCGTCACGGTCGGTTCCGGCGACCCGCTGCCGGACGGCCTGCCGCCCGACCCCGAGCAGTGCGCCGCCGCCATGGCCGGCCGCTACGCGCACGGTGCCAACGAGATCGGGCTGTTCCGGCGCAGTGGCGGCGCGCTGCCCGACGTGCTGCGCGGCAACGCGGATCCGTTGACCCTGCTGTTCAGCAGCGGCGAGCCGAGCGCGGCCGACCTGTACCGCAAGGCGCCGGTGGCGCGCGCCGCCAACCGGATGCTTGCCGACGCGGTGGCGGAACTGCTGCGCGCCCTGCCGGAGGGCCGCCGGCTGCGGGTAATCGAGGTCGGCGCCGGAACCGGCTCGGCCACCGCCGCGGTGCTGCCGGAACTGCCCGCCGGCCGCTACGACTACACCTACACCGACATCTCCGCCGGTTTTTTCGCCGAGGCGGAGGCCAGCTTCGGCGGCAGCGAGGCGGCGATCGAATACCGGGTGCTGGATATCGAAAACGATCCGGTGGCGCAGGGGTTCGATGCCCACGGCTACGACCTGTTGATTGCCTCCAACGTGCTGCACGCCACCCGCTACCTGAACGAGACGCTCGCTCATTGCCGGGCGCTGCTGGCGCCGTCGGGACAGCTGGTGGCGCTGGAGAACCTGCGCGGCCAGGGCTGGCTGGATTTGACTTTCGGCCAGCTGGACGGCTGGTGGCGGTTCGCCGACCACTACCGTCCGCACCATGCCCTGGCCAGTCCGGCGGTGTGGACGCAGGCGCTCGGCGACAGCGGGTTTGCCGACGCGGCGGTGCTGGGCGTACCGCGCTCCGGCGCCAGCGAGCAGCCGGACCGCGGCGTAATCGTGGCGCAGGGCCCCGCCGAAGTGTCGGAGCAGCCCGGTGTGTGGGTGCTGGCAGCCGACCGCGGCGAGGTCGCCGCGCGGCTGGCGGACGAGTTGGCGGCGCGCAACCAGACCGTGGTGCTGGCGACCGGCGCGCCGCCGGACACGGACGTTGCGCGGTCCGGCGCCGGCGTGACCGCGGCCGCCGTGGAGTTGGAGCGGCGCGCTGCGTGGCAGGTGCTGCTGGAAGGACTGCCGGGCGACGTGCCGCTGGCCGGTGTGGTCCATCTCGCGGCGCTGGACGGTCACGGCGTGCTGGCGACGACCGCCGAGATGGCGCAGGACGCCCGCCGCGCGTCGGCCAGTGCCCTGGCGCTGGTGCAGGGGCTGATTGATGCGGACCTCGCACCGGCGAAGGGCACGTGGTTCGTCACCCGCGGCGCCCAGGTGCTGGACAAGGAGCGCGCCGGCGAGCTGGCCGGCGCCGCGCTGTGGGGCATCGGCAAGGTGATTGCCCGCGAGGCGGTGCAACTGCAGCCGCGCATGATCGATCTCGATCCCGCACCGGCTGCGCGCCACGCCAGCTTCGCCGGTCTCGCCGAAGAACTGATCTACCCCGACGGCGAGACCCACGTCGCCTACCGCGGCGGCCGCCGGCAGGCGGCCCGCCTGGTGCGCGCCGCGGCCGCCGAGCGGCTGCCGCATCCCGCGCAGGGGGCCTGGCTGCTGGAGCCGGACCCGGCGGGCGTGCTGGAGGGCCTGCGCATCGACCCGTTGCCGGCGCGAGCGCTGCAGCCGCGCGAGGTGCGCCTGGCGGTGGAGGCGGCGGGACTCAACTTCTGGGACGTGTTCCGGGCGATCGGGCTGGTCGATGCCGGCCTGCTCGGCGGCGAGGCCTGCGGGCGGGTCCTGGAGGTGGGCTCCGAGGTGACCGAGGTCGAGCCGGGCGACCTGGTAGTTGCCCTGGCGTTCGGCACATTCGGCTCGGAGGTGGTTACCCGGGTCGAAATGGTGGCGCACGCGGTGGCGGAGATTCCGGTTCCCGAGCTGGCCACCATGCCGACCGCGTTCGTGTCGGCGCTGCTGTCGTACGACGAGGCGGAGCTGCACGCCGGCGAACGGGTGCTGATTCACGCCGGCGCCGGCGGCGTCGGACTGGCGGCGATCCAGTTGGCGCAGGCCGCCGGTGCGGAGGTGTTTGCCACCGCCAGCGCTCCGAAGCAGGCGTACCTGCGTTCGCTCGGCGTGCGCCACGTGTTCGACAGCCGCTCCACCGCATTCGGGCACGAGATCCTCGAGGCTACCGGCGGTGCCGGCGTCGACGTGGTGCTTAACAGCCTTACCGGCGAGGGGTTCATCGACGCCAGCCTGTCGTGCCTGGCCCGCGGCGGCCGCTTCGTGGAGTTGGCCCGCGTGGACATCTTGAGCGAAGAGGAGATGGCGGCGGCGCGGCCCGACGTTTCCTACACGATCCTGAAGCTCGACGTGCTCAAGGAACACCACCCGGCGGTGCCCGGCGACGCGCTGCGACGGGTCATGGCACGGCTGGCGGCGGGCGAGCTGCGCCCGCTGGTGTACAGCCGCTGGCCGCTGACCGAGGCGGGGCCGGCGATGGCCTTCATGCGCGCCGCCCGCCACCTTGGCAAGATCGTGCTCACCGCTTCGCCGCTGGAGCGCGGCCGGCTACGGCCGGGGCGGACCTTCCTGGTGACCGGCGGCCTGGGAGGCATCGGCTGCGCGGTGGCGGGCTGGCTCGCCGACCGCGGCGCCGAGGCGATTGTACTGAACGGACGGCGCGCGCCGGATCCCGACGCCGAACAGGCTATCGCGGCACTGCGGGAGCGCGGGGTCACGGTGCAGGTAGAACTCGCCGATGTCACCGATGCCGGCGCGGTGGACGCCATGCTGGCACGGATCGACGGTGAGCTGCCGCCGCTTGCCGGCGTGATCCACAGTGTCGGCGTGCTCGCGGACGCGGCCCTCGGCAACCAGAGCTGGCAGACGTTCGAGCAGGTGCTGTGGCCGAAGATGCTCGGCGCGTGGCACCTGCACCGCGCCACCGAGCAGCGCGAGCTGGACCTGTTCGTGCTGTTCTCGAGCATCGTCGGCACCATGGGCAACGCCGGGCAGGCCAACCACGCCGCGGCCAATGCGTTTCTGGACCAGCTCGCCGCTCACCGGCGCGCGCGCGGCCTGCCGGGCCAGGCGATTGCCTGGGGGGCGTGGTCGGGGCTCGGTGAGGCGGAGGAGCAGCGCGAGCGCATTGCCCGCCAGCGTTCGGCATTCGGCGGCGGCTGGTTTACCCCGCAGCAGGGCCTGCGCGCTCTGGACCGCCTGGTGCGCGACGATCCCGCCACGGCGGCGGTAATGGCGATGGACTGGCCGGTGTTCGCGGAGGCGGTCGACAGCCGGCCGCCGTTGCTGGAGGAACTGCTGGCGGCCGCCGTCGAGGCCGATGCCGATGCCGAGAGCGGGGCCGACGACCTGCCCGAACGCGTACGCGCGGCGCCGGCGGCGGAGCGCGAGGCGCTGCTGGCAGCGTTTCTGCAGCGCGAGGTGCAGGCGGTGCTGCGGCTGCCGTCGGCGCCGGCGCCGGCGGTCGGCTTCTTCGAACTGGGCATGGATTCGCTGATGGCGGTCGAGCTGCGCAACCGGCTCAACCGGGCGTTTGCGGACGCCTACACCGCGCCCAACACGTTGGTGTTCGACTACCCCGACATTGCCACGCTGGCGAGCCACCTGGCCGGCGCGCTCGGCGACGGTGCCGTACCCGGCGGGGATGGCGCTGCCGGCCGGGATGACACCGGCGGCGGCGCGACCGATGATGCCGCACCACTCGCCGGTGCCGCGGCAACCGCACCGGCACCGGCACCGCCGGCAAGACCGGACGCGGAACCGGCGCCATCGGCAAGCGTGTCCCCGCCTGCAACAGCCGCGGCGGCTGCGCGGGAGCAGGCGGCCCCGGCATCGAGGCCGCAGCCGGGCGCCGCGGTCGACCGGATTGCCATCGTGGGTATGGCGTGCCGCTTCCCGGGCGCGCCCGATGTTGCCGCCTTTGCGAGCTTGCTTGAGGAGGGCCGCGACGCGGTTACCGACCGCCGGCCCGACGCGGACCCCGGGGACGATGCTCCGGGGCTCCCGCTCATCCGCAATGCCGCCTTCCGGCGGGGTGGGTTCGTGACCGGCATCGACCGGTTCGACGCCCGCTTCTTCGGCATCGGTCCGATCGCGGCGCGCCTGATGGACCCGCGCCAGCGCCTGCTCCTGGAAACCCGCTCGCAGGGGGCGGGGGGGGTTGGTGACCGGCATCGACCGGTTCGACGCCCGCTTCTTCGGCATCAGTCCGATCGCGGCGCGCATGATGGACCCGCGCCAGCGCATGCTCCTGGAAACCAGCTGGCAGGCGCTGGAGGACGCCGCGATCGATCCGGAGGGGTTGCGCGGCAGCCGGACCGGGGTGTACGTCGGTGTTTCGGCCAGCGAATACCGCGACCTGATGACCGCCGGTCATGACATTGTGAGCTACCTCGGCACGGCCGGCAGCATGACCGCCGGGCGCGTTTCGTTCCTGTACGGCCTGGCCGGGCCGACCATGCCGGTCGAGCTCAACTGTGCCTCGTCGCTGGTGGCAGTGCACCAGGCGGTCACCGGGCTGCACGCTGGCGAGGTCGACCTGGCCCTGGTCGGTGGCGCGCACGCGGTTCTGTCCCCCGCCATTACCCTGGAGATGGCCGAACTGGGCTTGTTGTCGCCCACCGGGCACAACGCGGCGTTCTCGGCGGCCGCGGACGGTTTCGTGCGCGGCGAGGGGTGCGGGCTGGTGGTGCTGAAGCGGCTGGCCGATGCGCAGGCGGACGGCGACCGCATCTGGGCCGTAATCCGCGGGTCGGCGGTCAACCAGAACGGCGCCAGCGCGGGTCCCACGGTTCCCAACGGACCGGCACAGGAGCGGGTGATCGCGGAGGCCCTGGCGCACGCCGGCGTGGCCCCGGCCGACGTGGACTACCTGGAGGCGCACGGTGCGGGGTCGAGCATGGGCGACGCCATAGAGGTGCAGGCCGCCGCGGCGGTATACGGGCGCGGCCGCGCACCCGAGCGCCCGCTGCTGGTCGGCTCGGTGAAGAACAACATCGGCCACCTGGAGCCGGCCGCCGGTATCGCCGGGCTCATCAAGACGGTGTTGGCGATGAACCGCGGCGCAATCCCGCGGCACCTGCACGCCGGGGGCTACAACCCGAACCTGGACTGGGAGCGGCTGCCGGTGCGCGTCACTACCGAGTTGACCGCCTGGCCGCCCGGCATGGGACGCCCGCCGCGGGCCGGCGTGAGCGCGCTCGGCATCTCCGGCGCCAACGCGCACGTGGTGGTGGAAGGCCGCGGCGTCCTACCCGGCGGCGCGGACCGCTTCCGAGTTCGCTCCCATGGGAGCCCCGCGGCGCGTTGCCGCGGACTCGCCGGAGGCGCAGCCAAACCGTGCGTCCGGCGGTGAACGGTCCGCTGTCCACGATCTGCGCCTGCTGCCGTTGTCCGGGAAGTCGGACGCGGCCCTGCGCGCGCTGGCACGACGCTACCTGGCATGGCTCGGCGAGCGGGGCGCCGCGTTGTCCGGCGACGCGGCCGAGCGCTTGCTCGCCGACATGGCCTGGACCGCCTCCGTCGGACGCAGCCACTTCGCGCACCGCGCGGCGGTCGTGTTCGCCGACGCCGATTCGCTGCGGGCGCGGCTGCAGGCGGTGGCCGAAGGCGGCGCCGCCAGCCCCGGCGTCGCCCAGGATGGCGCAGTCGCCGCGGCCGCCGCCGCTTATGAGGCGGGAGGCACGGTGCCTCTCGCGAGCCTGTTCGCCGGCGAGACGCGCCGCCGCATCTCCATACCGGGCTATCCGTTCCAGCGGCGCCGCCATTGGATCAGGATGGGGTAGCCGCGGAGTTGTCAGGCATTCGTTATCAGCCGGACGAGCGGCCTCCGGTGGGCCTTGCCGTCGGGGTAGGGCTGCAACTCGCCGTGCTCAACATCGCCGCCATCATGCTGATTCCGACCGTGGTGATGCGGGCGGCGGGCGCGAGCGAGGCGTACGTGACCTGGGCGGTGTTCGCCACCGTGGCCGTGTCCGGCCTCACCACGGTGCTGCAGGCGTTTCGCTGGGGGCGGCTCGGGGGCGGACACGTGCTGCTTATGGGCGCCTCCGCGGCGTTCATCTCGGTCAGCATAACGGCGGTGGCCGAGGGCGGGGCGGCGTTGCTGGCTACGCTGGTGGTGATCACCGCCGTGGTGCCGCTGCTGCTTTCCTGGCGGCTGGCGCAGGTGCAGCGCATCGTGACGCCCACCGTCGCGGGCACCGTGATCATGCTGATTCCGTTCACGGTGCTGCCGGCCGTCGGCGATCTGCTGGTCAGCGTTCCGGACGGCAGCCCGGCCGCCGCCGCGCCGCTGAGCGCCCTGGCCACGGTCGTGGTGATCACGGGACTGACGCTGAAGGCGCCGGGGGCGTGGCGGCTGTGGGCGCCGGTCATCGGAGTGGGCGCCGGCTCGCTGGTCGGCGGCTGGTTCGGCCTGTACGACGTGAGGCGGGGCGCGGCCGCGGCGTGGGTCGGACTTCCCGGCCGGGGCGGGGCGTGGATCGACTTCCCGCGCGGGCGCTGGCCGGGTTTCGATTTCTCGTTCGGCCCTGCCTTCTGGGCGCTGCTGCCGGCATTCCTGCTGGTGGCGGTGATTGCCGCCGTGCGCACCATGAGCAGCGCCGTCGCCGTGCAACGGGTGTCGTGGCGTGGTTCACGCGTCATCGATTACCGCGCCGTGCAAGGCGCGGTGACCCTGGACGGCCTCGGCAACCTGCTGTCCGGGCTCGCCGGTACCCTGCCCAATACCACCTATTCGGTCAGCGCCCCGCTGATCACGCTTACCGGGGTCGCGGCCCGCGGCGTCGGCATCGCCGCCGGCGCGGCGTTCGTGGTCCTCGTATTTCTGCCCAAGACGCTTGCCGTGGTCCTGGCGGTGCCGGATCCGGTGTTCGCCGGTTACCTCCTCGTACTGCTTGGGCTGCTGTTCCTGGTCGGCGTCAATATCGTGGTGCAGGACGGGCTCGACGCCCGCAAGGGCATGATCGTCGGCCTGGCGCTGTTTATCGGCATCAGTTCGCACTACGGAATGTTGTTCCCGGAGCTTCTCGCCGGGTTCGCCGGCGGCCTGCTGCACAACGGTATGAACGCCGGCGGCTACTCGGCGATCCTGATGACCCTGTTCGTGGCACTCACCGGGTCCCGCCGCAGCCGCTTGCGGACGGCACGGTTCGACCGCTCGGTGCTGGCGGAGGTGGCAACCTTCCTGCGCGGGTTCGCGGCGAAGAACGGTTGGGACGAGGCAACGGCACAGCGGCTCGATGCGGCCGCCGAGGAGACGATGCTGACGCTGCTGCGGGAAGCTGGCGGCGCGGGGCAGGCGCGCCGGCGCCTGCTGTTGTCGGCGTACCGCGAAGCCGGCGGCGCGGTGCTGGAGTTTGTCGTCGGCCCCGGCGAGCACAACCTGCAGGACCGGCTCGCCGTGCTCGGCGAGCCGTCGGGCGGGGGGCCGGGCGAAGAGGCGGCCATCGAGCGGGAGGTGTCGTTGCGT
>MPNH01000028.1 GCA_002238925.1 Spirochaetaceae bacterium bin103 | reverse complement strand
GCGGCGGAGCAGTTCGTTGTCCGTTATCGTGGGAGAATCGCCAATCGACTCATAGCGACACCAAAACGCTGGAAATAGTCACCCGCCGGCAGTTTCAGAACGACGGTGTTGCGGGCGCTCTTTGCGACCACCCCGGCTTGCCAGATCCACTGATACCGAAAGCGCTGGAACCGCATCACCGCGCCATCCCCGACGTCCAGCAGATTCAATAGCCACGTCTTCAAGTTCCAAGCCAGTGCCGCGATCATGAAGTAGGCTTGATTCGCCGCCAGCGTGCCGGTCGGTATATGCGCCAGACCGAGCCCGTACTTGAAGTCCTTGATGAGGTTTTCCTGGTTGCCACGGCCCTGCGCGATTCGCAACACTTGCTCGTTGCTGCGCTTCGAGTTGCTCACCACGATCCAGTAGGCGTACCGGCGCAGCCCGTCATCCAGATATAATTGCTGGTCGTCCTTGTCCACAATCGGCGTCCGTTTGATCACGTACCGGCGTGCTTTCTTCCAGCTTGTCGGCTTGAACATCATGCCGGCTATCTCCGGCGCTCCTTTGAACCGGGAGTCGGGTTTGCGCCGTATCGCTATCTTCCGTTTCAGGTTGGCGCGTCGCCGCCGCCGGCGCCGGCCCCGGTCACCGGCCTGTAAGTCACTGTGAGCAAATGATCTCCACTCTCTGTCCGGGATCTCGCGCAGGGCGTTCATCAGGTTCCTGTGCTGCTTGGCGACGATGAAGAACTCCACTCCCCGCTGCTCGCATATGTTCACCAACGCTTGGTTGTAGTAGCCGCTGTCGGCGCGCATCCGCACCTGCCGAAAGTGCTTGCTCACCCGGTCGATCGTTCCCGGCAGCACTTCCTTGGTCCCATAGCTGGTGTACCGATGGCCTTCCCGCAGCCCCAGATAGAGCACATCTCCGGTCTCGGCAAGGGTCCCGTACAAGGCGCTGTAGCTCCACGTATTGTCGTACGCAAAGTCCGCCCCTTCCTTCTTCTGCCCATATACCTCATGGATCGATGAGTCCCAATCCAGCGTTGCTACTTTGCGCCGCTCTCGCGGCAGCAGCGCGAACGCATCCTGCTGTACCGCCTCACTCGTTTCCCGTAACTCCGCTAGTCCCAGCCGCTGTTTGTCGTGCTCGTCGTCGCCAAACCGCCACAGGAACTTGCCGATCGTGGTGGCGTGCGGTATGCGGTCGCTGCCCAACACTCGCTTCAGCGCTTCATCTTGACCCAACCGGTTGACATCGTGCAGCCGGCTGCCACCACTGAGCATGCTGTAGATCAGGGTCAGGATATGATCCGATTCCCGGTACCACTTGCAGCGCCGCAGCACGCGTACGCCGGCGTCGATTGCACGCGCCACGCCGAGCCGTTCCATGAGTTGCCGCATCAACACCAACCCTGAGCAGTTCAGCAGCGGCGCGCCGTGATGCTCCTGGACCACCACTGGCGGGTTCCTGTACTGTGCCGCTGGTTGACAAGCATCGTCATTTTCGTGAACCTGGAATTGCATCTAGTTGCATCCTCCTTCGTGCCCAACAGGGTTGTCTGACTTACTTCCCAGTAAAGCACTTAGGAGGATTTCTTTCTACACTCCGGATCGCTATCGCTTAATTTGGGTCAGATAGTAGGTCTAGGGCAGGAGGGGTATGGGTGCCAAGAATATGCAGTCCTCCTTGTAGGCGGCCACGCCGTCGTCCGGGTAGCGATCGACCATGCCGTCCGGGTCGGTGCGAAACTTCCACGTCCCGCTCAGCGAGATCTGCCTGCCGTACCTCGGCATCGCGCGCGGCTCAGCGCAGGTCCACGTCGCACAGGACCGGCCAGTGATCCGACGGGTACACGCCAGGCTGCGTCGAGGGATTGTCGGTCAGCACCCGACAGTCGGCGACCTTGAGGCTGCCGCGATGCCAGACATGGTCGATCCGCTCCGAACGATCGCGCGCGGCAACGGTACGACCGGTCCAATTGTGGAACGTGACCGCCGTGTCATCCCCGTGCGGCGCATAGCCGTCACTGAACACCCTTGCCAGGGCAGCATAGTGTGCCGACCCGGGCGCCAGGTTGAAATCGCCCACCACGAACAGAGGCAACCCGTCCGCGCATTCCTGCGTCTTCGCCGCGAGCAGTTCCACGCTGTTCAATTGCGTGGCTTCGAACTCGTACTCCAGGTGGCAGTTGAACACCGCGAACGGGTGTGTGCCCGAGAAACGCTGCCCACGTGCAGATACGCGTCATCCCCGGCCAGGTACGGCTCGGCCGCTCGGGGGTATCACTCAACCAGAACTTCCCTGCCGTGCGACCGGCAGATCACGGTGGAAGATCGGCACGAACTCGCCCGCTTCGCGCCCGTCGTCCCGGCCGACTCCCAGGTACCGGAAGCCGGGCAGCATCTCCTGGAGGTCGCGAAGCTGATGGACCAGCACTTCCTGGAAGGCGGCGATGTCCGGGTTGTACTTGCGCAAAATGGCGGCAATGAGGACGCGCCGGAATTGCCAGTTGTTGACCCCGTCGTCTTGTTCGTCCCTTCTCACGTTCAGGGTGATGATTCTCCGTCGCACGGCAGATGAGCAGGTGTCTGACACGCCAATCTGTCTCATACCACGAATTGGGCGACCTGCGCTGCCCAGCTTCCACTGTTTGGGTGCACTATGGTGACGGTATGAATCCGGCAGTCGACAGGGACACGGCGGCGATCCTGGACCGCGCCAAGGGGGCGCTGATCGGACTTGCGCTCGGCGACGCACTCGGCACCACGCTCGAGTTCTCCCGGCGCGACACGCGGCCGCCGGTGACCGACCTTGTGGGCGGGGGCCCGTTCGGCCTCGCCGCCGGTGAGTGGACCGACGACACCAGCCTGGCGCTCTGCCTTGCCGACTCGCTGCTGGCCGTGGGAGAACTGGACGCGCGCGACCTGATCGGGCGCTTCTGCCGGTGGCACGAGGACGGTTACAACTCGGCGACCGGCGACTGCTTCGACATCGGCAACGCCACGGCCGCCGCGCTGGATGCCTTTCGCGCCACCGGCGAGCCGCTGAGCGGCAGCACCGATCCGCACACCGCCGGCAACGGATCGCTGATGCGCCTGTCGCCGGTCGCGATCCGCTGGTGGCACGACCGCGCCACGGCGGTCGAGGCCGCACGCGTGCAAAGCCGCACCACGCACGGCGCCGCACAGGCGGTGGAGGCGTGCGCGCTGTTTGCCGACCTGCTGGTCGAGGCAATCAGCGGCGCACCGAAGGAGACCGTCCTGCGTGCCCGGGACTGGCCCGGCGACGCGGAGACGGCAAGGGTTGCGGCGGGATCGTGGCACAGGAAGCACCGTGACGCCATTTCCTCCTCAGGATACGTGCTCGACACCCTGGAGGCGGCGTTGTGGTGCGTGGACCGAACCCGGTCGATCGAGGAAGCCCTGATCCTGGCCGCCAACCTCGCCGGCGATGCCGACACGGTGGCTGCCGTTACCGGCCAGCTCGCCGGCGCGCTGTGGGGCATGTCCGGCGCACCCGCGGCGTGGCTCGACAAGCTGGCCTGGCGCGACCGGATCGAATCGCTTGCCGCCGAGCTGTTCAGCGCCGCCGAGCGGAATCGGAACGCCAAGACCTGACCTCGCCGAAATGTCTTGCTCTGCGCGGGCGCCGCGGCGAACGGCAACTCGGCGGACTGAACGCCACCGGGGAGCCGCCGCGGCTTCCGTTTCAGGGACTGGCGATAGCGGCTGCTTGGCGGCGCTCGGCTTCCACCTCGGCGAACCAGTTTTCAGCGGCCCGGCGCCTGCCGGCGGCGCGCGGCTTCCACCGCGGCGAACCAGTTTTCGGCGGCCAGGCGCATGCGGGCGGCGCGGTCCGGGTGCGCGGCGGCCAGGTTGCGGGACTCCCAGGGATCGTCCGGGATGCGGTACAGCTCCGGCTCCGCAGGCGCCGACAGGGTACGCTCCACCGGCGGGTCGGCCACCGCCATCTCGAAGTGCGGGCGCGCCATCAGTTCGCGTACCGCCGCGTTGTCCTCGCGCAGCTTGACCATCGCCTCCGGGATGCGCGGCCAGTACAGCTTCCAGGCGCCGTCGCGCATCGCCAGGTTGCAGCAGGGAACCGGGTCGTAGCGGTTGAACTGCCAGAAGCGCGGGGCGGCGCCGGCGGCGGCCGTGCCGCGCAACGCAGCCATCTGGTCGACGCCGTCGAGCGGCAGCCCGTCCGGCACGACGCCGGCGGCGGCCGCCAGGGTCGGCAGCCAGTCGCAGAAATGAAGCATTTCGTCGCAGGCGGCGCCGGCAGGCAGGCCGGCAGGCCAGCGCGCGATCGCCGGGACACGGATCCCGCCCTCCAGCACGTCCTGCTTCTGGCCCCGGAACGGGCCGTTGAAGCGGCGCATGCTGGCGCGCTCCCCGCGGTGGCGCTCGGCGCCGAGCCACGGGCCGTTGTCGCTGGTCACGAGCACGATGGTGTTGTCGGCGCAGCCGGCCGCGTCGAGCGCGTCGAGGATCTGGCCGATGCCGTGGTCCATGCGCGCCACCATGCCGTACAGGGTGGCGACGGCGTCGTTCAGGTCGCCGCGCTCGCGGAACGGCGCGCAGCACTCTTCGGGCGCCTGCAGCGGGGAGTGCGGTACGTGGTAGGCAACCACCAGAAAGAACGGCGCCGCCGCATCTGCGCCATGGCCGGGCGCCGGGCGGCGGGCCGCACCGCGTTCAATGAAGTCGACCGCCTCGGCGGTAAACACGTCGGTCTGGTAGCGGCCGTCGGCGCGGCGCGAGGCGCCGTTGTAGTCCAGGAACCAGTCCCAGTAGTCCATGATGCCGCTCAGGAAGCCGGCGAACTCGGCGAAGCCGCGCCGGTTGGGGTGGTAGCGGCGGTCGTGCAGGCCGCTGTGCCACTTGCCCACGTAGCCGGTGCGGTAGCCGGCAGCGGCGAACACGTCGCCCATGGTGCGCTCGCGCAGGGCGATACGGTCGAGACCGCGGTTCGATTCCACGCTCAACGCGCCGCAGCGGTGGTGGTAGCGCCCGGTGAGCAGCGCGGCGCGTGCCGGAGCACAGAGCGGCGCACCGCTGTAGTGCTGCGAGCAGCGCACGCCCTCGGCGGCGAGCCGGTCGATGTTGGGCGTGGCCAGGATGGTGTTGCCGTAGCAGCTCAGGTCGCCGTAGCCGAGGTCGTCCGCCACGACCAGGACGATGTTGGGGCGGGAGCCGGGCACTTGCCTTGTCGCGCCGCGTGCGTCAGGCCGGGCCGGGGAAGAAGTCGGCGCCCTGCATCATCATGTTCTGCTGCTTGACCGCCAGCCCCCTCACCCGCGGCACATACTCGCCGGACCAGCGGGGATCGGCGTGCACCGCTTCGCGCGCCTCCTGATAGTGGGCGTAGTCCCGGTAGGCCCAGATGTGCACGATCCGGTTGAGCGGCCCGATGTCGGTGTAGTACCAGCCGGCCAGCTTCACGCCGTGGTCTGCCCTGATCTTCAGGGAGATCTCCCGAACCGCCTCCATGTACTGCGGCACGGCCCCCGGCTTCACGTCGTATATCCTCATGTCGTAGATCAACACGCTCCTCCTTTCTGGCGACCCGCCGGCGAATGCTCGCACGAAGCCGCTCCGACTCGCAAACGCGGAGGGGCGCGCCGCTTGGGTCCGCGCTCCGGCTGCGGTATGGTGCCCTGCGATGACACCGGACCGTCCCAACATCATCTTCATTCTCACCGACGACCAGGGGCCGTGGGCGGCCGGCTGCTACGGCAACCGGGAGATGCGCACCCCCAACATCGACCGCATCGCCGCCACCGGGCTGCGCTTCGACAACTTCTTCTGCGCCTCGCCAGTGTGCTCGCCGAGCCGGGCGTCGTTCCTGACCGGGCAGATGCCCTCCCGGCACGGCGTGCACGACTGGATTCGCGGCGGCAACTACGGCGCCGACGCAGCCACCTACCTGGACGGGCAGCCCGCGTACACCGACCTGCTGGCGCAGGCGGGCTGGACCTGCGGCATCAGCGGCAAGTGGCACCTCGGCAACAGCGCCCTGCCGCAACACGGCTTCAGCCACTGGTTCGTGCACGAGAAGGGGGGCGGCGAATACAACGATGCGCCGATGATCCGCAACGGCGAACTGTTCAACGCCCCCGGCTACGTGACCCATGTCATCACCGACGACGCGCTGGACTTCATCGACCGCCACGCCGGCGACGCGGCGCCGTTCTACCTGAGCGTGCACTACACCGCCCCGCACAGCCCCTGGACCGGCCATCCGCAGGACATCGTGGACAGCTACGACGACTGCCCGTTCGACTCCTGCCCGCAAGAGGAGATGCATCCGTGGGCCAACTGGCTGTCGCGGAAGTGCCTCGGCAACCGCGACATGCTCAAGGGCTACTTCGCCGCCGTCACCGCCATGGACCTGGACGTGGGCCGCATCCTCGACCGCCTGCAGCGCCACGCCATTCGCGACGACACCCTGGTGGTGTTCACCAGCGACAACGGCTTCAGCTGCGGCCATCACGGCTTCTGGGGCAAGGGCAATGGCACCTGGCCGCTGAACATGTACGAAAACTCGGTCAAGGTGCCGTTCCTGGCCAGCCACCCGCGCCGCATCCCGCAGGGACAGGCCACCGGCCGGATGTGCAGCGCCATCGACTTCATGCCCACCCTGCTGGACTACGCCGGCGTCGACGTTCCCGAGGCGCCACACAGCGGGCGCCCCGGGCGCTCCTTCGCCGGCCTCCTGCAGGGCGGCGACGCACCGGCCCGCGACCGCGTGGTGATCTACGACGAATTCGGCGCCACACGCATGATCCGCACCGCCGAGTGGAAGTACGTGCACCGCTACCCCGCCCCCGGCATCCCGGCCTTCCCCAACGAACTGTACGACCTGGTGAACGACCCGGACGAACGCGCCAACCGCGCCGACGACCCCGCCGAGCAGACCCGCATCCGCGAACTGCGCGGCCTGCTCGAGGAGTGGTTCGCCGAGCAGGCGTCTACCGACAAGGACGGCCGCAACCTCCCGGTCACCGGCGGCGGCCAGTTGCGCCCCGTCGGCGACGCCTGGGAGAACGGCTCCCCCGCCTTCCAGCCCAACCACGGCCCCCCCCCCTCCAGCCAAACCCCCGCCCCCCGGAGCCCTTGGTGGCGCAACAAGTGACGGCGCCGGTTGGCGCCGGTTAGGCCAGACATGCCTGCGGGAGCCGGGCGGACCACCATCGGAGTGGAGCCGTTCGATACGGGGTACGGGGGCGGGTTCCAGGTGCAGGCCGACTCCCCGGAAGCGATGGCCTGCGAACTGGTCGAGGACGGCGGCGAGTTTCGCCGCCACCAGCCGCAACCTGCCGAGCGCCCGCGGCGGCTGGCATTCGTGGACGGCACCATGCGCGTCGAGGCGCGCCTCACCCGCACCGATGCGCAGGGTACGGTAACCGGCCTGGCCGGAAGCTGGGGAGCGGGGGCCGTGCTGGCCAATGGCGACCGGCCGCTCTGCTTCGAACGCATCACCATCGGCAGGGCGGCGGTGTTCTCGGCCGGGCAGCGGGGGGAGGTTCCGCCGGAGCCGGGGGGCCGGGGCCGGGGGGGGGGTGGAGCTTCCGCCGCAGCCGGGCGGCTGGTGCTGGGAGGCGGACTCCATCGCCGGCACCGAACCCGATGCCGGCAGCGAGCGCCTGCGGCGGCGGATGCGCGACACCGAGGCGGACATCGCCGAGGGGCTGGCCGAGCAGCACTGGCTGGCGGTAATCGACGGGCCGCTGCACAACATCCGCCGCACGCGCACGCTGCCGGTGATCGGCTACGTGAAGACCCACCATCGCCCGATGCTGGCGGCCGCCGCCTGGCGCCAGGTGCCCGACCTGCACACCGGCGAGCGCTCCGGCCTGTTCGCCATGCGCGACGACCTCTACGCCTGCTACCTGCGCGTGGGCATGCCGGGACCGTGGGCCGGGCCCTGGGCCGGCATCGTGCGGCTGGAGGTACCCGCCGGCGTCGGCCTCGCGCTTGCCAGGGAAACCGCCGATGCCGCCGCCGGCTGGCTGCCGGCGTTTGCCTCCGCCCACCACCGCGACCGCCGCGCACCGGTGAACATGGCCCCCGTGGCCGGCCTGGAACGCCACCTGCACCGCCTGCAGGGCGACCCGCGCCTGGCCTTGCGCGCCGTCCGCGCGGCCGTATTGGCGCTCAACCGCGCACCGGCAGGCACGCTATGATGGGCTCCGAGTGCCTGAATGAACGATGACCTGATGCGGATCGGGCTGGTGGACGGGTCGGTGGACAGCAACTCGCGCACCTTCCACGTCGTGCTCGACGCCGCCACCGTAATCCAGCTCGACGAGTTGGTAGCGGTAACCACCGAGCTGCCGGACCAACGCACCGTGACCCACTACGGGATCGTGACCGAGTTGCTGTCGCGGTTCGAAGGGGCCGAGCTGCCCTCCGACACCGGGCGGGTAATCGACCGCACCCTGCCGGCGGAACTGGTGCGGCGCGCCGAGGTGCGCGTGCTGCGCGTGGTGCCGGAGCTGTTTCTCGCTCCCCACGCCGGAGCGGTGGCGGCCCGGGCCGCCGGCCGGCACCGCGCGGTTGCCCTGTTCGAAGACGAGATGACGCGCGGCAAGCTGCCGCTGGGCCTCGACCTGGGCGGCGCGCCGGTGTATGCCGACATGCGCTTCGTGGATGGACGCTCGGGGGGCCACGTGTCGATTTCCGGCATCTCCGGCGTCGCCACCAAGACCTCCTACGCCCTGTTCCTGCTCTACCAGTTGCTGGAGACCGAGGGCGGCATGGACCTGCTCGGCGGCCGCGCCGAGCGCGAAAGCGTGCGCGCACTGGTGTTCAACACCAAGGGCGAGGATCTGCTGCACCTGGACCGTCCCAACCGCGAGTTCGCCGGCAAGCCGGAGCAGCACGACCAGTGGCGGGCGCTCGGGGTACCGGAGCCCGGACCGTTCCGTTCGGTGCGGCTGTATGCCCCGCGCGGCGCCGGCACCGAGGGCAACCTGACCCCGGAAGTGCAGTCGCGCGCCACCGGCGACGTCGATCCCTACGGATGGACGCCGGAACAGTTCATCCGCGACCAGTTGCTGCAGTTCTGCTTTACCTCCGAGGACGAGCGCGCCACCCAGGTGGGATTTGTCGAGCAGCAGGTGCGCATCCAGCTCCTGCGCCGGCTGCGGCGGCTGCAGGGAGACGCTACCGGCGCGGTGGTGATTGCCGACCAGGCCGCGCCCAACACCGGCTACAACCCGGACCGGCTGGCGGACCGGGAACCGGAGGAGGTGCCGCTCGGCGCCGGCCACCTGGTACGCGAGTTCGGCGACCTGATCGACCTGCTGGAGGAAATCGCCGTGCAAGAAGACGAATCGCTCCTCAACGCCTGGTTCGGACGCACCCAGGGCGGTACCCGGCAGGCGTTCCTGCGCCGGCTGCTGCGCCTGCGCCGCCACCTCGGGCCGCTGATCGGCTGCGGCCTGGCGCCGCTGTCGCTGGCCAACGCGCGGCTGCACGTGGTGGACATCTCGCGCCTGCACGACGACGCGCAGCGCTTCGTGGTGGGCGCCCTGCTCGACCGCGTGTGGCGCGAGAAGCAGGGCACCGGACGCCTGCCGCTGCGCTTCGTGGTGCTCGACGAACTCAACAAGTACGCGCCGGCGCAAGGATTCTCGCCGCTCAAGGAACTGCTCATCGACATCGCCGAACGCGGGCGCTCGCTCGGCGTGCTGCTGATCGGTGCGCAGCAGGCGGCCTCCGCGGTGGCCCAGGCGCTGCCGCGCAACGCCGCCCTGAAGGTGGCGGGGCGGCTCGACGCCAGCGAGTCCGAGGCATACCGCTTCCTTACCCCGGCGCTGCGCGAGCGCGCCACCCGCTTCATGCCGGGCACCATGGTGGCGTCGCAACCCATCGTGCCGGAGCCAATCCCGATCCGGTTTCCGTTCCCGCCGTTCGCCACCAATCCCGACGAAGCGGCGCCGGACAGCGCCGCGCAGCAGCAGCAGGTGCGCCAGGTCGAGCGCAACCTCGCGGCGCTCGACGGACCGCGGTTCGAGCTGTGAAGCTGCTGCACACCGCCGATTGGCATCTTGGCGCTCGACTCGGACGGCACGACCGGCTGCCCGATCAGGTAGCGGCGGTGCGCGCCGTGCTGGAGGTCGCGCGCGCCGAGCAGCCGGGCCTGATCGTGCACGCCGGCGACCTGTTCGACGCCTCGCGTCCGGCGTACGAGGCGCTGGAGGTCGGCGTGCAGGCGCTTGGCCGCCTTGCCGAAATCGCGCCCACGGTAGTGGTGTGCGGCAACCACGACTCGCGCGCCCTGTTCCGGGTTATCGACCGCCTGGCAGGCGCCGTCCGCCCGCGCCGGTTGTGGATGGTCAGCGAGCCGCGCGTGCTCGCGTTCGCCGAGCTGGCGCCGCAGCCGGTGGCGCTGGCGTGCGTGCCGTTCATCTCGCCCGCCGGCGCGGCCGACCTGGCCAGCTCCGACCCGCACACGGCCGGCGGCACCTACGCCGACGCAATCCGGTCGATCAACGACCAGTTGCTCGCCGAGGCGCGGCGCACCGCGGGAGCGCGCGGCATCGTGCTGTACGCCGCCCACCTGCACGTACACGGCGCCCGCCCGGGCCGCTCCGAGCGCCGCCTGACCGTGGGCGAGGACTACGCCACCCACCTCGGCGGGCTGGAGCACGCGCTGTACTGCGCGTTCGGGCACATTCACGATCCGCAACTGCTGCCCGGCGGCGCCGCCATTGGGCGCTACGCCGGCTCTCTGGTGCCGCTCGACTACGGCGAACGGGTACAGCGCAAGCAGGTGGTGCTGGTCTCCATCGGCAACGACGTCCAGGTCACCGAACGGGAAATCGCAACCGGGCGCCCGCTGGTCGAAATCAACGGCAGCCTGGAAGAACTCAAGCTGCGCGCTGCCAACGGCGGGCTCGACAATCACATACTGAAGGCGCGCATCCACTCCGAACACCCGATTCCCGACCTCGCCGACCGGTTGCTGGCCGCCTCACCGCACTGTGCGGTATTCGACCTGCACAATGTCTCGGCACGTCAGGCCGCGCGGGCGATCGCCCCGAGCGCCGGACCGGACAAGGAACCGTCGCTGGTCGAACAGTTCCGAGAGTGGCGGACCACCGCGGCGCGCGGCGTTACCGCTCCGCATGAGATGGTGGCCGAGTTGCTCGCCGAGGCGCTGGAGGGCGGCGATGGCGAAGGTGGTTCCGACCTCGGACTGGGTCAGCTGCATGGACGCGCGCAACAGGTACTCGGCGCGCTCGGCGCCGCGCCGGCACGGAGCTGAACGTTGCGGCCGCTGGAACTGACGATCGAAGGGCTGCGCTCGTTCCGCGCCCCGGTCACCATCGACCTGCGCGGGCGCGACCAGATCGCCATTGTCGGCGACACCGGGGCGGGCAAATCCTCGATTATCGAAGCGATCACTTATGCCCTGTATGGGCAAGCCACCTTCTCCGGGCTGAACCGGGAGTTGATGAACGACGCCGCCAGCCAGCTGCGCGTGGTGCTGCGTTTCCGCAGCGCGGATGAAGAGTGGGAAGTGGCGCGCACCCTGCGCCGCCGCGCCAGTGGTGCGATAGGCGCGCAGTCCGCGCAACTGCGCCGCTTCGCCGCCGACGGCACGCTGCTGGAAATGGTGGAACAGGCGCGCCCGGTCAACGAGCGCATCGAGCAGGTGGTCGGGCTCAACCGGGACGCCTTCCTGCGTACCACGGTGCTGCCGCAGGGCCGCTTCGCCCAACTCCTGGTGGAGGATGACCCGCGCGACCGCAGCACCATTCTGCGCCAGGTGTGGCGCACCGACGAACTGGAGGAGGCCGGCCGCATCGCCGCGGCCGCCCACGGCGAACTCGCCACCCTGCGGGCGCGCCTCGACCAGGCCGCGGCGGCCTATCCGGAAGATCCACGTACCCACCTAAAGCAGCTTCACCAACAGGCGCAGCAAGCCGAGCACGCTGCCGCGGGCGCGGAGGAAACGGAGCAGGCCGCAGCCGGCGCGTTGCAGACGGTCACCGCGGCCGTGGAGCAGGGCAGACGCGCGCATGCGGCCACCGAGCGGCTCGGTGCGTTTCAGGCCGCCGCGCTGGCCGCAACGGTGGCGCCGCTGGCGGCCACGGCGGAGCAGATCAACCAGCAGGAGTCCACGCTGTGCGCACGGCAGGCGGCGCTGGCCGAGGAACTGGCGGCCATTCCAGTCGACGACGACGGACCCGCCGCCGCCGAGGTGACCGGCGCGCTGACGACGCTTGCCGGCATCCCGGCACTTGCCAGGGACGCGACGGAGGCCTACGGGCAGGCGCGCGAGCGGCGGACAGCCGCGCAACAAGCGCGGAGCGCCGCCGCGCAGGCCGACCAGGCAGCTCGGCAGGCGCAGGCACAACTGGTTACCGGGCAGGCGCGCGAGCGAGAGCTGGAGCAGGAACGGCAGGCCGCGGAGCAGCAGCGCGAGCAACTCGGCGAGCGCTACGACGCCGCGCAACAAGCCGCGCAGGTGGTGCAGACCGCCCAGGGCGAACTGACCCGCCGCGAGCTGCTTCGCGGCGCGGCGGCCGAGCGGCTGCAGGCATCCGACGCGGAATCCAGGCGCCTCAGTCAGGCCGAAGCGCGTGCCCGCGAACACCGCGAGGCAGCGCAACGTTCGAGGTCGGCGGCGGTGGCTGCCGCTCCCCTGCACCCCGGCGACGAGTGTCCGATCTGCCGGGCATTGCTGGCGCCGGACTGGCAGCGACCGGTCAGCCTCGACCTGGACCAGGCTACCGCGGCGGCGCGCGCGGCGGAACACGCTGCGAGCGAGGCACACGCCGCGCGCACCGAGCATGCCACCCGGACGCAACTCGCCGAGCGCGCGGTCGCGGACGCCACCGAGCAGTTGCAGGGTCGGCTCGAAGCCGCCGCCAAGGCGCGCGCCGAACTGCGGCAGCGCCTCGCCACGTGGCTCGCCACCCCGGCGGCAAGTGCCGCGCGGTCTGCCGCCGGCACCGTCGAACCGCCACTTGGCGCCGCGGATACGCTCGCAATGCTCGCCGACCGCGACCCCGCCGGCACACCGGCTGCACCGCTGCCGCCCGCAACCCGTCTGTTGGCGACGGTAGAGGCGCACGCGGCTACGGCGGCGCGCGCGGTCGACGAGCACAGCAGGACGCTCGCTTTCCTGCACCACGCGGCGGCGCAACGGGAGCAGGAAGCGCGCACCATGGCACAGACCGCGGCCGGCGCCGACGCACACCAGGCCGCAGCCGAACAGGCCGAGGCCGGCGCCGATGCGCGCCTGCGCCAGGCCGTGGCGAGCATTCCGGAACCCTACCGGCCGGCACTGCCCTCCGGTGCCGGGCACGCGGACCTGGATCCGGTCGCCGTGGAGCATTGTGTGGCCGCGGCACAGCGGCGCGAGCGGGTGCTGGCCGGCCGGGCGCACGACCGCGCCCGCCTCGGGCAGGCGTCACGCGCGGTCGCGCAAGAAACCGCCGCGCTCGCCCAACGGCGCGTGACCGAGGTCGAACAACCGCTCGGTGCAACCCTGCGCGCCCTCAACCGGCAGCGCGACCTCCTGGCGCGCAGCGCCGGCGATTTTGCCGGGGAGGTGGACCTGCCGGACGCGCTCGCCGCCCCCGACCCGCGCGCGGTGGCGGCCCATATCACCCTGCTGACCTCGATCACCAATCAACTGGTAAAGGGTGCAGCCGAAGGTGCCGCACGCGCCGCGGCGGACCGGCGCAACGCGGAGGCAACCCTCACAGAGATCGCCCGGCGCATCGGATCGCCGGTGGACGGCCATGCGGCGGTCGTCAACAGCGCGCGGGCGGCCGCCGAGAGCGCCCGCTACGCCGCCCGCACCGCGCGCACTGCCGCGGCGGCATTTGCCGCCAAAGTGGACCATGTGGCGGCGCTGCGCGAGCTGCTCGGCGAGGTGGAGGATCGCGAACGGGCGCTGGCGGATCTCGCTGCCGCGCTCAAGGAAGGGGCGTTTCTGAAGTGGCTCACCCTGCGCCGCTCGCGCAACCTGCTGGTGCACGCCTCTCGTACCCTGGAACAGATCAGCAACGGACGTTACGCATTCGTGGAGCCCGCCGACGAGACCCACCGCTGGCAGGTGCTCGACCGCGACTCCGGGCAGCCGCGCTCGCCGGCGAGTCTGTCGGGCGGCGAGCAGTTCATCGCGTCGCTGGCCCTGGCAATGGGCATGGTGGAGATGATGGCGCGCAGTGGCGGCCGCCTGGAGGCGCTGTTCCTGGACGAAGGGTTCGGTTCACTGGACCGCAGCAACCTGGATGCCGCCATCGAGGCGTTGGGGCAGGTAGCCGCCAGTGGGCGCATGGTAGTGCTGATCTCGCACGTGCAGGCGGTCGCCGAGCAGGTGCCCGACGTGGCCGCGGTCACCCGCACCGCCGCCGGCAGCCGCGTCGAATGGCTCACCGACGCCCAGCGCCGGCGGCTCGGCGAAACAGACGCCGGCTCATCCGCCCTGAGCGGCCTCCTCGACTGACCGGCGGCGCCGGAATCAGAAGTCGATGCCGCGCTGGGCCTTGATGCCGGCCTGGAACGGGTGCTTGATCTCCACCATCTCGCTGACCAGGTCGGCGTATTCGACCAACTCCGGCGCGGCGCCGCGGCCGGTCAGCACGACGTGGGTGCGGGCGGCGCGCGCTTCCAGGCAGGCGACGATCTCGGCCACCGGCAGGTAGTCGTAGCTGGCCACCACGTTGATTTCGTCGAGTACCACCAGGTCGAACTGCCCGCCGGTAACGAATTCACGCGCAATGGCGAGCCCGGCGCGAGCGGTGGCGATATCGAGTTCGCGGTTCTGGGTGTCCCAGGTGAAGCCCTGGCCGGTGGTGCGCCACTCCAGTTGCTCCGGGAAGCGGCTGAAGAAGCGGCGCTCGCCGGTTTGCCACTTGCCCTTGATGAACTGCACAATGGCGACGCGCTGCCCCCAGCCGAGGGCGCGTGCGGCCACCCCGAAGGCAGCGCTCGACTTGCCCTTGCCGTTGCCGGTATGCACCAGCACCAGCCCGCGCTCCGGATTCGCCGCACGCGCCACCTTGGCGCGCTGCTCGGCCTGCAGCCGGCGCATGCGCTCGGCATGCGCGCTGTCGGCGGCATCACCGTCGCGCGCGGTCATCACTGTGCCTTCCTTACCGGTAGCGGCAGGCCGGCCACCATCAGGTACACTTCGCTGGCCGCGGCGGCGACCAGCTGGTTCACGCGGCCCAGGGCATCGCGAAAGGCGCGGCCCAGCGGCGACGGCGGCACCACGCCCAGCCCGACCTCGTTGCTCACCACGATCCAGTCCGCATGCGAGGCCTTGACAACGGCCAACAATTTGCTTGTCTCAAGCAAGATACGCTCCTCCGAACGGTCCTCATCGGCGACCCGCGGTTGCAGGTCGAGCAGCAGGTTGCTGACCCACAGGGTAAGGCAGTCGATCAGCACCGTGTTGTAGCGGTGGTGAATGGGCCGCAAGGCGCCGGCCAGGTCGAGCGGCTCCTCCAGCGTGTCCCAGTGCCCGGGCCGGGCGGCCCGGTGAGCGGCAATGCGGCGCCGCATCTCTTCGTCCCGCCCCTCCGCCGTGGCGGCGTACAATACCCGCGCGCCGCGTGCCGCGAGCTGCTCGGCGTGCGTGCTCTTCCCGGAGCGGGCGCCGCCGACGATGAAGGTCAGTGCGCCGCTCATGACTGCAGGTGGCCGGTGTCGTTGAACAGGTCCAGGGTTGCGGCGCCATCGTCAAACACCGTTACCTGCGACACGCCGCAATTGGACAGCCGGAACCGCCAGATCGCCCGCGCCGGCAACCCCAGCAGGGCAACGATCAGCGCGCACAGCGAGCCGCCGTGCCCTACCACGAGGATGTTTTCGTCGCGCCCGCCGTGCGTGTCGCGGAGCCGGCCCGCGACTCCCGCCATCCGCCGCAGCATCTGCATATCGCTTTCGCCGCCCGGCGGCGCGGTTTCCCCATCGTAGGCGGCCACGCGGAAGATCCGCCGGTAGCGATCGGGATCGTGCGCCTCCGCCTCGGTAAACGTCAGCCCCTCCCACTCGCCGAAGCGCTTCTCGCGCAGCTTGGCCAACTCCGTTACGCGCAGCTCACGGCCGCGTACGACCGCCGCCGCGGTCTCCGTGACCCGGCTCAGGTCGCTCGCGTACGCCGTGGCGAACGACACCCCCGCCAAGCGCGCCGCGACCGCGCGCGCCTGCTCCCGCCCGGCGGCGTTCAGCGGCGGGTCCGCCTGTCCCTGAATCCGCGACTCGCGGTTCCAGTCGGTCTCTCCGTGCCGAACCAGGTACCATCTGCTCGCCTCCATCATCCCCCTCCTTCAAACCAGCCGGCTAGCGGCGACCGCATGGCGCCGGCGCCGCCGGCTGTGACCGCCACCGCGGCAACGAGCACCGCCACCTCGGCAATCTCGTTCACCGCACCGTAGATATCGCCGGTCATGCCGCCCAGCAGGCGGCGGGCGGTCATCCCCACCGCCGCGGCGGCCGCGCCGGCCAGCGCCAACAGCGCCAGTGACCACCAGCCGGCCACGGCCAGCCCCGCAACCACGGCAGCCGCGCTGCCGCCGATCAGCGCGCCGCGGCCACGCGCGCCGGCGAACGGCGTGCCCGCACCCCGCTCGCGCACGTACGGGAATATCTCCATCGCCAGCAGCATCGCCCAACGCGACAGGCACGGGAACAGCAGCAGCACGCCGGGCCGGACCGCGCGCGGCAGTGCGGCCACCGCGGTGACCTTGATCAACAGCAGGCACGCCACGCCCACGACGGCGAACGCACCGACATGGGGATCGCGCAGAATCTGCAGACGCCGGGCACGGCTGAATCCACCCGGCAGCGCGTCGCAGGTGTCCATGAAGCCGTCCAGGTGCAGTGCGCGGGTCAACACGGCCAGCGCGGAAATTAGCAGCGCGGCGGCCAGCAGCGGAAGCACCGCGCATCCGGCGGCGCGCGCCGGATCGCACGCAGAGGCGGCGGGCCGCAGACCGGCCCCCGCCAGCAGCAGGGGGGGGGCCGCAGCCCGGCCGCGGCGAGCAGCAGGTGGAGTGCGGCAATCATCGCGCCGAGCAGCAGCCCGACGGCCGGGAACCAGGCGGGCGCAGCGGCCAGCGGACGGGTACCGCCGGCGCCGGCCGGCAAGATGGTGAGGAAGGTGAGCGCCGCGCGCAGGCCGTTCATGGTTGGCCGCGGTCGGACACGCCCGCCTCCGCGAACGTGGCCATCTCCGCCAGACAGGCCGCGGCCGCCTCGATGATCGGCATCGCCAGCAGCGCGCCGCTCCCCTCCCCCAGGCGCAGCTCCAGGTCCAGCAGCGGTTGCAGGTCCAGGTGCGCCAGCACCACGCGGTGGCCGGGTTCGGCCGACCGGTGCGCGGCGATCAGGTAGCCGCGGGCGGCGGGACTCAGGAGAACGGCCAGCAGCGCCGCCGCGCCGGCAATGAATCCGTCCAGCACCACCGCACGCCGCTGACTCGCCGCGCCCAGGATGACGCCGGCCAGCACGCCGATCTCGAAGCCGCCCACCTTGGCCAGTACGTCCAGCGCGTCGCCGCGATCGGGCAGGTTGCACGCCAGGGCGTGCTCCACCACGGCGATCTTGTGGCGCAACTGATCATCGTTGCGGCCCGTCCCACGCCCGGTCGTGTCGCCCGGCGGACGCCCGGTTACCGCGGCGGCGATGGCGCTCGCGGCGGTGGTGTTGCCAATTCCCATGTCGCCGGTGGCGATCAGGTCGGCCCCGGCCGCCGCAACCTCGCCGGCAATCTCGATCCCGGCTTCGAGGCAGCGCTCCGCCTGCTCCCGGCTCATCGCCGGACCGCGGCTCATGTCGCCGGTGCCGGCCCCCACGCGCACTATCCGCAGCGCCGGATGGGACGCCGGCGCCGGCGCCGCAATGCCCGCATCCACCACCAGTTGCCGCACCCCCAGCCGGCGGCACATGACGCTGACCGCGGCACCGCCGGCGAGGAAGTTGGCCACCATCTGCGCGGTCACCGCCTGCGGATAGCCGGTCACTCCGCGCGCCACCACGCCGTGGTCGCCGGCCGCCACGATCACCGCCGGCGCCCCCCCCCGGGGGCACGCCGCCCCCCCCGCCCCCCCCCCCGCCGGGCCCCCCGCCCGCCACGATCACCGCCTTGCCGCCGATCCGCGGCCGCGCGTCGCCCAGCATGCCGGCCAGCCGTACCGCCAGCTCCTCCAGCCGCCCCAGGCTGCCGGGCGGCTTGGTAAGCGCGCGCTGCCGCTCCTCGGCGCGGCGCATTGCGCCCGCATCCGGCGGCCCGATGCGCGCCAGCGCCGCGGCCAGCTTCGCGGGTCGAGGCCGCCGCGCCCTGGCGCCTGACCGCCGGTCGCCGAAGCAATCATCCGCGGCTCCAGTCTTGGCCGGTGCCATCACCGCGAATCCCGCGGCGCCACCAAGCGGATACCGGCAGCACGCGTGGCAGGCGCCATCACCCCGTTCCATCGTCCCGCCGACCGGCTACCGGCAGCGCCGCGCCAACGCCCGACAGGCGGTCATGCCGGCATCGCCACGGCAGCCATCGATAAACGAACATGCGGTCGCCGTCGCACCCGCGGCGCATGGTCGCCCTGGCTGCGCCATCCGCCAGGGGCGCACTGCCATGCCGGTAGGCGACGACGCAGCCAAGCACGTGCTTCCGGACCACCAACCGGCGGGCGCAGCCGCCGCCGGGCGCGTCAACCAGGTCCATCGTGCACCTGCGCGCCCGCGCGCTCGCTCGGCCCTACCAGCCACACCCGCTGCCGACGCCGAGTCCCGCGACACCAGCGCCTCCACCCCAAACACCGCCCGGAACTGCTCCGGGACCAGCACCTCGCGCGGGCTGCCGCAGCTCGCCACCCGCCCCGCCGCCAGCAGCACCAGCCGGTCGCAATAACGCCCGGCCAGCTCCACGTCGTGCAGCGCCACCACCACGGCCGCGCCGCCGGCCGCCTCGCGCCGGAGGGTTGCCAGCACCGCCAGCCGGTGGCGCAGGTCGAGGCTGGCCAACGGCTCGTCGAGCACCAGTACGCCCGCCTGCTGGGCCAGCGCGCGCGCCAGCAGCACGCGCTGCCGCTCGCCGCCCGACAGGCGGTCCAGCCCGCGCGCCGCGAAGCGCCGGCTCTCGGTGCGGGCCAGCGCCGCATGTGCGATCTGCCGGTCGCGGCGTCCTTCCAGTTGAAACCGCCGCAGGTAGGGGTAGCGGCCCATCAGCACCGTCTCCAGCGCCGTGAACGGCTGCGCCGCGTCCTGTTGCGGCAGGTAGGCGACACGCTGCGCGCGGGTGCGGGAGGCCACGCCATGCAGGTCCGCCGCGCCGAGTTGCACCGTTCCCGATTCGGCCGCCAGCACGCCGGCGAGCACGCGCAGCAGCGTGCTCTTGCCCGCGCCGTTGGGTCCGATCACCCCGGTCACCTCGCCGGCGCGCGCGGTCACCGATACCGAGCGCAGCACCGGCTCGCCGCCGAGGCGCACCGACACGCCGCGCGCGGCCAGGTCGTTGCCTGCGGGCGGCGTGGTCACTGCCCCTCGTAGGGCGCGAAGTCGGGGAATTCCACCCCGGTGAAGCGATCCGGATACAGCAGGCGGGCGGTCTCCTCGATGCCGCGCACGTTCCAGTGCGACAGGGTGGTGTAGTAGCGCGGCGCCACCACCAGCACGCGCCCGGAGGCGACCGCGGGAACAGCCGCCAGCGCCGGCGCCGCGGTCAGTTCGTCGTGCAGCGCCGTACCGCCCATCTCGGCCGGCTGGGTGATCAGGATCACCTCCGGAGCCAGCGCCGCCAGCGACTCGATGCTCACCGTCTGGTGCCCGTCGATGCCGCCGCGGGCGGCCGCGTTCACGCCGCCGGCCGCCTTGATGATGCCGCCTTCGGTGGTACCGCCGCCGGCCGCGTAGATGGTGTCGGAGAAGCGCGCGATCGCCAGCACCGCCGGCATGGCGGGATCGCCGGCTGCCGGCACCCGTTCCGCCACCGCCGCGATGCGGCCCTCGATCTCCGCGACCAGCTCCAGCGCGCGCTGCTCGACGCCGAGCAGGTAGCCGAGCAGCAGAATATTGGGAATGTTGCCCGCCGCGGAGTTCTCCAGTGCGGTACGCACCACCGGCACGCCGGTCTCCTTGATCAATTCCACCAGGTCTGCCTTGGTGTAGCGCGACACCACGATCAGGTCGGGACGCATGGCCAGAATCGCCTCCGGGTCGTTGGACGGCAGGGTGTCGAGCCCGGCAACCAGGCCGGCGACGTTGGAGTAGGTAGTGTCGGCCGCAAACGGCCCGACGCCGGCCAGCCGCTCCCGCCCGACCAGGGCAAGCAGCATCTCGTCGTGGCCGAGCGACAGCGCCAGGATACGCTGCGGCGGCGCGGCCAGCCGCACGCGGCCCTCGCTACTGTCAACCTCGCGCGGCCAGCCACGGTTGCCGGCGTCCACGATGCCCGCGACGGCCGGATACCCGTCCCCGAACGCGCCCGCAGCCGCGCCGCACAACAGGGCGCCGGCCAACAACCGAAACATATTCATCTATTTCCTCCCAAAAAAGTTACAGTGCTCCCGCCCGGGCCTTGTGGCGGGCGAGCAGCAGGATGAAGAAAGGCGCTCCCACGAGCGACGTAATGATGCCGACGCGCATCTCCGCCGGCGCGATGACCAGCCGCGCCAGGGTGTCGGCCGCGAGCAGAAACAGCGCCCCGCCCAGCGCACTCAGCGGCACCAGCACCCGATGGTCGGCGCCGGCCTGCAGCCGCAGCGCGTGCGGCACGATGAGCCCGACAAACGCGATGGTGCCGGAGAACGCCACCGCCGTACCGGTAACCAGCGAAGCGGCCAGCAGCAGGACGGTGCGGGTCACCGCGACGCGCACGCCGAGCGCGCGCGCTTCCTCCTCGCTCAGGGTGAGCAGGTTGAGGTCGCGCGCCAGCAGCACCGACGCGGCCAGCCCGGCCAGGATGAACGGCGCCGCCAGCCGCACGTGCGTCCAGCGCGACGCATCGAGGCCGCCGGCAAGCCAGAAGATCATTTCGCGCTGCGCCCCGAGATCCTCGGTAAACAGCACGATGGCGGAGATGATGGCGGCCAGGAACAGGCTCACCGCCACGCCGGCCAGCAGCAGCGCCGCCATGGAGAAGCGCCCGCCCACCGATGCGACCGCAAATACCAGCGCCAGCGCGCCGGCCGCTCCCGCGAACGCCATCGCCGGCAGCGCCAGCGGCCACGCCGCCTGCGCGCCGCCGGCATTCGCGATCACCGCACCCAGCGCCCCGCCGGTGGAGACGCCGATTATCCCCGGATCGGCCATCGGGTTGCGGAACAACCCCTGCATCACCGCCCCGGCGGTGCCGAGCGCGGCGCCCACCAGCAGCGCCAGCACAATGCGCGGCAGCCGGATCGTCGCCACGATCGCCCGCTCGGTGGCGCCGGCGGCACCAGCCCCCAGGCCCACCAGGTCGAGCAGGATTGCCGCGGTATCCGGCAGGGGAATGGCGTACGAGCCGAGCGCCGCGGCGGTCACCACCAGCAGCACCCCGGCGCCGGCCAGCAGCGCCGTACCGCGGGCAAGGCGCAGCACCACCGGCGACCCGGACACGAATGGAGAACGTGCAATCCGCCGCCACAGAGGCGCGCGGGAGATGCCAACCGGCAACCCGACTCCCTTGCCGCTCGGCATCCGTAAAGAAATGAAGACTGCCACGAGGCTCTTTGGGACAGAGCTCTATTCCCGAGGCGCTCCCTGGACGGAGAGCGGCCGCTCAGCCCTGCCCGGTAGGTCTCCTGGCTCCCGGGTCGTCGCCTCGCCCGCCCCTTCCCATCCTGCATCGGGCAGTACGCCCTGAAGGACAGTGGCTTGCGGCGGCTGGCTCGCCGGTCACAGTGGGCCCTCCGCAGCGGATTTGCACCGCTTTCCCTGTTACCCCCGAGATGCGGCTTGCATCTCCGAGCACCGGACAGGTTGGCCTTTGATGAATTTCAGGCCGCAGCCTACCGGGCCCTCGACTCCCCTGTCAACGCGCACGCCACGCCGGTTGACCGGCTCGGCGCGCGGCGACACACTGCGGCCGGTGGCATTACTCCGCTCATGAATGGACTGCTCGCGGCACTCAAGGCGGAGCGACCCCTGCAGATCGCGGGGGCGATCAACGCCTACGCTGCGCTGCTCGCCGAGGACGCCGGCTTCCGCGCCCTGTACCTGTCCGGCGCCGGCGTCGCCAATGCGGCGTTCGGCCTGCCCGACCTGGCCATGACCACCCTGTCCGAGGTCGTTGCCGAAGCGCGCCGCATCACCGCGGCCACCGGTCTGCCGCTGCTGGTCGACGTCGACACCGGCTTCGGCGACGGCCTGGCCATCGAACGGATGGTACGCGAGATGACCGCGGCCGGCGTGGCCGCCGTCCACCTGGAGGACCAGGTGTCCGCCAAGCGGTGCGGCCACCGGCTCCGGCAGGGGCCGGGGCGCGGAGCGGGGGGGGGCCGCCCGCACGCCCGCGCGGGGGCCGGCGTGGCCGCCGTCCACCTGGAGGACCAGGTGTCCGCCAAGCGGTGCGGCCACCGGCTCGGCAAGGCGCTGGTCAGCGAAGCGGAGATGGCCGACCGCATCGCCGCGGCGGTGGCGGCGCGCGGCGCCGGCAACCTGGCAATCATGGCGCGCACCGACGCGCTGGCCGCGGAGGGCCTGGAGCGCGCCGTACAGCGCTGCGCCGCGTATGCCGCCGCCGGCGCGGACGCCATTTTCTTCGAGGCGGCCACCGGATTGGACCAATACCGGCGCGCCGCGGACGCCGCCGGGGTGCCGATCCTGGCCAACATGACCGAATTCGGCGTCAGCCCGCTGTTCACCCTGAACGAGCTCGGCGCGCACGGCGTGGCGATGGTGCTGTATCCGCTCACCGCGTTCCGGGCCATGAGCCACGCCGCGCAGCGCGCGTACCGGGTGCTGCGCGAACAGGGCGGCCAGCACACCGTGCTCGGCGAACTGCAGACCAGGGCGGAGCTGTACCGGGTGTTGAACTATGCCGCCTACGAGGAACGCATGGACCAGCTGCTCGCACGGCAGCGCGATCGGGAGGAAAGAGACGAATGAGCAGCGGAAGCGCGGGACTGGCCGGCGTGGTGGCCGGCGAGACGGCGGTCAGCACCGTAGGCAAGAGTGGCGCCGGACTTACCTACCGCGGCTACCCGATCGAGGACCTGGCGGCGCACGCCACCTACGAGGAGTGCGCCTGTCTGCTCATTCATGGCGACCTGCCCGACGCCGCCGGGCTGGAAGACTACCGGCGCACGCTGCGCGCGCGGCGCGGTCTGAGCGCTGCGTTGCGCCGCGTGCTGGAGGCTATGCCGGCGGCTTCCCACCCGATGGACGTGTTGCGCACCGCGTGCTCGTTCGCGGGCGCGGAGACGGAAGCCGCTGCCGCCGGTAACGCAGGTGGCGCCGGCGCGGGCGCCGCCGCGTACGAACCCGCCGCCATCCGCGGTCAGGCGGACTCCCTGCTGGCGCTGCTGCCGGGCGCGCTGCTGTACCAGCACGCGTTCGCCGCCCGCGGCGAACGCCGGGAAGTGAGCGGCGGCGCGCCGTCGCTGGCCGCCTGGATCCTGGACCTGCTGCACGGCACCGGCGCCGCCTCCGCCGACCAGGTCGCCGCCCTGGATGCGGCCCTGATCCTGTACGCCGAGCACGAGTTCAACGCATCCACGTTCGCGGCGCGGGTGGTGGCGTCCACCCTCAGCGACTTTCACTCCGCGATGACCGCCGGCATCGCCGCCCTGCGCGGCCCGCTGCACGGCGGCGCCAACGAGGCCGCCATGGCCCTGATCGAGCGCTTCCGCGATCCCGGCGAAGCGGAGCGCGCCCTGCTGGAGATGCTCGGCCGGCGCGAGCTGGTCATGGGGTTCGGGCACCGCGTGTACCGCGAGTCCGATCCGCGCAGCCCGGTGGTGCAGCGCTGGGCCGAGCGGCTGGCCACATCCGGCGAGCAGCAGCGGCAGTTCGCCGTCGCCGAGCGCATCGAGGCGGTGATGCGGCGCGAGAAGGGGCTGTTTCCCAACCTCGATTTCTACAGCGCGCTGCTGTTCCACAACTGCGGCATCCCCACCCCGCTGTTCACGCCGCTGTTCGTGATCAGCCGCGTCGCCGGCTGGGCCGCCCACTACCTGGAGCAGCGCGACAACAACCGGCTGATCCGCCCCACCGCCGCCTACACCGGGCCGCCGCCGCGCCACCTGCCGGCGCGCGCATCGGCGCCCGGCGCCCGCCCCAGCGCCCGCCCCGGCGCCTGACGCGGACACCGTGCCTGCCATGACTACCGCGCCCGGCGCCGATCGGGTGCTGGCCGAGATCGCCGGCTACCTCACCGCGCCGCCGCCATTCAGCGCGCTCGCCTACCGCACCGCGCGCATGAGCCTGCTCGACTCGCTCGGCTGCGCCCTGCTCGCCCTCGACGCGCCGGAGTGCCGCCGACCGGTCGGCCCGCCCCCGCCTGCTCGGCCGGCTCGCCGCGCCGCCGCCCGCGGAGGACGCTCCGGACGCAACACCCGCGTCATCCGCCACGCCCGGACCAGGCGCCGCACCTGCGCCAAGCGCCCTGACCGCGGCAGCCACCGCGCGCGCAACGGAAGCCTCGCCAGCGCGCAGTGGCGCACCGGTGCCGGGCGCGATACGGGTGCCCGGTACCGCGCTGGCGCTCGACCCGGTGACCGCGGCGTTCAACATCGGCACGCTGATCCGCTGGCTCGACTACAACGACACCTGGCTGGCCGCCGAATGGGGCCACCCGTCGGACAACCTCGGCGCGCTGCTGGCGTGCGCCCAGGTGCGCGGCCTGACGGTGCGGGAGCTGCTCGCCGCACAGATCCAGGCCTACGAGATTCAGGGCATCCTGGCCCTGCACAACAGCTTCAACCGGCTCGGCCTGGACCACGTGATCCTGGTGCGGATTGCCAGCGCCGGCGTGGCCGCACGCCTGCTCGGGGGCACCCCGGAGCAGGTGCTGGCGGCGCTGTCGCACGCGTTTCTGGACGGCGGCGCCCTGCGCACCTACCGGCACGGCGCCACCACCGGGTCGCGCAAGTCGTGGGCCGCCGGCGATGCCACCAGCCGCGGCCTGTGGCTGGCGCAACTCGCGCTGCGCGGCGAAATGGGCTACCCCGCGGCGCTCAGCGCGCCGCGCTGGGGCTTCCAGGACGTGGTGTTGGGCGGCGCCGAGCTGCGTCTCGCTCAGCCGCTCGGCTGCTACGTAGCCGAAAACATCCTGTTCAAGGTCGGCTTTCCGGCGGAGTTCCACGGCCAGACCGCCGTGGAGGCGGCGTTCGCCCTGCACCGGGAGGTGGCCCCGCGTGCCGCCGAGGTGGACGAAATCGTCATCCACAGCCAGGAATCCGCCGTGCGCATCATCGACAAGCAGGGCCCGCTCGCCACGCCCGCCGCGCGCGACCATTGCCTGCAGTACATGGTGGCGGCGGCGCTGCTGCACGGCGAACTGCGCAGCGAGCACTACCGCGACGAAGCCGCCGCCGACCCGCGCATCGACTTCCTGCGCGCGCGCACCAGCGTACACGAAGACCCGAGCTACACCGAGGCGTACCTCGACCCGGCCAAGCGCGCCATCGGCAACCGTGTGCAGGTGCGCTTCCGGGACGGCACCGCCACCCGCGCGGTGGCAATCGACTACCCGCTCGGCCACCCGCGCCGGCGCGCAGAGGCGGAGCCGCACCTGGCCGCCAAGTTCGCGCGCAGCGCCGCCACCCGGATGCCTGCATCACGCGCCGCCGCCGTGCGCCGCCTGTGGGACGACCCGCGGCGCACCGACCGGCTGCACGTCGACCAGCTCATTGACTGTTTCGCGCCGTAGGTTGGGCAGGCACGCGCGTCAGCAGGAAGCCGCCGGCCACGAACAGTACCGCAAGGCTCAACACGCCGATGCTCGAATCACCGGTCAGCGCCGCGAACACGCCCACCAGCACCGGTCCCACGATGGCCGCAAACTTGCCGAAGATGTTGTAGAACCCGAAGAACTCCGCCGACGAGTTGGCCGGAATCAAGCCGGCGTAGAACGACCGCGACAGCGCCTGGATGCCGCCCTGGGAACTGGCCACCAGCATCGACAGCACCCAGAACATCGGCACCCGCGCCGCCTCCGGCAGCCGCCAGATCGCGAACGCCGCCACCGTGATCACGGTGTAGATGCCGATTCCGATCAACAGCAGGGTCCGGGTTGCCCGTTCGCTGCGTTGCGCCAGCCGGCCGTAGATCAGCGCGCACGGGAACGCCACCAGTTGCACCACCAGCAGCATCACCAGCAGGGTCTCGGCGGACAGCCCCAGGTCGGTGCCGTAGGCGGTAGCCAGCTTGATTACCGTGCCGACGCCGTCGATGTAGAAGAAATAGGCGGCCAGGAAGATGAACACCGCGCGATGGCCGCGCAGGTCGCGCACCACCGCCGCAACCCGCCGGACGCTGTCGCGCACCAGGTCCGCGGCCTTCGGCCCCGCCGCGGCAATGAAGTGCACCTGGCGCACCGACCGGAACAGCGGCACCGTGAACGCTGCCCACCACACGGCGGCAATGAGAAAGGCCACCCGCACCGCGCCCTCCGTCGTCAGCAGACCGGCTCCCGGCGCCAGATTGATCAGCGCCATCGCCGCCACGAACGGCACCGTTGAGCCGACGTAGCCCCAGGCATAGCCGGCGGACGACACCCGGTCCATGCGTTCCGGCGTGGTTACGTCGGTCAGAAACGAGTCGTAGAATACGTTGGCGGCGGCGAACCCGATCGCCGACAGCCCGTACGCCGCCAGCACCGCGAACTCGCGGCCGGCCGGCACGAACGCCAGCAGCCCGGTGGCGGCCACCCCCAGGCCGAAGAACACGGCAAAGAACCGCTTCTTGCGCCCTTCGTAGTCGGCCATCGGCCCCAACGCGGTCGCCAGCACGGCAACCACCAGCGTGAACGCGCTGCTTGCAAACGCGAGCCTCGCGGTGGAGACCGCCCCCGGAACGTCGGCGGCAATCACATTCTTGTAGAACAGCGGGAAGATCGCGGTGGTGACCATCAGCGTGTAGGCCGAGTTGGCCACGTCGTACAGTACCCAGGACCGCTCGCTCCGCCTCGTTGACATGCCGTTCATCATCGCGGCGGCCGTCCCACTGCGCAAGCGCCGGCGCCGAATTCGGGCTTATTCGTCAAGCCCCAGGAGGATGCCCAGGCAGACCGTGCAGGAGTTGGCCGCGGCACGCCGCAGGCAGGCCCGGAAGTCGGCCGGCGCGGAGCCGTCGGCGTGATCCGAAACCGAGCGGATTATCACGAACGGGACGCGGTTCACCGTCGCCACCAGGGCAACCGCCGCGCCCTCCATCTCCACGACGGTACCGTTCAGGCTGCGCAGGCGCTCCTGCCGGCTGGCGGCGGTGGCGGCCACGAACTGGTCGCCAGTCAGAATCCGCCCGGCGACCACCCGTTGCCCGGGCACCTCCGTGGCCATGGCCAGCGCCACCAGCCTCGGGTCGGCGGCCAGGAAGCGATGCTCGGTACGGGGAACCTGCCCCACCGGCACGCCGAGCGCGGTCACGTCCAGGTCATGCTGTACGCAGTCGCGGCTCACCACGACGTCGCCCAATGCCAAGTGGCCGCTGACCGCGCCGGCGATTCCGGTCACGATCAGGTAGTCCGGGCGGAAATGATCGACCGCGTATTGGGCAACCATGGCCGCGCTCACCTTGCCGACGCCCGAGTGCAGCACCGTCACGTCAGCGACGCCAAGCCGCCAGCGAAACGCCGTGAACGGCCCCCGCCGAGGCACCGGTTCAAGGTCGTGCGCGTGTCGGAAGGCGTCCAGCTCCTCCTGCAGGGCTGCGATAATGGTTACGCGCATTCCGCCTGGTGCGGGATACTGGACATACTGCTAGTCATTCGTAGCGATCATCGCGCAAGCCCACCTCGTTGCGCAACCCGCCGCCGGCTGCCGGGCGGTGCGGGCAACTCGTTGTCGGCACCGCGAATACCACTCGCGCCGCGTCGGGTAGATCATTTGGTCCTTCTGTCCTACAGTATGCACCCGGAGCTTCCTGAAGTCGCTGTCAGCGTTGCGACCGCGCACGGAAGCCAAAATCATGGTAACGCATAGAGGGGATAGACAACTATGATTCGACGGGTCGGACACCTGTTTTCGGACCGCTCAGGGATATCGATAACGCGGGCACTGCTGATTCTCGGCCTGCTGTTCGGTGGCGCATCGTTCGCTTACGCGGCGGTGGACGAGGAGACGCTGTTCGTCTTCAACACGTTCTCGTTTCTGGTCTGGGGCGCACTGGTCATGTGGATGGCAGCCGGGTTCACCATGCTGGAGGCCGGCTCGGTGCGCACCAAGAATGCCTCCGTCATCTGCCTGAAGAACCTCGGCCTGTATTCGATCGCCGGGCTGGCGTACTACCTGATCGGCTACAACCTGATGTACGTCGACGTGGGCGGCTTCATCGGCTCGTTCAAGTTGCTGTACGGCCCGTCCGCGGACGAACTGGCGCTGATCGGCGGCGACGCGGCGGCGACCGCGGCGGTGGTCGAGAGCGGCTACGCGGTCATGTCGGACTGGTTCTTCCAGATGGTGTTCGTGGCAACGGCCGCGTCGATCGTGTCGGGTGCTCTCGCGGAACGGGTCAAGATGTGGTCGTTCTTCGTGTTCACGGCGATCCTCACCGCGATCATCTATCCGGTGGTCGGAGCGTGGACCTGGGGCGGCGGCTGGCTCGCCGGCATGGGCTTTCAGGACTTCGCCGGCTCCACCATCGTGCACGGCACCGGCGGCTGGGCGGCTCTGGCGGGGGTGCTGGTGGTCGGCCCGCGGCTCGGCAAGTTCCGCAAGGACGGCTCGGTTCATGCCACGCCGCCCTCCAACGTCGTGCTGGTTACGCTCGGGGTGTTCATCCTGTGGCTCGGCTGGTTCGGGTTCAATGGCGGCTCGCAGCTCGTGCTCGGCTCCGCGCTCGACGCGGTGGCGATGAGCAACGTGATGGTAAACACCAACCTGGCCGCCGCCGCCGGGGTGATCACGGCGCTCGCCTGTTCCCGATGGATCCTCGGCCGCACCGACATGTTCGCCGCGCTCAATGGCGCCATTGCCGGACTGGTCTCGATCACGGCGGGGCCCGACATCACGCAGCACCTGTGGTCGGTGATTATCGGTGCGGTGGGCGGATTGCTCTGCACGCTGAGCATCAAGGCACTGGAGAAAATGAAGATCGACGACGTGGTCGGGGCGGTACCCGCCCACCTGATATGCGGCATCTGGGGCACGCTGGCGGTGTGCATTGCCGCGGGCGGCAACTTCGGCGTGCAACTGATCGGGATCCTTGCGGTCGGCGCGTTCGTGTTCGTGCTGTCGTTCCTGGCCTGGAAACTGATCGACGTACTGCTCACGGTACGGGTTACGAAGAACGTGGAGCGCATGGGTCAGGATACGGCGGAGCTCAAGATCGACGCCTATCCCGAGTTCGTGTTGATGCCGGAAGAAGACATCGAGGAGTAACGGAAGCCGGGAATCGGGTATGATGCGCGGGGCAGGCGCGGCGGCGGCAGGGCCGTTGCACCCGCCTCGGCCCTGCCCGGCGGAACATTAAGGTAGATGCTTCTTAATCTCCCGGCCCGCGTGTCGGTCAACATCTTTCTGATACTCACGCTTGCGGTGTCCCTTACCGGGCTGATGAACCACTACAAGTACCGCAAGTATCTGTCCGATCTGACCCGCGACCGGCACGCCCTGGTGCTGCAGGACATCGGCCACTCCATTGAGGCTTCGCTTGCCCTCGGCCTCGCCGTCGACTCGCTGCCGGGAGTGAATACCGCCCTGCAGGCGCGTACCCTGCGCGATCCGGGGGTGCTTTCGATCGAGATGTTCGACGACCAGGGTACGGTTCTGTACAGTTCCGACGAAAGCCTGCGCGGCGACCTGGTCTCCAAGGAGTGGGCCGTTGCGTGGGAGGTGGCCGATCAGCCGGTGTGGACCAGGATCGAGCACGACGCGTATGTCGTCGGCGTGCAGGTGAACGATGTCCTCGGCCGTGCGGTCGGTGCGCTGGCGTTGCGCTACTCGCGCACCGCGTTCGACCGTGAGGTGCGCGCCATGGCGGTGCGAATCGCCGGACTGTGCGCCGCCACCGTCGTCCTCGTTGCCCTGACCGGTACGGTATTGGCCGTCATCCTTACGCGCCGGCTGCGCCACCGGTTGGAGCGCATGCGCGTCACCCTCGAACATGCCGAGAACGAACAGCAGATCGATTTCGATCCGGCGGCGGCGGACCTTGCCCGCACCGCCGACGAGGCGTGCGAAGCGGTGGCCCGCGCTACCAGGGAAATCCGCCAGATCGAAGCCGAGCCGTTTCTCTCACGGGGAATTACCAGGAACGGCAATGAGTGATGCTCCGATAGACCCCAGGCGCGGCGCGGCGGATTCGCCGACCTCGGTCGCCGGCGACGAACAGCGGCTGTTCCGGGGCGTGATCGTGCGCCTTGCCCTGTTGACCGCGGGACTGCTGCTCCTCGCCCAGGGGGTCGTGTCCTACGTGCTCGCAATTGCGTTCGAAGACTCGCTCCTTCCCGAAATCCATCGCAAGGCGGAGGTGGCCGGGGGACTGGTCACCGAGCAGATCAGTTACGCCGTTGCGCTCGGCATCCCGCTCGATGCGCTCGTCGGCATGGACGAGTTCCTGCAGGGCGTGCTGGACCGCAATCCCGACTTTACCTACGTGGGGGTGACCACCTCCGACGGCGCCGAACTCTACCAGCACGGTACCCGGGCATCCGCGGCGCGCTCCGCGGACTCGCTCGAACTGCCAATCCTTGCGGACGGCAATACGGTGGGATTCCTGCACGTCGAAGTGCGCGAGGGAGCGGTGCGATCGGAGCTGGCCGGGTTGCGGTTCGACATCGTAACCGCCTTCCTGGTCACGCTGCTGATCGGGATAGAGCTGCTGGTGGCGTTCGTCGTGGTACGCATATCCGGTCCCATCAGACTGGCCGACCGGCTGATCGTGCGCGGCGCGAAGGGTGACTTTCTGTACCGGATCGGGCTGCGCAGGCGGGATGAGGTCGGACACGTCGCGCGGGCCTACAACGCCGTCGTACAGCGCGTCAACACGGCGTTCGCCATGCTGACCGAGGAGGCCGAGGACGCGCGGGCGGTGCAGATCGACCGGACCATTCAGCAGCGAATACGAGACGTGGTAACGGGACTCGGGGAGCGGTTCCGCTTTACCGCTCCGGGCCTCGAACGGACCGTCGTGCCGCGTTCGCCGATGGACGTGCGCATCCCGCTGTTCCTGTTCATGCTCGCGCAGGAACTCTCCCGGCCCTTCCTGCCGCTGTTTTTCGGCGACGTGTACACGCCCATCGGCAACTTGAGCCGGGAGCTCACCATCGGCCTGCCGTTCACGACGTTCATGGTGGTGGTGCTGATCGCCACGCCGATCGCCGGAGCGATTACCGACTCCCTGGGACCTCGGACATTGTTCATCCTGGGGATCCTGCCGTCGGTCGCCGGGCACATCGGAGCGGCCCTGTCGTCCACCATCATCGAAGCACTGCTGTGGTGGACCCTTGCCGGCCTCGGCTACGGAACCATCTTCATTGCCGCCCAGACCTACGTCGCGCACCACGCCGAGTCGTCGCGCCGCGCCGTGGGCATGACCGGCTTCACCGGCGCGTTTTTCGCGGCGTTCGTCTGCGGTCCGGCAATGGGCGGCATCCTTGCGGACCGTCTCGGCTACCGGAACACGCTCCTCGTTGCCGCCGCAATGGCCTTGTTTGCCGCCGGCGCGGCGCTGATCGCGGTGGACCGGGACTCGCACACGGAGGCGCGTCCGCGGCTGCAATCGATGCGCAGTTGGCGGCGCGTGTTCTCGCAACGCGAGTTCGTCGTGCTGACGCTGTTCTCGGCCGTGCCCAACAAGCTCATCCTCAGCGGCCTGTACTTCTTTCTGTTGCCGCTGTTCCTTGCCGACCTCGGCAACACGCAGTCGAACATCGGGCGCGTGTTGATGGTGTTCGGCATTGCCTGCATAGCGATTACGCCGCTGGCCGCGAGCGGCGCCGACCGGAGCGGACGGCCACGCACCTTCATTGTCCTCGGCGGCCTGATGAGCGGGCTTGGGTGCCTGTTGCCGACGCTCATCGGCTCCACCGCCGGCGTGGTCGCCGCGGCCGCCGTGCTCGGCTCCGGGCAGGCGCTGACCACCGCTCCCCAACTCGCGGTGGTGCAGAGAATCGCCGAACGCGGCCGGAGTTTCGGCCTCGGACCGGGTGCGGTGGTAAGCGCATTCCGCACCATCGAGCGCGTCGGCACCGCGGCCGGCGCGCTGGCGGTGGGGGCAGTCGTCACCTTCGTCGGCTATGGCCAGGCGATGCTCATCATCGGGATCGTGGTGTTTGCCTGCACCGTCTGCTACACGCTGTTCGGTGCCGCGCAGGCCAGCAAGCGGGTGCCGGCGTGAAGGGCTTCCCGATAGCGGCCCTGCTCGTGGCCGCACTTCTGGTCGCCGCGCCCGGTGACGGCGCCGCGCAGACCGCGACCGATCCGTTCCACGTCTACCTGGTGGTATGGCGGGGAGAAACCGACGTGGAGCACGGTTTCCGGGCACACATGTACGAACGCGGCATACCGGTGCGCTACACCCTGCGCAACGCCGACCGGAACCGCAGCAAGTTGCCGGAATTCGCCGCCGAGATACGCGCCGAGAAGCCGGACCTCGTCCACACCTTCGGCACCTCGGTGGCGCTCGGGATTTTCGGCCCGCACACCGGCGCCGAGCCGGGCATGCACATTGGCGACATTCCCGGTGTGTTCTCGATTGTTTCCTACCCGGTACAGGACAAGATCGTCGAGCAGTTCGAGGCCCCCGGACGGCCGCTCACCGGCAGCATCTTCCTGACCCCGATCAATACCCAGATCGACACCATCCTCGCCTATCGCCCCATCGACACGCTCGGGGTAATTTACAACCCGCTGGAGCGCAACTCGGTGACCAACGTCGACCAGTTGCGCACCGAGACCGGCGCCCGCGGCATCACGCTACTGGAATACCCGGTTCCCCTGAATGCAGAAGGCCGCCCCGACGCGACGCGCCTCCCCGAGCTGGTCGACGCCCTGGTCCGCGACGGCGCCCAGTTCCTGTACATGGGCCCCGACTCGTTCATCACGGTCAACAGCCTGGACATAAGCGAGCGTGCCGCGGACCGCGGAATCCCGTCATTTGCCGCCGTGGAGGCGAGTTTCGAGCGCTCGCGGGCCATGCTCGGCCTGGTCAGCCGCTACTTCCTGATCGGCAAGCTGGCCGGGGCGCAGGCAGAAAACATACTGGTGGGCGGCGAGGCGCCGGAAAACCTGCCGGTGGCATCGCTGGCCCGGTTCGCGATCCTCATCCGCATGCCGGTTGCTCTGCAACTGGGAATCTTTCCGCCGATGGGGCTGTTGCGCGTGGCGCAGGTGGTCGAGTAACCGGTGGGAATCAAGACCCGGATCGGCATCATCGTCGTTGCCTTCCTCGCCGCCATGATCGCCGGATTGCTGTTCGCCGGCTATCAGCGCGAGGAAGTGCTGCGCCAGCAACTGGAAGTCACGGAGATCAACGGAAGCCGCGCGCTCTGGGGCAAGATCGTCGAGACCGGGCTGCAGCGGATCCGCGAACTTACGCCTACCGTCACCGGGGACCAGTTCCTCCGCACCGCCATTGTCAGCGGCGATCGCGGGCTCATTTCCGAGGCGGCGCGGCGCACGCTGATCTCGCTGCAACGCAACCCGAGCATCACCCGGCTCGATATCGTGTCGCTGTCGCATGAGGTGCTGTATTCTTCGGTCCCCGCGTTTGAACCAACCGCGGCGGCGAGCGAGGATGCGATCGCCGCCATGATCGCCGCCGGCAGCGGGCGCAGCGGCGTGGCAATCGACGCCGAGCGCAACGTAACGCTCTCGGTGGGCATACCGCTGCACGACGAAGACGGAACGCTGCTGGCAATCGCCGTCTGTGCATCCGATATCGGGCTCGCATTGCGGGAACTGCGGAACGATTCCGGCTCGGAAGTACTGGTCGTGAATCGGCGCAGCCGCCTGCTGGCGGGTACCGATCCGCAGATCTGGGACCTGGTGAGCAGTTCGGCGCGGCTGCGAGACGGCGCATCGCAGGTGTTGCGCTTCGACGACCGCGTGTTCTCTCTCGCCGCCTTCCCGCTCGAAGCCGAACTCGGCAACCTGGTTGCGAGCGTGGTGACGGTGCGCGACGTGAGCGCGGCATTCGCCGGGCAGCGGAGGGTGAGCCTGATCACCTTCCTGTCAATAGCCGGCTTCCTGCTCATATCATTATTGGCGCTCTACCTCTACCTGCGGCATGCGCTGTCGCCACTTACCGAAGGGGTGCAGGTACTCGATGCGCTGTCGCGCGGCGACACCCAGGCCACGGTGAAAATCGCCGGCGAGCGCGGCAAGGATGAGCTGGCGCGCATCGCCCTGGCCGTAAATACGTTCCGCAACCAGACCCTGGCCCTGCGCCGCCATCGGCGCCGCGCGACGCGCCGCCAACGCCAGGAGGGGCGCTTCATTCGCAGCGAGATGACGCGCCTGGCCACCACCCTGGACGAGACCGAACGCGAGGATATCCTCAACGATCTGGCAGAGATCGAGGCGCCCAAGGAAGACGACGAGGGCGACCAGGCCGAGGTGCAGCCGGACATGGAAATGGCCGGCGACCTGCAGGTAATGGGGCTCGCCTTCCAGAAGATGGCCGATCGCGTCGGCGTGCAGCAGGAACGACTCCGCAAGCTGGTGGCCGAGTTGCAGGAGGCGCTGCGCACGCAGACCGCCTACCTGGCGCTGCAACACGACCTGCAGGTCGCCACCCGGGTGCAGCGATCGTTCCTGCCCGGCGAACGTCTCGATACCGAGGGCGCCCACATCCACGCGGCAATGCAGACCGCGCGCGAGGTGGGCGGCGACTTCTACGACTTTTTCCCGCTGGACGAAGACCGCACCGTCATCGTGATCGGCGATGTGGTCGGCAAGGGCGTTCCCGCTTCGCTGTTCATGGCGGTTACCCGCACGGTGATCCGCGCCACCTCGCGCTACGTCGAGGACGGACCCGGCAAGTGCCTGGAAATGGTCAACGACACGCTCGCCGACGCATCCCGCGAGGATGTCTTCGTGACCGTCTTCTACGGCATTTTCGACCGCCGCGACGGCACCCTGCGCTATGCCAACGGCGGCCACAACCCGCCGGTGCTGATCGCTCCCGGAAAGGCTGAGCTGTTGCCGCTGACCGGCGGCGTGGCGCTGGCGATGTTCGATGGATTGACCTATGACGACGGCGAGGTGGTAATCCCGCCCGATGGCAAGCTGTTCTGCTATACCGACGGGGTACCGGAGTCAACCGACCTGCAGGAAGAGGAATTCGGCTACGACCGGATGCGCGAGAATCTGCTCGCCAATACCGACCGCAGCCCCAGCGACACCATCGAGGCGATGCTGCGCCGGGTGGAAGATTTCGCCGGCGAAGCGGAACAGTTCGACGACATCGCGATGCTCGTTCTCAGCCGCGAGAGCAAGCCGGACGCGATGGTCGTTCACCGCCTGTCGCTGCGCAACGATCTCGCCGAGATCCCCCGCATTGCGCAGGGAATCGGCACCTTCGCGCGCCAGAGCGGCATCGGCGGCGACCACACCCACGACCTGCAGACCGCCGTGGCCGACGTGCTCACCACCACCATCGACTATCGGCTGCCGGCGGGCAGCACCTACGAAATCGACATCAGGCTCAGTTTCCAGGACGCGGTAGTGGAGGTGGCGGTGGATGACGACGGCCAGCCGTTCGCACTCGTGGATCCACCGCCGGGCCACGACACGAACGGCGACGGTCGTTACATTAGCCGCGTCGGCACCGAGATTGCCCGGCCGGCACAGATCGACGACGTGGACTACCTGGTGATTGGCGGGCGCAATCGGCTGATCATGAGAAAACGGATCGCGGCATGAGTGCCGGCAGACGGCCGACGGCGGTTTATAGTATACTCGGCGCCGCAAACTACACTTGCGGCCGCGTACCGTATCCGTGCGGTGTCGCATCAACAATGAGTACAGGAGACACGTCAGGATGAATATTACCGAGGAACGACAGGGAGACACTCTGATCGTAACCGCCGCTGGGCGGGTCGACGGCAGCAACTCGCAGGAGTTTCAACAGGCCCTCGAAGGGGTGATCGGCGAGGCTGATCGTGCGGTGGTGCTGCAACTGAAGGAGCTGTCCTACATCAGCAGTTCCGGGCTGCGCGTGATGTTGATGGTCGCCCGGATGCTGCAGAAGCGCGGTACCAAGTTCGCCCTCTGCGAGCTCACCGAGTCGATCCGCGAGGTATTCGAGATCAGCGGGTTCGACCGCATCATACCCGTGCACGACAGCCAGTCGGCGGCGGTGGCGGCGGTCGCCGCCAGTTAGGTCCGGCGCAGGCGAGCGATACCTGAACGGAATTCTCGCGGTGTGAGTCAAGAAGTGCACCTGCAGCTTGACGCGCGGCCCGAAGAGTTGCCTCGTTTGGCGGAAGCCGTGGAGGAGTTGGCAGAGCGGGACGACTGGTCCCCCAAGCTGCTTTTCCAGGTGAACCTGGTGATCGAGGAACTCGCGCTCAACGTCATGACGCACGGGCGTGCCGGTGGCGCGCGCCACCTTGACGTTGTGCTCAGGTCGGCGTCCGACACGATTACGGTCGAACTCGCGGATGACGGGCCCCGGTTCGACCCGCTCGAGGAGGCGCCCGAGTTCGACCCGGAACTGCCGATCGATGAGCGGCGCGTCGGCGGCGTGGGCGTTCACCTGGTGCGCACGCTGGTGGATGACGCGAGCTACCGCTACGAAGACGGCAAGAACCGTCTCACCCTCGTGCTGCCGCGCGAGTCCGGAGATTGAACTAAGCCCGTCCGCTGCGCGCCGCTCTGCCGGCGCGCAGTTGCACGAGCAGTACGCTGATGTCGGCGGGCCGTACGCCGCTGATCCGCGACGCTTGGCCGAGAGTCCGCGGCCGCACCAACGCCAGCTTCTCGCGGCTCTCCCGAGACAGCGCCTCGACGGTGCCGTAGTCGAACCGTGGCGGGATTCGGAGCGCCTCGAACCGCTGCAGGCGTTCGATGCTGCGGCGCTCGCGGTCGATGTATCCCTCGTACTTCAGTTCGACTTCGACCTCCCGCAACACCTCGGGCTGCGCCAGCAGGGCGCTCAGGTCCGGGCATTCTCCGCCGCCGGCTCGGCCGCCCCCGCCGCGCCGCGTCGCCCGGCGCCGCGCTGCGGCGGCGCAACCACCTCCGCAAGCAGGGCGTGCAGCCGTACCTCCGGGCGCCGGCACAACGCGGCGGCGCTCTCCGGCCGCTGCAGCTCCTTCATGCCCAGTGACTGCAGCCAGCGGTTCGCGGCCGGCGGCGCCAGCTGTGTTGCGCGCAGTTCGGCGAGCGCCGTTTCCACCATCCGCTGCCGGCGCCGCAACCGGTCCATCTCCGCATTCGCAATCAGACCGAGCTGATGGCCGTACGCGCTCAGGCGGCGGCGGGCGTTGTCCTGCCGCAGCGCCAACCGGTACTCGGCGCGCGAGGTGAACATGCGGTACGGCTCGTGGGACGGCTTGGTCACCAGGTCGTCGATCAGCACGCCGATGTAGGCCTCGTCGCGCCGCAGCACCAACTCCCCGCCCGCCGCGCCGCGTACCGCCAGCGCCGCGTTGATGCCCGCCATCAGCCCCTGCGCCGCCGCCTCCTCGTAACCGGAGGTGCCGTTCACCTGCCCCGCGAAGTACAGGCCGCGCATTAGCTTGCTCTCCAACGTGGCATCCACCTGGTAGGCGGGGAAGAAATCGTACTCCACCGCGTAGCCGTAGCGGGCCACCTCGACCCGCTCCAGTCCCGGCACGGTGCGCAGCGCGGCGAGTTGCACCTCGGCCGGCAGCGAGCTCGAAAACCCGTTCAGGTAGATCAGGTCGCTGTCCAGTCCGTCCGGCTCCAGGAACAGCTGGTGGCGGTCGCGGTCGGCGAAGCGCACCACCTTGTCCTCGATCGACGGGCAGTAGCGCGGGCCGGCGCCGCGAATGCGCCCGGTGAACATCGGCGAGCGGTCGAAGCCGGTGGCCAGGATCTGGTGGGTGGCCGGGTTGGTAAAGGTGATGTGGCAGCTCACCTGCGGCAGCCGCGGAAAGGCGCGCCGGTCGGTGCGCCCGGAGAACGGCGCCGGATCGGCGTCGCCCGGCTGCTCGCTGGTCACGCTGAAGTCGATGCTGTCGCGGCGCAGGCGCGGCGGGGTACCGGTCTTGAGCCGGCCGGTGTTCAGGCCGAGGAGCCGGAATGCCTCGGACAGCCCGCTGGCGGGCCGCTCGCCGAAACGGCCCCCGGCGGTGCCGTTCAGCCCCGTGAACAGTACCCCGTTCAGAAAGGTGCCGGACGCCACTACCAGCGCATGGCAACCGATTTCCCCGCACCGGTCGGTGGTGACGGCCGCGATCCGGTGGTCGCGCACCACCACCCCGGTAACCATCGCCTCCACCACCGACAGCCCGGCCTGGTCTGCCACCATGCGTTGCGCCGCGGCCGCGTAGGCGTCGCGGTCCGACTGGCAGCGCGACGACCAGACCGCCGGTCCCTTGGAGCGGTTCAGCAGGCGGAACTGAATGCCGGTCTGGTCCGCGAGCTCGCCCATCACGCCGCCGAGCGCGTCGATCTCGTGCACCAGGTGGCCCTTGGCGGTGCCGCCGATCGCCGGGTTGCACGACATGCGGCCAATCGCCGCCGCCTCGCCGGTGACCAGGCCGACCGCGCAGCCCATGCGCGCCGCCGCCAGCGCCGCTTCGACACCGGCGTGACCGCCGCCTATGACGATAAGGTCGAACATCTGGTGCGGGTCAAAAATACACCTCGGCGAACAGATCGGCGCCGGCAATGCCCTGTTTCTTGAGAATGTCGAACGCCGCGAAGATCATCTCGCTGTTGCCGCACAGGTAGCAGGCGGTTCCCGGCGCGGCCGGGTGGCCGCGCAAATAATCGGTCACCCGGCCGCGGTAGCTGCCCGGAGGAGCGTCCGCGGCGGCCACCCGGCTCAGGCACGCCAGGTAGCGATCCGCCGGGTACTGCGCGCTGTCGTAGCGTTCGGCCGCGTTCCTGACGCCATGCAGCAGCCGATAGTTCATGCTCGGACGGCTGCGGACCAAGCTGCGGAACGGCGCGATGCCGGTGCCGGAGGCAATGAACAGCAGCGGTTCGGCGCGCCGCGCCGGCGGGATGGTGAAGTACCCGAACGGCCCGTCGCACTCCAGCGCCGCGCCGGCCGGCAGGCGGGCGAGTTGGTGCGACACCGAGCCGCCCTCCACCTGCTTGATCAACACCTCCAGGTACGGGTCCCCGCACCCCGAGTAGATCGAATACTCGCGCCGCGCCGTGCTGCCGGCAACGCCGAGCGTCACGTACTGCCCCGGCTCGAATTGCAATGCGCCCCGCTCCAACCGCAGCACGTAGGCGGACGGGCTCACCCAGCGCACCCCCAGGAGACGAAGCTCAGCCATCCCGCCCCCGATTCCGTATTGACACGGCCATGCCAGATACTATACACAAGACCCTCGTTTACGCCGCACGTACACACTTGCACAACAAGGGGGATAGAATCGACTCGACAGACCAGGGAGACAGTATGCGGTTTTCCCATTTCTGCTCAAACCGAACCGCAATCGTATCGAACCAACTTCAAAACACTCACAGGAGTACAGCATTGTCTTTGAAACGAACCAGAATGTTGGCGCATTCTGTGCTCGCAGTATTTGCGCTTGCCATTCTGGCAGAGCCGGTAGTGGCTCAGAACATGCCGCGCGAAGATACCCTTATCGTAAGAGCCGGCCGAAAATTCGGCGCGCCCGAACTCTACAATCCATACCTGGCCGGACACCGTGGTGAAACCGGCAACTGGTGGATGGCAGAGAATCTCTTCTACATGAACCTGTACCAGGGCGAAATCGAACCCTGGCTCGGCACCTCGTTCGAGTACGGACCCAACCACGACTCCATCACCATCAAGTTGCGCGAGGGTGTCAAGTGGAGCGACGGTGAAGAGTTCAACGCCGACGACGTCGTCTTCACCTACAACATGCTGAAGGAAAATGCTCCCACGCTGCGCTGGTCGGTGTGGATCAAGGAGTGGATGACAGAAGTGCGGGCGGAAGATTCCCACACCGTATTCATCCAGCTGAAAGAGCCCCACACCAGGGCGCATTACAGCTTCCTGATCGGCCTCTGGGTGCCGCCGATCGTGCCTGAGCATATCTGGTCACAGGAAGACCCCACCACCTTCAAGAACTGGCCCGACCCGGTGTGGACCGGCCCCTACAAGCTGGTCGATACGAGCGCCGAGGCGGTTTCCTGGGAGCGCCGCGACGACTATTGGGCCAAGGACGTGATGGGCGAGTTCCCGGGCGCCAAGTTCCTGCTGGTCACCGGACCCGGTCCGGCCGAAAAGATGATGATCGAGCAGATCGAGAGCCGCATGGACGTGTGGTCCGGCTTCACCAAGTCACAGTACGAGACGGTCGTGAAGCGGAACGACACCATAGACCTCTGGGTGGCGCTCGACCCGTGCACGCGGGCACTCTGGTTCAACATCCAGCGGCCGCCGCTGGACCAGGCTGAAGTACGCTGGGCGGTTTCCTACGCCATCAACAAGAACAAGCTGAACTTCGCCGCCTTCGAAGGGGTCACGCGCACTTCCAAGCTGCCCTATCCGTACTACGGAACCATCACTCCCTACCTGGAAGACTGGAAGGAGATGCTGGAGAAGTACAACACCGAAGAGTACGATCCCGACAGGGCGGTCGCGATCCTGGAGGACCTCGGCTTCGAGAAGGGGCGCGACGGCATCTACGTTTCTCCGGACGGCATCCGGCTCTCCTGGGTGATCATTTCTCCGCCCTGGAGCGGTCACCGCGAGATGGCGCAGAGCATCAGCGAGGATCTCAAGGCAATCGGCGTCGATGCATCGTGGAAGGTGCTGGAACCGGCGCCTCACGGTGAGGCGTGGCGGCGCAACGACTACGACATGAACGTGGCTTGGGCGTGCGCCGAAGGACTCGGTCAGGCCTGGGATCCGTACGCCTGGCTGGAAGGCTTCCACAGCAAGTATGCCCTGCCGGAAGGCGAATCCGCCGACCAGAACCGCATTCGCTACCAGAACCCCGAGTACGACGCGCTCCTGGACGAGCTGACCGGACTGCTCCCCGACGATCCTCGCGCCGACGAGGTGCTCGCGCAGGCGCAGGAAATCTACATGCGGGACCTGCCGGTGATCGGTACCCTGCAGACGGTTACCTCGAATACCTACGACACTCTGCATTGGAAGGGCTTCCCGAGCGAGGAAGATCCGTACATTACGCCGTTTCACTGGTGGCCGCACTTCCTGTTCACATTGCTGAACGTCGAGCCCCAGTAAGCCGGCAAGTACAACGGCCATTCGTTTCTTTATTCCCCCTCTCCCCGGGCACATCCTGCCTCCGGGAGAGGGGGAGACCTTGTACCCGCGGAAGGAGTATCCATGCCCGGTCTTGTGACCTACATCGCGCGGCGGTTGATAGCGTATCTATTGACGGTAATGATCGCGATTACCGCGAACTTCTTCATTCCGCGGCTGATACCGGGCGACCCCATCTCGGCGCTCATCGACCAGATGGCTCAGCACGGCGAGGTAGTCTCCGGCGGCGCCGAGATCGTGGCCGCGTACAAGGAGCAGTTCGGTCTGAACGGCACCTGGATGGAGCAATACTTCCGCTACTTGTGGAGCCTGCTGCGCGGCGACCTCGGACCGTCGATCATGGCATTTCCCACTACCGTGCAGGAGCTGTTGGTAACCGCTCTGCCGTGGACCATGGGGCTGCTCCTGGTGGCCACCGTGATCAGCTGGGTGCTCGGCAATCTGCTCGGCGCGATGGTCGGCTGGCGCCGCGATTCGAAGGTGAATTCGGCGCTTGTGGTGGTCAGTCTCTCGCTCAACCAGATTCCCTATTACTTTGTTGCCCTGCTGCTCGTCTTCTTCTTCTCCTACAACCTGTCCATTTTCCCATCTTCCGGTGGTTTCAGCCTCATCGGCGGCCGCCCGGAAGGCATGCGGATGGTGTGGGACATCCTCTACCATGCGACCCTGCCGGCGCTGTCGATCGTGATCTCCTCGGTCGGTTTCTGGGTTATCACCATGCGCTCCATGATCCTCTCCACGCTTGGCGAAGACTACATCCTGCTGGCCGAGGCCAAGGGCCTGAAACGGCAGGTCATTCTGAACAAGTACGCGCTCAGGAATGCCCTCCTGCCGCAGGTAGCAGCATTCGGAATTGCGCTCGGGTTCGTCATGAACGGCTCCATACTGACCGAGACCATCTTCAACTATCCAGGTCTCGGGGCACTGCTCCTGTCGGCGATCGGCAACCTCGACTACAACCTCCTGCAGGGCATTTTGCTGCTTACCATCCTGTCGGTGCTGACCGCCAACCTCATCCTGGAGATCCTGTATCCGTTTATCGATCCGCGCATCAGCCATGGAGGTGACTGACCATGACGGCGTCTCTCGCTTCTTCCGCTAAGGAAGTCTTCAACTTCGTGTTCCGCCGCAACGCCAAGCTGACCACCGGCTTCGTGATCATATTCGTGCTCGTCCTGATCGCCGTGATCGCCGATCTGCTCGCTCCCTACGACGTCGCATCGATCGGCCTGCACGGGCCCGACCTGCCGCCCTCGTTCCAGAACCTGCTCGGCACCGACACGCTCGGGCGCGATGTCTTCGACCAGTTGGTGCACGCGGTCCGGCAGTCGCTGATCATCGGCTTCTTTACCGGGCTGGTGGGCCTGGTGGTCGGATTGTCGGTGGGCATATTCAGCGGCTATCGCGGCGGCCTGGTGGACGACTCGCTGCGCAGCGTGACCGACGTGTTCCTGGTCATACCGACCATTCCCCTGCTCGTGGTGCTGTCATCCTACGTCAGGTTTCTTACCATTCCCGCGCTGGTCCTGATCCTGGCCGTATTCGCCTGGCCATTCCCGGCCCGCACCTTCCGCTCGCAGGTGCTTAGCCTGCGCAAGCGCGAGTTCATCAACCTGGCCAAGCTGTCGGGGATGAGCGACATGAAGATCGTGTTCCGGGAAATCCTGCCCAACATGCTGCCGTACGTGGGCACCACCTTCGCAAATTCCGTCTCCGGGGCGATCCTGGCCGAGGTATTCCTGGAGATTCTCGGACTGGGGCCGCAGAATACCACCACGCTGGGTGTCATGGTGTACTGGGCGATGTGGCGGGGGGCGATGATCCGAGGGATATTATGGTGGGTGTTGCCGCCGATGATTATCCTGGTGCTGATCTTCATCGGCTTGCAGTTGATCAACATCGGCCTCGACGAGGTGTACAACCCCAGGGTGCGCAAGGGAGGGAGCACGCCGGCATGACCGAACTTGCCCTCAAGGTGGAGGATCTCAAGGTCTGGTACTGGACCGATCGCGGGCCGGTGAAGGCGGTCGACGGCATCGACCTCGAAGTAAAGAAGGGCGAGCGATTCGGCATTGTCGGCGAGTCGGGCTGCGGAAAGTCGACCACGGCGATGACGCTGCTGCGCCTGATCAAGCCGCCCGGCTCCGTCGAGCAGGGCCGCATCCTCCTGGATGGCGACAACCTGCTCGACCTGAACGACGAACAGATGCGGTCGGTGCGCTGGAGCCGGATTTCGTTGATTCCGCAGGGGTCGATGAACTCGCTCAACCCGGTAGTCAAGATCGGCAGCCAGATAACGGACGCGGTTACCGCCCACGGTGATTCCGTGGCGCGTGCGGAAGCGAAGGCGAAGATCATCGAGATGCTTGGCATGGTCGGCTTGCCGGCGCGCGTGTACAACATGTATCCGCACGAGCTCTCCGGCGGCATGAAGCAGCGCGTGTGCATTGCCATGGCGATTATCCTGCAGCCGCAGGTGATTATCGCCGACGAGCCGACCAGCGCACTCGACGTGGTGGTGCAGCGCGTGGTCACGCAGACCCTGATCAAGGTGCAGGAACGGCTCGGCGCGGCGCTGGTTATTATCGGTCACGACATGGGGCTGCTGGCGCAACTGGTGGACCGTCTGGCGGTGATGTACGCCGGCAAGGTGGCCGAGGTGAGTCCGGCCGAGGATATCTACAAGGATCCCCTGCATCCGTATACCCAGCTCCTGATCGGTTCGGTGCCTTCGGTAAAGGAGAAAAAACCACTGGAGGGCATACCGGGGTTGCCTCCCACCCTGCTGGCGCCGCCGCCGGGGTGCATCTTTCATCCGCGCTGCCCGCACGCCACCGAGCGCTGCCGGGCGGAAGTGCCGCAATACCGCGAGGTCAGGCCGGGGCGCATGGTCGCCTGCCACCTGTACGAATGAGTGAACCGACCAGAATGAGCAACCGGCTGCTGGAAGTGAAGAACGTGAGGAAGGTGTTCGGCCGCGGCGGCATCGGCCGGCAGCACGAAACGATTGCGCTCGACGATTTCTCCCTCACGCTGTATGACGATGAGCCGAAGATCACGGCAATCGCCGGCGAATCGGGCAGCGGCAAGACCACGCTCGCGCGCCTCATTCTGGACTTCATCAAGCCGACCTCGGGCGAGATCCTGTGGCGGGGCCGTAACATCCACAAGATGTCGAAGAAGGAGCTGATGTCGTACCGGCACGAGTGCCAGGCCGTGTTCCAGGATCCGTACGCCGCGTTCAACCCGTTCTACCGGGTCGATCACCTGTTTCACATGGCGGTTACGGAATTCAAGCTGGCGCGGCGCAAGGCCGACGAGGCACGCATCATTGGCGACGCACTCGAAGTGGTGGGCCTGCGGCCAGGGGAGATCCTGGGCAAGTACCCGCACCAGTTGTCAGGCGGCCAGCGCCAGCGGCTCATCGTGGCGCGCGCGTTCCTGCTCAAGCCGCGCCTGATCGTGGCCGACGAGCCGGTTTCGATGATCGACGCCTCGCTGCGGGCAATGATTCTCGACATCATGCTCAAGCTGAAGGACGATTTCGGCATCAGCTTCCTGTACATTACCCACGACCTGTCCACCGCCTACCAGATCAGCGACCGCATCTTCATCCTGTACGAGGGCACGGTGTCCGAAACCGGCGATGCCACCCGGGTCATCGGCAACCCGCAGCACCCCTACACCCAGCTTCTGATCGGTTCCGTCCCCAACCCCGATCCCGCCCTCAAGTGGTCGGAGGACATAGAGGTGTCGGCGGAGGAGGAGCTCGGCAAGGGCGACAAGGCCGGCTGCAAGTTCTACAGCCGCTGCCCGCACGCCATGGAGGAGTGCCACCAGAGCCCGCCGCGGCTGTACGAGGTGGGCGAAGACGGCCACTACGCCTCCTGTTTCCTGTACAAGGGCAGCGGCTGAAGCCCGGCGCTGCCGTCAGCGGCGCGCGGCACGAATCTGCCGCCAGTACTCCAGCGGCTCGATGCCGCGCTCCAGCGCTTCGGCGGTGGCCAATGCCGGGGCAAACCCGGAGGCGAGTCCGATCACCTCCTCGACCACCCGCACCGCCTCGTCCGTGCGGCCGAGCTTGGCGTACGCAATCGCCAGCCAAACGCCGACGGTGGCGCGGGTGCCAAGGTCGCCGCCGGCATACGCCGTGCGCATCTCTGCCACCGCCCGCTCGGGGTCGCCGCCGAACGCGGGCGGGGTGTTCAGCAGCCCGATCCCGTAATTCAGGCGCGCCAACTGATTCGCGGGGTCCAACTCGAGCGCGGTCTCGGTGACCTGCCCGGCCGTGCCGGCGTAGCCGACCACGTTGAGCGGATTGACGGCGATCATCTGGCCGACAATCGCGCCGTACAGCGCGTACCCGGCGGCGAATGCAACCTTCAACTCGGCAAAACGGCGAATGTGGTCGTGTGCGCGCGGCAGGTGCGCGCCCTCGCCGGCGCTCCACCACAGCTGGTTGAACGCCTCGAACTCGATCCAGGCCAGCAGGTAGTGCTGCGCGGGCGGATCGTCCGCGAGCGCCTCGGCGCGCTCGAGCCAGCGCTCGGTATCGGCGGCCACCCGCTCCGGGGTTGGCGTGCCGAGGATCGTTTCATGATAGTAGCGTTCGAAGTCGGCCAGCAGCCGCACCGCTTCGGGCGACGGCTCGTAGTCGGCCAACTCCTCGCTGCCGTCCGCAAACCCGGCGGCAGCACACAGCAGCAGCACCGTCGCAACCATCGCCCCGCGCCCCGGCACGCGATCGCACATTACGGAGGGTGCGGGGGGCACGGGCGTGTCCATCGCCGCGAGTATATCCGCGGCTGGGCGCCGGCGAGAATCAGCAGCCCAAGCAACGCAGCAGACGGGCGGTGCTATTTGCCGATGCAGAACTCGGCGAAGATTCGGTTCAGCACGTCGTCGCTGGCCACGATGCCGACAATCTCCTCCAGGTGAGAGACCGCGTCGCGCAGGTCGGCGGCTACCAGTTCGCCGCCAATCGCCGCCGCCGCGGCCTGCTCGGCGCGCGCCAGCGCGGTCTCGGCGCGCTGCAAGCTGTCGCGGTGGCGAACGCTGGCCACCAGCGCCGTGCGTTCAGTGTAGCCCGCCCCCACGGTGCGCTTCAGCAACAGGTCGCACAGGTCGTCGAGCCGCGCTCCGGTGCGCGCCGACACCGCCAGCTCGCACGGCGGCGCGCCATCGGCAACAACAGCCGGCGAAGGGTCGAGCGGCTCGCGGCGCCCCGGCAGGTCACGGCAATCGGCAAGATCGCACTTGTTGGCGATTACCACTACCGGGATGCCGGTGGCGGCGGTGGCGGTGCGCACCTGGCACAGCGCGTCATTCGGAAACGACTCGTCGGCGGCACAAACGAACAGCACCAGGTCGGCGTCCGCCGCCGTGGCAATGCTGCGCTCCACCCCCAGGCGCTCCACGGTCTCGTCGGTCACCCGCAGCCCGGCCGTGTCGTACAGGCGCACTGGCACGCCGTGGATATCCAAATCCTCGCGAATCACGTCGCGCGTGGTGCCCGGCACGTCGGTGACCAGCGCGCGTGCTTCCTGAGCCAGGCGGTTCAGCAGCGATGACTTGCCGACATTGGGCGGCCCGGCCAACACCACGTGGATGCCGTCGCGCAGCATGCGCCCGGCGCGGAAGGTGGCGAGCATCCCCGCGATGGCGGTGCGCACCCCCCGCACCTCGGCTGCGACCAGTTCCGCCGGCGCCAATTCCACGTCCTCCTCGGCGAAGTCCAGCGCCAGTTCCACGTGTGCGGCGCAGTCCAGCAGTTGCTGCCGCAACGCCGAGACGCGTGCGCCCAGGGCGCCGCTCAAACGATTGCGTGCGCCGCGCAACGATGCCGCGGTGGCGGACCGGATCACCTCGGCCACCGCCTCGGCCTGGGTCAGGTCGAGCTTGCCGTTCAGGAAGGCGCGGCGGGGGGACTACCCCGGGCCCGCGCGCGGCGCGTAACCTCGCGGGGCTCCGCGCTGCGCGCGCCCTCGTTCAGGAGCGCGCTCACCACGGTCGCGGCCACCAAGCCCGAGCCGTGACAGGTAATCTCCACCGTGTCCTCACCGGTGTAGCTGGCCGGCGAGCGAAACACCGTGGCCACCACGTCGTCGACGACTTCGCCGGCCGCCTCGCCGCCATCCGGCCGGTCGGCGGGCGGGCGCACGATGTCGCCATAGTGAGCGGTGTGGGATGCCGCCTCGCGCAGCGAACCGCGCCCGCGAAACACCGCGTCGGCCACCGCCAGTGCGCCGGGACCGCTCAGCCGGACGATCGCCAATGCGCCGGTACCGGGCGGCGTGGCGATGGCGACGATGGTGTCCTGCTCGGGATCGGAGACCGCGGTCGGCGCCTCGTTCATGACGGCCGGTGCTCGCGGGCCGGCGCTTCCGCCGCGCCAGTGATGCGCGCCACCGCCCAGCGCGCGTGCTCCGCCACGCCGCGGTCGCGGTCGCCCGTCAGGCGGCGCAGTTGCGGCAGCAGTTCGACCGCACCCCGGTTGCCGGCCACGGTGCAGGCGTTGCGCACCAGGCGGTCGCGGCCGGCGCGCATCAGCGGCGATCCGGCGAACCGCGCCACCATGTCGTCATGGCTGCGCAGCTCCAGCAGCGGCGCCAGTCCCAGGACATCGCCGGCACGCCAGTGCAGCAGGTCGGGCTCGGGGGTGGCTTGAGCGCGTACCGTCCACGGGCACACCTCCTGGCACAGGTCGCAACCGAACAGCCAGTCCCCGATCGCCGGGCGCAGTTCCTCGGCCACCGGGCCGCGGTGCTCGATGGTGAGGTAGGAGATGCAACGCCGCGCGTCGAGCTGGTAGGGGGCGACGATCGCCCGCGTCGGGCACACGTCGATGCAGAACGAGCACTCGGTGCCGCATCTTTTTTGCACGCGGGCGGGGGCAGGAGCGGGCGCGGGCGCGATGGCCAGCGTGGTCAGCACCTCGCCGATGAAGAACCAGCTGCCATGCTCGCCGTTGATGGCCAGGGTGTGCTTGCCGCGGAACCCGACCTCGGCCGCGACCGCGTGGTGCGCCTCCAGCAGCGGCGTCGCGTCCACCCCGGTACGGAACTGCTCGCCCGGGTATCGTTCCGTTAGCAGCCGCACCAGGCTGCGCAGCCGCCCTCCCAACAGCTTGTGGTAGTCGCGGCCCCAGGCGTACTGGGCCACGCGCCCGGCCGCCGGCAGCGATTCGTCGCTGGCGGCGCCGCGCCGCGCCGGGTCGCTGCCCGCGCCGCAGGTGCCGGGTCCGCCGGCTGCCGGCGCGCCGGTTGCCGTCGCCGGCGCAACGTCTCCCGACCGCGGTTCGTCGGTGCCCGCGCGCCGGCATACGGCGCCGCCACACTGGCCGTGCCTCCCGTGCCGGGTCCGACGACCCCCGCCGCCGGCGCGCGTGCGCATGACCGAACCGGTGCGAGACCCGGCGTCGGCTCCGGCGCAGGTGCGGGCAACCCCGGTGCGAGTGCCGGCCTCTGCCAACCGCGCTCCGGCGTCTGGTAGTAGCCGAGTGCCACCATCAGCACGCTGCGGCAGCCGGGCAACAGAGCCCCCGGGTCGGCCTTGAACGGCGCGTGCCGCTCCAGGTACGCCATCGAGCCGTGCCGGCCCTGTGCCAGCCAGCGCCGATAGCGCGCCGCTCGTGCGCGCCGTCGGAGCCGGGCGGGCCCGGGGCCAGCCGGCGCCGATAGCGCGCCGCCGCCGCGTGGTCGTGCCGTGCGGCCAGCACGCCGCACGGCGTCAACCCGAGCTCCCGGCAGTGCTGCGCAATGGGCGCGAACGCGGCCTCGTGCGCCGGCGCGGCACCGGCGTCGTCAGGCTGTAGTGCGGAACCCGGCACAATCCGATAACGCGGTTACGAGGGCGCGTACTCCGGCCGCATCGGCGAGAACACCTCGACGAATTCGCTGTCCTCAAGCATCTCCGCGCCGTGAAACTCGTTCGGACCGAAGAAATAGCTGGTTCCCGCGGTGGCCACGAACTGGTCGTCGCCCTCGCCGCGCCGGAAGCGCACCTTGCCCTTGATGCAGAAGCCGCTCTGCACCGCCGGGTGGTTGTGCAGCGGGATCGTGGCGCCCTGCCTGGCCGTGAAGTGGCACAGCATCGCCTCCGCGCCGTAGCTCAACGTGGTGCGGAACACGCCATCCGGTCCCTCTTCGGTCTTGCCATCCTGCAATTCGATCAGATTGGTCATCACATCACCTCCACGGCTGATTGTACTAGCCCGTCGGCCACTGCATCCATCGCAGCGGCAGCTACTAGCGGGCGCCGACGCGAAGCCGGGGGGCGAGCAGGTCGCGTTGGGCGTCGCCGAACATGTTGAGGCAATAGACGACCACCGTCGCGTTGCCAGACGTGGCGCCGGACAGCGGCGGGAATGTGGCGCCGCCGCTCCGGCTGCTACGTCGGGCGGTCTGCCGCCCGGGAACACGCCGAGCACCGACTGCGGCGCCGAAGTGGCGACCGGCGAGCCCCGCACGGCGGCGCCGGCATGGCAACCATCCGCCAAGGCACCGGACGCGAACTGCGGCGCCGAAATAGTGGCGGACGCGCCCGATGAAGCGCCGCCTGCGCGAGCGCCTTCCAACACTGCCGCCGGCGCCGACTGCCGCGCCGAAGTAGCGGCGCGCGCGCCCGGTGGCGCCGGAGTAGTGCCGCGTCGGCGCCAAGCCGGGGCCACCGGCGCCACGTCCGCATGTGCCCGGTTCCGCGCCCGCCGCGAAGATTCGCCTACGCGCTGAGCCGCCCCGCAACCCCCGCGCCCGATTTTCCCGTCGAATGTCCGACAAATTATTCGGGCACAAACCGCTCAATACGCTCAGTCACTCTGGCACTCGTTGAGCCGTCGGACCGGTTGGGTGCCCTGGGCGCACGCTGACGCGGGTCGGAGCATGGCGGCGAGCGCGGCCAGGGCGCGTCCATCCATCCAGACCTGCCGTTGACGCCGAAGATGGTGCGCGGATACGTTCGCCGACAAGTCTCATGGCTGACGAGCGCGTAGCAGAGCAGGCGGATGGCGGCACCGCGGAGACGGCGGTCAGCCAACCGCACGACAAATACTTCCAGCGCGTGTTCTCGAATGAGCAGGACGCCGCCAGCCTGCTGCGCACCTGTGTGCCGCGCCCGCTCGCCGACACGCTGAAGTGGCCGACGCTCAGCCTGCTGCGCGGTCGCTTCGTGGATGACGACTGGCGCCGCAACGAGACCGACATGCTGTATTCGGTGGAGCGGCAAGGCACCGAGACGCCGGTGCTGGTGTACGTGCTGCTGGAGCATCAGTCGACGCCGGACCCGTGGCTGCGGCTGCGACTGCTGGGCTACTGCGTACAGGTGTGGCAGCAGTGGCACCGGACCCATGAAAATGACGAGCGGTTGCCGCTGCTGGTGCCGGGGAGTTGTACCGCGCCAAGGGGTTCGAGGAAGTGGCCAAGCACGTGGAGTACGTGCTGGCGACGCAGCCGGAAGCACAGCGCAACGTGTTTTCGGAGGCGCTGCGAAGGAACGTGCCGGGACGAGGAGGAGAGGTGATGAACTACGTGGAAGAAATGATCGAGCGAGGGCGGCGGGAGGGCCGCCAGGAAGGCCGCCAGGAAGGCCGCCGAGAGGGTGAATTGAAGGGCCAGGTGCGAGCCATTGAGGGGTTCGTGGCACGAGATATACCGTGGCCCACCATCGAAGCGGCCACGGGCATCGACGAGACGACATTCCGGCGCCTCAGGCAGCGAGTTGACGCGAAGGACAACCGGGCAGAGCCCACCGCCTGAGGGCTGCGGCGCCTCGACCGCAGCCGGCGCGCCGCTTCCCCACTGAAGGAATGCACTCGTCGCGGTTCGCGGTTTCGCGGTCGTCGCGGTTTGACACGTTCGAGCGGCGACAGTAGCTTGCAGTGAGGAGTCGTGCCGTGCAGGAAACCATTACCAGGCAGCCGCTGATCAACGTCAGCGAGCGCGCCATCGCCGAGATCGCCCGGCTTGCCGGCGAGACCGACCAGTTCCTCCGCATCTGGGTCACCGAGGGCGGCTGTGCCGGGATGACCTACGAAGCCGCGGTCGACACCACCGAGACGCCCTTCGACCGGCAGGTGTTCGGCTCCGGCGGCGTCCGCATTCTCGCCGACCGCAACAGCTCGCAGCACGTCGACGGCCTGGAAATCGACTACTCCGACGACCTGATCAACCTCGGCTTCCGGTTCCGCAATCCCAACGCCAGCAAAGCGTGCGGCTGCGGTTCCAGCTTCGCCGTCTGACCGCGCATGGCGGTCGGATCGGTCGACGTCACCGGCGGCGAGTCGGTGTACTGCATCAATCAGACGCAACTGGAAGCCGCGTTTCGGCTCGCCCGCGATAATCCGCAGTCGGCGCCGCGCATCGAACGGTTGCTCACCGCCATCGAGAACGACCTGTCCCGCAACGAACAGGCCGCCCTGGCGTTCGTCCTGATCGACCGGCTGCTGAACTCCGCCGCCTGAGCGGCCGCCCCGGCTCAGGCGAGGTTGTCGGGGCCGAACGACTCCGGCAGCAGTTCGCCGAGGGTGAACTCCTTGCGCAGCCCCTCCGGACCGCACACCAGCACGCGCGTGCCGGCGCCGCCGAATTCGCGGATCTTCTGGCGGCAGCCGCCGCACGGGGTGCATAACTGGTCCCCGGCGCCCACCACCGCGACTTCCGTCACGCGCCGCCCTCCCGCCATCACCATCGCCGCCAGGGCGGATGCCTCGGCGCAAATTCCCTCCGGGTAGGCGGCATTCTCGACGTTGCAGCCGGCATGGACGGCGCCGTCGTCGGTGCGCACCGCGGCGCCCACCAGGAACCGCGAGTAGGGCGCGTAGGCGAGATCGCGCGCCGCGGTTGCCGCGGCGATGATGCCGGCGTCCCCGTCTGGCGCGGCGCGGCGCGGCGCCGGCGTGTGGTCAGCCATGGCGGACGTCCGCCGCCGGCGCCGGTGCGATGCCCTGGACCACCGGCGGCTGTTGTGTCATGGTTACGGACACGATGTTCGCGCCGGTCGCGGCGAGTGGGGAGGCAGGTAAATGCTCAGGTTCTCTGAAGAAATCATGTTGCTGTTGCTTGATGACGGGGATGGTACGTTTGTCGACCTACCGGTGCAATCCCTCGAATTCGCCCTGGCCGGATCGGTGCTGATGGACCTGGCGATGGAGGGCCGGATCGATACCGATCCGGAGCGCCTGTTCGTCGTGGACCGGACGCCGATCGAGGACGAGCTGCTGGAGCCGACGTTCCGCCGGATCACCAGCTCGATGGTGACCTACACTACCCGCGACTGGATTCAGCAGATCACTCCCTCCGCCGGAGAGATCCGCGAGCGCTCGCTCACGCGGCTGGTGGAACGCGGCATTCTGCGCGAGGAACAGGGCCGCTTCCTGTGGGTGTTCCATACCCGCCGCTACCCGGTAATCGACAACCAGACCCTGCGCGAGGTCAAGCTGCGCATCATGGAGGTGTTGTTCACCGACCAGATCCCCGACGTTCGCGACATCGTCCTGATCGCGCTCGCGGACGTGTGCGGCATCTTCAGCAGCCTGCTGTCAAGCCGCGAGCTGAAGCAGGTCACGCCGCGTATCCGCCAGATCAGCAAGCTCGACCTGATCGCCCGCGAGGTCGCCTCGGCGGTCCGCGAAATCGAGTCGTCGCTCGCCTTCGCCATGGTGCCCATCCACTAAGGGACACGCCCGCGGCAAGCGGCCGTTGCCGGCGGCCCGAAAAAGCGTATCTTCCATCCGCCCGGCGACACTCCCTCCGCCCGGCGACACTGATGACGGCAATTCCCACTGACGGTCGCACGCGCGTGCTGGCCAAGGTCACGGCCGGCGCGACGCTGCTGCTCATTTTCATCGGCAGTCTCGTAACCAGCACCGGGTCGGGGCTGGCGGTACCCGACTGGCCGCTGTCCTACGGCATGCTGTTTCCCCCCATGGTGGGCGGCATCCTGTACGAGCACGGCCATCGCATGGCGGCCGCCGCCGTCGGCCTGCTGGTAGTGATCCAGGCCGTGGTGGTGAGCCGGCTCGAGCAGCGCCGGTGGGTACGGATGCTGGCGTGGCTGGCCGTGGCGCTGATTCTCATCCAGGGCGGTCTCGGCGGACTGACCGTGCTGCTGCTGCTGCCCACGCCGATCTCCATGACCCATGCCGTGCTGGCGCAGACGCTGTTCCTGCTGCTGGTGTACATCGCCTACGCGGAGTCGCGCGAGTGGCGCGCCCGCGAGGCCGGCGCCGCGTCGGCGCCTCCCAACCGGGCGGAATCCTCGCCGCACAGCCGGGCGGTGTTCGCGGCAGCGGTCATCCTGGTCGCGGCGGTGTACGTGCAGTTGCTGCTCGGAGCGCTGATGCGGCACACCGAGTCCGGCATCGCGATTCCCGACTTTCCCCTCATGGGCGGCCAACTGGTGCCGCGGTTTGACGACCAGATGTTGGCGCACGTCAACGCCAGCCGCTTTCAGTTGCTCCTGGAACCGGCCACCCGGACCCAGGTGGTGATCCATTTCCTGCACCGTGCCGGCGCCGCCGCCGTCGGCCTCGCCGTGGTCGCCGCCAACCGCGCCGTCTATCGCAGCGGCGCCTTCCCGGCCGCGCGGCGCCTGCTGAAGTGGATCAACAGCGCCACCGTCGTGCAGGCGCTGCTCGGCGTACTCACCGTGCTCACCGCGCGCTCCCCGGCCCTGGCCAGCTTCCACGTCCTGCTCGGCGCCGCGCTGCTTGCCGTGACCCTGCTGTTCCTGGTCAGATGCATCCCGCTGCCGGCATCCGCACTGCCCGCCACGGTCAGTCCGCCCGGCGCCACGGATAGCCAATGAGCCTGCGAGGTACCAGACTGCCGGAACGCGCGCGTGCAGTCTTACTGCCATGACCGGCGCCCCTCCACCGCCGCCGGGCGCCGCGGTCGCCCGCAACGCCAGCCCCGATACGACACGCACGCGTGTGCACGGTAAACATTTCCCGTCCCGGATCGGCGCCCTGCGCTCGCTGGTCAAGGAGCGCATCGTGCTGATGGTCGTGGCGGCCACCGCGCTCGGCTACGGGTCCGCCGGCGCCGCACCGGATGGCGGCGCGGTTCTGGCGCTGGTGCTGATCGGCACCGCGCTCCTGTCGGCCGGGTCCGGCGTGCTCAACAACGTGCTGGAACATGAGGTGGACGCGCGCATGGAGCGCACCCGCCGGCGCGCGTTGCCGCGCGGCGCGGTTTCGCGCCGCGCCGCGGCGTGGTTCGGCGCGCTGCTGCTGGCCGCCGGCGCCCTGCTGTTGTGGCGCGGCGGCGGCGTGCTGCCGGCGCTGATCGGCATGCTGGCGGCGCTGCTCTACCTGCTGGTGTACACGCCGATGAAGCGCCGCTCCTGGCTGAACACCCCGCTCGGCGCCATACCCGGCGCGTTGCCGCCGCTGATCGGCTGGTCTGCCGCCGCCGGCGGCTTGCAGGCCGGCGCCTGGATTCTGTTCGCCGTGCTGTTCCTGTGGCAGCATCCGCACTTCTACGCCATCGCCTGGGCGTACCGCGACGACTACCGGCGCGCCGGCCTGAAGATGGCCAGCGAGGTCGGCGCCGGCGGGCGTTTCCTGACCACCCAGGTAATCGTGTTCGCGGCCGCCCTGATTCCGGTGTCGATGGCGCTCACCGCGACCGGCACGACCGGCGCGGCGTACGCCGCCGGCGCCCTGGTGATCGGGCTGCTCTACCTGGCAGCCGGCGTGTCGTTCGCCCGCCGCCGCGACCAGGACAGCGCACGCCGCCTGCTGCGCGCCTCGGTGCTCTACCTGCCGGCGCTGCTGGCAATCGTCATCGTCGACGGCTGGTTGCCCTGAGCGTCAGGCGCCGGCGGGCCCGGCGTCCGCGTGGCGCGCCGCCAGGTTGGCGAGCTGTTCGCCGGCGTGGTAGGAGGAGCGCACGAACGGGCCCGCCTCGCAGTGCATGAAGCCCATCGACCGTGCCGCGCGGCGCAACTCGGCAAACTCGTCGGGATGCCAGTAGCGCACCACCGAGAGCTGCTGCGCGGTGGGCTGCAGGTACTGGCCGATGTTGACAATCGACACCCCGACCGAGCGCAGGTCGCGCAGCGTCTCGTGCACCTCCGCCGCCGTTTCGCCGAGCCCCACCATCAGGCTGGACTTGACCAGCAGATCGGGAGCGAGCCGGTGCGCGGTGTCCAGGAAGCGGAGGGAGCGGTCGTACCGCGAGTGGGAGCGCACCAGCGGCGTCAGGCGGCGCACCGTCTCGACGTTATGCGACAGCACTTCCGGCGCGGCCCGCACCACGGCGTCGATGGCGGCTTCGCTGCCGCAGAAGTCGGAGGTGAGCAGTTCCACGCTGCAGCGCGATACGGCGCGGATCGCGGCCACCGTGGCCGCGCATACCCCGGCGCCGCCGTCGGACAGGTCGTCGCGGTTCACCATGGTCACCACCACGTGGCGCAACCCCATCTCCGCCACCGCCTCGGCCAGCCGCCGCGGCTCATCAAGGTCCAACTCGGTGGGCAGGCCGGTGGCCACCGAGCAGAATCGGCAGCGGCGTGTGCAGACACTGCCCAGGATCATGAAGGTGGCGGTGCCGTGGGTGCCCCAGCACTCGTGGATGTTCGGGCAGCGCGCCTCCTCGCACACGGTGGTGAGCGCCTTGGCGCGCATCAGGCGCCGCACCGCCCCGAACTCCTCGCTCGCGGTCGGGCGTGTGCGCAGCCAGTCCGGCTTGCGCCGGTAGGCGGTGTCCGGCACCACGGGAGGAGCGGCCTCCGGGGCTGCGGGTGTCGCTGTCGCGTCGCTTGGCTCTGGACCCACGTGTAAAAACAAACGTAGGTTGATGCGCAGTGCAAGTCAATTCATCCAGCGCCACGACGAAGCCGGCGCCGCCGGCCAGTTTCTGGGACGACCTGCCGCGCCCCATGATGCTGCTCGCGCCGATGGCCAACGTTACCGACACCGCGTTCCGGCAGATCATTGCGCGCTGCGGCAGGCCGGACCTGATGATGACCGAGTTCACCTCCTGCGAGGGGCTGTGTTCGCGCGGGCGCGAGCGGCTGCTGGCGGAACTCACCTACCACGAAAGTGAAAGGCCGCTGGTGGTGCAATACTTCGGGCCGCGCCCGGAGCCGTTCTTCCAGTGTGCGCAACTCGCACGGCAGCTTGGCTTCGACGGCATCGACATCAACACCGGCTGCCCGGACCGGCGCGTGCTCCGGCAGGGCGCCGGCGCGGCGCTGATCGGCGACCCGGCGCGCATGCGCGAAATCTACGCCGCCGCGCGCGAGGGCGCCGGCGGACTTCCGGTTTCGATCAAGACCCGGCTCGGCATACGGAGCGACATTCTCGAGGAGTGGCTCGCGGTGCTGCTGGACCTGCGCCCGGCAGCGATCACCCTGCACGCCCGCACCGTGCGCGAGCTGTCCAACACCGCCGCGCATTGGGATGCCGTCGCACGCGCGGTCCGTCAGGCGCGCGGCAGCGGGGTGCCGATTATCGGCAACGGCGACGTGCGCGACCCCGCCCATGGCCGCGAGCTTGCCGCGCAGACCGGGGCCGACGGCGTGATGCTCGGGCGCGCCATATTCGGCAACCCGTGGCTGTTCAATCCCACCGTCAGCAAGCAGGACCTGGGGCTCGAACGGGTGCTCGACACCATGCTGGAGCATGCCGCCCTGTTCGACCGCCTGCTCGGCGACGTGCGCCCGTTCGTGGAGATGCGCCGCCACTTCAAGGCCTACCTGGCAGGCTTCCCGAACACCAGGGCGCTGCGCGTGGCGCTCATGGAATGCGCCGACCTAGCCGCAGCGCAAGCAATCGTGGCGCGCCACCGAGCCTTCGCGGAAGCGGCTGTCGGTCGGGCATCGTGAGGCGCACCCTGCGCAAATTCAACACCGAGGGGCCGGTCATCGCCGACCGTCACTACTGCATTCCACCCCTGCAGAGGCTGAACCTGGACGAGGTCCTGGAGCTGATCCGGGACATGCGATATTTCGTCCTTCACGCTCCCCGCCAGACGGGCAAGACCTCCGCTTTGCTGGCGCTGTGCGACCTGCTCAACAGCGGCGTGGAAGGCGACTTCCGGTGCGTGTACGTGAACGTCGAGGCTGCGCAGGCGGTGCGCGAAGACGTCGGGCGCGCCATGCGCGTGATCGTGGGCAGGTTGGCCTCGCGCGCGCGCCTTGCGGGCGACCGATTCCTGTACGAAAACTGGACCGGCATCGTCACCGACTTCGGCGACGGCGCACTGGCCGAGGCGCTGACCCGCTGGTGTGAAGCCGATCCAAAGCCCCTGGTGCTGCTGATCGACGAAATCGACTCTCTGATCGGCGACTCGTTGATCTCCGTGTTGCGCCAGTTGCGAGACGGCTACGTGCAGCGTCCGGACAGCTTCCCGCACAGCGTCGTGCTGTGCGGCGTGCGCGACGTGCGCGACTACCGTATCCGCTCCGGTTCCGAAAACGCCGCGATTGCCGGTGGCAGCGCATTCAACATCAGGGCCGAGTCAATGCGTCTCGGCGACTTCACGCAGTCCGATGTGCACGCACTGCTCGCACAGCATACGGCGCAGACCGGGCAGGCGTTCACGCCCGCGGCCCTGGCTGCCGTGTGGCGCCAGACGCAGGGTCAGCCGTGGCTGGTCAACGCGCTGTGCCGCAAAGCGTGTTTCGATTTCGAGACCGGGCGCGACCGCTCGCGGGCCATCTCCGAAGACGCCATCCTCAACGCGCAGGAGCATCTCATCCTGAATCGGGTCACGCATCTCGATCAGCTCACGGACAAACTCCAGGAGGAGCGTGTACGCCGCGTGATTGAGCCACTCCTCAGCGGCGCCATGGACGACGCGTCGTCAACGCGTGACCTGGAGTACGTTCGCGACCTGGGGCTGGTGGCCCACGACCGCCCGTTGCGAATGGCCAATCCCATCTACGCGGAGGTGGTGCCCAGGGATCTCACCTACGCCGTCCAGGAGAAGCTCTTGCAGGACCCCGCGTGGTACGTGGACGCCGATGGCGGCCTCGACGTGGACAAGCTGCTGGCCGACTTCCAGTCGTTCTTCCGAGAACACTCGGAGCATTGGGCGGCGCGCTTCGACTACGCCGAGGCGGGGCCGCATCTCCTGCTGCAGGCGTTTCTGCAGCGAATCGTGAACGGCGGCGGACGCATCGAGCGCGAGTACGGTCTGGGCCGCGGGCGCACCGATCTGCTGATTTTCTGGCCACGGGCCAAGCACGAGGGGCCGCACGCCGCCGACAGGTTCGTGATCGAGTGCAAGGTGCTGCGGGGGAGCCTGGAGCGCACGGTGAGCGACGGGTTGCTTCAGACCGCCGAGTACCTGGACCGGTCCGCCGCGCTGGCAGGACACCTGGTGATCTTCGACCGCACCGAAGGGAAGCGGTGGGAGGACAGGATCTTCCGCCGGGAAGAGCGCACCGACCGCGGCTGCCGCATCACCGTCTGGGGGATGTGAACCGACCGTCCGTTCCCGATGGCTGGGCAGCCCGTTCCCGATGGCTGGGCAGCGATGCGGCAACTGCGGCACGGTTGACCCCCTTGGGGGCCGATAGTACTTTGCCGGAGAGGTAATCCCACCTAATAAACTACGCGTTACAAGGAGTAACACATGGCCTTCGAGACCCCTCCCCTGCCGTACGCTTACGATGCCCTGGAGCCGCATATCGATGCGCAGACCATGACCATCCACCATGACAAGCACCACGCCACCTACGTGACCAATCTCAACGCCGCGGTGGCCGGCACCGAGTTCGAGAACTGGGACATCGAGAAGCTGATGCGCGACATCTCCCAGGTGCCCGCCGACATCCGCACCGCGGTGCAGAACAACGGCGGCGGCCACGCCAACCACTCGCTGTTCTGGTCGGTGATGGGCCCCGGCGGCGGCGGTGAGCCGAGCGGCGCCCTGGCCAACGCCATCAACGCGGCGTGCGGCAGCTTCGACGGCTTCAAGGAAGCGTTCGCCGCGGCCGGTACCACGCGCTTCGGCAGCGGCTGGGCGTGGCTGGTGAAGAAGGGTGAAGGCGGCGTCGCCGTGTACAGCACCGCCAACCAGGACAGCCCGCTGATGCAGGGCGACACCCCGATTCTGGGCATGGACGTGTGGGAGCACGCCTACTACCTGAACTACCAGAATCGGCGTCCCGACTACATCGCCGCGTTCTTCAACGTCATCAACTGGGACGCGGTCGCCGAGCGCTTCTCGGCTTAGCTGAACCTCCTGGTACAGGTCGTCCGGTGAAGATAGAGAACTGCGTCATCATCGGCTCCGGCCCGGCGGGTCACACGGCAGCCATCTATGCCGGGCGCGCCATGCTGGAGCCGCTGATGTACGAAGGGTTCATGGCCGGCGGCGTGGCCGCCGGCGGTCAGCTCACCACCACCACCGACGTCGAGAACTACCCCGGCTTCCCGGCGGGCATCGGTGGTCCCGAACTGATGGACCTGATGCGGCGGCAGTCGGAACGCAGCGGCGCCCGCATCGTCACCGAGACGGTGAAGGCGGTCGATCTGAGTGCGCCGCCCTATGGGGTAACCACTGACAGCGGCGCCCAAGTGGCGGCCCGTACGGTGATCATCGCCACCGGTGCGACCGCCAAGCGGCTGTACGTGGACGGCGCCGAACGGCTCTGGCAGCGCGGCATATCGGCGTGCGCGGTGTGTGACGGCGCCCTGCCGGTGTTTCGCGGCAAGCACCTCGTGGTGGTCGGCGGCGGCGACACGGCCGCCGAGGAAGCGACCTTCCTCACCAAGTACGCCAGCCGGGTCACCATGCTGGTGCGCCGCAACGAAATGCGCGCTTCCAAGGCAATGCAGCAACGGGTGTTCGCCAACGACACCATCGACGTGTCTTGGGACTCGGTGCTCAGCGAGGTGCTCGGAGACGACCTGGTGGCCGGCGTGCGGGTCACCAACGTGAAGACCGGCGCGGACAGCGAGCTGGAGGCGGGCGGCCTGTTCTTCGCCATCGGGCACGAGCCCAACACCGGGTTTCTCGCCGGCCAACTGGAAACCGACGAGTCCGGCTACCTGGTCACCCCCGGCAACTCCACCGCCACCAGCCGGCCCGGCGTGTTCGCCTGCGGCGACGTGCAGGACAAGATTTTCCGGCAGGCCGTCACCGCCGCCGGCAGCGGCTGCATGGCGGCCATGGAAGCGGAACGCTACTTGTCGGAACACGCCGCCTAGGCCGGGCGCTGGAGCAGGCCGAGGCGAACCCCGGGCGTCGCGGTTACGACTCCGCGGCCTCCTCGGCTTCCGCGCCGTCGCCGTCCGCGGCGGCCCCGCGCAGGCTGCGCAGTTCTTCCTTCACCCTGCGGATTTCCGCAAACCCTTCCTGAATCTTGGCGAACATATCGGGATTCGCCTTGACGCCTTCGGCGACCAGAAAGGTGGCCGCCGAAGAGCGGTCGGGAAACACCTCCGCCTCGACCAATTCGTCAATCCGCTGCAGATTTTCGTCTTCCGGGCGCACCGTAATCGAATTGGCCCGCGCGTCCAGCGCCCCCGCAACCACGTCGGTCGCCCCGTGTACGATCCCCTCGACTCTCTTCTTCAACAATGAAATGCTCTCCTCAATACCGCACACCCCGTCCGGGTATGCTCTGCGAAGCGCAGTCTACCAGCCACACGGCAGCGCATTCAACGCCCCTGTTCGCCATGGATTCGGGCTGCATGCGCTGCATGCATGCAGCCCACTTGTCATGTCGTTGCGGGTTGTTGTAGGCTAGGTGCGGACTTCGGTATGGACATGCGGCGGCAACTGCTACTCAACCTGCTTCTCACCCTACTGGGCCTACGGGCCTGGGTTGTCGCATGCTCCACCGGGGACCGCATGTAGCGGACGGCGAAGAGCAAAGCCGCAGCCCAGGCTCACAGTTGATTTGAGGATCAACTGCGGTCCTGGGCTTTTTTTTCGCCATTTTTCGCCGAAGGAAGAAATAAGGAGAGAACCATGCAGCGAGGAACGATCACCAAGTACCAACCCTTTCCCGTTATCGACCTGCCCGATCGCCGGTGGCCGAACCGGACCATCGAGCAGGCGCCGACCTGGTGCAGCGTCGATCTGCGCGACGGCAACCAGGCGCTGATCAACCCGATGAACCTGGAACAGAAGCTGCGCATGTTCAATCTCCTGACCGACATCGGCTTCAAGCATATCGAGATCGGGTTTCCGTCCGCCGCCGCGGTCGAATTCGAGTTCACGCGCACCCTGATCGAGCGCGGCCTGATTCCGGACGGCGTGTACCCGCAGGTGCTCACCCAGGCGCGCGACCACCTGATCCGGCGCACCTTCGAGGCGATCGAGGGCACACCGCGGGCAATCGTGCACCTGTACAACTCCACCTCCACGCTGCAGCGGCGCGTGGTATTCGGCATGAACCGTGCGGAGATCCGCGCCATTGCCGTGGACGGCACCCGGCTGGTGCGCGAGCTGGCGGACCGCACCGACACCGACGTGCTGTACGAGTATTCGCCGGAGAGCTTCACCGGCACCGAACTGGACTTCTCGGTGGAGATCTGCGACGCGGTGATCGAAGCGTGGGATCCGAGCCCCGACCGCCCCATCATCATCAACCTGCCCGCCACCGTGGAACTGGCCACCCCCAACGTGTACGCGGACCAGATCGAGTGGTTCCTGCGCAACGTGCAGCGCCGCGACAGCATCATCCTCAGCCTGCATACCCACAACGACCGCGGCACCGGCGTGGCTGCCACCGAGCTGGGCCTGATGGCCGGGGCCGAGCGGGTGGAAGGCACGCTGTTCGGCAACGGCGAGCGCACCGGCAACGTGGACATTGTCACCGTCGGGCTCAACCTGTACACCCAGGGGGTGGATCCCGGGCTCGACCTGCACGACCTGAGCCGCCTGATCGAGGTGTCCGACTACTGTACCGACATTCCGGTGGGCGCCCGCCACCCCTATGCCGGGGAGTTGGTATTCACCGCGTTCTCCGGCTCGCACCAGGACGCCATCAACAAGGGCATGACGGCGCAGGGCAACGGATCGGGCGACCGGTGGGCGGTACCCTACCTGCCGATCGACCCCACCGACGTCGGGCGCTCCTACCAGGCGATCATCCGCATCAACTCGCAGTCCGGCAAGGGCGGCGTGGCGTACGTGATGGAGACCGAGTTCGGCTGCCTGCTACCCAAGACGATGCAGCCGGAGTTCGGCCAGGTGGTGCAGGAGCTCACCGACCGCACCGGACGCGAGGTGGAGGCGCAGGAGATCTGGCGGGCATTCCAGGACGAGTACCTGGACGCCAGTGAGCCGGTGCGGTTTATCGACTACGCCATCGCCACCGCTGCCAACGACAGCTCGCGCATGGACGGCGTACTGACCATCGCCCGGGATGGCACCGAGATGCGGCTGGAGGGAACCGGCAACGGCCCGATCGACGCGCTCAAGGACGCCCTTGCCGCGGCGGGTCTGGCCGATTTCCGCCTCACCCACTACTCCGAGCACTCTCTGGGCCAGGGCACCGACTCCACCGCCATCGCCTACATCCAGATCGCTGCCGGCAACGGGGTGCAGTGCTTCGGCGCCGGCACCCACCCGAACATCGCCAAGGCGTCGGCGCTGGCGCTCATCTCCGCGCTCAACCGCAGCATCGCCGCGCAGGGCGCTGCCGCGCAGGGCGCCGCGCCCCCGGCACCGGTTCCCGCCGGCGTCGCCGCGGTCGAACCGGTGGCAGTCGCCGC
>MPNH01000089.1 GCA_002238925.1 Spirochaetaceae bacterium bin103 | reverse complement strand
TTCTGCTGCTGATCGGACTGGGCAACAGCTACCTGGCGATCGAGCCGGCGATCCGGGAAAGGAAGCTCAGCCGAGCGGTAAAGAACAGCCTGGTGTTGGGATGCGCAGCGTATGCGACGTACATCGTACCGACGCACCTGGCGATCGCCAACTGGCCGGGGATACTGATCCCGATCGACATCCTCATCGGGGGGCTGCTGAGCGTGATCACGTCGACGGTGGTGACCAGCATCTCGCTGCGGAGATTGTCGGGTCAGCCAAGGTAACCTCCTCCACGTAGAAGGGTGAGGGATGGAGAAATGGTTGGCGGGGTGCTTTTTCGCTTCCGTGGCCTGTGCCCCGATCGTCGCTGCCCCGGCGACCGCCTGCACTACCGAGGAAAGGGAGCTGAAGTACGGCTTCTACGCCTACTTCGAACCGGTGAGCTACAGCGAGGACCGCGCCCCTGGCGCGCCGGGATTCGATGTTCATCTCGGCTACGAGGCCGATCTGCTGACGGCGCTCGAAGCCATGGAGGGCGCGAACCTGTCGTTCTCCCGCCATGGCATCCCGGTGTGGGACGACCTATGGCTCCTTGCAGCGGGGCCGCACTACGACATCGTGGGCGGCGGTATCACGGTGCTCGAAACCCGGACCCGCGACGCAACCGGGAGGGCGGCGATCGTGTTCACTTCCGGGCACATCAGGTTTCGCCAGTCGCTGCTGGTGCGCGCGGCAGACGTGCACGAGCTTGCGCGCTACGAGGACCTGACCGCTACGACGCGAGTGGGAGTGCTCGCCGGAACGACGGGCGAGGCGCGGCTCCTGGAGATGACCGGCATAACCGACGCGGACGGAGTTCTTGTAGCCGGCACGCGGGTTGCCACCTGGGAAGCAGTGGTCGCGGACGGCAGCGCCAGCTATGCCATCACGGCGGGCGGCGCGACGGCGGCGCTTGAGGGTCGCCAGCACCTGTGGCCGCCGGCTGATACGATGCCGCAAGTGGTCTATCTGGCCGACGAGGAAGCGTTGTTCGTGGCTCTGGGCGCGGGCCGGATAGACGCGGTAGCGGGTGCCGAGATCGGCAACCGGACGGGCGCCCGTAATGGTGGAGGGGCCTTCGAGGTGACGGCGCTTGATGACCGTGCCGAAACGGGCGGGTTCGCGTTGGCGGCCGCGGATGAGCGGCTGGCAGCGTGTCTGGACCGAATGATCGACTGGCTGACCGAAGGCGGGCGGATAGGATACCGGGAGTGGCTTGAGGATCCCGCGGTGTTCCTGCGGCGTGCGCGGACATCGGACGGCGGGGAACGATAACGTGCGGTCCGCGCGCGCCCGGCGTGGCGACCGATGACAACCCACGTGGCGCCGGTGCCGCCGCAAGCCCGCCCTGGCGACCGCCTGCAGCGCGGCTGACGGCGGACCTGCCGTGCGGGACGTGCGAGGAACCGCTGAGCTACGACGCGCTACGGCGGCAGTGGCGCTGTTCGGAGTGCCGGAGCACCTACGCAGGGGAGGCTCTGGCCGAACTGGCCCGCGAGCACGTGCGCGACGGAGTGCGAGCGGGCAAGTCGCGCCGGGAGCGCGGCACCCGAGCTCGGCAGGTGGCGCGCGGTGCGCCTGGCGCGGCAGCGGTGCTGCTGCGCGCCGCGGCCGCCGGGGGCGCCCCGGGCCGAGCTGTGCTGCTGCGGGAGGTGACCGGCGCGGAGCGGCGCGCGTTGGCGTGGGCGCTGCGTGACGCGGGCACCGCGCCGCTGAGCGCGGAGTGCTGCCGGCAGGGCGCGGCGGCACTGGCGACGTTGACCCCGACGAGCCTGGACACGCCGCCGTGACGCCTGCCGAGTGCGCCCCGCGATGGCGATCGGGGTCTCGTGCGAGGACGCCGTCAGCGTCAACCAGGCCGGTCCCCCTGTTCTCTGACAGAGGATAATCGAGTACGGTTCGTCTCGTTTGGAACGGCAGAGGGCGCCGGTGGCCGATACGCATCCGCAGGGTGCCCGCGAAGCGTCCGCCACCGCGCCGCCCCGCAATCAAAGTGGAGAGATACGCATGACGAGGCCCAAGATCGCGATCGTAGTTTCGCTTACGGCGCTGGCCGTAGTGCTGGCCGGGTGCAATCGGATGGCGGAACGGCCGCCGTCGGACCTCACGGTGATGACGTACAACCTGTACATCGGGACCGAGCTGGCAGGATTGTTCGCCATCACGGACCCGGCGCTGCTCCTCGCGGAAGTCGACCGGATGTACCGTAACGTGGAGGCGTCCGACGTCCCCGGTCGGCTCGCCGCGATAGCCAAGTTGGTGAAGGAAGAGCGTCCGCACCTCATTGGGCTGCAGGAAGTGTCCGTGATACGCCACCAGGCGAACCCGGAGTTCAACTTCCGCGAGGTACTGATGAGCGCCCTGGAGGCGGAGGGCCTCAACTACAAGGTCGCCGCGGAGGTCGAGAATGCGGTGATCGAGCTGTTTGGCTCAGGGGTGACGGACTACGATCTGATCCTGGCGCGCAGCGATGTGGAGGTGTCGCGGGCGACGAGCGCAACCTACATGACGCTGCTTCCCCTGCAGCTGCCGATCCCAGGGGGCGACATCAAGGTGAAGAGAGGATATGCGGCGGTAGACGCGACGGTGGGAGGGGTGACGTACCGGGTGGTGAACACCCACCTGGAGACAACGCTGGAAGCGCTCCCGGAAGCGCAGAAACAGGCGATGCAAGCGATTCGAGGCGCCCAGGCACGGGAACTGGTGGGCAGCCTGAGCGAAGAGGAACTGCCGGTGATCCTGCTGGGAGACTTCAACACGCCGGCGCCGGCCGGACCGGCGTATCAGCTTCTGCTGGCCGCGGGATATATGGACGCTTGGCAGCAGGACGCAGCGGGAAGCGGGAATACGTGTTGTCAAGCAGCGAACCTGAGGAACGAGATGAGTGAGCTGTACATGCGGATCGACCAGATCTTCGTGAAGGGAGTGAAGCTGAGGGAGTCGGCATCGATCCGCACCGCGACGGTGGGGGACAAGCCGGAAGACCGCCTGGCCACCGGGCAGTGGCCCTCGGACCACGCGGGGGTGGTAGCGCATCTGCCGGTGGAGTAGCGCCGCGCGGGCGGGAAGACCGGACGCTGGGCCGTGTGCGGGGTGGAAGTGTACCTGTCGAACGGAACGGAGCTTGGCCCGACGGAGCCGAAATCGATTTGATGACGACATGGCGGGCAGACGGTATTCTGGGGAACGAGGCTGGAGACGCGATGTTCCGATTTTTGAGAGGCATCATGCTGATTGAGGCGCTGATCCCGGTGCGGGCGGCAGCGAATCTGATCTAGGCGCATCGCGTCCCCACACACCGACAGAGAACCGCGTGTGCACGCGGGCTTGCTTGCCTTCGGTGGTTGGAGTGGGTTGAGTGAGACGCCGCAAACTGCCGCGCCCCCGGTTGAGCTGCCCGGTATGCGGAAGTGCGCCGCGGCTGCCGAGCGATCTGCGTGCGGAGGTGCGCTGCGGTTGCGGTGCACGACTTCGCGTGGCGTTGGTGCCGGTGCGTACGGCGTCACGCCCGGCCTCGACTTCCGATCCCGCCCGGCAGAACAGCGCTGCCGCACTGCTGGACGGGGTTGTCTGTGCGCGGCCCCGGGAGGTCTACCGTGAGGTTGGATCTGAACGGCAACGGCAATGGGGCGCGGCGACGGATACGCGGGTATCGCCGGGAGCCCGGCTGCTGGTGGTGGCCAAGAACGGGAGCGTCTGGAACGGAACCGTGGCCGAGATCGTGGGTAGCGAGGGGAACGGCCATTTGGTTTCCCTGGTCGGCGGCAAGTGGCAGCCGGTTTCGGAAGATCGGCGCCGGTAGAACCGCTGACACACTGTTCTCCGACTACTCAGCGGCAGGCGCGCAACCGGTGGGGAAAGCGGCGCCGTTGCGGTCGGTCATCGGCAGCGCGCGCGGACCGCGGCGCGCCGGACCAAGGCGGCCGCCGTCTTGGCGCTCAGGCGCTCGGTAGCGGGTTCGGCGCGCTCCGGCAAAGGTCCAGCACCGGGAATGCCCTGCGGATCGGTCCCCGAGCGGCTGTGGTCGCGCTCCGCCGGCATGGGCAGCTGTTCTCGGACCGCCCTGGTCATCGCGGATCTGGTTCGCTAATGGCGACCATTCTCCCGCTCGATGGAGAGGGTATAGCCGCCGACAGCACCACGAGGATCGTGGATGACGAAGCGATGTACCCGGTCGACCGCGGCACGGAAGACCAGTTCCTCATCACCGGGGCCCCGTCGCTGCGGCCAGCGCGGCGGTGATCATGATGGCGCCTCCTGGCGGCGCTTCCGGTAGCACGGTTCATGGACCTTTACGTTGATCCGCGCGACGCCGCCGCGCAGCCGCCGGTACCGTTCTCCGGCGGGTATTGAGCGCCCGCAGACATAACACGGGTACGCCTTCTGCGCGCGCATCGGTTCGCCGCGGTCGTGCTCGACAAGCCAGTTGAAGGAATCGGCGATGAACCAGGCGCGGTCGTCCTCATGCAGGTGGCCGTAGGTCTTGGTGCTCACCACGCCACCCCACCCGAACAGCAGTCTGCCAGGGGCTGCACCGGGGTTCTAATCGAAACGACCGTACGTGGCTCCGCGCCTTCCCTTCGTGCCGGCGCGGAACGCCTCCAGGATGGGCGGCGCCAGGTGCGCGAACCGCACGCGGCGCTCGACTGTGCGTGTGGCCAGTCCGAAGCGATGCGTCACGTCCTCGTGGCTCGCCCCCTCGTCGATCAGCCGCTTGAACGTGAGGGCTTGTGGTCGGCCGGGTGCATGGCCACGCGGGTGGTATTCTCCGCGAGCCGGCGGTTGCCGGCCACCACGCGCCAGTCGCCGTTGTTGCCCTGGCGCACTACCAGCGGCTCCAGCAAGCCGTGAGAGCGGATGCTGGAGACCAGCTCGCGGTGCGCGTCGTCGGATGCCGGCGTGGTTGCGCCTGACTGGGATCTCGTCCGCGATGAGCGCGCTGTATCGGAATGTCGCGCGTGGATGCGTCATCCGATTGTCCTCTCGACCTTCCAGGTAAAGAGGAGACTCTTGGTCCCGTACCAGACGCGTACCGACCTGTTCTCCGGCGGCCCCGCCACTGTTCCCGAGACCGTTAGGCGGGTCGATTCGCTAGCATCTGTTTTCGAGGTTCCTGACGGTATCCACGATATTCTGACATCCCGGAGGGGAGACACGAAATCGTAGTCGATGTTCGCTCCGATGACGGTGGTGAGCGTGCACCCCGACAAGGAGCTGATGCTGATGGTTCGATTGTCCGCCATCTGCCCCGCGTCGCCATCGAGCGCCTCGCACGTGGCGGTCCGCGTCGGTTCTTGAACCGGCATGGTGCACCCGGCAAAGATGAGCAGCCCCGTCAAGGCCGCGACGAATACTTGTCTGGACATGTGTCCTCCTGTGCCGCTGGTTGCGGCGAAGCAGGAGACGGGAATCGAACCCGCGCTCCCCGACTTGGAAGGGCGGTGGCCCACCATAGGGCCTCTCCTGCAGGTATTGGCGGCGGTAGCACGACGTTGCCCGTGAGAGCGAAGACGAGCACCACCGCCGCCAGTGCCAACGCGATCTGCGCCATCAAGTTGTCCATGTGGTTGGGCGGCGGCACGTGATGATGCGGGTAGCCCCGTTCCATGTGTCCGCGAGGTAGCGCAGCATCCGAACCGCGTAATCCTGGCCGTAGTGGATTTTCAACGCCATCGCGGCCATCCCTACCGCCTGAGCGGCCGTGATGCCCTGCTCGCGTAGATGTGCGCCCAGGTCGTTGTACTGCTCGGCGGTGAACACGATCTGCCCGCTCATCCCCGAAACCTCAGCCGGGCACACCCGCGCTCGTAGACGCGGCCGTGCGCACCAGGTGCCGCGCGTGGCGCTTGTGCACGACCGCCGCCTGATAGTAGGTCTCGGCGCGCCGCGCCGGCGCATCCTCGGCGAGGATGAACGCCAGCATCGGCACGTTCTCGCGCACGAAGCGCTTCGCCGGCATGGGCAGCTGTTCCCGGTCCGCCCTGGTCATCGCCAACTGGTTCGCTAATGGCGACCGTTCTCCCGCTCGATGGAGAGGGTATAGCCGCCGACAGCACCACGAGGATCGTGGATGACGAAACGATGTACCCGGTCGACCTCGGCACGGAAGACCAGTTCGGCATCGAGTTGGAACAGGCCGCCGCCGCTGTCATCGTCCACGGCGGCGGCGAGAGAGTGGCGGTAGTCGACGGTCAGGAGCGGGTCGGTCAGGAGCGAGTCAACGAGCACGCGAACGGTCTCGCCAGCGTGTAGGGAAATCAGGTAGTAGTCGACATCGTAGGGGTAGTCGATGGCGCCCGCCCGTCTGACGGGCAGATCCAGGGTAACGCCGTCATCGGGATCGGTCAGCGGCACGAGAGGGGCGGTGCCCTCGACCTGAACCGACGCT
>MPNH01000088.1 GCA_002238925.1 Spirochaetaceae bacterium bin103 | reverse complement strand
AGGGAGTAGTATGTCCCGAGAGCCACTCTGATGGTGCAATCGGTCCTCGGTTACGCTCAAACGACGATCTCTGGGAGGCCACAAGCGCATCAGTTAAGCCGAATCGGGACCGCGGACCGACCCGCGACATCTCGAACTCCAAAATCGCCAACTTTCCTCCCCTATTCGACTGTCCTTGTGACCTAGTCGACCGCCGAGTCGCTTAATCTGGGATAAGAATCAGCCACAAAAATAGTGGAGCGAGTGATCGACGACCGCCCTTACCGCCATCGGTGACCCGCTCGGTATCGTCGCTTGCGAGGCGAAACACACTCTGCTTAGTGACGACCACACGGTATTCGTCACACGGTACGAGGAACGCCGATGATCCCAAAGTGATACCATAGATTGTAGGAAACGAGACAAGGAACAGGACCAACAGTCGAACGACTTCTCCGTCGTAGGCGCGACGAACGACACTCGCGCCGTAATCTGAGGCAGCGGTTGCGTATGCCATATAGTCAAATACTGCTTTGAGGGTGCGATTTTGTCCACTATACCTTGGTTGGTTGTCTACGGCGGCGAAAAACGACCCAAATATAGGAGGAGGACTGCTGTCAACAAATATGAAAAAACAGAATGCGAGTACACTCAACGTAGAAGCCAGGAGGGTGCAAGTACGCAAGCGATAATAGGTTGGCGCTATTTCGTTGAACAGAGTTTTGAAGAAGCGGTCAAATGCAATGTTAAAGAAAAATAGAAGGATAAGTGAAAGAATCATACACGCGAGCATCAAGTCCCTGAAATTGAGAGCATAATAGAGCCAATATAGTATGGATATGGAAGTCCATATGGCAACAACGGAAGAGATGAGTATGCGAGCTCGAAAGAATAAGAGAAGTCGATAGATGCCTGTGTTCGGGTTTACAACTAACAGAGAAATTCTACGTCTAATGGTGGCATTGTAGGAACCAATGAGTAGAATCGGGATCGCTAGAAGGGCCGCGACTACAAACGGGGATATATCCCATAGGTTAAAGAAAAAGACAGCGAAGACTGGAACGATGATATAGAGAATCAAAGGTGCAACGTACGGCGAGACAACCCTCAGCTGCTCTTTAATAGTGTCTCGTGAGATCATACTTCACCTTATCAGGTCGCATACTACTAGTCTACATCGCGATTGGGCGAAGTTGGTTCCTTCGTGTTCCAGCATACTATCCGTACCATTTGCTAAGATATCGTCTCACGCGGCGGCGGTTGTGCTGCGCGCCGAAATGCCGGGCGAAGCCGGGCCGGACACGACACCTGGGGATTCATCCACGCCTCCATGCGATGGCCGGCCCTGCAGGTGCACGGAACTTGGCGCGCCGCACCTGGAACGCTCCGGCGTGGTGGCGCTGGCCGACGACGGACTGCACATGACCGACATCGTGGAGAAGCCGGCGCCCGGCACCGAGCCGAGCCGCGACGCCTCCATCGGCCACTACCTGTATGCGCCGGAGATCTACCCGGCCCTGAAGGAGCGCTGGGAGTGCCACGAGGGCGGCGAGTTCAACTACACCGGGGGAGGGGGGGAGGATCTGGCGCGGGCGGGCCGCGTCGTGATCTGCCGCATGGTCGGCTGCCGGCTCGACATCGGCACCCCGGCCGGCTACCTGCGTTTGATCCTGGAGTACGCGTCGCGCGACCCCGATCTGGCGGCAGAAATCGAGTCCCTTCCGCGCCGAGGGACAACGATCAGATCGGCGACAGATCGGCATCGATTTGGCCGCTCCAGGTTGGTGCGCGCCGCGCGGGCTGGTCGGCAGTCCGCCAGTTGCGGGGTAGTCTCACCCCTCCCCCAGACCCCTATCCCCGTTACCGCCGCCTGTTCTTCAGACACGGCCGGGCAGGCTGACTGGGACCACCTCATCGATCTGTTCCAGCATTCCTCTGCCAAGCTCATCATCTAGTCGCAGCAGCATGGCGTTCGGCGCGCTGATGGCCGCCGCCGCCACCGTCCGCTGCGCGGCCACGGCGAGGGACCCAAACAGGAGATGAGAATGATGGGACGACTCGGCGAGCGACGTGCCCGCGCCACCGTCGTGACGGCTCTGACACGTCGCTGACGGCCGATTCCAAGCTACCAATACGTCGCGTACTTTTCCAGGTAGTCGATCAGCACCCACATGGTGCCTTCGCCGCTGATCTGAACCAAGTCGCCGTCTACCAGGAAATAGTCGGTGTTCAAGTCGGCGTTTGGCACTATCTCCACCTTGAGGAGGTCGTACGTGTCGCTATCGAGCTCGAATTGACCACGCTCGATCACCTCCTCCACAGCCTCGCCGTCCGGGGTGATCCCCAACACGATCACTCCGTCTCCGGGGCGGAGAAGAGCACAACGGTGGTCAGCCAGCATGGCCGGCCACGAGATGTGTTGTCCGCTTCTGACAGCCTGCAATGCAACCGCAAAGAATTCGGTCAGTCCGTCAATTTCCCTGCATGCAACAATTTCGTCCTTGGTATGTACCCTGAGTCTCATGTACTCCGGAAGACCAGACTGTATGTCTGACAGCTGCGCCCCGGCATGTGAGGCTGAGACGGCCACCAGGGCGATTGACGTGAGGGTTCTTATCAGTTTTCTTTTCATGTGTTCCGTCCTGCTATCGCTGATAGGTGGTCAGGACTGGTCCTCGCCCGTGTCCTTGTTCACGTTCGTGTTGATGTTGTTGGGCTTGTTCTCGATGTTGATGTTGATCCCGGGCTGTGGGTTGTTGAAGTCGCGCACCATCTTCGGGATCAGGAATGCGTCGACGATTGCGCCGATCCCGGCCAGTCCACCCGTCAACATCCACAGAAACGCGGTCCCTACCTTGCCCAGGTAGAAGCGATGGAATCCAAGAACTCCCAGGCCGCCCAGGGCCCAGAGGAAGTAGGCGGTGCCTACCGACTTTTTCGACATAACAGATACTCCTTGCCGTCGTTCGCACGCACACCAGCCGGCGCGAACGCTTGCAAAGAACGCGGCCGGCGACAGGCTTGTGCGGTAGTGATAGTGAGGTTACCACCCGAGTGCGTCAGAAATGGACGCACTCAATAGGATCTTGCAAAATCTACGTATGGTGGGTGGCGAGGGTGGTGCAGAGGGTGGCCATGCGGCGGCGGAGGTGGGTGGGGTGGTCGATGGTGACGTGGGTGCCCCAGGTTACGAGGTGCCAGCAGATTTCGTCGAGGCCGCCGGCGGTGAATTGGACGCTCACGGAGCTGTCGGGGTTGGCGGTCACGGTCTGGTCGGGGTGGAAGATGAAGTGGTTTACGTCTTCGGCTACTTGTGCGGCGAAGCGCAGTTGCACGGAGACCGGGTCTTCCTGAAAGGTGCCGAACGAGCGCTTGGCGAAGTCCGGCAGGTTGAACGCGGGATTGCGAGCGAACCGTTCGCCGCTCAAATCGGCGGCGCTGATGTTGGCCAGCCGCCACAGGTGCAGGTTGGGGCCCCGGTCGGTGTGGCCCACCAGGAAGGCGCGGTTGCCGTAGATGATGCCGTAGGGCTGCACTTGGCGGCGGGTCACTTCGCCGGTGGCCTGCGCCCGGTAGTCGAAGGCGATCACGCTGCTGCTCTTGATGGCGTCGCGCAAGAGTGCGAGCAGACCTGGGTCCATGCGCGGGCGCGGTCCGGGGCGCATCGCCAGGCCTTCCGCCACCATCAGGGCCTGCAGGTCCGGCTCGATGCGGGTCAGGGCGTCCTGCTCCAACAGCGCGCGCAGCTTGTCGGCGAGAAGGCGCACCATGGAGGCGCGCTCCGCAAGGCCGGTGCGGTCGAGCGCGACGGCTGCCGCGTTCAGCTCCGCCAGTTCTTCCGCGGATACCGTTACGAGGCTGCGCAACGTGGCCGCGCGCAGCCGCCAGTGGTGGCGCCGCTCGCCGGTAACCACCGGGTCGAGCGGTCCGAACACGTCCTCGACCGCGTTGCGGAGCCGTTCGGCCGTGCGCCGCGCCACTTCGAAGTCGCGCTGAATGTCATCGAGCGTCAGCCCGCGCCAGGTTCCCTGGAGACGCAGCGCCAGCCGCACGATGTCGGCCGCCCGTTCGTAGGCCATCCGTTTCCTCCTTGCGATGCCGGCTCGAAGGTACACTTCCGCCGGCGGCATTACGAGGACAGGCCGAAGCCGATGGCGACGGACTGCGCGGGCTTGGCTTGGCTCTCGGCGTGCAGCCGGGCGGCGAGGGCGGCGGGGTCGCCGAGGCCACCGCGGATCCGGGCCTGGTCGCGCACCACGGCGAAGTCGGCGGGCGTGAGGTTGGCCAGGGTTGCCGCCGACGCCGGACCCGGCTGGTTGAAGTAGAGGCGAAAGGCGGCGCGTACCTGTTCCGGGGTCAGGTAGCCGAGCGAGATCTTGAACAGGAAGCGGCGCAGCGTCGCCTGATCCAGGACGCTGCCGAGGTTGGTGGTGCAGGCGAATGGCAGGGGGTGGCTCTCCATCCACGTGAGCATCTCGTTGACCGCGGTCACCTCCCAGTTGTGCTGCGCAAGACGACGGTCGGCCACGAGCGAGTCGGCCTCGTCGAACACCAGGAACGCCTGTGCGGCCCGCGCTTCGCGGAATGCCCCGGCGATGTTGTGCTCGGTCTCTCCCACGTAGGGGGAAAGCAGGTCGGAGGCGCGCTTGTGGAGCACCGGCATTTCAAGCTGGTTGGCCAAATGGCGCACGTAGGCGCTCTTGCCGCTCCCGGGCGGTCCTTCCAGGCACAGTGAGAACCGGCGCGACCGGCTCGCGGCGATCTGTTCGGCGAGTTGCACCGGGTCGGTGTCGGCCCGGATCAACGACGGGTCGTACCGCTCCGGCAGTTTCACTTCCCGCGGGGAGCAGCTCTCGGTGGGCATGACCCTCATCAAGCTGTCGACTCCGCGGCGCACCGCTGCCACGTCTCCGCCGATCAGCGCCGCCCCTTTGATCGCTCCTTCCGCCACCCCTGCCGCTACCGGGAATTCCCTGGCCAGCGCGGCGCCGGTGCCCGCTTTGGCCGCGATGCCGTGCCGGGCAAGCTGGCACTCCCAGATTCTGGCCCGCGCCGACGCCGGCGGCATGCGCAGTTCCAGGGCAAACATCATCCGCCGCAGAATTACCGGGTCGACCGATCGAACATCATTCATGATCCAGATGGTCGGTACCGGAGCCTGCTCCAACACCCGATTCAGGAACACCTTCGAACCCTCGCTGCCGCGTGTCCGGGAGGCATGCATCGGCGCCAGCGGGAACCAGTCGGCATCCGATCCCAACAGGTCGTCCATCTCGTCGAACAGCAGGATCGACTTGCGGTCGCGTGCCATCATGTGTGCCATCCGCAACTCCCCGAGACGCTCGGCACGGGTCAGTTCGTTCCCGGATTCGTCCGCCTCACCAATGCTGAACAGGTCCGCGCCGAGCCGCGCCGCGAGCACCTTGCTGAACTCCGTCTTGCCGGTGCCGGGAGGACCGCACAGCAGGATGTTCACACCGGTCGCGCCGCTCTTCAGCGCTCCCTTCAGGATCTGGCGGATGTGGCGGCGGTCCGGCCCCAGGTGGTCGAAATCGGACCATTCGAGTTCACTCGGCACCGGATCGCCCAGCAATACGTGCGTCACGTCCAGCTTGTCATCGTCTGGTGCCCCGGCCAGGCGCAGCAGCCGCTTCACCACCACCGGGTCGTTGTCGCTGTCGACGGTCACCAGGCCTGACCGGATCAGCGGCGCACTCGGCGCAAACCGGTCGCGGAGGCGGTTTGGCGAGGCGCCCAGCACCCCGGCCAGGACCGGATTGCGCAGACCGAAGATGTACGGCCACGTGGGGCGGTCGATCCGGTCGAGCAGCGATTCGATAACCGGGCTGGTCTTGTAGCGGATCAGCACTTCCAGGATGGCCAGGTCCAGCGCGGACAGGCCCGCCGTTCGGGCGAGCCGCCGCAGGTGGCGTGCGGTCAGATCCCTGCGCGGGCTCTTGCCGCGGTCGCGCAGGGAGCCGAGCATTCTGCGCAGATCGGAGCGCGACCAGTCGATGCGCCCCAGGTACGAGTCGCACTGCAGCACGTCCGCGTGTTCGGTGATCCAATCGGGTACGCAATCCAGATCGGTGACGTGCCGCAGGCGGGCGTCCGCGGGCCGTGCGACGAGGTTGAACAGGTAGGTGTAGACCAGGTGCCGCTCATAAGCGTTGATGAGAGATGATGCCATGACGGGACCAACTTAGCGGCGTGGTACGTCAGAACCGGACGCATGCCCGGAACCCCGAGGAGTTGGATTTTTGGCGCGGGCGAGGCTGCGTGGTGCCCGCTGGTACGACCGGATGCGTGGCCGGCATGGGCCGAGGCGTGCGCTATTCCGCGGCGGCGGCCTCGTTCGCCTTGCAGCGGCGCAGGTACACGCGGCGCGGGGGCTGTTCGTATCCCTTCCATGCGTAGGGGTCCACGCCCGCCACCGGCTCCACCGCCCGGTGGTCGGCGTTGGCCGTACGCTCGTGCTCCTTCGGGTGCCACGGCAGCAGCGACCACGCGTTCATGTAGTGG
>MPNH01000027.1 GCA_002238925.1 Spirochaetaceae bacterium bin103 | reverse complement strand
GGCCCCGCCGCGGCCGCCGGCGGACTTCGCCATGCGGCGCAGCGCGTGCTGCGTGCACAGCACCACGCCGACCACGTTCACCGCCAGCACGCGCTGCAGGTCGGCCAGTTCCAGGTCCGCGACGCGCGTGGTGGGGCCGATGGTGGCGGCATTGTTGACCAGGGCAGTAAGCGGGCCGAGCTCACGCTCCACGGTGGCGAACAGCCGCTCCACCTGGCCGGCGTCGCTGACGTCGGCGGCCACGGCGATGGCCCGCCCGCCGCCGGCCTCGATCTGCGCACACAGCCGCTCGGCGGCTTCCGGCTCCGTGCGGTAGTTGACGCACACCCGGCAGCCGCGCTCGGCCAACAAGCGCGCGGTGGCGGCGCCGATGCCGCGGCTGGCGCCGGTGACAATGGCTACCTCGTTCATCGCTATTCCTCGCGGTAGGGAGCCAGCGTCTCGTAGCGCGGCTCCAGGCCGATGCCGGGTACCTCGGGCGGGCTTACCGTGCCATCGTCGTTGAGCGTGAGCGTCTCGGTGTACACCGAGCCCCACATCGGGTCCATGTACTTGGGGTAGAACTCCAGGATCAGGCCATTCGCGATGGCGCTTACCAGGTGGATGTGCACCTCCTGGGCGCCGTGCGGGGCAATGTCCAGGTCGTGCGCCTGCGCCAGCGCGGCCACCTTCAGGTACTCGGTCACGCCGCCGAGCACCATGGCGTCGGGGTTCAGTATCGGCACGCTGCCGGTGGCGATCAGGTCGCGGAACCCGTAGCGCGTGTACTCGTTCTCGCCGGTGGCGACCGGAATGGTAGTCTTCTCCGCGATCCGCTTGTGCCCTTCGTAGTCGTCCGGGGCGATCGGCTCCTCGAACCAGAACGGGTCGTACTCGGCCACCCGCTCGGCAAGCTGCACCGCCTCGTACCAGCGGTAGGCGCAGTTGGCGTCGATCATCAGCTTCACGTCCGGCCCGACCGCCTCGCGCGCCGCCTTCACGCGCGCCGCGTCTTCCCGGATCGGCACCGCGCCGATCTTCATCTTGACCGCCTTCGCGCCCGCTTCGACGTGGCCGCCGAGCTCCTCCTGCAACTCCTTCAGGCCCTTGCCGTCCTCGTAGTAGCCGCCGGCAATGTAGGTGGGCATGCGCGACCGGAAGCCGCCGAGCATCCGGTACAGCGGCATGCCGGCCACCTTGGCGCGCAGATCCCACAGTGCAATGTCGATGGCGCTGATGGCGCGCGTGGTCAGGCCGCGCCGGCCGACCAGCTTCGGTACCCACAGCTTGTGCCAGATGCGCTCCACGTTGATCGGATCCTCGCCGATGAGCTGCGGCGTGAAGTGCGCGATGGCATCTCCCACCACGCCGCGCTTGGTGGCGCCGATGCCGATGCCGGTTACGCCTTCGTCGGTGTCAATGAATACGAACCCCACGCCGCTGTGCGTGTAGGTGTGCAAGCCGTTGGAGATCGGCCGCTTGCGCGGCCACTTGTAGCTCTCGACGCGAACGCCGGTAATTCTCATGTCGCTAACGGAAGCACAACGGAGGCACCCTGGTAAACCGCCTCCGGACAGGCGCACTGAGCCGGGGGAGCCGCTTGACGTTCGGCGGCAACCGGGCGAGCCTGCGGGTGCGCCGGCTGTCACCGGCGGCGAAGGGGAGTGTGGCAATGAAGGCGAGGATCGTGGGTGAGCGGCAGTCGGACGTGGTTCCGGCCTCGGTGCCGGAGGCGAAGGACGACTGGGTGTTGGTCAAGGTGCACGCGTCGGCGATGTGCACCGAGTACAAGGCATGGATGGCCGGGCACCGGATGGAGACGATCGGCCACGAGGGCGCCGGCGAGGTGGTGGAGGTCGCCCAGCCGGGTCGCGTGCAGGTGGGCGACCGGGTGGTGATCATGCCGCAGCTCCCGTGCGGCGTCTGCGCCCTGTGCCGCGCCGGCGACTACACCTACTGCGAGGACACCGTCGACTACGAGGCCGTGCACGGCACCAACGACGGGCAGGGCACGTTCTCGCAGTACATCGTCAAGCCCTCCTGGCTGCTGCTGCCGATTCCGGACTCGGTAACCTACGAGCAGGCCACCATGGCGATCGACGGTATCGGCGCCTCGTTCGCCGGCATGCAGGCGATCGACGTGGATGCTTTCGACACGGTGCTGATCACCGGCCTGGGACCGGTGGGTCTGGGCGGCGTCATCAACGCGCAATTCCGCGGCGCGCGCGTGCTGGCGGTGGAGCCGGCGCCGTGGCGGGCCGCGCTTGGCCGCGAACTGGGCGCCGAGGTGGTGCTCGATCCGGCGGAGGGCGACCTGGAGGCGCGCATCCGCGACCTGACCGGCGGGCGCGGCGTGGACGCCGCGGTGGACTGCTCGGGTGCGGTGGCCGGCGAGCGGCTGTGCATCGACGCCGTGCGCCGCCGCGGGCGCGTGGTGTTCGTGGGCGAGAACCGCAACGAGCTGCCCATCGGGGTGAGCCGCGACATGATTCGCAAGGGCCTGCACATTGCCGGCGTCTGGCTGTACAACCTGCGCGACTACGATGGCGTGATGCGCGTGATCGCCGAGTCGCCGTTGATCGACAAGCTGGTCAGCCACACCATGCCGATGAGCCGCATCCAGGACGCCTTCGGCCTGCTCGCCGCCGGCGAATCCGCCAAGATCGTCCTGCACCCCTGGGAGTAGCTCTCAGGCGGGTGCCGGGCCGCCGGTACGTGCCTCGTTCGCCGGCGGTGGCAGGAGTAGCTCCGCTTCGGGCAGCGCGGACATCCTCCGGTCGAGCGTGAGGGTCACCAACTCTTCGCGCCGGTAGTGATCCGCGATCAGGCGATCCAGCAGGCCGGCGCCCGAGTGGTTCTCGATCTCCGCAAGGATCGATCGGCCATGGAGCGGTGCCACCATGCCGCTCTTCAGCACCTTGAGCAGAGCGTCGCGGGCGTCTTCCTTCGTCACTCCATAGTGATGCTGCACGGCGATGTACGCCTCCCCGATCACCATGTTCGAGGCGAAGATACGCGCGCCACGGCCTTCTATCAGCGTCTGCAGGGCGGTGCGGCAGGCTGCGTACGCGTCCGCGGGTTTGCCGGTCAACAACCGCACCAGGATCGACGTGTCAATCCCGTAGTGCGGGGTCATGCGGCTGACTCCTGAACTCCTCCAGGTCGAAAGGGCCGGCGTCTCGTCGGACCTTGTCGCGCAGCGGCGCGAGACTGTCGAAGTCGATACGCTGCGGCCGGAGCAGGAACCCGTCCGGGCCTTCATGCAACTCGAGCCGGTCGCCTGGACCGACGCCAATAGCCTCCAGCACTGCCGCCGGGAATGTAACCTGTCGCTTGGCCGTAACCTTGACTACCATCATGTTGCCGAGTCTGCTACCTTACGGAGCAGGCTACTCTAGTAAGGCATGGTCGTCAAGGACCGTCGCTGGGCGCTGCGGCGCTGCGGCCGCCTCTTCAGGCAGAGCGGCTACTGGCCGCGTTTCATCTGACAGGGGACGCCGAGGGAATGGAGGTCGACAGGTGCTGAGCGGAGCGGACATCATTCCGGGGCAGGCGTTGCCGGTGGGCGGCGGCGAGCGGTGCGAACTGGGGGACGGGCTGTCGGGAACGGCGTTCCTGGTGGACTGGCGGGGCGGAGGCGGGCGCGACATCCTCTACTCGCTGCTGCCCAATATGCACCGCGGCGGCGTGTACCTGTACCGCGAACGTCGCGCCGAGCAGGCGGCGGGGCCGGGGGGCGAGGCGCGGGGCGGGGGGGGGTGCGGGTGTACGAGCCGCCGGAGCCGGTTGCCGGCGTGACGGGCTACCATGCCATGCCGCTGGTCACTCCCGAGGGTGGCTTGAACCTCCTCACTTTCGGCAACCCGACGCGCGATCCGGCCCGCGAGACCGACCCCGGCTGGCTCAAGCTGTACCGCAACCGGGGCACGCGCTCGTCGCCGCGCTTTGCGGCCCCGGCGGAGCGCATCCCGGTCGACGGGCGGTCGCTGGCCGAGGTGTTCGCCGCCGCCGACCTGTGGAACCTCAACCCGTACCGCGATGGGCGCGGCGTCACCCACATCGTCATCTCCTGCCTGTACCAGTACGTGCTGGAGTACTGGCCGGATGCGCGCGGAACCGACCTGCGCGACTACCCCAACATGGGCTCGGGGCGCGGCTACCGCGCCGACGGCACCTGGATGGGCCGCAGGCCTACTACCCGCGTGTTTCTGCTGCGCAACATCGGCAGCAATGAGCAGCCGGTGTTCGGCCCGCCGGAACAACTGGCCGAGTACCGCTCCTGGGACGGCCGCACCGACGCCGCCCTGGTGGACGTGGACTGCGACGGCGCCCTCGAGTTGCTGGTGCGCCGCGACGTGGACCGGCTCTGGGCCATGCGCCTGGTCGCCCCGGAGACCACCGCCGCCGGCGAGCTGCCGCGCCTCAAGGCCACCGGGGAGGAGTGGGAGCTGCCGTGCAGCCCGCTGCGCCGCGGCTACTTCGAAACCTCGCTGTGCTGCTGCGACCTGGACGGCGACGGCAAGCAGGAGATCCTGATCACCGGCAACCCGGGCGTGGTGATCTGGCTGGACTACGCGGACGGCGAGTGGCGGGAACAGCCGCCCCTGCAGCGGGTCGGCGGCGCGGCGCGCGTGGAGACTCTGGCGGTGCCGTGCCTGGCGGACCTGGACGGCAGCGGCGCGCCCGACCTGGTGGTAGGCGACTCGTCCGGCTACCTGTGGCGGTTCGCCAACCGCGCCGCCGCGCCGGGCGCGTTCGACTTCGCCGCCGGAGTGCGCCTGCACGCGGACGGCAGCGAGATCCACCACCTCGCCGGCCCCACCGGCTCCATTCAGGGGCCGAACGAGGCGCGCTGGGGCTACCTCAACCCGCTGGTGACCGACTGGACCGGCGGCGGCCTGTTCGACGTGATCACCAACGACATCTACGGACGCTATCTCTGGTACCGCAACACCGGCAGCCGGCAGGAGCCGCGCTACGCCGCCGCCGAGCCACTGCTGTGCGCCGGCGAGCCGCTCACCGGCGCGTGGCGCTCGCGGCCCGCGGCCTGGGGCGACGGCTGCCTGCTGCTGCTCAACTACGACGGCTTCCTGCAGCTCTACCGGCGGACCGGCACCGCCCCCACCCACCTTGAGGCCGGGCCGCTGGTGCGCTACCGGGACGGCAACCTAATGCGCGGCTGCGGGCCCGGCGGCCTGCGGGGCCGGCACCCTAAGGCGCGGCGGCGGCCGGGGCGGCCTGGGGGGCCGCAGCGTGTTCTGCGCCTGCGACTGGGACCTGGACGGCGCCCCTGACCTGGTGGCCGGCACCGCATGGCACAACACCCGCCTCATCAACGGCCACTTCCCCGGCGCCGCCACCCCGTTCTGGCTGCGCAACGCCGGCACCGCCGCCGAGCCGGTATTCGAGCGGCCCCGGCTCATCACCGAGGCCGACGGCACCCCGATCGACCTCGGCCACCACAAGTGCTCGGTGTGGTGCCACGACCTGGACGGCGACGGCGCCCCCGACCTGGTCTGCGGCTCCGAGGACGGCAAGACCTACGCCTGGCTGCGCTCCCACCTGCGCTGGGACTGGGACCCCGCCACCCGTTTCGCCGCCGGCCCCATCACCACCACCTCCGGCACCGGCCTCGTACTCAACGTCAACCCCACCCGCTCCGGCCCGGCATGAGCCTGGAAGAGTCCGAGCCGCGAGGACGGTGTCGGCCTCACTATCTTGGTCCTGAGTTGCAGCCCAGTATCGTGGAAGAGAGGATGGGGATTACAGCACGCAGTCGAAAGTTGCTTTGGGGACGGTCTGGTAGCCGGTGCGCTATGTGCCGAAGTGAATTGATCAAGCCGGGCACACCTGTCGATGACGAGTCGATCATCGGAGACGAGTGCCACATCGTGTCTGCCGTCGCCGGTGGACCTCGCTATGACCCTGATTTCCTACACGAGAGCGCGGACAGATACGCCAACTTGCTGCTGTTATGCAAAGTACATCACAAGTTGATTGATGGAGACCTAGGACTACAGGAAGTGAGTGACATGATCCGAGCTTCGCGTTTCCTCGATGAACACATTAGAGTCCTCGAACAGGCGGGGGTTTGGGTCTTTGGTTGTCGTGAGAGACGGATCCTTGACGGAGGTGCAGGTCCGGAGATCGACTGGCCGGTTGCGCACATTCAAGTGCTTCGCAACACCAATCCGGACATCATTGCTCTGGGGCTCGATCCGGAAGGGTCATGAGGGAAGACGCCACGTTCAAAGTCAGGGTTACCGGGATTCTCTTGGAGAACGACCGAATTCTGCTGGTAAGGCAGCGCATATCGGTGCGGAGGGAGTGGTCACTTCCGGGGGGTACGGTGGAAGTCGGAGAGACACTGACGGAGGCATGCAGGCGGGAAGTATGGGAGGAGACCGGCCTGGATACGAGAGTAGAATCGTTGGCATTTCTGGCCCATCGAACTGATCCACCGTTGTTCGACGCCGGGTTCCTGTTATGCCGTATTGGGGGAACGATCCGGATCCCTCCTCCGGAGTTCGAAGACAACCCGATATCGGACGTTGCATTGTTCTGCGTAAACCAACTCCAGACCATTGGATTTGGGAGCGCTTTCGTCCATTTCGTTCGCTCTCTGGACGCGCGTCCGGCGTACGGCATGCCGTTTGTGGGTGCCAAGGAAGCCATAAGCCTATAGCCAGTTGCCGGTGTTTACCAGAGGCGGTCGGATTGCAAGGCTTCCAGGAGGTCGGGCACGGGCCAGATGTCGATGCCGTCCGGGGTCCGCATGCGGCGTGAACCGGCGTAGGTGAGGATGCGGCGCTGCAGGCCGGGCAGGGGGGCGACGGCGCGGAGCCCGGCCAGGTGACGGTCATGGATCCGGGCGGACGCCTTGGCTTCGATGGCGATCGACTTGCCGTCGCGCAACAGCAGGAAGTCGACTTCCGTGTCCCGCGCGCGAGCCGGCGCCCAGTAGTACATTTCGTCGAACGCGCCGTGGTAGTCGCGATAGCTGGACAGCACGGTGGCGATCCAGCCTTCGAACAGGGCGCCGCGTTCGCGCGGGTCGAGTTCTCGGAAGCGCCCGGCTGCCGCCCGTGCCAATCCCGGATCGACCCAGTACAACTTGGGGTGCTTCCGTTCGCGGACGCGCAACTTGGGATCGTACGCCGGCATGCGAAACGCCACGAGCGTGTCCTCCAGAATCTCCACGTAGCCGGCCAACGTGGTCCGACTGACCTCGGCATCGCGGGCGGCGGAAGCTACATTCAAGGTCTGGCCATGGAACAGGGCCGCGACCGGCAGGAAGCGAGCGAAGCCGGCGAGGTTCCGCACTAGCGCTTCGCCCTTGATTTCTTCCTTCAGGTAGAGCTGGACGTAGGAGCGCAACGCCGCCGTCCGGTCGTCGGCGTTCCAGACTACCGGAAGGCTGCCGTGCCGGAGCACCGTTTCGAGATCGAAGTCGGTTCCCAGCTCATGCGGCAGAAAGGGGTACATGCGGGTGTGTGTCGCGCGCCCGGCCAGCAGGTTGACGCCGGATCGCTTCAGTTTGCGGGCCGACGAGCCGGTAAGGATGAAGCGGAGACCGCCGCTTTCGATGTGCCGGTGCACTTCGTTGAGCAGGTTGGGCAAGCGCTGGATCTCGTCCACGAACACCCAGCGGCCCTGCGCTATTGCCTGCAGTTCACCGGCGAATCGTCCAGCGTCAGCCAGGTAGCTCTGATACAGAGCCTCGTCAAGCAGATCGACGCGATGCGCATCTGGGTATTCGTGGCGGACCCAGGTGGTCTTGCCCGTTCCGCGCGGACCGAACAGGAAGAACGACGAGCGAGGCGTCGCCAGTGAGCGCGGCCGGTAGAGCGTCATGGCTCGCCACCCGTCCGACGTGGTGCAAGAACTGTCATGGTCGTCGTCATTTTGCGTCGCTTTATGACGACATCATAGCACAATCAGCACGCAGGCAGCGGGAGCGAACGCTTGGAGGGTTTACGGTTTCACGGATCGGATCGGTCTCGGCTGGCGCTGGCGTCGGGTGGGCGGAGGGGCGGGGCGTGGTTGGCGACGTAGGTCATCAGCGACGGGATGCCGGCGACCCAGACTATCGGCGGCAGTTGGCCCGGTGGGCTCCAGAGGTAACCCAGCCGATTCAATTCGTCACGCGCCGGCCGCATAAACGCAACGTTGTGTGGCGGGGCGCTGCCGCCGGCCAAGTCCGCCAAGCACTGCGTGAGCACACCCTGCTCCTGCTCCCGACCGGTCAGCGCTGGTGGAGCCGCGCCCGCACCGGGAGTGAACAGCCGCTGTGGTGCTCTCATGACGGCCGCCGACGCCCCCTTCCTTCTTACGAAGCGCTCAGAGAGCGGACCGGCCGCAACCGCAGTTCCAGCACGCGTGCATTCCTCGCCACCGTACCCGTATCGGCGAGCTGCTGATCAACGTCCGCCACCGCTCCAGGCTACTCCATGCGATCCTTCGAATCAAGGGTGATCGGGCGGGCGGAATCCGCGCGCAAAGTGCTTACCTTGACATACTATACTACTTGATTATAATAGTTCCATGATTACTACAGTCACGGGAAAGAACCAGGTCACGGTTCCGGCGGCAGTTGCGGCTGCCGAGGCGATCGAACCAGGGACGCGCCTTCAGTGGAGCGTTACCGAGCAGGAGCACGTGCTGGAGGTGCGGGTGCTCCCGAGCGTTGCGGCAGTGGCCGCCGGACTGCGCGGGCGCGGATTGCGGCACCGGCGACGGCCGGGCAGCGTCGTCGACGCGCTGGTGCGGGAACGCGAACAAGAAGACACGATGCCGTGAGGGCGGTCACTCACGTTCTGGACACCTCGGCGATACTTGCCCACTACTTTGATGAGCCGGGAGCCGAGATGGTGGAGAGGCTCTGGCAGGACCCGCGCAACCGCATCGGGTTGTGCGTCCTGTCGATGCCGGAGTTGAAGGGCCGGCTGACGGTGGAGGTGGACGACCCGGAAGAGGTGGACCGGTCCGTCCGCCAATACGTTGACGAACTCACCACGACCCTGATCGTGGATCGCCGGACCGCCGACAGCGCGATGCTGCTGCGCGAATCGACGAACACCCGGTTGCCCCTGGTCGACGCGGTAATCGCCGGGTGCGCGCACGTCCACTCCGCCGTCCTGGTCCACCGAGATCCACACATGGCGTCAATACCCCGCGAGATTGTGACCCAAATGGTGCTCGCTGAGAAGGACACTCCCACAGAGCCACCGCCATGAGCCACATGCGTGCAACGTGCAGAGCGGACGGGTTGACTACTCGCGTCTGCGCAGGAGGGAGAGGCCGAGGGAGCCGAGGAGGAGGGGGAGGAGGGTGTCGATGATGATCCAGACCAGGGACGAGGTTTCGTCGCCGATTGCGGTGAAACGGGGGCTGAGCAGGTTGAACCAATTCCACAGCAGCAGGATGGCGACGGCCAGCAGGCCGTAGAACCAGGTGTTGGCGGCCAGCCACGCGCGGGTGACCGCGTCGCTGCCGCGTCCGCCGCCGCCCGCGGCGCGCTTGCGCAGCCAGGCGAGCAGCATGCCGACCGCCACGGCAACGACCATCAGCGGGTCCAGGACGCTCCACAGCGGGCTGTATGGCTGGCCCTCTTCCGAGGCGTGGTAAAGCGGCTCGACCACCGTCTGGACGGCCACCGCGACCGCCACCACGAGCAGGAATATGCCGCCGATGCGTTGCCCCACGTCGATACCGGGACACTGTGTCTCAGGAGTGGAGGCCGGTCAAGGCGTACGTCGCGGGAGCCGCAAGCCGCCTGACTGCGGTGGCCGGCGGCGGGGGGCTGTGCTATTCTCGCCGCCACGGAGGAGGCAACTCTGTATACCTACCACCAGAAGCGCACCATCGCCGGGTACCTGTTTATCTCGCCGTGGGTGATCGGCTTCCTGGTGTTCGTGGTGGGCTCGCTGCTGGCGTCGCTGTTCCTGAGCTTCACCAACTGGAACGCGCTCTCCAAGCCGCAGTTCATCGGCCTCAAGAACTACGCCAAGCTGTTCTTCGACGACCCGCTGTTCTGGAAGTCGGTCAAGGTCACCGCGCTGTACTCGCTGAGCATCCCGCTCAACCTGGTGTTCGGGCTGCTGATCGCCGTGCTGCTCAATCAGAAGATCAAGGGGCTCGGCCTGTTCCGCACCATCTACTACCTGCCGAGCGTGATCGTGGGGGTGGCGGTGTCGCTGCTGTGGGTGTGGATCTTCAACCCGCGCTTCGGCATCTTCAACCTGTTCCTGGCGCAGGTGTTCGGGATCCAGGGGCCGGCCTGGCTGGCGGACGAGACCTGGGTGATCCCGGCGCTGATCATCATGAGCCTGTGGGGGGTCGGCGGGCCGATGCTGATCTACCTGGCGGCGCTGCAGAACGTGCCCACCTCCTACTACGAGGCGGCGATCGTGGACGGCGCCAACGCCTGGCAGCGGTTCCTGAGAATCACCGTGCCGATGATCTCGCCGGTAATCCTGTTCAACCTGATCATGGGCATCATCCAGTCGTTCCAGGTGTTCACCCCGGCCTACGTGATGACCGACGGCGGTCCGAACCACGGCAGCCTGATGTACGTGCTGTACCTGTACCGGCACGCCTTCCAGTGGTACCGCATGGGCTACGCCGCCGCCCAGGCGTGGATCCTGTTCGTGCTCATCCTCGGCATGACCCTGGTGGTGCTGCGCTCGTCGGCGGCCTGGGTGTACTACGAGTCGCGGAAGTAGGCGGGCAGGCGCATCATGTCGAGCACCACCTTGGTTCACTACTACGAGCGGCAGTCGTTCAAGCGCCGCATTACGCTGGCGTTCGTGTACCTGGCCCTGACCGCCGGCGCCGTGGTGATCCTGGCGCCGTTCATCTGGATGCTGTCCACCGCGGTCAAGGTTCCGGGCACCGAGTTCATCTATCCGCCGCAGCTGTTTACCCGGCCGCTGCGCTGGAACAACTTCAGCGACGGCTGGACCGCGCTGCCGTTCACGCGCTGGTTCTTCAACACCTCGGTCATCACCCTGCTGTCGGTGACCGGCGCGGTTACCTCCTCCTCGCTGGTGGCGTACGGCTTCGCCCGCCTGGAGTTCCCGGGCCGTACCGCCCTGTTCGTGATCCTGCTGAGCACGATGATGCTGCCGTTCCACGTGCGCCTGATTCCGATGTTTATTACCTTCCGCTTCCTCGGCTGGATCGACACCTACCTGCCGCTGATAGTGCCGTTCTTCTTCGGCGGCGTGCCGTTCTTCATATTCCTGGTGCGCCAGTTCTTTCTGACCATCCCGCTGGAAATGGAAGATGCCGCCGCCATCGACGGCGCCGGGGTATTCACCAGCTTCGTGCTGATCATCCTGCCGCTGTCGCGCCCGGTGCTCGGCGTAGTGGGGGTGTTCGCCTTCATCCGGGTGTGGAATGACTTCCTGGAACCGCTGATCTACCTCCACTCGATGGACAAGATGACGCTGTCGCTGGGCCTGCGCTTCTTTCAGGACCAGGACTTTACCGATTGGACCAGCCTGATGGCGGTGTCGATCATCGTGCTGGTGCCGAGCGTGGCGCTGTTTTTCGTGGCGCAGAAGTACTACATCCACGGCGTGGTAACCACCGGAATCAAGGGCTGACGGGTGATTTTCGGCACCCACTACGAGTACCCGTTCGGGGGCATGGCAACGCGTCCCGAGTGGCTGCCGCGCGGCGAGCAGGACTGGCGCCGCGACTTGGCGGTAATCAGGGATACCGGCTTCGACGCCATCCGCATCCGCATCGGCTTCGACAGCGACATCGACGAGGTGGGCCGGCTGCTCGACCTGTGCGCGGAGCTGGAGGTGGGCGTGCTGTTCGGGTTCGCCACCTTCTACGTCGGCTACCCGTTCTTTGAGGAACACCCCGATGCCAAGGTGGTGGATCGCGGCGGCAGCGCCTACCCGGAGGGACCGCACCACTACCTGTGGCCGCGCGCCTGCGTCGACCACCCCGCCTACCGGCGCCGCCGCGACGAGTTGGTGCGGGAGGCCGCGCGCCGCTTCTGCGGCCACCGGGCCATCGTGGACTGGGACATCCACAACGAGCCCAACCTGGGCGTGGGCGACCATCCCTGCTACTGCGTGCACTCGGTGGCCGGCTACCGGGCCGACCTGGAGCGCCGTTTCGGCAGCATCGAGGCGGTCAACGCGCGTTTCGACACCGCTTTTCCCGGCTTCGCGGAGGTACAGCCGCCGCGCGAGGCCGACCCCGACGCCGCCGGCCTGTGGCGCGACTGGCGCGAGTTCTCGGCGCGCCGGCTGTCCGCCTTCCTGCTGGAGGGCGCCGACATCATCCGCACCGCGTGCCCGGGCGTGCGGGTCAGCTTCAACTACACCCACTTCGAGGGGTTGCAGGCCAAGGGGCAGGACTGGTGGCTGCTGCCGCGGCTCGATTACACGTCGTCAAGCCTGTACCACGGCTCGGGCGCGCAGACGGCGGCGATCTCCGGCGCCCACCTGGCGCTGCTGAAGGCGCTGGCGCCGCAGCAGGAGCTGTGGATCACCGAGTTTCAGGGCGGCCCGTTCCCGTATGCCGGCGCCGGGCGCGATGCCGGCGCGTCGCTGCTGTGGCGCGGCATCCAGATCGAGGCGGAGGTGAACCAGGTGGCCAGCCACGGCGCCGATGCGCTGTTCTTCTACCGCTGGGAGCCGCTGCTGAGCGGGCCGGAGCCGTGGATCAACCACATGGTGGACGCCGACGAGTACGACACCGAGCGGCGGTTGGCGACGAAGCGGGTGATCGCATCGCTGCGTGCCGACGCGGAGCTGCTGGCCGGCGCGCGCACGGTGCCCGCGCGGGTTGCGATCTACCTGAGCCGCGAGATGGTGTGGCAGGCCAACGCCCGCGGAGCGCCGCTGGCGGACACGGTGTACGGGCTCTACGGCCTGTTCCTGGACCTCGGGTTCGAGGTGACCTTCGTGACCGGGGGCAGGTTTCCGCCGGCGGACGGCGGACCGGAGGTGCTGGCCGTGCCGTTCGCCCTGGGGCTGTCGGCGGACGAGCTGGAGGGCATGACCGCCTACGTGGCCGGCGGCGGGCGGGTGGTTGCCGAGCTGCCGATGACCGGCCTGGACGACTGCCGGCGGGCGGCTGCGTCATTCGGCATGGAGTGCCGCGAGTGGATCCGGCCCGACCATTGGATGGCCGGCTGGAGCCTGAACGATGCGGCGGGCGGCTTCGGCGGCTTCGCCTTCTTCGACCGCGTGCTGGCGGGCCGGTTCGCCGGCACGGAACTGGCGCGCTACCGCGACGTGGACGCGCCCGGCCTGGTGGCCGCTGGGCCGGAGGGCCGCATCCTGATGGCCACCTTCGCGCTCGGCCGCTCCTACCTGTGGTCGCTGCACCGCGGCCTGCGCCGCCTGCTGGCGGGCTGGCTGCCGGACACCCTGCCACCCGACATCGAGCTGTCCGGCGGGGTGCCGGAAGAATACCGCTCGCTTGTCGAAGCGCGGGTGCTGGAAGGCGCCGCCGGCAGCCTGCTGTTCCTGATCAACCGCTCCGGCTACCCCTGGACGGTGACCGCGGCCGCGCGCGGCTACCGCCCCGAGCAGGTCCGCCTGCCCGCCTACGGCGCCCGCCGCATCCCCCTGCACCGCCCCGGCTGACCGCCGGGACGGCGCTGTTCGGGGAGCGAAGCTTAGAAGCCGGCCAAAATGTCGTTGGCCTGCTTGACGGTGGCGGCGATCGCTTCTTCGACCGATATGTCGCCGCGTACGGCGTTCTCGACCTCGGTGTCCATCACGTTGTAGGCGATGCGGAACGCGTCCGCCTGGCGCGGCACTAGCGGCGTGAGGGCCTTCTCGCCGAGCATCACGTCCATGATCATGTCCACGTCGACGTAGCTCCACAGGTCGCGGAAGGTGGACGAGTTGATCACGTTGATGTTGGGCGGCAGCCGGAACGGCAGGCCAAGGTCGAAGCGCACCTGCCACGACTCCTCGTCCACCATCGAGGTGACGAAATCCCACGCCAGCAGTTCGTCGGGAGCGGTGGTCGAGATGCCGAGACTGTTGCCGTCCGCCCATGCGGCGAATCCTCCGGGACCGGCCGGGAACGGCACGATGTCCCACTCCCAAGGCTCTTCCCAGCGAATATGGCGCAGCATGATGGTGGCCGCGCTCTGCCGCCCGATCGCCACCTTGCCGGAGTTGAAGGAGATGCCGATTTCGCTCGCCTGCATCTCCGGCGGCGGCGCCACCTCGTGCACGCGCACCAGGTCGACCAGCAGTTGCAGCGCCTCGCGCGTCTCCGGGCTGTCGAAGGTGATCTCGGTGAAGTCCTCGTTGAACAGCCGGCCGCCGTGTGCCCACACCGCGGTCATGATCGGCACCGGGTTGTCGCCCATGTTTACCATGCCGTACTGGTCGGGCGTGCCGTCGCCGTCCTCGTCGACGGTCAGCGCCCGGGCCGCCTCGATGGCGTTGGACCAGGTCCAGGCGCCGCGGTTGTACATCTCGATCGGCGTCTCCAGCCCCGCCTCTTCGAACATGGTCTTGTTGTAGACCAGGATGTGGGCGGTGGCGTTGTAGGGGATGCCGGTAAGCTCCCCGTCGAAGATGAACTGCTTGTGCTGTGGGTAGTCGTCTATGTTGAAGTCGACGTCGCCCTGCACCAACTCGTTCAGGGAGATGATGCGCTCGTTGGCCCACAGGTTGGCGAACGGCGTCGGCCAACCGAAGATGATGTCCGGCGACTGCCCGCCCGCGACCATGGTGTCCAGCTTCTCCTTCCACTGCGGGAACGGCGCGATGAGCGGTTCGATGGTGTCGCCTGGATTGCGCTCCTCCCAGCGCGCGATCAGTGCTTCGTCCTGGGTAATGTCGTCAGGGCCGCCGAAGCGCAGGTAGGTCATTTCGATAGGCCCGCGCTCCTCGCCGGCGGCGCCCTCCCCGGACGCTGCGGCAAACACGCTGCCGGCCACCATAGCAGACAGCAACACGGCAACAATCGGCACGATGCGTAGTCGATTCATCTGATCCTCCTTGAAAAGGTGCGAATGGCTCAGTATTGGCGCCTCTCGGGAGGGCGTCAACAGAGCGTGCGTCCGCGTGCGGCCGCGTGTGGCGCAATCGGTGCCGTGGGGTATACAGTGGCAGGGTAATGAAGTACGAACGGGAGCAACTCGCCGACGGTTTTTCGGTGCCGTGCACGCGGCTGCACCTGGCCGCCAATGGCAGCGCTTCGGGCGCCGGCGGGCTGGCCGCGGATATCTTTCGGCTTGTCGATAGCGAGGGCGCGCTGCTCATCCGGGACACCGGCTTGCGCAGCCCGCACGAGTTCGCCGCGTTCCTGCAGGAGATCGACTTCCTCCCGCATTCCTACGTCGGCGGCACCACGCCGCGCACCGAGTATGCCGCCGGAGTGTACTCGGCCACCGACCTGCCGCCGGACCGGTGCATCGTGCTGCACCAGGAGATGGCGTACCTCGACGACGTGCCGGACTACGTGGTGTTCTATTGCCAGGAACCGGCCGAGCGCGGCCAGAAGACCAACCTGCTCGGCGACATGCGGGCGTTCACGGAGGCGTTGCCCGAGCATTTCCGGCGGCGGTTCCGCGGCAAACGCGCCCGCCTGCGCCGCCGATTGCCGCCGGCGGGAGAGAGTACCGGGGCCTACAAGGACAAGAAGAGTTGGCAGGAGTCGCTGGGCACCGGCGACCGCCGGCAAGCGCAGACGATCGCCCGCCAACGCGGCTGGGAGTTGGCCTGGAGCGACGACGATTACCTGGAGATAACCCAGGAGCCGGCGCGCTTCTTCCGTCCGCACCCGATCCACGGCGAGCTGTGGTGCACGCAGGCGTTGACCTTTCAGCCGGAATCGTGGCGCCTGATGGCGGAACGGGACGGCAGAACGGAGGAAGCCGAACGGCTGGCGGGAACGATGGCCACCGCTCCGGAGAGCCTCAGCCGCATGATCATGGAAGATGGCACCACGGTTTCGGCGGACGAGTGCAGGACATGGTTCAAGATGGTGTGCGACCTGGAAACGCCCTACGCCCTCGGGCGCGGCGAGGTGATCATCCTCGACAACATGCTGACCGCGCACGGACGGTCCACGTTCACCGGCTCGCGGCGGCTGTTCGCCGCGCTCGGCGACCGAGCGACCGCCGCCTGACGGCCGGATCCATGAGCGAGGCGCGTACCTCGGGACGGCCCAATATCCTTTGGGTGTCGGTGGAGGACATCAACCCGCTGCTCGGCTGCTACGGTGACCGCTACGCCCGCACTCCCAACCTCGACGCGCTGGCCGCCGAAGGCATCCGCTACACCAACGCGCACTCCATGGCGCCGGTGTGCTCGGTGTCGCGCGCCGCCATCATCACCGGCGTGGCGTCGTTCGCGCTCGGCACCCACCACCACCGCTCAAAGGTCGCCGCGCCGGAGCACCTGCGCCTGCTGCCGGCGTACCTGCGCGATGCCGGTTACTTTGCCTCCAACTGCGTCAAGACCGACTACAACCTGGCCGGCACCGCGAATGCGCAGACCGAAGCGGGCGTCCCGATCATGGCGGAGGCGTGGGACGCCTGGAGCGGCACCGCGCACTGGCGGCAGCGGCGCCCCGGCCAGCCGTTCTTCTCGGTGTACAACTACACCGAGTGCCACTCGTTCGTGACCAAGGACTCCGAGGAGACGATCCTCGCCGAGCGCCTGAACCTGTTGCAGCCGGACGACTTCCACGATCCCGACCAGGCGCCGCTGCCGCCCTACCACCCCGACATCCCGGAGTTCCGCAAGGCATGGTCGCGCTACTACGACGCGGTGACCCAGATTGACTACCACGTCGGCCGCCACGTCGCCGAACTGCACGAAGACGGTGTGTGGGACGACACCATCGTGGTGTTCTGGGCCGACCACGGCACCGGCATGCTGCGCGCCAAGCACTGGGGGTGGGAGCAGGGCGACCATGTGCCGCTGATCGTGCGCTTCCCGCCGCGCTGGCAGCACCTCGCCCCGGCTGCGCCGGGAAGCGTGGTGGAGGAGCCGGTTACCACCATGGACCTGACCGCCTCCACGCTGACCATGACCGGGCTGCCGGTGCCGGACTACATGCACAGCCGCACCGTGTTGTGCGCCAGCGGCGCCGGCGGCACGGCCGGCGCCGCGCACCGCCCGTACGTGGTGACCGGCCGCGACCGCCTCGACACCCGCTTCGAGTTGATCCGTTCGCTGCGCGCCCGCCACCTTCGCTACCAGCGCAACTTCTTCCCGCACCTGCCGTACTTCCCGTACGAGACCTCGGTCTACTGGTCCGGCTACATCCACGCCTGGGACCGCCTGGCGCGCGCCGGCAAGCTGGTTGGCCCGCAGCGCCAGATCGCCGCGCAGCGCAAGCCGTTCGAGGAGCTATACGACGGCGCTTCCGACCCCTGGTTCGTGGACGACCTGGTGCCTGCCGGCGCGCACGCCGAAGTGGTGGACGAGATGCGCGGCCAGCTGTATGCCTGGATGATCGAGCACCGTGACCTGGGCCTGATCGACGAGCCGGAACTGCACGAGCGCGCCGCCGGCGGCCCGCTGTGGCTGGTCGGCCAGCAGTGCGGCAACTACGAGGACATCCTGGACACGGCCGACCTGAGCCGGCGCGGGGTGGGGCAGCGCGCCGAACTGCTGCGCCGGCTGGCCGACCCCGATTCGGCGATCCGCTTCTGGGCGGTCACCGGTCTGGTGATCCTGCAGTGCGGCGACCAGGCGGTCGTGGAAGCGCAAACCGCGGCGCTCGACGATCCCGCGGTGAGCGTGCGGATCGCCGCCGCCGACGGCCTGTTCCGCCTGCGCCGCTACGCCGCCGGCCTGCCCGCCCTGATCGCCGCGCTGGAGCACCCGCTGCCGGTCACCCGGGGCCGCGCCGCCAACGTGCTCGACTCGCAGCCCCCGTCAGCGGCTCCCCACCTGCAGCCGGCCCTGGAGCCGCTGCGCCGCGCCATCGCCGCGCTGAGCGGCAGCCTGCACGACGTCCAGAACCGGTTCCCGATGGAACGCGCCGTGGAAGCCATCGAAGGCTCCACCGCCTACTACCGCTGGCCCGACGAGGCCTGACGGCGGACAAGCCGGTCAATCGCCGCGCTGAAGTGCCGATGTGCCGGCATCGCCGTTGGACACCAACTCCCGGTCAGCGGGTGTTGGCGAGCACTTCGATGTCCGGGCAGTCGCACAGGTCGCCGTCTGCGGTAATCAGCGTCAGGCCGAACACCATGGCGCTCGCGGCGATGAAGCGGTCCGCTGGATCCTGGTTATCGAGCCGCACGGAGCGGCTGGCCAATGCGACGTCGATCGTGATGGGAGCCTCGCGCACGGGTGTATCCGACAACGCCTGGCGCACCCAGCTTCGGGCATCGGGATTGAGTACCAGCCGACCTCGTTCGGCCAGGAGCAGGACTTCCCAGGTGCTGATTGATGAGATCCACAGTTCGTGCAAAGGATCCTCCAGGACGCGCCGTACCGTGTCGGTCAACCGCGCATCGTCCGACACGCTCCACACCCAGATGTGGGTATCGAGCAGCAGTTTCATGCTTCGCGCAACACTTCCCAGTCCGCCAGATCCGATGCGGGCGCGACGATGTCTCCGACGATTGTCGTGCGGTCACGCATGCAGCCCAGCCACCCGACGTCTCGTTCAGCAGGGGGAGGGGGTATGATCTGGGCAACCGGCGTGCCGAATCGCGTCACCAGCACAGGAACTCGCGTCTTTCCGACGCGGTCCAGAACCGCGAGACAAGTGGCCTTGAACTTCGAGATCTGAATCTCCTCCATCAAAATGACTATACTATGGTTATTGACCATGGTCCACCGTGGGGACGCGCGCAGAGTACGACTCGGTCGATGCAGCGAGCGTTTAGGAGGAGTTCGGATGATCAGGCCAATCAAAAGCGAGGCCGACTACGATTCGGCATTGGCGGACATCGACAACCTGATGGGCGCCGCGCCGAACACGCCCGAAAGTGACGAACTGGAGATCCTTGTAACGCTGGTGGAAGCCTACGAGGCGAAGTACTGGCCTATAGAGGCCCCGGATCCGATTGCCGTAATCGAGCATGTGATGGATGCTCGCGGCCTGCGTCAGCGAGACTTCGCCGAGCTGATCGGATCGCAGCCACGAGCGTCCGAGGTGCTCAACCGGAGGCGCCCGCTTACGCTCGCGATGATCCGGGCCCTGTCTGCCAATTGGAACCTGCCGGCCGACGTGCTCGTGCGCGAGTACGACCTCGCAACTACTGCGTAAGACTACTCCCGACTGCCTTGGAACTGCCCGAGCATCCCGGGCTCACGCATCGTCGCCTCGACGTCGTCCATCTCCAGCGGTGCGGCGGCGGTGAGGTTCTCGCAGCCGTCTTCGGTGACCACGACCGTGTCCTCGACACGCAGGTAGAGCTGCTCCTCCGGAACGCGCATCTGCGGGTCCACCGAGAACACGATGCCGGGCCGCAGCGGATTGCCGCGGTAGTGGCTGACGTCGTGCACCGCCATGCCGACCGGGTGGGACAGGTGGTGCGGGAACTCCAGCGCGTTGCGCGCCGCCCGCTCGTGGACGGGATCGGCAAACGGCGCCCGGTCCAGGTAGGCGGCCATTACCTGCGCCGCCTCGCGGTGGATCTCGTCGTCGGTACGGCCCGGCCGGATTCCGGCCAGCAGCGCTTTGTGGTAGGCGATCATGAAGCCATACAAGGCGCGTTGGGTGTCGCTGTAGGTGCCGTTCACCGGCCACATGCGGGTGATGTCCGACGTGTAGTAGTGGTGGTCGGGGGCGCAGTCCAGCAGCACCAGGTCGCCGTCCGCAAGCGGTGCGTCGTTGGCGTTGTAGTGCCCGTACCAGGCGTTGGTGCCCCCGGCGATGATCGGGTGGTAGGAAGCGCCGCGCGAACCGCTGACCCGGTAGTGGTACTCCAGCACGCCGGCGAGCTGGTACTCCATCACCCCCGGCGCCGTGGCGCGCATGCAGGCGGTCAACGCGTCCGCGCAGATCGCCCCCGCCGCGCGCAGCGCCGCAACCTCCGGCTCGTCCTTGACCAGCCGCATCTCGTCCAGCACCGGCGCCAGGTCCTCGATGCGCGCCGCCGGGCAGCGCTGCCGCAGCAGGCCGGCGAACCTCGCCTCCCGCGCCGGGGCGCCGTCGAACGGGTCGGCGTTCGCCTCCTCCTGCGCACGCCGCAGCGTGTCCCAACTGGACCGCGCCCCCTCCGCCGGCGACAGCGGCGTCCAGATGGCCGCCGCCCCACGCAACGCCGCCGGCAGCGCCTCCAGCGCAACCACCCGATCGACGCCGGTCAGCTCCCGCGCCCGCTCCGCGTTGTCCGCCGACAGGTGCTCGCCCTCTGCCTCCACGCTGTGCCGGTCCTGGTGCGGCAGGAACAGCGCCGCCGTACCGTCGCCGCCGTCGATCAGCAGGTAGGCATGCGGCACCTCCACCCCGCACAGGTAGAACAACTCGTTGCTCTGTCGGAACTGGTCATGCGTCCCCGACGCCCGCGCTCCCTGAATCAGCGCTACGGCCCCGGTCCCAATCCGGTCCGCCACCCGCCGCCGCCGCGCGGCGAACGTCTCTGGTGAAAAGATCTGTTGATACATCGTCCCCTACTCCGTTCGAATCACGTTGCGCCCCTGCATGCCCACCGCTGCCGCCGCATCGAGGAGGCGCTGGTCGTTGCTGTACACCTCCCGCAGGCCGTTACGCCGCGCGGTCAGCAGGTGGATGGCATCCCCGGTGCGTAGACACACGTCGCCTGACAGGCTGGTGAATGTGGTGGCCACCTCCGTCATGACGGCGGCCGTCAGCGGGAGCCAGGTCCACAGCCGCGCTTCCTCGTCGACCCGGAACTGGCGCAGCACGATTTTGAGCTGTTGCTCGGTGAGCGCGTGCTCCCGCATCTTCCGGTGCAGAGCCCCATGCAACTCGAGCCTCCCGTATACCGAGCAGGAGACGCGCTCCTGCTTGCGGGAAAGCTCCCGCACCTGCTGCCAGCCCTCTTCCTTCACATAGCACTTCACGATGTAGGCGGTATCGAAGTAGGTCATCCGCGGTCGCGGTCCTCCGATACGTACACGGCGGAGTCGCCGGGCACCGGCGGCAGCGCATCGAACTCGGCCAACGTGCGCCGTTGCCGGAATGGCGTGCTCAGGTCGCCGGAGCGAACCGGCAGCAGAGAAGCCACCGGCCGCCCCCGGTCGGTAATCACCACTCCCTCACCGAGCGCCGCGCTCCGCACCCACTCCCCGGTGCGCAGGTGCAGTTCCCGAATTCCGATCTGCTTCATGTGCACAATGTGTGTCATGGGCGGGGAGGCAGTCAAGCGGGAGGCCCGAGCAGCCGGTCAAGATTCCAGAAAAAACAGTCGTTACTATAGGTCCAATGACTCGTTCGCGAGATCGGCGAACCGGCGCTGGCAACAGACGCAGGTGTGGCAGCGTGGTGAGGGTATTGCTCGCGGCTCTCACGCTGCCGTGGGGCGCGTGCTCGGGCGTCGGCGGTCAGCCGGCCCTGGAGACTTCCGCCGAGCATCCGGTGCCGGTGCCGCTTGGAACACCGGCAAGCGACGATTCTCCGGCCGACGACGTGCCTGAGCCGCCCATGCCGCCCCCGGTCACCACGGCTCCCAAACCGCCGACGCCTGAGCCCAAGCCATTCGTACCGTCGCCTGCCGACGCGCCGTTCGGCGATCCGGTTGACCTGCCCGCCGGCAAGGAATGGGTGTACGTGTGGGGCGACGAATTCGACGGCACCGAACTCGATCTCACGAAATGGTCGTTCACACCGCTGCATTGGCAGCGCCGCGATCTCAACCACGGCGCCGACTGCCGCCGGGTGCACTGGGACTGGACCGAGCGAGACAACGTGCGGGTGGCCGGCGGCAACCTGGTGCTCGGCAACACGAGGGTAATGCCGCCCCCCAACGAGACCGACGAGAACGGGGATCCGGTGTATGAAGGCGATGTTCTGGTCCACGCGTCCGCCATCTATTCGGATCGTCAGAAAAAGGATAGCCATGGCTACGAGCGCACCTACGGCTACTTCGAGGCCCGCATCAGGATCGCTCCCACCGTCGATGGTATCCACACCGCATTCTGGTTGTACACGTACCGCGACGGCGGTGGAGAGGTCGACATTGCGGAGTCCGCGCTCGCCTCCGACAAGTACCACATGGCCGTTCACTGGAAGAACGAACACGCCCGCCGCCGCCAAGCCACCATGTACGCTGCCGTTCCGGACCTGCATGCCGGGCAGTTTCATGTATTCGCGGTGCACTGGGATGAGGACGGCTATCGCTTCTATGCCGACGGCCGCTTGCAGTGGGCATATTCCGGCCCCGGCGTGTCGCACGTCGACCACTTCATCTATCTGAGCACCGGCGCCAGTTGGAATGATGGAAATGCATGCACGGGAACCTTCCCCAACGAGGCCCTGGTGGACTGGGTGCGCGTATGGGAATTGCGCGGCGCTCCCTGACCGGTACCGGCGCTATTTCCTTCGGATTACTGGAGCGCGATGGGTGGTGGCGTGGGGGTCGAGGGCGTCGCGGAGGCCGTCGCCGAGGAAGTTGACGCTGAGCACGGTGAGGGAGATGGCCAGGCCTGGCCAGATGACGCGGTCCGGGGTGAGGGTCAGGAACGGGACGCCGTCGTAGAGCAGGCGGCCCCAGGTGGGGAAGTCGGACGGGAAGCCGAGGCCGAGGAAGCTCAGGGCGCTCTCGGTGATGATGGCGGCGGCGATGTCCAGGGTGGCGGCGACCACGATGGGGCTGAGCGCGTTCGGGAACACGTGGCGGCTGATGATGCGCCAGGGGCGGGCGCCGATGCTGCGCGCGGCGGTGACGTACTCGCGGGCGCGGATGGCGAGTACCTGGCCGCGCACGATGCGGGCGGTCTGCATCCAGCTCGTGATGCCGATGACGCCTACCACCAGGATGAAGATGCCGGCCTCCAGGCCGAGCGCGGCGCGCAGCGGTTCGCGGAACAGCATGGTGGTGACCATCAGCAGGGGCAGCACGGGCAGGGCCAGGAACAGGTCGGTAAAGCGCATCAGTGGGCCGTCGAGGCGGCGGAAGAAGCCGGACAGCACGCCTACCACCGTGCCGACAGTCAGCGACAGGGCCATGGCGGCCACGCCGACTGCAAGCGACAGGCGGCCGCCGGCGAGCAGGCGGGCGAAGGTGTCGCGGCCCAGGTTATCGGTGCCGAGCGGGTGGGCGAGCGACATGCCCTGGTTCTTGGCCCGGTAGTCGAGGTAGTGGGGATCGACGCCGTGCACGAACGAACCGAACAGCACCGCCAGCGCGACCGCCATGAACACGGCGGCGCCGGCGATGGCGCCGGGATGACGGCGCAGCCGGTGCCATACGGCGTGCTTGGCACGCTCGGGGTGGGCGCCCGGCAACCCGTGGCCCGCGGCGCGGGCGGATGCTGCGGGCGCGGCGGCTTGATCAGCAGCCACGATTGTTCCGCGCCGCCGAACGCGAGGGGGCCCGAGCGCCCCAAGACCGCCGCCTGCCGGCGCCGCGCTTGGCCCATCCGGTCAGTTCGACTCGGCGGCTGCCGACATCCGGCCGCCTCCTAGTCATAGCGGATGCGGGGGTCGAGTATGCCGTACAGCAGGTCGGCGACCAGGTTGAAGAACACGATCAGGCTCGCGAAGATGAAGGTCACCGTCTGCACGGTGGGGATGTCGGCGCCCTCGATTGCCCCGATCAGCAGCGCGCCGACGCCGTTGATGCGGAAGATCTGCTCGGTGATGATGGCGCCGGCGAAGGTGGTGGGCAAACCGAGCGCGATCACCGTGACCACCGGGATCATGCTGTTGCGCAGCACATGCACGAGCATCACCACCGGCTCGGCCAACCCCTTGGCACGCGCTGTGCGCACGTACTCCTGGTGCAGGGTGTCGAGCACCGCCGAGCGGGTGAAGCGGCTGATCTGCGCCGCGCTGAACAGCGCCAGCACCATCACCGGCATTGCCATCTGCTTGAGCTGGTAGCCAAGGCTGGCCAGGTCGGTGACCCGGTGGGTGGTGTCGTAGATCGACGGCAGCCAGCCGAGCACGCCGCTGAAGATCACGATCAGCACGGTGCCGGTGAAGAAGGTGGGCACCGAGAATCCGATCATGGTGATCAGGGTGCCGACCTGGTCGAACACCGAGTACTGCCGGTAGGCGGAGAACACGCCGACCGGCACCGCGATCAGGATCGCCACCAGGTAGGACACGCCGACCACGGTCAGGGTCTGCGGCAGCCGCTGCGCGATCAGGTCCACCACCGGCGAGCGGGTTGCCCACGAACTGACCCGCAGGCGCCCCTCCGAGTCGCCAATCTCGATGCCGAGCAGCACCTCCACCAGGTTGAGCGGCTCGTTGGCCAGGAACTGCTCCAGCCAGCGCACGTAGCGCACCGGGAACGGCTGGCCAAGCCCGAGACTCTCGCGGATCAGCGCGCGCGTCTCCGGCGGGATGGTCAGCGGGAGCTGCGCGGTGGGGTCACCCGGCGCCAGGTCCAGCAGCGCGAACACCACGAAGCTGATCGCCAGCAGGGTGGGGATGGCGAACAGCAGGCGCCGGATCGCGTAGCGCAGCACTCGGTTGGTCCGTCGCCCGTGGCCCGGGTCACCTCACTCGATGCGGTGCCATTCGTGTACGTTCCACAGCGTGCTGTCCCAGGCGTTGTGGCGCATGCCGCCGAGCGTCAGCGCCCGGGCGGCCACCTCGCCGCGGTGGATCAGCGGGATCATGGCGCCGTCCGATACCAGCAGGTCGTTCATGCGCTTGGCGAGCGCCGCGCGCTGCTCGATGCCGCCGGTCTCGGCGAATTCCGCGGCCAACTCGTCGTAGCGCGGGTTGCAGTAGCGGGAGATGTTGCTGCCGTTCCACTGGTTTGCGGGGCCGGGGATCTTGTCGCAGATCCAGCCCGTCATGTAGGCCTGCGGATCGGTGCCGTCGAAGTTGTTGGTGTACATCTGGATGTCGGCGTAGAACTTCTGGTAGGTGTCGGGGCTGGCCGGATCGCTGCCGAAGAACACCGACGCGTTGATGTTGCGCAATTCGGTCTCCACGCCGATCTCGCCCCACATCTGTTTGATCAGCGCCTGCGTGCCCTGGCGCACCGAGTTGGTCGAAGTCTGGTAGAGGATCGACAGGCGTACGCCGTCCTTGGCGCGGATGCCGCGGCGCCCACGCTCCCATCCGGCCTCGTCCAGGATGCGGTTTGCGTACTCGACGTCTTGCGTCAGGCACCAGTCGTTGGCGGTGGAGGCATACACCGCGGGCGCCGGCAGGACGTTGCAGGTCACCTGGCCGGCGGGTCCGTAGCCGGCTTCCACCAGGATGTCGCGGTCGATTGCCAGCGACAGCGCGCGCACTACCGCCGGGTCGGCCAGGAAGGGGTGCGGGTTGCCGCCGTCCTGGAAGGTGGACCGCGTGTCGCCGAGCTTCGGATCGGGATTGGTCTTGTTGATCACCAGCCGCTCGACCAGCGTGCCGAATGCGGTCACCACCTCGCCCTTGCCCGCCTGTTCCATCTCCTGCAGGATCTCCGGCTCCACCTGCAGGTTCCAGCCATAGTCGAATTCACCGGTTACCAGCACCGCGCGGGCCGCGGACACCGCGTCGCCGCCGCCCTTCAGCAGCACCGAGGAGAACGCCGGTTTGTCCGGGTCGCGGAAGCGCTCGTTGACCACGTAGCGCACCACGTCGTTGGGCCGGAAATCGTCCACCATGAACGGCCCGGTGCCAATGGGAGCGAAGTTCTCCTCCGTGCACTCCGGTGCGCGCGCCCCCATGCAGTCCTCGAACTGGCGCTGTTGCAGGATCGGAAGGATCGAACCGACGAACGGCGCGTACGGGAACGGCATCGGCACGTCGAAGTTGATCCGCACCGTGTGGTCGTCGACCGCCTCCACCGAGCCAACGCCCTGGAACGAAGCGAGCGATGCGCAACCGCCGCTCGGGTCCATGCAGTAGGCCGCGGTGAACGCCACGTCCTCCGCCGTAAACGGCGTGCCGTCGGCCCACACCACGTCGTCGCGCAGCTTCCAGGTGATCGACTTCAGGTCGCTCGCCACGCCGCCGTTGTCCAGGGTCGGGATCTCGGCCGCCAGCCAGGCGACCATGTCGCCATGCTCGTCGTAACGCGCCAGCGGTTCGATGACCAGGGACGCCGCGTGGATATCCTTGGTGCCGCCGGACAGGTAGGGGTTGAGAATCGACGGCGCCTGCCAGTAGAGCATGCGCAACTCGCCGTCGGTGCCGCGCTCGGCCGCGGCCGCCACTGCCAGCGTAACGACCGCCAGCGCCGTGAGAATCGGTGTTCGTAGCCGGATCATGGGTAGGGGGGCTCCTTCGCGAGAAGACTCGCGTCGCTTGTAATGTACCTGCTGTGCGGTTTTGCGGTCATCCGCAGGTTGGCGGCTTGTGCAACGGATCAGCCGCCAGCCATGCGGCGAAGCAAGGGGTGGCGACGGTCGGCAAGGGGCAGGGTGGCGCGGGCGCGGTTGAAGTGCGACTCGTAGACCGCGCTGACGCACTCCAGCGACTGCGCCGCGCCCGAGCCGCCCAGTTCCGGCGGACGTCCCTCGGTGATCGCCTGCACCATGTCGCGCACGCTCCAGATCGACGGGTGGCCGGGCCAGGTCTTGCCTTCGATGGTCAGCGCGGCATCGGGAATCTCGATCTGCCGCCACGGCGCGGTGTAGGAGGCGAACGACACGTCGGTAGGGCAGTGCCACAGCTCGAACCAGTGGGTGTCGGGGTTGGATTTGACCATGAGCTGGCCAGCGTCGCCCACCAGATGCGGACCGGCGATCCAGTTCTGGCGCTCCCGACGCGGGTAGAGTTCGATGACTCCGGACACGCCGCCCGGCCCGCCGGCGTGGATCAGCATCACGTCGCCGGCCACCATGCCGTTGTCGCGCTTGTCGGTAGTGCACAACTCGCTGCTGTGCATGATGTCCCCCACCTCCGCCTCGCGTCCGCGGTAAGAGACGCGCGCGTGGATCCACTCGACGCCGTCCATGAAGAAGGCGAGCTCGTCGAAGAAGTGCACGCCCATCTCCATCAGCTCGAAGCCCGCGGGCCGCCCCTTGCCCACCTCGCGCACGCTGATCAGGTTGCCGATGCGCCCGGCCCGCACCCACTCCTTGGCCATGCGCAGCGCCGGCGTGAACCGGAACTGGTGGCTCACCGCAAGCTGCACGCCGGCGGCGGCGCACGCCCGCATCATGCGGTCGGCGCTCTCCAGGTCGAGCGCGAGCGGTTTCTCGCACAGCACATGGGTGCCGGCTGCCGCGGCCGCGCACGCCACGTCCGCGTGCAGCGGTGCGTGCGTGCACACGCTGACCACGTCGAGCGATTCGCTGGCCAACATCTCGCCATAATCGGCGTAGCGCGCCGGCACGGAGAACTGGTCGGCCCGCTCGCGCAGCCGCGATGGGTCGATGTCGCACGCCGCCACCAGGTCGGTAGCACTCAAGTGGCTGTAGGCCGTAGCGTGAGTCCGGCTGATGCCGCCGCAACCCACAATTCCCGCTCGTAGTGGCATTGAACTCCTCCCAAAGTCGACCGGACCTGATTTCCCTGCTCCTGTCAGCGGCAAGGGTAGTGGTTCCGCTCTGGATTGCAACCCTCTCCGACTTCGGGGACGGTGTGATGCGCGGATCCCCAAGGCGCGCGTGTCACGGAAGGGCACCGCAGAGTATGCTAGCCGTATGACCGCGCGTAGGTTGCCGTTCACGTATCGTAGCGCTTGGCGTGGGGCGCCGCCGTGCCAAGCGGGGCGCCGGCCGCGGCGGCATGGCTGAGCGCCGCTACCGGGCCGCTGCAATCGGCCACACCGGTCGCGGCGGATTCGGACATGGGCTGCACCGCGCATTCCGCGGCGTCGAAGGCGTCGAGATGGTGGCGGTGGCCGATCCCGATCCCGACGGCCGGGCACGCGCCCAGGCCGAGGCGGAGGCGCTGCGCGGTTACCCCGAATACCGCGAGATGCTGGCGCGCGAGGAGCTGGACCTGGTCAGCGTGGGGCCGCGCTGGCTCGACCAGCGTCTGGCGATGGTGCTGGCCTGCATCGACGCGGGCTGCCACGTGTACTGCGAGAAGCCGTTTGCGATCAGCCTGGAGGACGGCGACCGCATGGTCGCGGCGGCACGGGCGGCGGGCGTCAAGATCGCCGTCGGGCACTTTCACGGCGCCTACCTGCCGGGCGCCGACCGCCTCAAGGCGCTGATCGACGCCGGCCGCATCGGGGGCCTGCAGGAGCTGCACGCGCACGGCAAGCACGACCATCGCGGCGGCGGCGAGGACATGATGGACTTGGGCATCCACCTGTTCAACCTGATGCAGTACCTGGCCGGCGACGCCCTGTGGGTGTCCGCGCGTGTCACCGTGGAGGGGCGCGACATCGAGCCGGCGGACGTGCACGAGGCGACCGAGCCGCTGGGGCCGGTGAGCGGCGACCGCCTCGACAGCTACCACGCGTTCGCCCGCCGGGGGGGGGCGGCCACACCGAGCGGGCGGACGTGCACGAGGCGCCCGAGCCGCTGGGGCCGGTGGCCGGCGACCGCATCGACAGCTACATCGCGTTCGCCGGCGGGGTGGCGGGGTTGTTCGACTCGAAGCGCCACAGCGTCGGCGTGAACGAGCGCTACGGTATGGAGATCGTCGGCAGCGAGGGCATCGTCTCGCTGCGCGGCGGCAGCACCACCGACGGGCTGATGATCTACCCGTACCCGTTGTGGGCGCCGGCACGCGTCGAGCAACGCTGGCAGCCGCTGGACCTGGGACCGCCGCCGGAGCACGGCGGCCACTACCTGGCGGTGACCGACCTGATCGACGCCGTCGAGCAGGGCCGCGAGCCGCTCTGCAGCGGGTGCGACGGCGTCAAGGCGCTGGAACTGGTGCTCGCGCCGTACGCGGCGCAGATTGCTGGCGCCCGTGTCGCGCTGCCGATGGCCGACCGCCGCCATCCGCTCGACGTGTGGCGCGGCCAGCGCTGACCGATCGCCGGCATGCAGGTAACTGTCACCGAGATCGGCAACATCCTCACCCGCAGCAGCGGCTTTCTGCGTACCGTGTCCTCCCACTCGGCGCAGCCCTACCGCGGCTGCCCGTTCGGCAATGCCCTGTGCGGCGCCGGCTGCTACGTGCGCCACAACGGCCACGTGACCCGCGGGCGCGCCTGGGGCTCGTTCCTGGAGGTGCGCGGCAACGCGGCCGCGTCCTACCGCGCCGCCGTCGACCGGGAACGGCGCTGGGCGCGGCGCGTGCGCGGCGCGTTCAGCATCTTCTTGTCCAGCTCGACCGAGCCGTTCCCGCCGCAGGAGGCGCGCTACGGCATCACCGGCCGGCTGCTGGAGGCGATGGCGGAGGAGCCGCCCGACCTGCTGATCGTGCAGACCCACTCCCACCAGGTCACCCGCTACCGCGACCTGCTGCACGACCTGCAGCGCCGCTGCCGGCTGCGGGTGCACCTGTCGATCGAAACCGACCGCGAGCGGCTGCCCGGCCTGCCGCCGCACGCCAGCGGAGTCGCCGCACGCTTCGGCGCCGCCGCGGACCTGAAGGCATCCGGAATCGAGACGGTCATCACCGTGGCTCCGCTGCTGCCGATCGCCGACCCTGAAGGGTTTTTCTCCCGCATCGCGGCGAGTGCCGACGCCGTGGTGATAGACCATTACATCGGCGGCGACGGCTCGGCCAATGGCAGCCGCACCGAGCGCCCCTCCCTGCCGGCCGCGATGGCCGCCGTCGATCCCGACTCGGTCGGCCTGGCCTACCGCGACCGCATGGTGCGCATCGCGGAACGCCACCTGCCAGGCCGCGTGGGCATCAACATCGACGGCTTCGCCGCCCGCTATTCTTAGCGGCTCGCTCCAGCGCAGGCTGCTACTTGGCGCGATCCGCGGCGACGCGAGCGCCGCCGCCCCCGAGCGTGGTTGCGCCGCCCCGCAGCCGCGGGTCGAGCAGGTCCCTGATTGCGTCGCCGAACATGTTCAGGCTGTAGACGGTAACCGTCAGGAACAGGCCAGGCCAGAGAGCCAGCCACGGCGCGGTCTCCATGAACACCCGCCCTTCCCGGCTGAGCATACCTCCCCAGCTCGGAATCTGGGCAGGCAGGCCGAATCCCAGGAAGCTCAATGAAGATTCGGCAATGATCACCCCGCCGATGTTGATGCTGAACAGGATGATTACCGGAGCCGCAATGTTGGGCAGAACGTGGCGGATCAGAACGTTCCACTGCGAGGACCCAATCGCGCGTGCTGCCTGAAAATAGGCATTCTCCTTGATTGCGATGACCGCGCCTCGTGTCACCCTGGAGCCGCCGATGCCGCCCGATATGCCGAGCACCAGGATGATCTGCAGCAACCCTTTGCCGGCTATCGACATTACCGACAGAAGTATGAGCAATCCCGGGAACGCCATCCAGGCATCGACAAACCGCTGCACCGCCAGGTCCAGCTTGCCACCGATGAATCCCGAGGTGCCACCGATCAGCACCGCTACCACCACGTTGATCGTCGTTGCCGACAGTCCGACCAACAGCGAAAGACGAGCACCAAACATGATGCGGCTGAGGAAGTCTCGCCCCAACTGATCGGTACCTAACAGATACCGGGCTGATGAGCCAAGCAGCATGTCTGCTGGATGAACCTCCCAATATGGGTAGGGGCTCAGAACGTCGGCAAAGATAGCCACGAAGATCAACAGCAAGATGATGATCCCGGAGGCGGTGCCCAGGGGCTTCTCGGTCCACAGCCTGACCAAGACGTCAGCCACGGCGCCACGTCTTTTTCGCTCACTGCCGGTGGCCGGTGTTCCAGTTGCGTTCATTTATAGCGAACTCTCGGATCCAGATATGGATAGATCAGGTCGATGACGAGATTGTTGAACAGGACGACGCTGGCGAAGAACATGTTTACGCCAGACACTATTGGGTAGTTTCTGGTGTTGAGGGCGTCCAGCAGGAAACGCCCCAACCCGGGCAGATTGAATATGCTCTCCATGATAACCGAGCCGCCCACCACCAGAGGCACCTGCAGGGCTATCACGGTAACAATAGGGATAAGGGCATTCTTGACGGCGTGTCTGATGACGACCGCCCGCTCCCCAAGGCCTTTGGACCAGGCCGTCCTGATGTAGTCCTGCCTGAGCACCTCCAGCATCATCGTGCGGGTCATTCGCATCGTGCCCGCGGCCAAGGCCGTGCCCAGAATCGCGCTGGGAATGAGAAACATCCCGAGATTTCCGAGCGGGTCTTCGGTGAACGGAATCATCTTCATCGAAGGTGACCAGCCCCACCAGATCGCCGGGAACACCATGACCATGATGCCGAGCCAGAAGTTGGGCGTCGCCAGGCCGATGACGGCAACGGTGCGGCCGGCGTAGTCGACGGCCGTGTCCTGACGGACCGCCGAGTAGATGCCGACCGGCAGCGCTATCAGCAGACCGATGATGATGGCCATGACGCCGAGCTCGATGGTGAGTGGCAGCCGCCGCAGTATTTCAGCCTCTATCGGGAAATGGCCGAACAGGGATCGGCCGAGGCTGCCCTGGAGAAGGCCTCTGAACTCGGACTCGCCGGTAAGCGGGTCGGGCGTCGGCAGCACGCCTATCCAGCGTCCATACTGCACGTGGACGGGGACGTCCAGACCCATCAGCCGCATGACGACCTCACGGTCTACTTCGGTGCCGGGGCTAAAGGATTCCAGTTGTGCCTCGATCGCGTCGACGACATCCCCGGGAATGAAACGGACCAGCAGAAAGACCAGGATGGTCAGGAGCAGGAGGGTCGGAATCATCAGCAACAGACGCCTGATGATGTAGGTTCTCATCTAATCCCTGTTTCCCTTGAAGGGGCCCCGCAAAACCGGCGGTCTTGCGGGGCCGCTCGGAAAGAAAGCGAACCTCTTAGTGGCCCATCGCCTCCTTCATCTGACCATCGATCCAGAGGCGCGAGAACACACTGTGGGTGGTGTTGCCGCCTATGATGCCCTCGCCGTTGTAACCCATGATCCATGGCTGGGCCACGTTGTACTGAGGCGCCCAAGGCCCCCAGATCATCCAGTGCTGCTCTACGTACCGCATGTCCATCTGCTTGATGATGCTCTGCTGTTCCTCGATGGTCGAGGCGTTTACCGCGGTTTCGAACCAGGCGTCGTATTGAGCGTCGTGGACTCCCGAGCGAGCAACTGTCGACCGAAAACCAGGTGCAATGATCATTGGATCCGCGTCGGTGCCGCATGCTTCCGACGTCAGTGCCCAATCGCCGGCGTTACGCCTGGCCGTATGTTCCGCCTGAGTCGGGGTCAGGATGTCGATCTCGACGCCAATCTGCTTCCAGTACGAAGCCATGAACTCCGACCAGCTGACCGGAAATCGGTCGAAGTGCATGTACTCGGTCTTGAATCTGATGCCGTCGGCGCCGCGCGGATACCCTGCCTCATCGAGGAGCGCCTCGGCTCCTTCCGGGTCATAACTGTAGTATCCCTTGAGCTCTGCGGGCCAGTCTTCGAACGGGGTCATATAGCTCGGGAACTTGCGGCCCACGAAACCTCGCGGGATCGTTCCTCCCAGTCCCTTGTAGTAGGAATCGTTCATGGTGTCGAGGTCCAGTGCCATCTGCATCGCGCGGCGCACGCGGACGTCATCGAAGGGCGCCACGGTGGTGTTGATGCCGGCACAGTTATCAGATCGCTGTGACCAGGGGTACTGATTGATTTCGGGATTGGTCCGCTGCAGACTCAGGGACTGGTTGATATCGAAGATCTGCGTGGATCCCGGATGACCGATGAAGTCGATGGTACCGGCGCGCAGGCCGGCGATACGGGTGGCATGCTCCACGATGACCAGGCCGTATATCTTCTCGATGTAGGGCAGGCGGTTTTCCGGCCATTTCTCGTCGAAGGCCCAGTAGTTGGGGTTGCGGGTGTACTCGAAGGAGCTGCCCAGGACCCAGTCCGTCATCTCGTAGGGCCCGGTGCCGACGCCCTGCCGCCAGTCAGTGATGCCGCCGTGTTCGTCGACCACCTCGGGGGGCTGCATCAGCATCTGGTACCAGTCCAGGATGAGGTTGAGGGCACGGAGCCTGGGCTCCTTCAGCTTGAACACCACGGTGTGGTCGCCGGTCGCCTCAACCGATTCCCATGGCACGGATGTCAGCTCACCTCCGCCTGGGGAAGGGTCGTCTCCGGCGAACCTGCCCAGACCCAGATAACGCTGGAAGGAGTGCTCTACATCCCCGGCAGTGAACTCGCGACCGTTCATCGGTGCCTTGTCATGCCAGTGAACGCCCTGGCGGACGTTGATGACAATGGTTGTGTCGTCGGGCTGTTCCCAGCTCTCCGCCAGTGCCCCTCTCAGCGCGTACAGCGGCGTCATGTAGCCGCCGGTAAAAGGATATGCGTCCCTATCCAGTGCCCAGTCCAGCTTGCCCAGTTTCTCGTAGACCAGCGACCACATGGACACCGCGTTTTCCTTGTAGGCGTCGATCCAGCCGCCATCGTTGCCCTTGACGAAGGTCAGCGTGCCGCCGTACTCGTGCGCGGTGTACGCCTTGCCCGTGACCGGGTCGGTCACGTACCGCTTGTCGGCGTCCGCCGCCGGCGCCTCCTCGGTTTCGGCGCCCGCCCACAGGCCGACGGCGGTGAGGACGAGGACCAACGCAACCGCGAAGGTCTTCATGGCTTGTGCAATATGCATACTTGCCTCCAGGAACACCGTAGCGCATCTGATTCACGCGTCAAGGGCGCGAACCGTCTGCGCCCAGGTCCGGTGGATGATTCAGGTTGCGGCGGCGTCGGCGACCGCCTGTGCCTGGAGCGTCAGTTCGGCTACCGCGAAGGCGTGCTTCTGGGTCATCGCCTCCTCGGTGCGGTGCAGGCAGTCCAGGATCATGCGCCCGAAGAACGGCAACGGCTCGCTGCCGTCGAAGGTGATGGTGCGTTCCTCGTCGTGGTTGATCAGGATTACGCGCGGCCCGCCGGCGGGGTTGCCGGCATCGACGTTCTTGCGCACCTCGACGTAGCCGTCGGTACCGAGGATGAAGGCGCGCCCGTCGCCCCAGGCGCGCGATGCGCGCGGGTTGAACCAGTCCACCCGGCAGTATGCAGAGGCGCCGGTGTCGAGCGTGACCGACGCCTCGCCGAAGTCCTCCAGGCCGGGGTGTTCCGGGTGGCCCATGTTGGCCGCGCGCGCGTAGTTGACGCGCCCGCCGGCGGCGCCGGCGACGTACAGGAACTGCTCGAACTGGTGGCTGCCGATGTCGGTGAGAATGCCGCCCATGCGGTTCTTGTCGTAGAACCATGGCGGGCGCGCCTCGTTGACCAGGTTGTGCGGCGCCATGATCAGCACCTGCAGCACGCGTCCGATGGCGCCGCCGCGCACCAACTCGCACGCCTCCCAGGTAGGGGCGTTGTGCAGCCGCTCGCCGTAGTAGACCAGATACTTGCGCCCGGTCTCCGCCACCGCGGCGCGGGTGGCGGCAAGCTGGCCGAGGGTCGTGAACGGCCCCTTGTCGGTAAAGTAGTCCTTGTCCGCCGCCAGCACCTGCCCGCCGATGGCGGCGCGCGTGTCGGGGATGGCGGCGGACGCCACCAGGAGGATGGCGGGGTCGGCGAGGATCGCCTCGAACGAGTCGGCGGGCTGCGCCTGCGGGAAGCGCTCGCGGAAGGCGGCCACTTTTGCGGGGTCGGGATCGAACACTCCGGTCAGGGTGGCGCCGGCGTCGACCAGGCCCCTGGTCTGCCCGTAGATGTGGCTGTGGCTGAGGAAGGCAACGGCGAACGGGAACTCGCCGGGCGCCACCACGGGGTTCGCTGCGTGCATTTTCGCCATGTCAGCTCCTCGCCCCGGACAAGGCGTCCGCCGGCGCCAGCCGGATGGTTAGCGCCGCAAACGACAGCGGCGGCAACTCGCAGCGCACTGCGCCGTCTTCCGTGGCCACCGCGCTGAACGCCCGCGCCCTGATCAGTTCCGGCTCGGCGAACGAGTTGGCGGCTTTCGGCTCCGGCCCGGTGAGGATCTCGGCGGCCTCGCATGCCGCCACCGCCCGGTCGGCGATGCCCAGGGCCACCGGCGCCGACTCGGTCAGGCTGCGGTTGGTCAGGAACAGGTGCAGCCGGTCGCCGTCGAGGATGGCGCTGGCATCGACGTAGTCCACCTCGCCGTTGCCGGACCCTTCGTAGCGCGGACCGTCCACCGCCAGGCGCAGCGCCTCCCCGTCGCGCCGCTGGGCGAACATCGCCAGCGGATAGAAGATGCTCTGCACCAGCAACTCGTCCCCGCGGGTGATCAGCGGTGCGATCACGTTCACGATCTGCGCCAGGTTGGCGATCTTGAGCACGTCCGCGTGGCGCACGAAGCTGTGCAGGAAGCCGGCTACCACCAGCGCGTCCTCCAGGTTGTACACCTCCTCGATCAGGTGCGGGGCGACCTTGCCCTCGCCGTCCATATCGCGGTTCTTGTACCACACGTTCCACTCGTCGAAGCACAGGTAGGCGCGCTTCTTGCTGCGTTTGCGGGCCTGGACGTAGCGGCACACCGCGTCCATTTCCTCGATCTGGCGGTCAATCGCCGCCGTCACCGCCAGGTAGTCGGGCGTGTCGCCGCCGGGGTTGCCGACGTAGCGGTGCAGGCTGATGTAGTCGGCCAGATCGCCCACGTGCTCCAGCACCGTACGGTCCCACTCCATGTAGGTGGGGAGTTGCACGGCGCAAGTGCCACACGCCACCAGCTCGATCGAAGAGTCGGCATCCTTCATCATCTTGGCGGCCTGCTGGGCGCGGATGGCGTACTGGTCAGCCGGCACGTGGCCGAGCTGCCACTTGCCGTCCATCTCGTTGCCCAGGCACCACAGCGCCACGCCGTGCGGTTCGGTTGCCCCGGACGCCGCGCGCAGGTCGGCGTAGCGCGTGCCGGCGGGGCAGTTGCAGTACTCGACCCAGTCGCGCGCCTCCTCCGGGGAGCCGGTGCCGAGGTTGACGGTCATCATCGGCGTCCAGTCCATCTTCCGGCACAGCCGGATGAACTCCTCGGTGCCGAATCGGTTGGTCTCGATACTCTGCCAGGCCAGCTCGCGCACCCGCGGGCGCCGCTCGGGCGGGCCGACGCCGTCCTGCCAGTGGTAGCCGGAGGCGAAGTTGCCGCCCGGGTAGCGCATGGCGGTCATGCGCAGCCGCGACAGGGCGTCGAGCACGTCGGTGCGGCAGCCGTCGGCGTCGGCGTGCGCGCTGTTCGGATCGTAGACGCCTTCGTACACGGCGCGGCCCATGTGCTCGAGAAATCCCCCGAACACGCGCGGGTCGACCCGGCCGATCCGAAAGTCGGTGTGCAGCGTGATTCGCGTTCGTTGCATGTCCCTATCATCGGAACCTTGCGGTAACAAGCTTGACGGTCTGCCCCGGATGTCGGATGACGATTGGCGCGTGGCTTTCCCTACGCCGGCCTCCGAATGGCACGGCGTGACTCGCGTGCTCGGCGGCGAAGTGCTCGCCCGGCTGCTCGGGATTTCCTCTTCCAGTGTGCGCCGCTATCTGTCCGGCAGCCGCGCGACCCGGACGAGATCGCTGCCCGCCTCCACTTCCTGGCGCTTTCGGCGGTGCCGTTCCCGGGGCTGCTGCTGTTGCTTACCATCATGTCCCTGGTGGGGCGGGGTGTGCCGCAGATCATCGTGGTGCTGGGGGTAACGGGCGGCATCGGCGGCTCGCGAGTAATCCGCGGCGCGGTTATTGGGGTAAAGGAGAACGTCTATTTCCAGGCGGCAGAGGCGATTGGCAGCACCAAGTGGCGAATCCTCATCCGCCACGTCCTGCCCAATATTGCCGCCCCGGTGATCATCATTTTCACCATCAACGTCGGCGGCGTGATCATCAGCGAGGCTGCGCTGAGCTTCCTGGGATTCGGGCTGCCGATCTCGGTGCCGAGTTGGGGCGGGATGCTGAGCCGGGAAGGGCGCGAGTTCATGGAGGTGGCGCCGCGGCTGGCGCTGTGGCCGGGGCTGTGCCTGACGATCGTCGTGTACTGCTTGAACATGTTCGGCGACGCGGTGCGCGACCTGCTCGACCCGCGCCTGCGCGGCGGTGGCGGCCGTCTCGGCGCCGCTGCCGCCAGGTCGGTTTGAGAGAGCGACCCTGCTGGCGGCATGAGGCTCGCGAGCGAGATGCGCGGCCGCCGCACTAGGGCTGACCGACTCTCAGAACGAGGCCTGGCCGACGCAAGACGCGACCGTGGCGGCATCGTCTGACTAGCGAGTCTTCGAGACAGACGAGTTCCTGTCGAAGCTAACTGCGCTTCCCAGTGGGTATTCGCAGCGTATACGAGCCAAGCTCGAGTCTTACGGATATCCGCAATTGCGGACGCAGCCATTCTATGGCACCAACATCAACAAGCTCCGCGGTTTCAGCTCCGATGTCTGGCGCGAGCAGCCGCTGGGGACCGCCAGCGACATCGTCATCCTGCTCCTGGTGCTGGTCAGCATCTTCAGCATCAACGTGAGCGTCGTGATCATGTCGGAGGCGGCGCTGAGCTTCCTCGGTGCGCGACCTGCTGGCCCCCGCCTGCGCGGCCGCCTCGGCCGCTGCGGCGCCGCCCGGGAGTAGCGAAAACGGCTCAGTCTTGTAAGTCGTTGACGTAGTCCGCCAATGACTGATACTATTGCTTGGTGAAGGTTGAGTGGGATGAAACCAAGAACCTTCAGAACCACAGCAAGCATGGCATCAGCTTCGAGCAGGCGCAGGATCTCTTTCTTTCCGGGACAGACTACCTTGAGATGTTCGATTGGGAGCATTCTGAACAGGAAGACCGGTTCATTGCGGTCGGCCCTCTGTCACGTGGCGTTGTTGTCATCGTATGGACTGCGCGAGATGAAGACACGGTCCGGATTATCAGCGCTCGCCCGGCGACGCCACGCGAAACGAGACTGTACGAAGGGTACTTGGATCAATACTTATGAAATCCGTAGATGAAGCCGTGGAGCTCACGGAAAGCCAGTTCGCGAGCGCGATTCCGGCAAGTGTTCGCGGACGCCTCATGCGGGGCCGGTTCGAGTCCGGCTCGGACGTGGTGGCTCTACGCGGGTTTGTCGGACTTACCCAGGTCCAGTTTGCAGCCGCGGTCGGTATCAGCGTTCACACCTTGCGCAATTGGGAACAGGACCGCCGCCGTCCTGAAGGTCCGGCGCTAGCTCTCCTGCGTATCGCCGCCCGGCACCCGCGAATCATCCGCGAGAACGCCGAGTCGGTGGCATGAGAGCGTTCCGTCGCAATCCGACAGCTCCTGAACCGCCCTAATGCTGAGCCGCGAGGGGCGGCAGTACGCTTCCCACGCCGGACACGCGAGATCGGACTCCGTCGCCCCAACGCCCGGCGCTGCTGTTGGTCCAGGGCATCGACGACCGGCTCGGCATCGACCTCGTACGCATACAGGGTGAGCGGCTGCATGGCCGTTCGAGTGGCTGCGCTTCGCGGATGGGGCGACGAGCGGGGCGAGCGAGGCGTAGCGCGCAGACACGCCGCGGCGGTTGAGTTTGAAGCTGCGGAGCCAGCACACCGAGGCGACCGGTCAGGCGTTCGCTCCGGAGGCGCGGGAAGCGTGCAGACGCAAACGCGCGGCCGGCCCTGGCTGGTGAACGCGCTGGCACGACAACTATGACAACGTCTGCGGGTACCGTCGCTTCCGCGATATCGCGATACCGCAACGCATCGTCGCGCGTCGAGTGTGATACGGTAGCGGGGGTCGGAGGGGGAAACTGATGGACGCCAGGATCGCTTCGGTGGAGCGCACCCGCCATTGGGTGCCTATGGTGGAACGCATCCGCGTCGAGATGGAGCGCGCCGGCATCCACACCTGGTCGGAGGTGGAGGTGATCCGCGTGACCAGCAAGTCGGGCGTGTCCGGCTGGGGCGAGACGATCCAGAACTACACCTGGGGCCGCGCCGACGTCGACGAGCGGGTGATCGGGCGTTCGCCGTTCGAGCTGTACTGGGACGACAGCCTGGGTGCGGGGTTGCAGATGGCGGTGCTGGACCTGGCCGGCAGGCTGGCCGGCGTACCGGCGCACCGCCTGCTCGGCGCCCAGGTGCGCAGCCACTGCCCGGTGTCGTTCTGGGATCACGACATGGCGCCGGACAAGTACGAGGCGGAGGCGCGCGAGGCGGTGCGCCTGGGCTACACCTGCATGAAGATCAAGACGCGGCCCTGGTGGGACGTGCACGAGACGATGGCGCGCATATCGGAGGCCACGCCGCCGTGGTTCGCGATCGACGCCGACTGGAACGACTTCCTGCTCGACGCGCCCACCGCGCTGCCGGTGCTGACGGCGCTGGAGGCAGAGTTCCCGAAGATCAAGATCTGGGAGGGGCCTATCCCGGCCGACGATGTCGACGGCAACCGGCGTCTGCGCGCGGGCTTGCGTACGCCTATCGCCCACCACTACGACGAGGCGCGCCAGGGGGTGGGGCGCAGCGAGTACTGCGACGGCTGGGTGGCCGGCGGCGGCCTTGCCGCAACCGTCCGGTCGGGTCACTTCGCGGGCGCGGCGCGCATGCCGATCTTCCTGCAGATGGTGGGCACCGGGCTGACCGCCAGCCTGTGCCTGCACCTGGGCGCGGTACTGGCAGCGGCGCGCTGGCCGGCGGTCACCGTGCACGAGCTGTACGAGCACAACCTGCTCAGCGCGCGCATCCCGGTCACCGGCGGCTACATGGCGGTGCCCGGCGCCCCCGGGCTGGGGGTGGACGTGGACGAGGCGGCGCTCGACCGCTACCGCGTCGACGAGGCCGACCTGGAGCTGCCGCGCCGGTTGATCCGCTACCTGCGGGAGTCGGGGCTCACGGTGCACTTCGCAGCGCAAGCGCTGCCCGGATCGTCGATGTGGAACTACTTCGCCGCCGGCAACCAGCCGGCATACGAGGGCGGCGTGTTCACGGAACTGGTCGAGGACGACGGCAGCGACGAGTTCGACCGGTTGCACAAGCAGACCATGGTCCGTCCGGTCGTCGGCGGCACCCGGTAGGGGCCGTCTGCGGGAGCTGCCGGAGTTGCTCCCGCCTCCTTGCGCGGAGAGAGGTTCTGTGCCAGAAAGGAGGGCAGGGTGGGCTCTCGGCCCTTGCCAGGACGGCGGGCCGCACGCCATCCGGGAGGTGACAGCAGTGGCGGAAGCGGATCTTGGGGCGCGCGATGCACGCGGTGAGTGGCAGCCCGCGGAGTTGATCCAGACACCGGCGGTGTTCGTGTGGCCGCCGCGGCCGAAGGCGTTTCTGAAGTGGCTGTTCGGATTCCCCGGCTACCTGTATCCGTTCAATGCATTCTTCATCGCGGTGAGCGTGGTGGCCTGGCTGTTCCTGACCCCGGAGCTGGAGCGCATGGCGCGTTTCGAGCCGGGCTGGATGATCGGCATCTACCTGCGCAACGCAGGGATCGTGCTCCTGTGGTTCGGCGCCTGGCACCTGCGGCTGTACATCAAGCGGGCGCAGGGCACGCACTACAAGTACAACGAGCGCTGGCTCAGCACCCGCAACCGCCGGTTCCTGTTCGGCAACCAGACGCGCGACAACGTGTTCTGGACCCTGGTCAGCGGCGTCGGCATCTGGTCGCTGTTCGAGGCGCTGACGATGTGGATGTACGCCAACGGCCACCTGCCGTACGTCGACTTCCGCACCAACCCGGTCTACTTCGTCCTGCTGCTCGTGGCCGTCCCCCTGATGCGCGAGGTGCACTTCTACTGGGCGCACCGGCTCACTCACTGGAAGCCGCTGTACAAGGCGGCCCACTACCTGCACCACAAGAACGTCAACATCGGCCCCTGGTCAGGGCTGTCGATGCACCCGATCGAGCACCTGATCTACTTCACCGGGGTGTTCCTGCACTGGATCATCCCGTCGCATCCCCTGCACGCCGTCATGCACCTGATGCACGCGGGACTGTCGCCGGCGCCGGGCCACTCCGGCTTCGACGAGTTGGAGTTCGGCAAGGCGGGCAAGACGGTCCGCAACCCCAACTACTTCCACTACCTGCATCACCGCTACTTCGAATGCAACTACGGCGGTGACGGGACGGTGCCGATCGACCGCTGGTTCGGCAGCTTCCACGACGGCTCCGAACAAGCCCACCGCCGCATGCGCGCCCGCGCACAACGGATGCGCGGCCAAGCAGCGGAGGATGCCGCGTAGCGCGGGACCAGGCCGGCTGTCTGCTGCTACAGCGCTGCTACAGCGGCTCGGCGGTGAGCAGCATTTCCATTACGTCGAGCGCTTCGGTCAGCGTGGGGTGCTCGGGGGCGTCGCGGCCGGCAAGGCGCTGCAGGAAGCAGTGCGAGACCTCGGTGTAGCCCTCCAGCCAGCCGGTGCCGTGGTAGGGCGGCTGCTGCGAGCCATAGCGCCCGGCGGTGCGGTGCATGCAGGTTACCTGGTTGCCGCGCCCCACCCGCAGTTCATCGGGGTTGTTGAACGACCAGTGTACCGCCCGTTGGCTGCCCAGCGCCGACACGTCCAGGTGGTTGGCGCCGTGCACGGTCTTGGAGGCCGACCCGAGCGACCGGCACGCCGGGAACTGCAGGTAGACCTGCACGTGGGTGTCGCGGTTCGGCGCCGGGGCGTTGACGTGCGACAGCCAGGTGCGTGCCGACTCCGGCCGCCCGCCGGCCAGGAACATCATCAGGTCGACCCAGTGGGTGCCCAGGTCGACACAGGTGTCGGTGGGACCGCCGAGCGCGACGTCGCTCTTCCACGCCTTGTCGGGCCGCGGCTCCGTGGCAACCGCCAGCTCGGCGGCCGACGACTGCCAGTAGGTGCCCTCGATGGCGATCAGGTCGCCCAGCTCGCCGCCGGCGATCATCGCCCGCATCTGTTGCGGCCCCCACATCTGCCGGTAGCCGTGCAGCACGGCCACGGCCAGTTGGTCGCCGCACTCGGCGGCCAGGCGGCGCAGGGCGGCCAGTTCATCCAGGTTCACGCACGGCGGCTTGTCCAGGATGATGGCGCGGAAGCCGGCGCGCTGCGCTTCGATTACGTAGCGGGCGTGCAGGCCGTGCGGGTTGCAAATGCACAGCACCGGCTGTTCGTGCGCTTCGATGAGGCCGTCCAGCGGTTGGCCGCGGCGCAACTGGGTAGGCGCCTCCACGGTAATATCGGGGTCGACGATGTCGATCACGGCCAGGGCCTTGGCGATCGCCTTGCCCGACATGCCGCTGCCGACAATGAATGGTTTCACTCGCATTTGTCGTGCGGCAGCCTATCCGATTCGCCCGCCTTCGATCAGCCCGCCCCGCTCAGCCCGTGCCGGGTATCCTCAAGGCCCCATTTGGCGCGCGCTTCGTCCATGGTGATCGCGTTCACCTCGCCGTCGGCGACCCGGTAGCGGTGTCGTAGCGCCTCGCGCGGCTCGAGGTTGGTCATGAAGCGCGCGTCGGTGGCATCGGCGGCCGGCTGGAAGCGGGTATCGGAGCTGATGCGGAACCGGTCGGTGGTGTTGTCCAGCGCGCAGTGCATGGTGAACGGCGGAAAGATCAGCACGTCGCCGGCGCGGAAGTCGGCGGTGAGCCAGCGTCCGCCGAATCGCTCGGTGACCTCGTGCAGGTGGAACGAGAAGTGGCCGGCGGCGTTGTCGGCGCCCTGGATGAATTCGCGGTCGGGGTCGTGGCGTCCGTAAGTGTCGCGCAGGCGCGCGAAGCTGGCCAGGTCGTGCGAGCCGGAGCAGATCGCCAACGCACCCTGGTCGGCGCTGACGTCGCCCCACGGCATCCAGCAGCTCAGTAGGCGCGGCGAGCCGCGTCCGATGTAGACGTTGTCGAAATGCACGCCGGTGCGTCCGCCGGTGTTCTTCACGCGGGTGAGGATCTTCGGGTAGATCATCGCCGCCTCGCCGAAGTAGCGCGCGAAGAACGGCAGGAAGGGCTGTTCCCGGTAGAAGCCCGCGATGGCGGGCTGCTCGGAGTCCACGGCGGGGGCGCCGCGGCGTTCGGGATTGCTGCGCCCGGCGTCCGGCTCGTCATCCGGCGCCAGCCAGCCGTCGTTCGCCATCTGCTGCAGCAGGATGCGGCGGGTGGCCAGCACCGCCTCGCGGTCGGCGAACCCGCGCAGCAGCAGGTAACCGTCCCGCTGCATGGCAACCTGCAGCGCCTGCACGGCGCCCGGGTCGTGCGGGTCGGCGCCGCAATCGGCCAGCTCGCCCACATAGTCGCCCGGAAACGCAAAGCTGCGCCCGCTCATCCGCACTCTCATCACGCCGCTACCGTAACCGATTCGACGAACGCCTCGCCAGGACCGCGTTCTCCGGGAAACAGCCCCAGCGGCATGAGACCGGTCCATCCGGGAGAGATACTGCGGGAGGAAATGGAAGTACTCGGTATCTCTGCGAATGCCTTGGCGAAGGCGTTGCACGTGCCGGGGAACCGCATCACGGCGATCCTGCACGCTCAGCGCGGCGTGACTGCCGACACCGCGCTACGGCTGGCCCGCTACTTTGGAACGACGCCACAGGTGTGGATGAACCTGCAGAAGACCTGGGAGCTGCGCCGTGCGGAAGTCGAAGTGGGTCGCGAGATCGAAGCCCGCGTTGAGCCTCGAAGAGCTACCGCGTAAGTTGGCCGGCGCGGGCGATCCGCGCTACCATGCGCGGCCCATAGGAGGGGCCGATGGCATTTTACGAACTGCGCCACTACCGGGTACTGCCGGGCAAGATGGACGAGTGGGTGCGCTGCATGGAAGAGGAAATCATTCCCTTGCAGGTGGCGCGCGGCATGGTGATCGCGGGCAGCTTCCGCGGCGAGAGCAATGACCAGACCTACGTCTGGCTGCGCCGCTTCGACTCGGAGGAGCAGCGCGAGCAACTGTACGCGGCGGTGTACGAGTCGGACGAGTGGAAAAACGAGATCGCACCGCAGGTGGAAAAGCTGATCGAACGCTCCACGATCGAAGTGACGCGGCTTACGCCGACACCGAAGTCGGTGCTCCAGTAGTGCAGCCGGTAGGTCTCGGCGAGCTGGAGTTGTGGGCGTGCGCGGACGTCACGTTCGGGCTCGACGGCGGCCTGATGTTCGGCACCGTGCCGCGCACCATCTGGGGCCGCTCCTACGCCGCGGACGACCGCAACCGGGTGGCGACGGCAACCCGCTGCCTGCTGGTGCGCGGCCCTGACGCCGCCGGGCGCGAGGCGGTGGTGCTGGTGGACACCGGGCTCGGCGACCTCGCGGCGGGCGACAGGTTCCGCCACCTGTACGGGGTTACCGACCCGGCGTGGCCGTTGCTCGCGGAGCTGGCAGCCGCCGGGATCGAGCCGGGCGCGGTGACGCACGTGGTGCTGACCCACCTGCACTTCGACCACGTCGGCGGCGCGGTACGCGCCACCGCGGCCGGCCCGCGGCCCACCTTTCCGGCGGCGCGCTACCTGGTGCACGAGCGGGAGTTGGCCTACGCCCGCTCCCCCGACCGCCGCAGCCAGGCCAGCTACCTGCCGGAGACCTGGGAGCCGCTGGCCGCAGCCGGCGTCCTCGACACCGTTGCGGGCGAGGCGGAAGTGATCCCGGGAGTGCGCCTGCGCGACGCACCGGGCCACACCGACCACCACCAAGTGGTGACCGTATCGGGCGGCGGCCGCACCGTGCTGTTCACCGCCGACCTGTTTCCGTACGCCCTCCACCTGAAGCCCCACTACGTGCCCGCCATCGACCTGGATCCGCGCCGCACCATGGCCACCCGCCGCCGCTACCTGGAACGGATCGCCGCGGAAGGGTGGTGGCTCCTGTTCGAGCACGACGCGCGGCACTCCCTGGTGCAGGTGGAGGAGGACCTGTCGGTCATTCCCGTGACGCCGTCGTAGGCGTTGGAATTACGGATCCTGGTCGCGCCGGCGGCGATGTTCAAGGTGGTTCTCATCGCTTCATCCACCGTACCGCGGGCGTGCTCAGGGGTGTTCGAGGAGGACGGCGATGCCCATGCCGCCGCCGATGCACAGGGCGGCGACGGCGCGGCGGGCCCGGCGGCGGCGCATCTCGTACAGCGCGGTGACCGCGATGCGGGTGCCGCTGGCGCCGAGCGGGTGGCCCATGGCGATGGCGCCGCCGTTGACATTGACCCGCGACTCGTCCCACTCGAGCTCGCGCCCCACGGACAGTACCTGGCCGGCGAAGGCCTCGTTCACCTCGATCAGGTCGATGTCGGACAGCGCCAGGCCGGTCCTGGCCAGCAGCGAGCGGATGGCAAACGCTGGCCCGATGCCCATGATGGCGGGGTCGACGCCGGCGCTGGCGTAGCCGCTCACCCAGGCCAGCGGTTGCAGGCCGCACTCGGCGGCCCGCTCCTCGCTCATCACCACCACCGCGGCGGCGCCGTCGCTCAGGGTAGACGCGTTGCCGGCGGTGACCGTGCCGTCCTTCTCGAAGGCGGGGCGCAGGCGGGCCAGCGCATCGCCTGAGGTGTCAGGGCGCGGCGCCTCGTCGGTGCTGAACTCGGCCGGCGGCCCCCTGCGCTGCGCCACCTGCACCGGCACGATCTGGTCCGCGAACCGGCCTTCGCCAAGCGCCGTCTGGTAGCGCTGCTGGCTCTGCAGCGCGTAGCGGTCCTGCTCGTCGCGCGGCACCCGGTACTGGCGCGCCAAGGTCTCGGCGGTGTTGCCCATGTGACAGTCCACGAAGCAGTCCCACAGCCCGTCCTGCAGCATCACGTCCACCAGCTTGCCGTGCCCCATGCGCTCGCCCCAGCGCGTGCCGGTGAGCAGGTAGGGGGCGCGGCTCATCGACTCCATGCCGCCGGCCACGATGCAGTCGGCGTCGCCGAGCATGATCGCCTGCGCCGCCAGGCTGATCGCCTTGAGCCCCGACCCGCACACCTTGTTGATGGTCATGGCCGGTACCGGGTAGGGCAGGTCCGCCTTGATCGCGGCGACGCGCGCCGGATTGGGGCCGTTGCCGGCCTGGTAAACGTTGCCGAGGATCACCTCGTCCACCTGGTCACCGGCCAGCGATGCGCGCTGCAGCGCCGCGCGAATTGCCACCGAGCCGAGAAACGGCGCCGAACAATCGCGCAGGGCGCCGCCGAACGCGCCGATCGGGGTCCGGACTGCGCTCACCAGCGCCACCCGCGGTCGTGTCATGAGGTTCCTCCCGGCGCCGCGTAGCTGGCGCGCAGCACGCGGCGCATGGTCTTGTTGGACGCGGTGCGCGGCAGCGCCGCCACCTGCACCACCTCGTGGATCCTGAACAGGGGGTTCAGCCGCCGCCGGATCGCGTCCTGCAGCGTGCGGAGCAGCTCGCCTTCGGCGAACTCGTGGCCCTCGAACAGGGCAGCAAAGATCACCAGCCGGCTCGGTCCGCCCGCCTGCGGTTGCACCGCCACGGCGGCCGTTTCCGCCACCCCGACAACGCTGTTGAGAAGCCGCTCGATCTCCACCGAGCTCACCTTGATGCCGCCGAGGTTCATGGTGTCGTCGACGCGTCCATGGATCCGGTACCCGCCGCCGGCAAGTTGCTCGATCTGGTCGCCGTGGCGGCGCAGGGGCACCGAGCCGCCGGCCCGCGGCGCGTCATCGAAGTAGACCGCGTGGTGGTCCTGGTTGAGCAGCGAGGTGGACAGCCCGATCGACGGCGGGCGCAGGAACACCTCGCCGTTGGCGGCCGGCCGGCCATCGTCGTCCAGGATCAGAAAGTCGAGACCCAACGACGGCGTGGTGCACACGGTGGGCGCCGCCGGCTGGATCACGGTGCCGGTAATGTAGCCGCCGCCGATCTCGGTGCCGCCGCAATACTCGATCACCGGGCGGTAGCCCGCCAGCGCCATCAGGAACAGGTAGTCCTCGGCGTTGGAGGGCTCGCCGGTGGAGCTGAAGGCGCGGATTGCGCTCCAGTCCAGGCCCGTCATGCAGCCGGAGCGCCGCCACGCCCGCACCAGGCTGGGCACTACGCCGAGCATGGTGACGCCGGCGCGCTGCACGAACTCCCCGAATTCCCGGCCGGTGGGAGCGCCGTCGAACAGCGCCATGGCGGCGCCGTTGACCAGGCTGGCATAGATCAACCACGGGCCCATCATCCAGCCCAGGCTGGTAGGCCACGCCGCCACGTCGCCGGGGTGGATGTCCTGGTGCAGCCAGCCGTCGGCCGCGCACTTGATCGGCGTGGCGTGGGTCCAGGGAATCGCCTTTGGCTCGCCGGTGGTGCCGGAAGAAAACAGGATGTTGGAGGGCGCATCCGGTTCGCACGCCACCGGCGCGAACGCGGCGTCGTCGCTCAGAAAATCCTCCCAATTCAGGTCGCCGGCGCGGTTCACCGCCGCCCGCCGCCCGCCGCAGCCGAGCACGATGGCTGCCGGTGCATCTGCCTCGATTACCTTGTCGTACAGCGGCAGCGCCTTGCCGCCGCGCAGCATCTCGTCCTGGGTGAAGATCGCCCGCGCGCCCGTGATGCGCAGCCGGATCCGGATCTCGTCGGCCGCGAAGCTGTCGGCGATGCCCACCGCCGTGCAGCCGGCCAACACGATGCCGAGGTAGATGGCCACGGACTCCGCGGTCATTGGCAGGTAGATGGCGATGGCGTCGCCGGCGCGGTAACCGGCCGCGTTCAGTCCGTTGGCCACCCGCCCTGCCAGTCCGCGCAACTCGGCGCCGGTCATGGTCGCCAGGGAACCGCCCTCGGGCTGGTGGATGATCGCCGGCGCCTCCGGCGGCGCGGCGAAGCAGCTTTCGGCGATGTTGAGGCGGGCGCCGGGGAACCAGCGCGGGGCGCGCAGGTCCTCCAGGTCGGCGATGGCGGCGTAAGGCTGCGCGAACCGGATTCCCAGCCGCTCCACCATGGTGCGCCAGAACTCCATGCGGTTGGCCACCGACCAGTCGAACAGTTCCCGGTAGGTGGCGCAGCCGCGCGCGCGCATCATCGCCTGCAGGTTGCTGGCTTGGATCTCCGCGGCCGACGGCAGCCAGGCCGGCGCCGGCCCCGCCGCGGGATCGCGGTCGCTGAAGATACGCTCGTGGAGCAGGCGGTGCGCGTCGAACGGAACCTCGGGGGTTAGCAGCGAGCGCGACAGTTCGCTCCAGCAGTGTTCCGCCGCGCTGCGGTCGCCGGACGGGGAGCCGCCCGCCAGCAGTTCGCCGGCTCGCTCCACCAGCCGCGCCGCGCGTTCGGCGCCGACACCTGCCTCAAGCAGTTCCTGCCGGGAAACCTGGACGCCCGGTTCGGCCACGTGCCCCTCGTCCGGATCGCGCCGGCGGCTACACCAGCATGCGCTGGTCGCTCAGGTCCTTGCCGCCCACCGACTGGGTAATGGTGGCGCCGCGGTACTCCCTGATCTCCAGCGCGTGGAACGTATTCACGATCATGAACTGGGTCGGCATGTCCTCCCAGCGCGCCTGCCGGAACTGTACGGTGCCCTCGCCGCGCCACATGCCGGTAACCCGCGCGTTGGAGCCCTCGGCGGGGGTGAGGGTAGCGTAGGCGACGTCGGCCTTGTCCCACTCCCCGGTGCGGGGAATGTACTTGTAGTGCAGTTGACCGGTAGGCACGCCGTCGGGGCGCGGGGCGGCGGGCCCGGGGTAGTTCTCCGGCGCCACCGCCTGCAGGTTGGTCAATTTCATGTCCAGGAAGCGGTAGCCTTCCCAGCTTCCGGTTACGTGGAACTCTCCGCGGCACACCACCGGGTCGGGCATCTCGCAGTAGATCTTCGCAAACCCCAGTTGCTCGCGCCCGGTCAGAATCGGGTCGGTCATGTTCTCCCACAACACCGTCAGCAGCGGCCCCACGGCACGGTCCCGCGTGCCGGTATACACCACCGGGAAGGTGACCCCCATGATGTTGTAGCCGCGTCCGGCCAGCCACTCGATCTCCTTCATGTGGGTCTGATTGACGGTCACCACCGGCTCGCCGTGCAGGGAGAATCCGGGCGGCAACAGCGGCTCGAGCTGCTCGGCGTTGGTCAGGAAGCTCACCGAGTAGCTGGTGGAACGGGGGCTGTCGATGCACGCGAACCCCTTGCCATCGGCGCCCTGGCGCGGACCTGCCATCGGTCCGAAATGGGTGGGCATCATGTACATCATGCCCGGCTGGAACGTATAGGCCATACCCTGATCCTGCGCCGTCTCGCCCCAAGTTGCAACCACTCGCCCGCGACCGGCATTCACCGAAGTTGGCCGCGTGTTCTATAGTCGGAGGTCGGGGGTGGTGGATGATGACGCGAGTATGGGGCGGAGCGCGTACGCTGCGGGTGCTGGCCGCGGCCGCCTTGCTGGCGACCTGCGCAGCGGCGGATCTTGCGGCCGAAGCGGCGGCGGAGTCGGACCCGTCCACGGCGCTGAAGATCGGGCTGCTGATGGATTTCAGCAGCGGTTCGGCGGACGTGCTCACCGACCGGCAGCGCGCCTTCGAACTCGCCATCAAGCACATCAATGCAGCCGGCGGTGTGTTCGGCAGGCCGGTGGCGACGGTGGTCGGCGACACCACGGCCGACCCGGAGACGGCGGTTGCACAAGCTCGCCGCCTGGTCGATGTCGAGGGCGTGCACGCGATCGTCGGTCCCAACTCCAGCGCCAATGCACTCGTAATTGCCGAACGGGTGATCGGGCCGGCCGGCGTCCCCACCATCAGCTTCTCGGCGACATCGCCGAGGCTGACCGCGGCGGCGGACGGAGATTACCTGTTTCGGACCGCGCTGTCCGATGTCTCGCAGGGGCCGGTCCTGGCCCGCGTCACCCGCGAGCAGGGCTTCGACAACGTCGGCCTGCTGTATGTCGACGACGCCTGGGGGCAGGGCCTGGCCGGTGCGTTCGAGGCGGCCTGGGATGGCGCGCTGAATGCGGTTGCCGTCGGACGCGACCAGGCCACGTTTCTCGCCGAGTTGCGCAAATCTGCCAGCGAGGGCGCGCAAGCCCTGGTGGTGGTGGCCTTCGAGGCGGCGGCGCTGACCATGGTGCGCGAGGCGCTCGCCAACGGCCTGTACGACCGGTTCACGTTTGGCGACGCCGCCAAGCGGGTGAGCCTGGTTCGCGCCCTGGGCGGCGACCGTCTCGGCGGCATGTACGGCACCGGGCCGGCGACCGCGTCGGAGAGCGCAGCGTCCGCTGCATGGGAGGCCGCATACGTCGCCGAGTACGGCGCGCTGCCGGTGCTCGCCTACGTGAAGGAGGCCTATGACGCCACCGCGGCACTGGCGCTCGCAGCCGCGGCCGCCGGCAGCGTGGACGGTGCGGCGATTCGAGACCGCCTGCGTGCGATCGGCAGCCCGCCGGGCAGCCCCGTGACCGCCGGACCGCACGGTATCGCCGCGGCGCTCCACGCCCTCGCCGCCGGTGGCGACATCGACTACGAGGGCGCCTCCGGCAGCATCGACTGGGACGAGCTCGGCGACCTGCGCAGCGGTCACATCGGCATCTGGCGCTTCACCGAGGGCGAACGGATCGAAGAAGTGGGTGCGGTCGTGTTCGAGGAGTCGGACAACTGAGGCGCTGCCGCCGATGGCGAGTCGCCGCGCACCACGGCGTGGGGTATCTACTCACTCGCGAACAGCAGGGCGGCGGCGCGGGCGAGGGCTTCGTCGCCGGTGCGGCGTATTTCTTCGGGGTCGGCGCCGTGCCAGTCGAGCAGTCCGCGGCCGGCGGCGAGGCCGAGGTGGCCGGCGGCGGCCAGGTCGAGCAGGTAGCGGCGGCCGGCGTCGAGCCGCTCGCGGTCGTCGGGGTTGGTCTGGATGCGGCTGGCCAGGCCGAGGCCGGCCACGTCGCGCTGCGCCAGCGGGCCGCGCACCAGGAAGCGCAGTCCGAAGCCGAAGCGGACCGCGCGGTCGATGTCCTCGGCGCTGGCCGAGCCCTCGGCCAACTGGGCGAGGGCTTCGCGCATCAGGGCGCGCTGCAGGCGGTTGGCCACGTAGCCGGATACGTCGTGGCGCACCCGGATGGGTGCCTTGCCGCAGCGTTCCCACAGCGCGTACGTGGCCTCGAACGCCTCGTCGCCGGTGGCGGCGCCGCGTGACACCTCCACCAGCGGCACGATCTGGGCGGGCAGGAAGAAGTGCGACCCCACCACCAGCGTGAGGCGCGGCTCTCGTACCTGTTTGGTCACCTCGGCCAGCGTGAAGCTGGAGGAATTGGTGGCGAGCACAGCGTCGGCCGGGGCCAGCCGGTCCAGGTCGGCGAACAGCTCCTGCTTGGTGGGCAGGTCCTCGGGCGCCGCCTCGATCACGAACCCGGCCCCGGCGACGGCGAGATCCAGGTCGGTGGTGGTATGTACGCGGGTGGGCGCCTCGCGCGCCGCCTGGGCGTCGATCAGCCCGTGCCGCTCCAGCCGCTCCACCGACTCCCGGATCAGCGCCACCGCCCGCTCCAGCGTCGCCGCATCCGGGTCGTACAGCCACACCTCCGGGTACGCGCGCGCCAACACCTCGCCAATGCCGTGGCCCATCGCCCCGGCGCCGATCACCGCACTCTTCGCCACCACGCCGCTACTATCGTTGCCGGGGCCGCGCGCGGCAATGCCGCCCCGAACGGTGCCGGCCTTTGCCCCACGTCGCGCCACAACCACCCGCGTTCCGGACGGATCGACCTTAACGGGCGACCGCGTTACTCTGTGCCGCGTGAACGGATACGACTACATTGCCCAGATTCTCAAGACCGAGGGGGTGGAGTGGCTTGCCTGCTTTCCCCAGCACCCGATCATCCAGGCCGCCGCCGCCGCCGGCATCCGCCCGATCGCGTTTCGCCATGAGCGCGGCGCGGTAATGGCCGCGGACGGTTACAGCCGCACCAGCGACGGGCGCCGCCTCGGCGGGGGTGGCCGGCGAGGCCGGCTGCTGCGGCGTGGTGGCCGTGCAAGCGCAGGCGGGCGCCGAGAACGCGCTCGGCGGCTTGGCGCAGGCCGGCGCCGACAACATCCCTGTACTGTTGCTGCCCGCCGGCAACTCGCTCAACACCCTGACCCGGCCCAACTTCCAGGCCGCGCGCACCTACCAGGGCGTCGCCAAGACGGTGGAGCCAATTCTGCGCCCCGACCAGGTGGCGCCGGTGATGCGGCGCGCCTTCCATGCCCTGCGCAGCGGCGCGCCCGGCCCGGCGGTGGTGGAGCTGACCGCCGACGTGTGCGCCCAGGAGGTACCGGAGGCCGCGCAGACCTACCGCCCGCCGCGCCCGGCCCGGCAGGTCCCGGCAAGTGAAGACGTCGCCGCCGCCGCCGAGCTGTTGCGCGGCGCCCGCCGCCCAATGATCTGGGCCGGGGCCGGTGTGCTGGCAGCCGGCGCCAGCGACGCGCTGGCCCGCCTCGCCGAGCTGCTGGCGGCGCCGGTGTTCTGCACCATGCCGGGCAAGTCGGCGCTGCCCGAGACCCATCGCCTGGCGCTCGGCGCCGGTGCCGGCACTACCACCCTGGCCGCGCACCGCTGGCTGTCCGAGTGCGACGTGCTGCTCGCCCTCGGCACCAGCCTTACCCGCAGCCCCTACGCCCAGGCGGTGCCCCCGGCGGCCCGGCTGATCCACAACAGCGTGAGCGTCGACGACCTGAACAAGGACGAGTCGCCCGAGGTGGCGCTGCTCGGCGATGCCGGGCTCACCATCGCCGCTTTGGTCGAGGAACTCGGCGGCGGCGCGGCGGACGAGGCCGCGGTTGCCGAGGTGGCCGGCCAGGTCGCCGCCGCCCACGCCGAGTGGCTGGCCGAGTGGCAGCCGGTGCTCACCGACGACGGCGAGCCGCTGAACTACTACCGCGTGGTGCACGCGCTCAACGAGGTGCTCGACCCGGATGCCAGCATCGTGACCCACGACGCCGGCGCGCCGCGCGACTGCATGGTGCCGTTCTACCGCGCCACCGTGCCGCACAGCTACGTGGGGTGGGGCAAGACCACCCACCTCGGTTTCGGCCTGCCGCTGGCGATCGGCGCCAAGGTCGCCCACCCGGACAAGTTCTGCCTCAACGTGATGGGCGATGGCGCGTTCGGCATGTCGGGGCTGGACCTCGAGACGGCGGTGCGCGCCGAGGTGCCGATTACCACCGTGCTGCTCAACAACGGCGCCATGGCCACCTACAGCGGCGCCCGCGACATGATCGGCCCGGAGGCGCGCGCCTTCGGGGTGTCGAAGATGGGCGGCAACTACGCGGCGCTTGCGGAAGCGCTCGGCGCGCGCGGGATCCCGGTGCGCACGGCCGCGGAACTGGAGCAGGCGCTGGCCGAGGCGCAGCGCCTGAACGCCGCGGGCGTCACCGTCCTGATCGACGTCCAGGCCAACGTGGAGTCACGCCGCTCGCGGTTTTGACGCCATCTCTTGGGCCGGAGCGTCCATGCGAGGACGCCCGCCGCCTCAGAAGCGCTGCGACTGCGGGTAGTCTTCGTAGGTGGGGCAGCTCTCCTCGGCGAAGACGCGGTCGATCGCCGCGCGGTCTTCGGCGCTTAGCTGCCAGCCGGCGGAGGCGACGTTTTCCGCCAGTTCGCGGTCGTTGCGCATGCCCACCAGGGCCACCGACACCGCGGGATGGCCAAGCACCCAGGCGATGGCGAGCTGCGCCAGCGACCGGCCGTGGTTCGCCGCCAACTCCGCCAGGCGGGCGGCCACGCGCAACTCGCGGGCGAAGTGCTCGCGCTGGAACAGCGGCAGCCCGAACGCGGTGTAGTTTCGGCGCCGCCAGTCGCCCTCCTCGAAGGTGTGGTCCGGCCCAAACGCGCCGGTCAGCAGACCGAAGGCAAGCGTGCCGTACGCCATGAAGCCGATGTTGTGCTGCCGGCAGTAGGGCAGGATCGCCTTCTGCATGCGCTGGTCGAACAGGTGATAGCCCACCTGGTTGACCGCGATGTCGGTGAATTGGCGGCAGTAATCCATCGTCTCGATGTTGAAGTTGGACACGCCGGCGTGGCGGATCTTGCCGTCTTCCTTCAGCTTCTGCAGCGCGCGCATCGGCTCGTCGAACGGGGTCTCGAAGTCGGGCCAGTGAATCAGCATCAGATCGATCACGTCGGTGTTCAGGCGCCGCAGGCAGCCCTCGGTACGCGCGATGATGTGCTCGTAGCGCGAGTTGCGACCGAGGATCCGGTACTTCTCGTCGTCGAACTCGAAGCCGGTCTTGGTAACCAGGATCACCTCCCGGCGGCGCGCGCCGAGCGCCTTGGCGAGCAACTCCTCCGAGTGGAAGGGACCGTACACCTCGGCGGTGTCGAACAGGTTGATGCCGTGGTCGATCGCGGAATGCACCGCCCGCGACGCCTCGCCGACGTCGATAGACCCGTACATGGTGGTGCTCATCTCCCAGGTGCCGAAACCGATCGGGGAAGTCATGAGGTCGGTATTGCCGATAGGACGCCGTTCCATGCCTCAGACCCTACACTATCGACGCAGGCGCGTCAGGTGCGCCCGACTGCGCCTGGTCAGCTCTTGAGACCGCCCGTGAAGCCGCTCATCACCCTGCGCTGCGCCACGATAAACACGATGATCGGCGGCAGCGTCGCCACCACGGCCACCCCGATCCGCTCGTGCGCGGTGGACCACAACTGCACGTTCTGGAAGTACAGCAGCGATACGGGCAGCGTATACAGATCGGTCGAGGTCGCCAGCATGAACGGAAAGATGAAGGCGTTCCACGACATGATGATGCCGAGCAGACCGGCCGCCACGATGGCCGGCATTGCCAGCGGGATCAGGATGCTCCACAGGATGCGCAGGTCGGCCGCCCCATCGACGCGCCCCGCGTATTCGTACTCGACCGGGATGTCGCGGAAGAACCGGTACAGCAGCACGAATGGCAGCGGTTCCGCGGCCAGCACCAGGATGATGCCGAGATAGGTATTGATCAGACCCAGCCGGTAGACCACGAAGAAGGTCGGTATGAGCAGGGTGATGCCCGGGAACATGAACGTCGCGAACAGCAGCCAGACGATGACGCCCTTGAACGGCACCGGCTTGCGCGCCAGTGCGTAACCGGCAAGCACGCCGGTTACGAGATAGATCACCACCGCGCCGGAGGTCGTGATCAGGCTGTTCATCGTGTACCGGGCGATCGGGAACACGTCGCGTATCTCGATGAACAGGTACTCCCAGACGTAGATGGAGAATGGGTTCGGCAGCAGGTAGTTGCTGTCGCCGCGATAGAACGCCTCGTTGGTCATCAAGGTGCCGGACACCATCCACAGGTACGGATAGAGAAACACCACCAACCCGAGCGCAAGCAGGCCGTAGACGACCACCCGCCATGGCTCCCTGCGCCGGCGCACCGTTGTTACCGCGGTCGACACCGTGCCGTCCTACAACTTCAGGAGCTTTCCCGGTACGGCCGCGATCGCCGCCAGCACCAGGAACACAATCACCGAGCCGGCCGCCGCCCACTCCCACTTGGACAGCACGTAGGCCAGGTTGAACACGTAGTACATGATCGTCTCCGTGCTCGTCCCCGGTCCCCCCGCCGTGATGATGAAGATCGGCGTGAACGCCTGAAACGCGTCCACCAAGCCAATCAGAATGGCTACGGTAAACGCGGCGTGCAGGAACGGCACCGTGATGTACCGGAATTGCTGCCAGGCGTTGGCCCCGTCACAGCGCGCCGCCTCGTGATAGGCGGGATCGATCATCTCCAGGTTGGCCGAGAACACGATCACGTAGAAGCCCATGTTCTTCCACACCGAGATGCCCACGATGGTCGGCAGTGCCCAGGTGGTGCTGCCGAGCAGGAAGAACTTCTCGAATCCCAGCGCCGTGAACAGGGCGCCGATCGGCCCGAAGTCGGGGTTGAGTATCGACTCCCATACGTACGCCATGGCGGCGAACGTGCTGATAACCGGAACGAAGAAGGCTACCTTGAAGAACAGCGTCCCGCGTATGCCGCGCGCGTTGATCAGCAGCGCAACCAGCAGCGAGGAAACGATCGACACGGGCAGGTAGAGCACCAGGAAATAGCCGGTGCGCACAAAGGACTCGAACAGACGAGGCCGTTGCAGCACGCGAATGTAGTGCTCGAAACCGACGAACTCCGACGGTCCGCGGGGATTGAAGTCGATGAGGCTCATTCTGAGCCCCTCGATAATCGCGAAGTGCCTGAACAGCAGGAAGACGGTGAGCGCGGGAACGACGTACAGGAGGTAGGAGGAGCGCCGCATCAGCGAGCGCATCCTCCTGTTCTCCAGGGCGATTCTCATGGCCGTCCTACGGCCGTCCCCGCCTGCTTCCCTACTTGATGTACCCTTCGGCCTTCAGTTCGTTCATGATTTCGTCGACGGCCGCGCTGAACTCCTGCTCGATGTCGGCGTTCGGGTCCGCAAAGACCTTGTCCAGCGACGTCTGCAATACCGAGCGGTAGATGGAAGCCCACGGATGCGGCGGCCAATACGGCGTGGTGGCCATCGGCGTATCCAGGAAGAACTTGCGCCGCGGGTTGTCCTCCAGCGCGTCGAAATCGAGGTCGGTCCTGGCCACGGCGCCGATCGCATCGTAGCGCAGTTCCTGAGCTTCCTTGCTGATGAACACCTTCATGTACTCCAGCGCCTCCGCCTTGTGGTCGGAATCACGGACCAGCGAAATGGCGTGCTGGAAGTAAGGTGCGTAGTTCGGGGCCGCCTGATCCTGCGTCTGCGGCGGGAACAGGAACGGCACGTAGTCGGCATCAATGTTGCCGTCGAAGCGATTTACGTTCCAGTTCCCGAGCCGTCCGATGCCGACCCGGCCGGCGTTCATGGCATCGTACAGATTGCCCGCGCTCACGGCCAGGGCGTCGGCGTTGACTATTTTGTACTTGTGGACCCAGTCGCGCATCTCGGCGATTACCGCCCGCTGTTCCGGGTTGTTGAAGATCGGTTCCGGGGAATCGCCGTAGCGGTTTTCGTTGAATCCGGCCGCCGACCACCACGTGATGGCGGTGAGCAGGTTGGACACGCCGGGCCACAGCATCATGTAGTAGCCGATGGTGTCATCCTTGCCGTTACCGTCGGGGTCCTGGTTCTGGAATGCCGTGGCCATGTCGCGCATCTCGGCCCAATCACTCGGCAGTTCAAGTCCCAGCGTGTCCATCCAGCTCTCGCGGGCAAACAGGACGAGAGCGGCATAGTGGGTGGGCAGTCCATACAGCCTCTCGCCAGTGTGCACGCCGTCGATCACGCCGGGCAGCATCGTCGACAGGGCGTCCTGCAGTTCGGGATCCTGGTCCACCCAGGGCTGCAGGTTCTCGAATACCTGGTAGCGGTGCTCGGGGGGCAGCAGGCGCTCGGTGTCGTCCACGAACAGGTCCGGCGACTGGCCGGTGACGTAGAGCGATATGAATTTCTCCTCGATCCCCTCGGCGGCCTGCGGCTGCCACTCGATCCTGATGTTCGGGAACTTCTCGTTGAACATCGCGTCGATCTCGTTGTAGTGCTGTATGGTGCTCGCATCGGCAGCCGCAAAGGCAGTAATGGTAACCTTTTCCGCACCCGCCTCCTGCTCGCCGGCGGCATACGAGAGTGTCGCGGCCGCGCTGACAATGATCGCGCAGGCCAATAGTCTCTTCATGAAAGAACTCCTTGTAGACCACACTCTAACACAAACCGTACCAAGTGTCGAACCCCCGGTGACCTGACCGATTGCTGACTACGACTGCCGCACCCTGTAGCCGGCTGCCGGCGGCGACCAGCGTTCGGTTACCATCTCGGCGTCTGCGGCGGCCGCGTCGGCACTGGCGTCGACAACCAGGTGGGCACGCTGACGGGGAGCATGGGCAGTGAGGTAGGCGTTCTCGGAGGGGAGCCAGTACTCGATCTCCTCCGGCGGCGTGTCGCCGCGCCCGGCGAGCCGTGCGATCCGCTTCTCCCGTGGGCAGGCCAGCCAGATCGCCAGGTCGTAGTAATGCGCCAGTTCGCGCCGCATCGAGCTTACCCCGTCCACGATCACCACGCCGGCGGGCTGCACGGTCTGCCACCGGCGCAGCCGGTCCTGGGGCCAGTCATACAACTGGAACCGCGCGCTCCGGCCCGCGCGCAACGGGAGGATCACCTTGTCCCGCAGCCGGCGCCAGTCGGTGTCCTCCACCCGCGCCAGCCTGCTGCCGCGCTCCCGTTGGGTCCGGAAGAAGTGGTCCAGGTGCACGACCGCGCAATCGATGCCTCCGCCGGTGGCAAAGGCGTTCTGCAATCGGCGCGCGAACGTGGACTTGCCGGAGCCGGTACCGCCGTCAATGGCCACCAGCACGAAGGACCGGGACCGCAGGCGCTCGGCGGCAAAGGCGGCAACGAGTTGCTCGGGTGCCGTCAAGGCTTATGGATGGGCGGACAACACGGCGTCCCAGACCACTTCCGATGCCGCGACGCCGAGCGCACTGAGAGACCACCGCGCGGGGTTCACCTCGCGGGTCGACACCACCCACAGCGCGTCGCCGTCGTCGCGGGTATGGAATGGCTGAATCGCGCGTGCCATCGAGCTGTGCACCTGGCGGGCAAGCTGCGTGAGGTCGTGGCCGACCACGGTCTGGTTGGTGACCACCACGGTGAGCGTGGTATTGCCCGGCTGCGGCTCCGAATCGACGTAGCGGTCCAGTTCCTCGACCAGGCTCGACCGCCGCCCGGTGTGTGGATCGAGGTGACCGCGCACCACCGTGCCGGTGCGGTCGAACACGGCGCCGACGGCGTTCAGCACCACGCAGGCGAACACCTTGACGCCGCCGATGTCGCGGAAGGCGGCGCCCTGGCCGGACGGCTCGCCGCTGTCGTAGCGAAGTCCATTACCCACCGTGACCGACATTCCCGCGCCGCGCGCACCGAGCGGAAACCGCCCGGGTACCGCGGCGTCGAGAGCGGCGCGCCCCAGGCGCTTGTCCGGGTAGATGCTGTTGTCGCGTCGGCCGAAGTCGAACACGATGCCGCCGCTGACCAGCGGAATATCGCTGAAGCTGGCGCGGTAGCCGCCGCGCGCCAGCAGCCCCGCGGCCACCCCGCTGACCGCTTCCAGACCGAGCAGCGATCCGCCGGCCAGCGCAATGGCGTGCACAAAGCCGTAGTCGCCAATCACCCCCGGCGAACCGCCCCGAACGTCCATCGCGGCCGTCGCGCCGTCGGGTAAGTGCAGCACCGTCGTCCCCGTCGGCCCGTCCGGATACTCCGCAATGCCAACCCTCAACGCCGGAAAATCGAACGTCAGGACTCTCTCGCCAGCAGCGGTGTGAATCGGCAGCCCGCCGTGGTCATTGGTGTTGACTGGTCCGTTGCGGTCAGAGTTCATGGCACCGGGATTCCAGGGCTCTACCGATCTTGAGTGTGATAGACCTTGTCACATCGGTCATATCGCCATTGTCATTTCACGGTGCGAACGCGTAAAGCGGCGGCAGACAGCACTCACATCGTGGCCGGTCATGTCCCAGCCCGAGGGCCGCTTCATCCGATTCGTTAGCGGCCCGCGTGCTACGAGATCGACCGCAGACCTGAGCGCGCCGGGCATCAGTTGGCACACTCGCGAGGCGAGCGGGGCGCTTGCGCGTGGCGCAACCTGTGATGAGCTCCGCACCGCAACCTGAGATTGAACAACTCGGTAGCGCCGCCGAGCGCGAATGGCACGATATGATCGATCTCCAACCGGTAGCGGGAACCGCAGCGCCGCCCGCTGTGCTGGTCGACATAGCTGCAACAACCCCGGTCGCGGCGCCACACTTCCCGCCGCACGTCCGTTGGGATATACCGTGACCGGCAGCCCGGCAACGCGTCGCAGCAGTGCAACGCCGCGAGGTGCCGCTCCAGGGCCGGCGAACGCTCCGCCAAGCCCACCGCGCCATACGCGGCACCGTACGCAACCCGCTTCGCCGCCGAAGTCGCGAACCGGTGGCGGCCCCGCGCCGGCGCAAGCAACGCGCTCCGTTCGCCGGCTTCGAGGTGCGGTTCCACGGCGCAGGGCGCACGGCCCGGAACACCGTGCTTTCCGTCTCCCCAGCCGTCGCCGGCGGCGCGCCCTTGCCGCTTCGCCAGCGCAGCCGCCCGCCCGCCGCTGCCCCGCATCGCCTTCCGGGGCCGCCCGCCCGGCCCCCCCGTGCTCCCCGCCCCCCCCGCCGGCGCCGGCGGCCCCCCCTTGCCGCTTCGCCAGCGCGGCCCCCCCCCCGCCGCTGCCCCGCATCGCCTTCCGTGGCCGACTCGCATGCGTCGTCTCCCGACCGCGTCCCGGCGCCGAAGCGGTGTGGCAGGTCGTCTCCCGCACCGGCGCTGACTTGGTGCCGCCGTCCTCGGCTCCCGTGTGACGCTTCGGCGCCGCACGACGTGGCACGCCTCGGCGCCGAAGGCGGGACCCCGCCATTCAACACCGCCGCGGGCGATGCGTCGTCGGGCTCGACTTCGCTCCGGCGTCCGACAGCGCCGCCCATCGTGCGGGCTACGTTCCCCCGCACCACCTCCGTACCGCGCTGGGCCGGCGTGTTTGCCGGTCGCTCGCCGTTGGCCGACGCTCGCCCGGCGGGACCCCGGCCCCGCCGTGGCCGTCCCGGGTCGTAGCGGTCCAGGCTAAAACATTAGTGTTTCGTCGTGTTTCAATTTGTGCTGTTAAGTTACCCTGGTCAAACATTTTATCACTGTCCACCGTCGCTTGACGTTTCATCTCATTCTGCATATTCTCGCCAGTATGGTGCTAACCATGGTGATAACCCTAGACGGCCCTCGCAACCCGGCCCCACGACTATGAGACAATCCCGTCCGAAGAGGCTCAGCGCTTCCTTCGTCCGCACCGTCAAGCGTCCCGGCCGCTACGGCGACGGATACGGCGGGCACGGCTTGAGCCTGCTCGTGAAGCCGCGTGCGCACGGCGGCATGGCGAAGTCATGGAGCCAAAGGCTACGGATCAACGGCAAGCCCTGCAACATCGGGCTCGGCCCGTTCCCGATCGTCACCCTGGCGGAGGCGCGGGACGCGGCGCTTGAGAACGCACGCGCCGTCTACCAGGGGCGTGACCCGAGGGAGCGAACCGCGATACCCACCTTCGACAAGGCCGCCGAGACCGTCATCGAGATGCGCGCCAGCACTTGGCGCAATCCGCTCACCGCCAACATCTGGCGGTCCTCGTTCAAGCGGCTCGTTTCTCCAAAGATCGGGATGAAACCGATCAACGCCATCACCAGCGCCGATATCCTGTCAGTGCTTACGCCGATCTGGAACAATGGCAGGCACGAGACAGCCCGACGCCTGCGCCATCGGATCGGCGCCGTTATGCGTTGGTCGATCGGCGCGGGGCACCGGGTCGACAATCCGGCCGGTGACGCGATATCACAGGCGCTGCCGAAGAACGGCACCGCTCCGCAGCGGCACCGGCGAGCCCTTCATCATCGAGAGGTGGCAGGAGCGCTCGCCAGGATTCGGGCGTCCGACGCGGGGACAGCCACCAAGCTGCTGTTGGAGTTCATTATCCTGACGACGGTTCGATCCGGTGAGGCTCGGCTAGCCAACTGGAGCGAGGTCGACCTACCGGCCGCGGTCTGGACGGTACCTGCCGAGAGAATGAAATCCGGTCGTGAGCATCGGGTGCCGCTGTCGACGCGGGCGCTTGAAGTGCTGGCCGAAGCGCAGCAGTTGACCGATGGCTCGGGGCTGCTGTTTCCTTCGCCGACCGGCAAGGCGATGGGGGCCATGACGACGAGCAAGCTGTTGAACAGGGCGCGTATCGACGCCTCGACGCACGGCTTCCGTACCTCGTTTCGCTCCTGGTGCGCCGAGAACAACGAATCACGCGAGTTGGCCGAGATCGCACTTGCCCATGTGGTTGCAGGCGTAGAAGGCGCCTACATGCGTTCCGACTTGTTTGAGCGGCGGCGCAAGCTGATGCAGGCGTGGGCCGACTACTTAAGCGTCCCGGCGGCAGGTTGACGCAAGACCGCAAGCGGGGAGCGCGATCACGCTTGCCAGACATGGTCGCCATGATCGTGCCGATCCTGGCACACGAGGAATGAGACCATCCGACAGGTGAACGGACGTATCTCATCGACCATGAGGTGAGCCAATGATCAGAACCACATCAAGAGCAACCCGGCATGTGGGGCGATTGCGTGGGCTGTCCCGGACAAAGCTGCCACCAGGTGGTCGGTCGGACGAGCAGGCCGTGCGTGCACGGAGCACCAGCACGGCCGCGAAGCTCCCCGGACTGCCCTTGATCAGCCGGGGCGTCTCGTTGGTGATGTCGATCTTGGTGCATGTGTCTTGACGGTGCGGGCGGTTCGGATGAAGCGCCGCGAGCGGCGCAGGCGGCGCAGGCGGCGCAGGCGGCGCAGGAGTCTATGGAGACGAGGCCCCACGACCTGAGAAACAGTCTCGGAACGTGGTGAAGCGAGATGGAGAAACCTCGGGAACTGGCCGAGCAAGCGCTTGGCAACCTAAATCGGTAGAGGCGGCCTACGTGCAACTCGACCTGTTCGATCGGCGGCACGAGCTGGTCGAAGCCTGCGACGACTACCTGTCGCAACAGAGAGGTCAGCCGCGGGGGCTGGCTAGTTACCTCTTCGAAGTGATTGTCAGAGTCGGTTAGGATGAAGTAATTCGTGTTATTAGCACAACTTAGGGGACACTCGAAGAGGCCGGGTATCTCTATGTTACCAACATTGTGCGTGCGTCCGTCCGGGCCGGTGAGGTCGCGGCGGGGGAGGCAGTCGGCAAGCCGCTCACGCGGTCGACGATTGCGCGTGCGCACACCGCTGGCCCGGGAGAGACCCCCGCGGGTAGGTGCCAATTGTGCCAATTGCATGGCTTCAGTTTGGTGACCTGCAGCATCGGGATCCGTAGTAGCTCCTCATCTGCGGGATGTCGTTGTGGCTTCAGGTTCCAGGTTCTTCCACCTCCGTCAGCCCCAACGACACCGCAGGGTTCTCTCAACGGCGATGCCACCCGCGACTAACTTCCGAAGTACCTGCGCCAACCCGCGTAGTAGTGACCCGCATCCGCTTGCGAACCGCCCCCGCGGTGTGAAGCTATACGATCAGACCCACATCGCGCCGCCTTCGGGATCGCTACCGCCGGGTACTTGACAAGTAGATGACAAACGGTTGACAACAATGATACTATAGGGGTGGAGGACCAAAGCCATGGCGCAGCAGACCAGGCAGCAAGTATCAATTCGTAGAGAGGACTGGGAGAAGGCGCAGCAGCTGCGGGACGAGTTCACTGCGGTGAGCGGTGGCAAGTTCACGATCACGGACACCATTGGAAAGGCGCTGCAGTATCTGGAGGGAGCGCTCTCGGAGAGCTCCTGGCCGTCGCTGACCGCAAAGATCGAGGCGGAGATCATGGTACGGGAGGAACGCTTCAGGAGGGAAGTCATCAGCGTACTCTCACAGTTCATCGCTCGAGCTATGCCTGAACGGACACTCCGCAAGGTGACGTTCGAACACACAGGGGTGCCGGGTACCGGGGGAGTGGTAATGGTAGTGCATCTCGATGACCGCGCGGTTCCGTTGTTCATGTGGCGAATGGGGATGGTGGAGCGCACGCCGGTAGAGTCGGATGGCGATTGAGGCCAAAGTGACTTCTCCTGCGATTCTGCGTCTACCGGACGTTATTGCGCTTGTGGGGGTAAGCAGAACGACAATCTGGAGGTGGCGTGATGCCGGCACCTTTCCACGTCCAGTTCGCCTTGGCACCCGCTCCGTCGGATGGCATCGCGAGGACGTAGAACGATGGTTGGAGGAGCTGCCTAAAGTGTAGGCCGTCACTGTGAGCGCACCGGGACGAGAGGGCCTCATCCGGTGGGATGGTCAACCATCATCGACTCGGCAACAGGGTTATTCGAAGCAAGCGCGTCCGGAAACGCCCGTGGCGCTCGCACTCCCACTCACGTTTGTTCGACAACGCGGTGAGAAAGTTGCGGTTCAATGACGCAGCAGCCAGCAGCGTAGCGGCGCATCCAGGCGATGCCGCTTCACCGGCGGCACGGGAGCGTGCACAGCAGGTTGCAGAGCGGGGATGCAACCCCACTTCGGCGGCGCGTGTGAAGACCGACCTGGCCGGCGCCGAGGTAGCGTCCATGCAAGTGGTGTAACTCTGGGATCTCCAGAATAGGCGCTAAGCCGCCTGCCCGTCCTCGATCATCAGCTTGGAGTCTGATGCCATGATCTTCGCCAGGCTGTCCTGGCTCATATAG
>MPNH01000087.1 GCA_002238925.1 Spirochaetaceae bacterium bin103 | reverse complement strand
GTCTTGCGCGGTTCTCTTGTTGATAGGCTTGTTCGACGATCAGATCGTAGTTTGTGGTTACGATCGAATGCCAAATGAAACGTGGGATGATTAGGTGATGTTCGGCCGGGCTGAAAGGAGGAATGTTTCGCGAACAAACTCCTGAACCGAAGGGAGGCTCGTCGCACCTATGCACATGTCAGCGATGTGGGCCAGACTTCTATTCCGAGGCTTCCCATCAAGAAACCGTTCAGATAGGAGAGCCTTCAACTCATTAGCATTGGGGACTACTCGGTTGTCAGGGTGCCTCGCGCCGTGACTTGCTCCGGCCCCTAAAAAAAGCACCGCAGACTGAGCTCTTATGGTGTTGACTAAGTCGGCGGGTAGCACGACTTCTTTGAGTAGTTCCATATTTTGTTCACTGTAATGGTTGATTGAACCGTACTGGATTTAGGGTCGAGCAAAAAGACGATGACCACTACTCAGAGCCGAATACGCTTCGAGACCGTTGATCTGCCAAAGCAGCGGTCTACCCAGTTGAGGGAATCGTCCGTCCTATGCAGCGGCACGACAGCCACGAAGAGCCTGCTCGAAGCTGATAGCTTCTCGGATCCGTTCAATGGGAACCTCATAGTCGTGAGAGAGAACGTCCATCTCGTCTCCTCCCCTGTGCCGCTGGTACAATATCTCCGTCGGTATGCCGGTCCCGGATAGACATGGCCTGCCGAACTGAATCGAAGGATTGATTTCGATTGTCTGCGGTTCCGCCGACTCTACTTCGGCAGAAGGGAACGGGAAGAGCTTGCTGGCTCCACCGGCAGGGTGCCGTTCGATTCGCCGCAAAGCAGCTCTCAGCACCCTGTCCAGAATGATCTGCTTGTCGTCGTTGCTGACATTGGTCAGCAACCCGGACACCCGTGTAAGCAGCTCGTATCCGGCAGTGAGGATGTCGTGCTCTGCCAAGGGGTGCTCCGACTTCCAGGCTCCAGACAGGATTTCGATAGCTGTTCTCACTCGGAACAACGTCACCCGGTGACGCTTCCGTATCGAATTGAGTACGTGCAGCTCGACCAGATTGCGAAACGAGAGCATGCGGTGCGTGGAGTCGTCCAACCGAAGCACAGGATGGAACTGCCCCCATCCCGTCTTCGTACCAAGGAACCAAGCGCGGACAGTGGCTACCGGAGCGCGGACGTAGCGAGCCGCATCCGCAAACGTGTATGCGCCAAGCGTCGATACTTCATGTCTCACAGCGGAACCTCCGCTTGGCGAAACAAGACATCCCCCGGTTGGCAGCGGCGAAATGTCCGGACAGCTCCTTGGCGGCGGTGATGCTTCCACACATCTGCATTCCGAGGTTACTCCCGGCCGCTCCGCAGGTCAATCTGGTCAGTCGTGTGGGTGGGTTGAAGGCGGCGACTCCATCACGTCCTGGAAGCGGCCGAAGCCGTGCGCCTGGTAGAATCGTCGGGCGTCGTCGTTGTCGGTGTACACGTGCAACTCGATGCGCTGCGCTCCTCGGCGCGCGGCCTCCGCCCGGATCCTGTTGATCAGCAGCGCGCCGATCCCCCGCCGGCGGTGCGTGTCGGACACCGCCATCTGGTCGACCATGAGCGACCGGCTGGCGTACCGAAACGGATTCTCGGCTCTCTCCAGGTCACACATCAAGGCGTACCCTACGCATACGCCTTCGAGGCGGGCCACGAGCAATTGCGAGCCGTCACGCGACAGGAGGAAGCGCAGTCCCTCCAGCGCCGCCGCCCGCTCGAACGGCTTGAACCAATCGGGCCGACGCCGTCGGTGCTCTTCGTGCACCTCCCGGAGCAACTCGACGATCAACTCCGGATCGTCCGTGGTCTCGATCGTCACGTCCATGCGGTTGCCATTATACCGTTGCCGCACCGCTGTGGCGGTTACGGGAGCGACGACCAAAGTCGCATCAGACGCACAGGAAAGAAAAGCGGGCCCCAACGGGGCCCGCGTTCAATTGACCCCAACGGGGCCGCACGCAAGACGTCCCAACGGGACGTACAGCAAAGGTGACTCGTTGCCCGGGACAAACCGCGGCGGCGGCTACGAGCCGTTGGCGGCCTTGTGGGTGAGGATGCCCTCGAGCACGCGGTCCGGGGACATCGGCACCTGGCACAGGCGGACGCCGGTAGCGTTGGCCACGGCGTTGGCGACTGTCGCCAGCGGCGCCACGATGGCGTTCTCGCCGACCCCGCGCACGCCGTACGGGTGCTTGGGGTTGGGCACTTCGACCACCACCGTGTCGATCATCGGCAGGTCCAGAGCTACCGGCATGCGGTAGTCCAGGAAGCCGGCGTTCTCCATCACGCCCTGCTCGTTGTAGTAGTAGCCTTCGTTGAGCGCCCAGCCGATGCCCTGGGCGGCGCCGCCCTGGTACTGGCCTTCCACGTAGCTCTTGTGCAGCGCGCGGCCGGCGTCCTGGCACACCGTGTAGCGCACCACGTCCACCTTGCCGGTTTCCTGGTCCACCTCCACGTCGCAGATGTGGGTGCCGAACGCCGGCGCCGCGAAACGTGCGTTGATGGCCGCCTCGGCGCCGAGCGGACCGCCGGTCTGCGACGAACTCCCGGCCAGGTCACGCAAGGACAGCGGTTCTCCGGAGCCGTTGCTGCCGCCGTTCAGGTGGGCGGCGCCGTCCTTCCAGGTGACCTGCTCCTTGTCCGCCTCCCACACCTGGGCGGCGCGGTCGCGCAGTTCGTCCTTCAGTTTCATGGCGGCCTCGTGGATTGCCATGCTGCTGGCGTAGGCGGTGCTGCTGCCCTCGGAGATGCCGTTCATGCCGACCGTGTCGGTGTCGCCGATGGAGGGGTTGATTTCGTCCACCGAGATGCCGAGTTCCTCGGCCAGCACCATGGCCTGGGCGGCGCGCGAGCCGCCGATGTCGGGGCGCCCGGTGATCAGCGATACGCGTCCGTCCGGCAGCACCGAGATGTTGGCGGTGGCGTCGCCGCCGATGTTCATCCAGAAGCCGCTGGCGACGCCGCGGCCCTGGTTGGGGCCGAGCGGAGCGGAGTAGTGCGGGTGCGCCTTGGCGGCTTGCAGCGTCTCGACCATGCCGATTCGCGGGTAGACCGGGCCGTAGGCGGCCTTGGTGCCCTCCTTGGCGGCGTTCTTGAGCCGGAAGTCGATCTTGTCCATGCCGATCTGTTCGCAGATCTCGTCGATGATGGTCTCGGTGGCGTGCGCGGCGTTGGGCGCCAGCGGAGCGCGGTAGGGGCGCATAAACGGCTTGTTGATAAGCACGTTGTAGCCCTTGATGTGGTAGTTCTCGATCTCGTAGGGGGCGGTGAGGCACATCATGCCCAGTCCCATCAGCGGCCCGGGGTAGCTGCCCGACTCGTACCACAGGTCGGCGTCCACGGCGGTGATGCGGCCATCTTTGGTGGCGCCCATCTTGAGGCGGATGTGGCTGCCGGGAGCGGGGCCGCTGGAGATGAACACCTCCTCGCGCGTCATCACCATCTTCACCGGGCGGCCGGTCTTGGCGGCCATCAGGATCGCCACCGGCTCCAGGAATACGGTGGTCTTGCCGCCGAAGCCGCCGCCGATCTCGGCGGGAATGGTCTTGATGCGCGACGGCGCGATGCCGAGCTGGCCGGCGGTCAGGTCGCGAATGGCGAAGTGTCCCTGGCTGGACACCCACAGCAACACGTTGCCGTCCTCGCCCCAGCGGGCCACGCAGGCGTGCGGTTCGATGTAACCCTGGTGGATGGTGGCGCTGTCGTACTCGTGTTCGATGATCACGTCGGCGGCGGCGAAGCCGGCTTCCACGTCGCCGGCGTCGAACACGTTGGTGTTGGAGATGTTGGAGGGCGGCGCCGATTCGTCGCCGTCGGTGCGCAGCTCGGGGTCGATGATCACCTTGCCCTGCGCCGACTCCCACACGTCGGTGACGTGCGGCAGCACCTCGTAGTCGACCTCGATCAGCTCGAGCGCCTGGTCGGCGATGGTGGGCGTGGATGCCGCCACCGCGGCGACCGGCTGCCCCTGGTAGCGTACGTGGCCGCGGCACATCACCACGTTCGCGCTCACCTCGCTCGGGGTGTCGGACGGAAAATCGTCTCCAGTCACCACCGCGAACACGCCGTCGAGCGCCGCTGCGGCGCTGGTATCGATGGAGCGGATGCGGGCGTGGGCGTGCGGGCTGCGCAGCACCTTGCCGTGCAGCATGCCCGGCAGATGGAAGTCGGCGCCGTAGTTGGCGCGTCCGGTTACCTTGTCGACGCCGTCGTGGCGCACGGGGCGGGTGCCCAGTACCTTGTATGTTGCAGTTTTCGTGTCGATCATCTGATCCCTCCGAGTACGTCCGCAGACGGTTGCCGATGCGGCCTTGGCTTGGCCGCAGGGTAGACGAAACGGGACGGTACGACAACCGTGCGATTGACGACCGAGCGCCTCGTCAAGGGCCGGTGATGTCGTGCGCCGCGGTGGTGTTGCGCTCGATGAAGTCCCAATCGTAGCTGACGCCGAGGCCGGGGCCGTCCGGAACCGGTACGCAGCCGTCCGCACCGACGGCGCCGGGCTGGTCGCTGTACCCGGAGTACACGGGCGGCACCACGTTGGGCATGCCCGGACCCATCAGCGCCATCTCGTACAGGTGGGTGTTGCGCAGCGCCGACACCACGGCGCGGTGGGCGGGGCCGCAGGCGTGCACCTGCAGGTCGAGCCCGAACGCCTCGCTGACGTGGGCGATCTTCATCACGCCGGTGATGCCCATGTCGTACTCGGGGTCGGCGTGGATCATGTCGCAGCCGCCGGCCACCAGGAACGCCGCCTTCTGCTCCAGCGTGCGCACGTGCTCGGTGACCAGCAGCGGCGTCGACAGGCGCTCGCGCAGACGGCGATGGCCCTCGGCGGCGATGCCGGCGTCGCGGTACGGATCCTCGTACCAGAAGCAGCCGATCTCGTCGCACACGCGGCCCACCGCCAGGGCGTCGTTCCAGGTACGGAGCTGGCAGGCCGGGTCGAGCATGATACGGAAGCCGTCGCCGACCGCGGCGCGCACGGCGCGCAGGTTGGCGATTTCGCGGGCCACGTCGCCATCGTTCCAGCCGTGGATCTTGAAGCCGGCGAAACCGGCCGCCTGGCATTCGGCGGCAAAGTCGGCGAACGCCCGCGGGCTGTTCAGCCCGCCGGGACCGAGCTGGCCGTGGTAGGTGCTGGCGTAGGTGGGCAGGCGCTCGCGGAAGCCGCCCAGGAGCCGCGACACCGAGGTGCCGAGCCGCTTGCCGGCCAGATCCCACAGCGCGATGTCCAGCACGCCGTGGCCCATGTGGTCGTAGGCGCGCAGCTCCCGCTTCAGGTCGTCGTAGATCTGCTCGCGCCGGTCCGGGTCGCGCCCGATCAGCAGCGGTGCCAGCATCACCGCCTGGGCGACGGACGCGGGCGTGCCCACCCAGTGAGTGACATACTCGCCGCTGGCGCCGTCGTCGCAGCAGATCCGCACCGCGAACCGGGTCGCGGTCAGCGAGGCGCCCTTGACGTAGGCCATGTTGCCGATGCCGGCGGCGGCCTGCTCCAGCCCGATGTCGGCAACGTCAAACGAAAACTCGCGAATCTGCACACGGTCGATCCTGCTCATTGCGTGCTGGATCATGGGCCAAATCAAAGAAGGTTGCCACCGTTGGTTCACGCTAGTTCACGCATATTTGACTGGCTGCCGGGCGCGTGCCACGATCAACATCACGGAGGTGCGAATGGTACGCAAGGAACCGGCCGCACGCGGCGTGCGCGGGTGAGTGTGACGCTGCGCTACACCGCCGCGGTGGAGAAGCGGTTCAAGGCTCCCGGTCCGCAGCCCAATGGCCTGCAGGCGGCGGACGACGGACTGTGGTGCATCGACCAGGTCAACCTGAAGGCGTACCTGCTCGACTGGGAGAGCGGGTCCGTGCTGCACGAGTTCCAGACCGCCACCGGACACTCGAGCGGCATCACCCTGGACGATGACGGCAACGTGTGGATTACCTCGACGTGGCAGCTCGAAGTGGTGAAGATCGATCCGCGCACCGGCGAGGAACTGGCGCGTTACCCGGACCCGGGCACGGGTCTGGTGGCGTCGGTGGAAGCGGGACCGCCGCCGAGGAAGCCGTCGTCCAGCCACGGCATCGAGTGGCGCGACGGCAAGATCTATGTGGCGGCGCCGCCCACGCAGCGTCTGCACGTGATGGACGCTGCCAGTTGGACGGAATTGCGTTCGCTGGTGGTACCGGGATTGCGCGTCCACGGCATCGGCTGGAACAGGGACGGCCGGCTGTGGGTATCGGACACGTCGTCGGGAGCGGTCCACCTGATGGACACCCGGAGTGGGCGCTTCGTGGACGTGTTCCGGGTCGCCGAACCCGACGAGGTGCATGGCATGACGGTGCGCGGCGGCGAGGAGATCTGGTACTGCGACGCCGGCACGTGTGACATCGGTGTGCTCAGGCCGCCGAGCTCCTGAGCAGCCGGCGTGCGCCTCCATGGAGTTGATGTGCAGCCGGTGCTTCGGAAACAGTTCCGGAGGTGAGTTGCATGCCGATACGGGAGCAGGCAAAGCGGGAGCAGTTGATGCGCGACGGGTTCTGCGTGTTCGAGACCGTGCTCGATGCCGGTACCGTGGCGAAGTTGAACGCGATGAGCGAGTGGACCATCGCTCAGGAGGATGCCGAGCATTTCGAGCGCCACCGCGCGCAGGGGTGCATCATCTCCTACTGGAAGTTCCCGCATCCGGCGTTCGCCGAACTGCTCGCCGACCCGCGTGCGCTGGCGGTGTTCGCCGACC
>MPNH01000026.1 GCA_002238925.1 Spirochaetaceae bacterium bin103 | reverse complement strand
CCCGGTTCGGGGCGCTGTGGCATGCTGCCGCGCAGAATCATGCAACGCTATCTGGTTACCGGCGCGGCAGGCAATCTCGCGCGCCCGCTTATGGATGAACTTGGCAGCAGAGGCAAGGAAACGTTCGGCATCGACCTGGCGCCGGCGCCCAGCGGACAGGAAGGCAACTGGCGGCAGGGGGGGACCCCCCACCGCCCCCCCCCCGCGCCGCCGCCCCCCCCGCGTCCCGCCCCCCGCGCACCCCCCCCCCCGCCCGCCCCAGCCGGGCGCGGCTGCTCGCCGAGTTTCAGCCCGAGTGCATCCTGCACATGGCGTCGCTGCTGTCGATGTCGTCGGCCGCCGATCCTCCCCGCGCCTGGGAGGTGAACGCCAGCGCGGCCGTGGCGCTCATGGAACTGGCGGTGGAACATCGCGTACAGCGGTTCTTCTTTCCGAGCACCTCCGCGACCTACGGCGGTGCGCTGCCCGACCCGCTGCCCGAGGACCACCCGCAATGGCCGGACAACATCTACGGCGCCACCAAGGTGGCGGTGGAGCGGGTCGGCACCTACTTCGCCCTGAGCCGCGGCCTCGACTTCCGCTCCGTGCGCCTGCCGATCGTGGCCTCCCCGTTCGCGCCTCCGGCCGCGGTCAGCGCCTACGCCTCGCACGTGTTTGCCGCCGCGGCGCGCGGCGAGCCGTTTACCTTCCCGGTGGCGCCGGAAGTCGCGGTGTCGGTGATCTACGCGCGCGACGTGACCGTCGGCATCCTGAAGCTGGTGGCGGCGCCCGCCGAGCCGCTGACGCGCCGCGTCTACAACCTGCACGGCTTCGCGGCCAGCGCCGGCGACCTGGCGCAGGCGGCCGCGCAACGGGTGCCCGGCTTCCGGTACCGGTTCGAGCCGGCCGAACTGCCCACCCGCATCCTGTCCGTGCAGCCCTCCGTCTACACCGACGTGAGCGCGCGCCGCGACTGGGGCTGGCACCCCCTCTTCGACCTCCCCGCCACCGCCGACGATCTTCTCGCCCATGCGCGAGCCACGGCGCCGCAGTGTTGACACGTTCCATTATGTACCGGTAGTACAACAACCGATCAGAACAACAACCACCAGGAGGGAGTATGGAACTGAGTGAACTCACCCGCAAGGCAGAGGCCGCAAAGAAACTGGAGGACCCGACCGCGCGGCGGGTCGCGCTGCGGGCCATCTTCGCCGCATTCACCGACTACCGAATCGGCGCCATAGAGGAACGGCTGGGCATTACCCACGAGGGGATAAAGGATCTGCAGCGCGCCCTGGCGGAGTTGAACGAAAGCTTCGACTGAGCCGGGGCGGCCGGCGTAGACGGGAGGGGCTGTCTGCCCTTCTGTGCGACGTTCTGCCTTCCGGTCAGCGGAACAGGTCGGATTCGAGGGGGCGGGGGATGATGGCGGCGGTGTGCGGTTGGGACCGCGCGGGGGCGCCGGCCGGTGGTGGCAGGCCGTGGACCAGGGCGGCGGGGATGCGCTCGGTGGATTCGCCCATGACCAGGACGGCGGCGGCGGCGATGGCGTCGGCGCGGTTGATCAGGGTGGCCTGCAGCTCGCGTCCGTACAGGTCTTGGCTGCCGCGGCGGTCGTCGAGCACGGCGAGGCCGGCGGCGCCGATGGCGATGCCGACGGTGCCGAGCCGCCACGGGCGGTTGCTGCTGTCGCAGATCAGCACGCCGATGCGGGCGCCGGTGCGGGCGGCGATGGCGCGCTGCAGGCGGGCGGCGGTGGCATCCGGCGCTTCCGGCAGCAGCAGGGCGGTGGCCGCGCCGCCGTGATCGAGGTTGGACTGGTCGATGCCGGCGTTGGCGCACACCAGGCCGAGCCGGTTGCGGGTAATCAGCACGCCGGGAGCCTTGCGCACCACCTCGGTGGATTGGTCCAGGATCAGTTGCACCAGGCGCGGGTCCTTGCCGGTCTCGGCGGCCAGGTCGATGGCGGCCGGCGACGGTTCGACGTGTTCCAGCGCAACCTGCCGGCCCTCCGCCTTGGAAACGATCTTCTGGGTAACCACGAGCACATCGCCGTCCACCGGCGGTACGGGGGCCACGGCCAGCGCCGTCACCAGGATCTCGGCGAGGTCGTCGCCCGCCTGCACCAGGGGGATGCCGCGCAGCCCGGTGACGGTGAGGCGTGCCTCAGCCATGCCCCCGCCGCTAGCCTTGCCCCACCAGCTTGATGCCGGCGTGGCTGATCGGGTGGCGGCGGTTGATCTGAATGAGCACGCTGGTCAGCGCCTCCGCCGCGGCGGCGTTGTCGATAGGTCCGGCGTGCCAGCCGGTCATGCCGGCGGCCTGTACCAGTTCGATTACCTTGTCGCGCGCCGCCTTCTTGTTGCCGGCCACCAGCACGTCGCACTCGATGCCGACTTCCTGTTGCAGCAGATGCGCCGCCACGTTCTGGAACGCCGACACCACCATCACACCGTCGCCGAGAAACTCCTGCGCGCGCTTGCCGGCAGATCCTTCGGCCGGGAGTTGCACCGTGCCCACCTTGGGCGGCACCAGGGGAACCGTCACGTCGATCACGATCTTGCCGGCCAAGTTCGTCTGCACGCTCGCCAGGGTGGCTATCTGGTGCGCGGCCGGCACAGTCAGCACGGCGATGTCGGCGGCCCGTGCGGCGTCCGCGTTGGTGGCCGCGCCGGCGGTGGTACCGGGATGGCGCGCCCGCAGGCCGGCCAGCGCCGTCTCTGCCTTGGCCAGCGTGCGCGATCCGATCACCACCGGGTAGCCGGCCCGTGACCAGCGCCATGCCAGGCCGGTGCCCAAGTCGCCGGTGCCGCCGAGAATGGCGATGGTTTCCCGCGGCCGGGAGTCGCTTGCGTCCGCCGGTTGCGCACGCGCTATCATGTTCAGTGTGGTTTCCGGCATTTCTTGATCACGCGCCGTGCGGCGCTGACCGGTCGCGCCACGCTTCCCGGTGGCTGGACGACGCGTCCCCGGCCTGCTGCCGCTTCGGCCAGCTTCGGGCGCAGCGTTTCGCAGGAAACCACATTAGTCCAGCGTGGCGCGGATACGCGCCGCCTCGGCCGCCAGCGCCTCGTCGCCGGGGAACGGGCCGGCGTTGGCGAAGTCCAGGTCGTGCATGCCGTCGATCGGGCTCACGTGGACGTGCGCGTGCGGCACCTCCAGGCCGGCGATCATCAAGCCCACCTTGGTGGGGCGGTATATCTCCTGCTGCGCGCCGGCGATCATGCGCGCTACCCGCATCAGCGCCGCAACGGTGTCGTCGTCCAGGTCGATCCAATGGTCCACCTCGGCGCGCGGCACTACCAAGGTGTGGCCGGGACGCAGCGGTTCTATCGACAGGAACGCGACGCACGAATCGTCCTGCCACACGAAGTGCGCCGGCAGTTCGCCGGCGATGATTCTGGTGAAGACGCTTGCCATGGGCGGACAGTGTAACCTGTATGGGAACTCAGGGAGGCGGACACGATGATAGAACGACTCGAGGTGCGGAAGATCTGGAGCAGGGCCGCGTACAACTCCTTTACCGATCTCATTCGGTTCCGCGACCGCTGGTTCTGCGCGTTCCGGGAGGGTACCGGGCACCTGTCGCCGGACGGTGCCTTGCGCGTGATTGCGTCCGCCGACGGCGACCACTGGAACTCGGTTGCATCGATACCGTGTCCGGACTCGTTCCAGGATCTGCGCGACCCGCAGTTGTCGATTTCCCCCGATGGCCGGCTGATGATGAATGCGGCCGCCTTCAAGCCGGTCTGTCAGTCGCTGAGGTGGCTGTCGGAGGATGGCTGCGACTGGGGGGATCATCATCTTGTTGGCCCGCGCGGAAGCTGGCTGTGGCGTGCCGTGTGGCACCGCGGCATTGCCTACAGCTTCGGGCGCCACGAGCCCAAGGACCACCTGTTGCAGTTCTACCGGAGCACCAACGGCATCGAGTACCGTCCGCACGGCGAGCCGAGGGTGTGCGCGGCGCATTGCAACGAGTCCGATCTCCTGTTCCTGGACGATGCAACCTGCGTGAGCCTGACGCGCTGCGACGGCGGCACCGCCCTGCTGGGGAGGGCGGCGCCGCCGTACGACACCTGGACGTGGACCGATCTGGGCGTCCGGATTGGCGGGCCCGCGTTGTACCGCCTCCCGGATGGCCGAACGGTGGCCGCGGTGCGTCTCTACGAGCCCCGGCAGCGCACCGCCCTGTGCTGGCTCGACGTCGAGTCCGCGGTCATGACCGAATTCCTGACCCTGCCCTCCGGCGGCGATACCAGCTACGCCGGCATGGTGTGGCATGATGGGCTGTTGTGGATCAGCTACTACTCGTCCGACGACTACCTGGCCAGCATGAAAGGCGCCATCGGCGCGCACCTCAAGACCAGCGTGTACCTGGCCAAGGTGCAATTCCAGGCGCCGCCGGCGTAGGCAGCGCCCGGCAACGCCAGGCATGGCGCCGCGCCCATGACACGTCGCCGGGCAAGCGCCCGCTACCCGGCCGGCGGTGAGCCCTCCACCAAGCGAACGCCGGCGCCGGGCACCGTGCGGTCGCACGCCGGGCACAGGTAGCCCACCCGGATCGGCGTGCCGCAGGCCTCGTGCACCAGCGCGCCGCGGTCGGACAGGTGCTTGCGGCCCCACACCGCGAGCGCGCCGGCGACTACCCCCAGTTCGTGGCCGCGCCGGGTCAGAGTGTATTCGGCGCGCGGCGGGTGCTCGCTGTAGAAGCGGCGCTCCACGATGCCGTGCCGGTGCAGCCGCTTGAGCCGATGCGAGAGGATGTTGGGGGCAATTCCGAACACGCGCCGGCGCAGTTCGGCGAAGCGCAGGAATCCGCGCAGAAGTTCCAGCAGGATCAGCACCGTCCAGCGGTCGCCCACGATTTCAAGTGCCTGAGCAACCGGAGCCAGCCCCGGGTCGCCGCCCGGTTCGACATCGTCGACCTGAGCGAGGTCACGTTGAGTTGACATAAGCTACTTGGTTGCATCTTAATATCGACTGTTCCGTCCGGTCCAGCGCCGGCCGGCACGTTGCCTGTGTACGCTTCAGTCTCCATTGCCAACGTCAGCAAGACGTTCCCGGTGCCGCCGGTTGCCGCGCCCGCGGCACGGGCAGCCGGCGCCCCCGCCGCCGGGAGCGCGCCGGGTACCGCCGTCGCGGCCGGCCCCGGTCGGACGCCTGGCAACCGGCTCCCGGTAGACGACGTGCGTTCGCAGCCCGACACACTCCTCGCGCCGGACTCTGCCGGCATTCCCGGAACCCGCGGCCCCGGCGGCCGCAAGCGCTCGGTGCAGTCCGGGCTGGAGGCACTGCGGGGAATTACCGTCGATATCCGCCCCGGCGAGTTCCTGTCCGTGCTCGGACCGAGCGGCTGCGGCAAGACCACGCTGTTGCGAATTGTGGGCGGGCTCGCCGAGCCCACCTCGGGCAGCGTGCGCATCGGCGACCGCAGTGCAGCCGAGGCGCAGCGCCGCAAGTTGATCGGCTGCGTGTTTCAGGAACCCGCGCTGCTGCCGTGGCGCACGGTGCTGGACAATGTGCGGCTGCCGTTGGCGGTGAACCGGCGCGTGCAGCGGGCCGGCGCCACGCCGCCCGCCGAACTGCTTCAGCTGGTGCGGCTGGCCGAGTTCGCCGGCTACTACCCGGGCCAGTTGTCGCGCGGCATGCAACAGCGCGTCGGCCTGGCGCGCGCACTGGCCCTCGACCCGGCGCTGCTGCTGATGGATGAGCCGTTCGCATCGCTGGACGAGATTACCCGCGAGCAGATGCGCTTCGAGCTGCTGCGCATCTGGGAAGCGGCGCGCAAGACGGTGCTGTTCGTGACCCACAGCATCGTCGATGCGGTGCTGCTGTCCGACCGGGTGGCGGTGCTGTCGGCGCGTCCGGGGCGGCTGCGCGCGGTGGTGCCGATCGGCCTGGAGCGGCCCCGGGTGGCGGGCGTCGAGCACTCCGCCGAGTTCACGTCGGCCTACCGCCGGGTGCATGACCTGGTGATGGCGGAGGCGTGCTGATGCGGGCGGCGTGGCCGCGCCCGGCGGCGCAGCGCGTGGCGGCGCTCCTGCCGACCGCGGTCAGCCTGCTGGTGGTGGGCGTGGTGTGGGAGGCGTGGATCGCGGTGGCGGGAACGCCGGTCTACCTGGTGCCCGCCCCGTCGGTGGTGGCGGTGCGCATGAGCGTGGATCCCGGCTACTTCCTCGGCCAGGGCGCAATCACCCTGGCGGAGGCGCTTGGCGGGTTCCTGCTCGGTACTGGCGTGGCGCTGTCCGCCGCTACGGCAATGGCTCACTCGCTGGTTCTGGAGCGGGCCCTGCTGCCGCTCGCCGTGCTGGTCAAGGTGACGCCGATCGTGGCCGTGGCGCCGTTGTTCGTGATCTGGTTCGGATTCGGGGTGATGCCGAAGGTGCTGATCGCCGCGCTGATTACCTTTTTTCCGGCACTCGTGAACGGGGTCACCGGACTGCGCGCGGTCAATCCCGGCGCGCTGGACTTTCTGCGCTCGGTGTCCGCGTCGCGCCGCGAGGTGTTTTTCAGGTTGCGCGTGCCGAGCGCCATGCCTTACCTGTTCGCCGCCTTCCGGGTGTCAATCCCGCTGTCGGTGATCGGCGCGGTGGTGGGCGAGTGGTTCAGCGCCGACCGCGGCCTGGGGGCGGTGATCATCGTCGCCCACGCCAATCTGGACACCCCGACCCTGTTCGGAGCGATCTTCACCCTGGCAGTGATGGGAATCGGACTGAGCCTGGCCGTCTCGGCCCTGGAACGGAGGATACTGTTTTGGCACGAATCAACCTTCATCGTGTAACGCCCGGCCGTATGACGACCGGCGCATCGGCCCGCCTGGAAGCGAGGCGGCCCACAGGTCGGTCGTGGCTGCGTCTGCTGGCGGCGGCGTTCGCGATAGCGGCCGCCCACCCGGCGCTGGCAGCCGGCGGCGTGGAAGGCGCACCGGATTCCCGCCCGCCGGCGGCGCCGGCGCCGCCGCGCTCGGTGATCTTCATGGCGGGGGTTCAAGCCGCAGGCCAACCTGCCGTTCGTGGCCGCCTACGTGGCGCTGGAGCGGGGCTACTTCGCCGAGCAAGGGCTGGACGTGACCATCCACCACTCCACCGGCCAGCACCTGCAGCTTCTGCTGTCCGGGGACGTCGACGTGACCACCGCCGCCGCCGGCTCGGTGCTGAAGCGGCGTGCCGATCCAGGCGTCCCGATCCGTGCCATTGCACTGTTCGGGCAGCGCGGGCAGCAGACCTTCATCGCACTCGCCGACTCCGGCATCGACAGCCCAAGCGACTGGGAGGGCCGCACCGTCGGCTACCGCATCAGCCTTCCGCCCGAGTACCTGGCCATCGCGGATGCCGCCGGCGTGAACCGCGGGCTGGTGCAGGAGGTGCGGGTGGGCTTCGACCCCCGCATCCTGGTGCAGGGCAAGGTGGACGTGCTGGCGGTGTTCAAGTCGAACGAGCCCGACACGCTGCGCAAGCTCGGCTTCGAGGTGGTGCAGTTCGATCCCTCCGCGTTCGGCGTGCCGGCGCTGGGCCTGACCTACATAGCGCGCGAGGACCTGATTGCCGAGGACCCGGAGCTGATCGCCCGCTTCCTGAAGGCCGCGCTGAAGGGCCTGGAGTTCTCGTTCTCCCACCCGGAGGAGACGCTGAACATCGTCATGCGCTATGCCGGCAAGGAGGATCGGGACCACATGCGGTTCATGCTGGAGGCGGAGCAGGCGGACGCGGTGTCGGCGGTCACCGACGCGCATGGGTTGGGTGCGATGACCCTGCAGCAGTGGCAGGAGTTCCACGACCTGCTGGTGCGCTACGGCGCGCTGGCGCGGGAGCTGGACGTGGCGCAGGCGTTTACTACCCAGTTCCTGGAGGCGGCGTATGAGGAGGGCCGGCTGGTGTGGCCGTGACGCGGGCGGTGCGCCTGCCGTACCCTTGCCCGCAACGAGGAGGCAGGCGATGAAGCTGGGAGTCGTTTTTCCGCAGATCGAGATCGGCGCCGACCCGGGCGCGGTGCGCGCCTACGGCCAGGCGGTGGAGCAGATCGGTTACCATCACATCCTGGCCTATGAGCACGTGGTGGGCGCCAACACCGCCAGCCGGCCCGCCTGGCGCGGGCCGTACGACATCGACTCGGTATTCCATGAGCCGTTCGTGCTGTTCGGCTTCCTGGCCGGGCTCACCGAGCGCATCGAGTTCGCCACCGGCATCGTGATTCTGCCGCAGCGGCAGACCGTGCTGGTGGCCAAGCAGGCGGCGGCGCTCGACGTGCTGTGCGGCGGGCGGCTGCGGCTCGGCATCGGCATTGGCTGGAACGCCGTGGAGTATGAGGCGCTCGGTACCGACTTCCACAACCGCGGGCGCCGCTGCGAAGAGCAGGTGGCGCTGCTGCGCGCGCTGTGGACCGAGCGCGCGGTGACCTTCGACGGCACCTGGCACCGGATCACCGACGCCGGCATCGAGCCGCTGCCGGTGCAGCGCCCGATCCCGCTCTGGTTCGGCGGCGGCGAGGAGCGCGTGCTGCGCCGCATCGCCCGCCTCGCCGACGGCTGGATGCCGCAGTTTCAGCCCGACGCCGAAGGCCGCGCGCTACTGGCCCGCATGCAGGGCTACGCGCGCGAGTACGGTCGCGACCCCGCCGCGATCGGCCTGAACGGTCGCATGCCCGCCGACCCCGGCGCCGGCGAACAGGACTGGATCGATCGGGTGCGGGCGTGGCGGGAAATCGGCGGTACCCACCTGAGCATCGACACGATGCGGCTTGGCCTCCCGGACGTCGAATCGCACATCAAGCTGCTGGAGCGATTCCACGCGGCGGCGGCGGCGCAATAATGCGCGGCGCGGCGGGGATGCCCGGAAGAGGACTCGAACCTCCACAGCCGTAAGGCCACTAGACCCTGAACCTAGCGTGTCTACCAATTTCACCATCCGGGCAGGATGAGCTTCGACAAGGTACGGACGCGCCGCGACCCTGTCAATATCCCCCGTCATCACCGGTCGGCTCTCTTTCCCCCGGTCGCCCGGTGCTGTTATCTTGCGCGCTAACATGCGTCGAATCCTCGTTACCAGTGCGCTGCCGTATGCCAACGGCGCCATCCATCTCGGCCACCTGTTCGAGCACATCCAGACCGACATCTGGGTGCGCTACCAGCGCATGGCCGGCAACGAGTGCATCTACGTGTGCGCCGACGACGCCCATGGCACCGCCACCATGTTGCTCGCGGAGCAGAGCGGCACCACGCCGGAGGCGCTGATCGAACCGCTGCGCCGCGCTCACGCCGACGATTTCCGGCGCTTCCACATTAGCCACGACAACTACTACAGCACCCACTCGCCGGAGAACGAGCACTACGCGACCCTGATCTACCGCCGCCTCGCCGCAAAGGGGCTGACCTTCACCGGCGAGGTGGAGCAGCTCTACGATCCCGAGCGCGGCCTGTTCCTGGCCGACCGGCACGTGCGCGGCACCTGTCCGCGCTGCGGCGCCGCCGAGCAGCCGGGCGACAACTGCGACGCCTGCGGCGCCACTTACGACGCCACCGAGCTCGGCGCGCCGCGCTCGCTCATGTCCGACGCCGCCCCGGTGCGCAGGGCGTCGCTGCATTACTTCTTCGACCTGCCGCAGTTCACCGACTACCTGAAGGAGTGGACCGCCAGCGACGCCGTGCAGCCGGAGGTGACCAACAAGCTCGCCGAGTGGCTCGGCGCCGGGCTCAAGCCGTGGGACATCAGCCGCGACGCCCCCTACTTCGGGTTCCGCATCCCGGACACCGAGGGCAAGTACTTCTATGTGTGGATGGACGCACCGATCGGCTACATCGCCAGCTTCCGCAACCTGTGCGACCGCACTGAGGGGCTTTCCTTCGAAGACTTCTGGGATCCCGGCAGCAGCGCCGAGGTGCATCACTTCATCGGCAAGGACATCGTCAACTTCCACGCCCTGTTCTGGCCCTCGGTGCTGACCGGCGCCGACTTCCGCACCCCGACCAAGGTGCACACGCATGGCTTCATTACGGTCGGCGGCACCCGCATGTCCAAGTCGCGCGGCACCTTTATCAACGCGGCCACCTATCTCGACCACCTCGATCCCGAATACCTGCGCTTCTACTTCGCCACCAAGCTGGTGCCCAACACCGACGATGTCGACGTGAACCTGGACGACTTCGTGCAGCGGGTGAACTCCGACCTGGTAGGCAAGGTGGTCAACATCGCCTCGCGCTGCTCCGGCTTCATTGCCCGGCAGTTCGACGGCAAACTCGCGGGGGCCATTCACGACCCCGAGCTGTGGGGCGAGGTCAGCGGGGCCGCCGGCCGGATAGGCGAACTGTACGAGAGCGGCGACGTGAGCCGGGCGGTGCGCGAAATCACCGCGCTCGCCGACCGCACCAACGCCTACATCGCGGACCGCGAACCGTGGAAGCATGCCAAGGATCCGGAGCGGCGCGGGGAAGTGCACGGCGTCTGTTCGCTCGGCATCAACGCATTCCGCGCGCTGATGGTCTACCTGAAGCCGATCCTGCCCGCCATGGCCGGTAGGACGGAGGCGTTCCTGAACACCGGCGAGTTGACTTGGGCCGATGCCGGGACGCCGCTCCTCGACCACGCAATCGGCAAGTTCAAGCCGCTGATCACCCGCATGGACCGCAAGGACATCGACAAGGTGGTCGACGCCACCAAGGCGGAAGCCGACCCTTCTCACTAAACCACGACTAAGCCGAAGCCGCGGCTCCCGCGCTACGTCTCTTCGAGCAGGGCGGCGAGGCGGCGGACCGTGTTGTGGTTGCGGATGGTGACCTGCCGGTAGACGGGCAGCGCCGGCAGCTTGACGAAGGCGGAGCGGGTCACGCGTTTTTTCTCCGCCGACCAGAAGATGACACCGGGGCCGGCGGCCACCGTTTCCAATTCCTCTTTGACCGGCGGCAGGCCTGCGAGCACGTCTTCAGGAGTGGTTCCGGCCAGCGTGAACAGCGCGTTGTGGCGGTAGGCGTCGTCCTCGCCCCAGGCGGCCGGGGCGGCGCCCAGCGCGGCGTGGTACCCGGCATGCGACAGCACGATGGCGCGGGCCGCGTAGGAGAAGCGTTCGGACAGGCCGGACTCGACGCGTTCGGTGAGCTGGCCCGTGTCTCCCTCCGGCGCGCGGAACACGACGTTGCCGCTCTGGATGTAGGTGCGCACGTTGGTGCAGCCGAGGTCCTCGAAACAGCGGCGCAGGTCGTCCTTGGCGATGATGTTGTTGCCGCCCACGTTGATGCCGCGCAGCAGCGCGAGGTAGCGATCGTCCACTACGAGCGAGCCCCGGTGTCCCGGTCGGAACGACTCACCTTGTCTGCTTCTCCCGTGCCTTGGCGGCGACCCAGATCCGTTGCGCCTCCTCCTCGGTCACGTCGGTGCCGTCGAACACGAACGGCTTGCGGCGGCGCATCTTGGCCACCACGTCGTCGAACACCTCGTGCGCCGGAAAGTGGCCGCTGCGTTCGGCCAGCAGGGCGCACATCACGACATCCCACACCAAGTCGCCGAGCTCCTCCTTGAAGTTCTCGTGATCGCGGTTCGCAACCGCGAGCAGCGCCTCGTCCGCCTCGGAACGCAGTTGCGCGGTGTACCCCTCCGCGGTCTGCGCCGAGGTCCACGGGCAGCGGGCAAGCACCAGGCGCGCGGCGTCGGCAAGGACGGCGAAGCTCTGCGCGGTGTCGGAGGTTCCGGTCTTGTGAAGTGATTCCATCGTCTGGTATCGCGTATCATAGCCGCCCGGCGGCAACTACTCACGGGCCCCTTTGTCCCAGTTGTCCCGGTTGTCCCAGCCTTGTTTGCGGGCGCGTACCTCGTAGAGCAAGATCGCCGCCGCGGCCGCCACGTTCAGGGAATCGGCGGCACCGAGCATCGGAATCGCGGCGCGGCGAGACTCCGGTGCCGCCCACGCCGGGGACAGGCCGAACCGCTCGCTGCCGAACACCAGCGCGGTGCGCCCGCCGTAGTCGAGCCGCCGGTAGTGGGTGCCGCCGCCGGGCGCGGCCAGGTAGACGGTGCAGCGGTGCCGCCGCAGCCACGCGACCGCATCTTCGGCGCGGGCGAACTCGACCTGCGGAACCTTCAGGCTCATGCCGTGGCTGGCCCGGAACACCTGCGGGTGGCTGATGCGGGCGCGCCGGTTGGTCACTACCACCAGCTCGGCGCCGGCGCCGTCCGCGGTGCGCAGCAGCGTGCCGAGGTTGCCGGGGTTCTCCAGGCCGTCGGCAACCACGATCAGCGCGTTGTCGCCGAGCGCGAGCTGTTCAGCCGGCCAGCGCGGCTGTCGCACCAGCGCCAGCAGCCCGTCCGGCGCATCCCGGTCGGAGATTCGATGCATGCTCTTGGCCGACACCAGGAACGCATCGCGGGCGTGTTCTCCGGCGGCCGCGGCGCAATCTCGTGCCTCCGTGGAATAGGTCAGCTCAGGGCACCAGAACAACTGCTCGATCGGCGTACCGAGGCGGAGCAGCAACTGCACCGCCCACAGCCCCTCGGCCACCACCCGGCCGTCTTCCGCTGGCGTGCTGCCGCGCCGGATGCGCAGCAGTTCCTTGAACGCCGGATGCCCCGAGCCGATCGGCAAGCCGCGGAGCCGTTCGGCACCGCCCATGCTTGCGCCAGCATTCGCCACGCGGGCTACCGGTTGCGGCGGGCGCAGATCTCGGTCAGGGCGGCGACGGTGGTTTCCAGGGTGCGCGAGGTGTCGACCGCCTCCTCCGGCTCGTCGGCGAACGGGGTGGCGGAAAGCAGTTCATAGAGGGCGGCGGCGCCGCGGTGAAAGTCGCCGGGCACGCCCACCGATTCGAAGGTGGCCGCGATCTGGCGCATCTCCTCGATCCAGCGCGGCGCCCTGGCCGGCAGCCCCGGCAGAGCGCGCTGCATGCCGGCGTACGTGGCGGACTGGCTCTCCGCCAGCTCGGCGGCGAGGGCTGTGTCCACGCCCAGCCGGCTGGCGGCGGCAAGTTGGGCGAACTGCAGCGCCGAGGTGCCCTTGGTGACCGCGGCGTAGCACATCTTGAGCGCGGATGCGCGTCCGATGGCGCCGCCGAGGTCGCGTACCACGAGTCCGCCGCCCTCCAGCGGCGCCAGCAGGTGGGCGGCCGGGCCGGAGGCGTAGCGACGCGGGCCGGTTCCTGCGCGTCGCCCACCCGCGGGGGCCCCCAGCAGGTGGCCGGCCGGCCCGAGGGCGTAGAACGGCGGGCTTTTGCCGCCTGCCGGGGGGCCGCCGATGATGCCGGCATCAATGTAGGAGGCGCCGGCGGCGCCGATCAGCTCACCGACGCGTGCCGTGGTCGCGGGCGCGATGGCGTTGCAGTCGGCGTAGGGCGGGGCGGCGCCCGCCGCGGCCATGGCGGCCGCCACCTCCTGCGCGGCTGCCACGGCGGCGGCCGGCGGCATGATCGACAGCACCAGGTCGGCCTCCGCAACCAGCGCCTCCACGCTGCCGGAGTCGCGGATGCCGGCCTTCGCGGCCAGCCCACCGGTGCGCGCCGACCGGCCGGCGAGCGAGGTAACCACGTCGAAGCCGCGGCTGCCGAGCAGCCGCCCGACGGCGTGCCCCATGTTGCCGGGGCTGATGATGGCTATGGTCTTCATGCTGAATTTCCTTTCGTCTCCTGTGTCACCGGGCTGCACTTCCACGGCGGCGTGGCGTGGCGTCAATCGTCGTCGCCGGGCGGGGTGCGCTGCCTCTTGACGGCGCCGCGGCGAACCTTGTCTTGCAGGCGCCGCTCGCGGGCGGCGCGGGTGGGGCGGGTGGCGTGCCGGGGCCGGGGTTCTTCGAGCGCACGCGCCACGAGCGCAGCGAGCCGCGCCCGCGCGTCGCGGCGGTTCGCCTCCTGGGTGCGAAACCGGCGCGCGGTAATGACCAGCTCCCCCTCGGCGGTGACGCGGGTGCCCGCGATGCTCAACAGGCGCTGCCGCACTTCCGGCGCCAGCGACGGGGAGCCGGCGGCGTCGAAGCGGAGCTGCACCGCGGTGGCTACCTTGTTCACGTTCTGCCCGCCCGGCCCGCCGCTCTGCACGAACCGCTCGTCGAGTTCCTCCTCCGGTATGGCAATTCCCGGGGCCACTTGCACCATAACCGCCTATGAGTACTGACCGGCGCCCGCTCGATCAAGGGCCGGCCGTATATTCCGGCCATGGCGAATCTCGTTGAAGCCAGCGGCTTGGTAAAGCGGTACCGTGAGGTCACCGCCCTGGACGGGCTCGATCTGGCCGTGGCCGAGGGCTCGGTGCTGGGCCTGCTCGGCCCGAACGGTGCGGGCAAGACCACCGCCGTCTCCATCCTGGCGACGCTGCTGGAGCCGGATGCCGGCAGCGCGCGGGTGGCGGGGATCGACGTGAGGAGCCGGCCGCGCGACGTGCGCCGGCGCATCGGCCTGTCCGGCCAGTTCGCGGCGGTGGACGAGCACCTCACCGGGTTCGAGAACCTGGTCATGGTCGGCCGCCTCTATCACTTGGGCCGCCATCGGGCGCGCGCCCGCGCCGGCGAGTTGCTGGAGCTGTTCGACTTGGCGGAGGCGGGCGGGCGGCCGGTCAAGACCTATTCCGGCGGCATGCGGCGCCGGCTCGACCTGGCCGGCGCCCTGGTGGCGGCGCCGCCGGTGCTGTTCCTGGACGAACCGACCACCGGCCTCGACCCGCAGGGCCGGCGCCAGCTCTGGGAGGTGATTCGCGGCATGGTCGGCGGCGGCACCACCGTGCTGCTCACCACCCAGTACCTGGAGGAGGCGGACCAGCTCGCCGACCGCATCCTGGTAATCGACCACGGCCGCGCCATCGCCGAGGGTACGGCCGACGAGCTGAAGAGCCGTATCGGCGCCGAGCGGATCGAGGTCACGGTCACCGACGGGGCGGCCCTGGAGCCGGCGCGCGCCGCGCTCGCCCGCTTTGCGGTGGGAGAGCAACTGGCCGACGGGCGTTCGCGTACGCTGATCACGCCGATCGCGGGCGGCGCACCAGTGCTCGCCGCGGCCTTGCACGAACTGGCGCAGGCGCACATCGCGGTGCGCGATGTCGGGTTGCGCCGCCCGACGCTCGACGACGTGTTCCTGACCTTGACCGGCCACGTCTCGGCGCCGGAGGAGAACGGCCAATGAAAGCGCTGTCCCATGCTGTCAGTGATGCAGCGGTAATCGCCTGGCGCAATGTGATCAAGATCAAGCGGGTCCCCGACGTGCTGGTGTTCGTGCTGATCTCGCCGATCATGTTCGTGCTGCTGTTCGCGTTCGTGTTCGGCAACTCCATCAACATCCCCGGCGGCTCCTACCGTGAGTTCCTGATTGCCGGGATCTTCGCTCAGACCGTGGTATTCGGGGCCACGTTCACCGGCGCCGGTCTTGCCGAAGACATCCAGAAGGGCATCATCAACCGTTTCCGGGCCCTGCCGATGTCGCGCAGCGCGCTGCTGGTGGGGCGTACCGTCAGCGACGTGGTGTACAACGCGCTGTCGCTGTTGATCATGGCGCTGACCGGGCTGGTGGTCGGCTGGGGGATCAGTTCCTCGGTGCTGGACGCGGTGGCGGGTTTCGCGCTGCTGCTGGCGTTCGCCTACGCGTTCTCGTGGGTGATGGCGTACGTCGGCCTGCTGGTGCCGAGCGTGGAGGTAATCAACAACGCCTCCTTCATGGTCACCATGCCGCTTACCTTCGTCGCCAACACGTTCGTGCCGGCCGAGAACCTGCCGCCGGTGCTGCGCACCTTCGCGCTGTGGAACCCGGTGTCCGCGGTCACCCAGGCTACCCGCGAGCTGTTCGGCAACATCCCGCCCGGGACCGCGCCCCCGGAGGCATGGCCGCTGCAGCACCCGGTGCTGTATACGCTGCTGTGGGCGGTGCTCCTGGTGGCCGTGTTCGCGCCGCTGGCGGTGCACCGCTACCGCACCAGCGGACGCCGCGCCTGAGGGGGTAGCGTACCGGCGCTCCCGTCAGCGGCGGCGGCGCCCGCTCCATCAGTTCTCGCTCCGGGTGGCGGGCGGCAGATGGTCGGCCGATCCGACGCTCGCGAACTCGGTGTAGCGCGGCGCGCCGCCGGTCATGCGTCCGCGCGGCCAGTGGATCAGCTCGCTGATGCTCGCGTTGACTATCGGGAAGTCGTGCAACACCGGGGTGCCGGGGCTGATGCCGATCGCCCAACGCATGGTTACGTCGATGGTGCCGGCATGGGAGACCACCACCACCCGCTCACCGACATGGCGCGCGACGATCTCGCCGGTCACCGCCATGACGCGTTCCGCGAACTCCCGTATCGTCTCACCGTCCGGCGCCAGCTTGCGGTCCGGGTGCCACGCCAGCAGGTCGTCGCGGCGCTCGCGAAGCTGCTCCATGGTGAGGTTGGGGTCGGTAATGCTTCCGAAGCGGTACTCGATCAGGCGCTCGTCGACCGTCAGCGGCAGTCCGGTGGCAGCTGCGATCAGTTCCGCGGTCTCGCGCGCCCGCGCCGCCGGGCTGGCATACAGGGCGTCCGGCGCCAGGGCGGCGCACGCTCGAGCCACCGCGGCGCCCTGGGTTCGCCCGAGGGCCGACAGTGACGCGTGGTCATAGCTGGTGCCGGGTGCGTTGCGCGCCTGCGCATGCCGCACCAGCAACAGCCGCAGGCTCGGGAATTCGGTCATGGCGAAAGCGGATAATAGCAGAGCGCTCCACGACCGGCGACTACCGGTCTACCGGTCTACGGCAGATTCAGCGGAATGGAGACATCGGCTTCGCGTTCGCGGTAGGCGCGATAGGTGCCGGCGGCCACGCCGCCCTTGGACATGTGCAATTCGAAATGGGCGGTGTTCGTGGCTGGGTCGACCTCACTCACCGCGACGGTCTCTGCGAGCTTCTCCGTCCCGAGGAGGGTGTCTCCCCAGGCAATCAGCCAGCGGGTATTGTCGTCGAGTACCGTGACCCCGCCCCGGGTGTCGGTGTAGCCATACTTGCTGGAACGCGTGTATTCGCGGACGTACTGGGCATGCGTCCCGGAAGCAATGTCGTACTCGACCACCCGGGTAAATGGGGCTGCCCACTTCCTTGGGCCGATGCAGTACACGCCGTTGTCGAACAGAATGAGCTTGTCGTCAGGCATCAGCGTCACATGATGCTGGCCACAGAATTCGTTGTCCGCCTGGTCGTCGCCGACGATCTCCAGGTGTTCGACGCCGGAATCTTCCGCCGGGGCGGAGCCGCCGAGCTTCCACTTCACGGTCCCCCGCCCGGGGTCCGACCAGTCGATCCGCAACACCTGAGAGCAGCGCCGGAACGAGGCGATTATGTCTCCGTCGATCAGCTGCAACGAATTGAGATGGGCATACTCATCCGGCCACAGTCCGAGCGTGCAGTCATCGCCGAGTTGCATCACGGTCCGGTAGTCCCAGGAGTTCCACTGGAACAATTCGGTGTCTTGCGGCGACACCTCCTGTATGATCGAGTCGCGCGTGTTCTGATTTGGCGAGCCGCCGTATGGCTCGAAGTTCCGGGTGGCAGGGTTGAAGGAGATAAACAGGCGGTTTGCCCCATTGAACAGGAAGTCGTGGCCGCTGGTGGAAGTCAGCGGTGGGGCGGAACGGACCACGTCCAACTGTTCGAACTGCTCGTTGTACAGAATAACCTCGAAGCGCGGTCCGTTAGCGTATCTGCGCGCCACCGTGTACCAGCCGTCGGTGTGGCCGTGGCGCCGGAAGTTCCTTTCGAGGCGGTCGCTGACATCGAGGTGCAACCGGGGCACGCCGTTATAGTCGAGAATCGCCGTGTAGCCGTATTTATTGTTGTCGAGCTCGTACCGGGGTGTCACGAATAGCAGGCTGTCTTGCGATGCCTGAGCGGTCTTCCTGAGGACTCTGACGTTCGGGAAATCGGCCGGGATGCAGTGGACGACATAGGTGGTGGTGGCGAAATCCGCGTGGCTCAGTTCGATGGCGATGTCCGAGTCGCTGTTCACCACAACCCGCGTGCTCAGGCTTCCGCGTGATGCAACATTGCGATCCGAGTCGTCGCGCAGGAGGGTCAGCGTCGATCCCGTTCGGTTCGCCTCGGCCGTTACCTGCAGCGATATGGAATCCTCGCAGGTCAGCGCATAGTGCAGGGTGCCGGAATCGAAGGTGGGATACATGGTGCCGCCGCCGGTCACTTGCAGCCTGGTGAGTTGCTGCGGAGGCGGCTCAGTGATACTCACCGTGACCGCGGGCGCCGGTTGTCCCGCATAGTCGCCGCCCGAAACCGAGTGAACTATGGTCACCGTTTCGCCCGCGATCGCGTCCACGCCGTTGGTTACGCTCACGGTCTGCGCACTGCTCCAGCGCTCGGCCGCGAACGTCAATGCCTCGGCAGAGACCGACACGCCGCCGGCCGCCGGAATGGCCGTGACCGCCACGGTGACCGCCGCGCTCGGCTGCGAGGTCAGTACCACCGTGTAGTTCGCCGCCCGGCCTTCATGCACGGCCAACTCCGTCGGCTGCACCAGCACTCCGCGGCTGTCGTTGTCGGTGATCGTGCCAGTCCCACCGTTGGGAGCCAACACTGCGTCCCGCGCGTTGCTCAGCGCCACCGTGAACGTCTCGGCGTCTTCATCCAGGTCGTCGTCCAGCAACGGTACGGCAACGACCTGCTTAACCGATCCGGCCGGGAACGCCAGCGTACCTGCGTCCCGCGCGTAGTCCGCGCCCGCATGCGCCGTGACGTCGTCCGTCGCATAGTCCACCCGTGCCTCGCGCCCGCTCGCCCGCAGCAACGTGACCGCGAACTGCAGGCTCCCGCCGTCTTCGCTTGCAGTGGCATCTGTAATCGCCAGTTGCGGCGGGTGATCGTCGTCCTCAATCGTCCCGGTCGCCGACACAGTGGCACCGGCGCCGGCGAGGATGGCGTTCCGAGGGTTGGACAGTGTTATCGTCAACTGTTCGTCGGGTTCGTCCAGGTCGTCGTCGTTCAAGGTCACCTCAATCGTGCGCGGTGCGGGCGAATGGGCGGCAAACGTCAGCGTGCCGCGGCCGTGCCGGTAGTCGGTACCGGCGGTCGCCGGGTCGCCAGCCGCGCCGCTTTCATACTCGACCGTCACCTCGGCGCTGCTCGGCACACTCAGGGTCACGGCGAACCGGAGCACACCGCCAGCTTCCGGCGCGGCCGCGTCGAAGATGGTGAGCGACGCGGTATCCACCTCCACGACCGTCACCTTGACCGAGGCGTTGTGGCCGTCGTAGTCGCCGCCGCGCGCCGTGTTGGACAACACCGCCGGCGCTGCGGGAATTTCGTCGGCGTCCCGGTGTGCGGTTACTGTTACCGTCCGAGCGGCCGCCCAGTCGCCGGGTGTGAATACCGGCGCCCCCGGGGTTACCGACAGGTCCGGCGGGTATGCAATCTCGATGGTAACGGGCGCAGCGGGCCGCGCGCTCAACGCCAACGTATAGCTCGCGCTCTGCCCCTCCAGGACGTTCAGCGCCGACGGCTGCGCGATCAACGAGCGCAGGTCGTCGTCCTTGATCGTGCCGGTAGCGGTGGCTTTCGCGAGGGCGGCTCCTTGCGGGTCGCTCAGTTGAATCGTGAAGGTTTCGTCGGTCTCGTCGACCGCGTCATCGTGCACCGTGACCGGGATGGTCTGGGCGGCGGTGGCGTTGGCGGCAAAGGTCAGGTTGCCGCGCGTGGACTCGTAATCGGCGCCGGCCCTGGCGTCGCCGTCGCTGGTGTCGTACCGCACCGTCACCGGTTCGGTGCTCGCCGGGTGGAGGCTTACGGTGAAGGTCAGGGTGCCCGCGCTTTCGGCCGCGGTCGCGTTCGCGATCGTCAACCCTGGCGTGCCCGCGTCGCGGTGCGGCATATCGATGTCCTGCTGGTCGGACATGCCGTCCCCCGCGGTGTGTTGCGGTGCGCTCTCGCCGGTGTCGTCGGGTGGTATGTGCTGCATCTGGCACCCGGCGCCGATGGCCATGATCAGTACCGGACACAGGGGACGAATCGCCTCAAGGCGTGGAACGAATGTCATCGTGAGGAACCCGCGTTGAACAGAACGCGTCTCAGCGGCATGAACGACACGCCATGCGATAATAACTGGACACCAAGTGTATAACAAGGCTGCGAAAGGTGTATCCGGCTCCAATGCGCACCCCGGGTGCGTCGATGTCCCGGCGTGCCGGCGCAAGTGCAGAGGGGTCCGGTGGAACCGCGTCAGCCGGCCAGGGTGAAGATGGCGCCGCAGAATGCGCCCGCGATAACCACCAGCCACGGCGGCACCTTCCACCAAGCCAGCAGCGCGAACGCGGCCAGCGCCAGGGCAAGGTCGGCGGGCCGGGAGATGGCGGAAACCCATACCGGGTCGTACAGGGCGGCAAGCAGCAAGCCGACCACGGCGGCGTTGATACCGGTAATGGCGGCGCGGAGCCGGTGGTTGGCGCGCAGTCGGTGCCAGAACGGCAGGATGCCGATCAGCAGCAGAAAGGAGGGCAGGAACACCGCGGCCAGTGCAAACAGGCCGCCGCGCCAGCCGCCCGTCGGCCCGGGCGTCACCGTGCCCAGGTAAGCGGAAAAGGTGAACAGCGGGCCCGGCACCGCCTGTGCCAGCCCGTAGCCGGCGATGAATTGATCGCGCGTGACCCAGCCTGCCGGCACCACCTCCGCCTCCAGCAGCGGCAGTACCACGTGTCCGCCGCCGAACACCAGCGCCCCGGCCCGATAGAAGCCGTCCAGCAGCCGCAGCCATTCGCCGCCCGCGAGGCCGCTTGCCAGCGGCAGGCCGGCCAGCAGGAGGAAGAACGCCGCCAGCGCCGCGACGGCCCGGACCGCGCCGGAGCGGACCATGGGCGGCGCCTCGGTCGGCGCCGGGGACGTGTCCTTGAGCAGCAGCATCCCGGCGCAGCCGGCGGCCGCGATCACCAGCACCTGGGTCAGCGGAGTGCGCCAGAACAGCATAGCGACGGCGGTGAGCATGGCCAGCGAGGCGCGCGTCCGGTCGGGGGTCAGGTTCTTTGCCATGCCGTACACCGCGAGGGCCACCACCGCCACCGCTACCGCCTTGAGGCCGCGCAGCCAGCCCTCGCTCGCCAGATCGCCGAACGCGGCCACCCCGTAGCCGAACACGATCATCAGCGCCGCCGACGGCAGGGTGAATCCGAGCCAGGCCGCCACGCCGCCGCCGATGCCGGCGCGCGTCATCCCCACCGCCATGCCGACCTGGCTGCTCGCCGGGCCGGGCAGGAGCTGGCACAGCGCGACCAGGTCGGCGTAGGCAGCGTCGTCGAGCCACTTGCGCTTCGTTACGTACTCATCGCGGAAGTACCCCAGGTGCGCCACCGGGCCGCCGAACGAGGTAAGCCCCAGCTTCAGGGCCACGAGTAGAACTTCCCACAAGCGTGCGATCATTTCGGCTACCGGCTGCGCAACGGTTGCCGGCTACGCCTGACGGTAGCGGCAGTGCGGCATTTCGGTCCAGCGGTCGCCTTCGATGAAGGCACTCTGCTATGTTAGGCGGGTACGATGCGTATTCTGTTCATAGGTGAGATCGTGGGCAGCGCCGGGATCTACTGCGTCAAGGCGCTGCTTCCGGAGCTCAAGCGCGAGCTGGGAATCGACCTCACCATCGCTGCCGCCGAAGGCGCTACCGGCGGGTTCGGTATTGGCAAGGGCCATGCGGTGTATTTGCAGAAGCTCGGGGTGGACGTGATCACCGCCGGTGACTTCGCGTACTTCAAGCGCGACGCCGTGAGTTACTTTGGTCAGGCGCGCTACCTGCTGCGGCCGGCGAACTACCCGTACGGCAACCCGGGGCGCGGCTGGCTGGTGGTACGCCCGCGGCCGGGCCAACCGCACTCGGGAAAAGCGGCGCAACGCACAGGACGGCCCCCGGCAGCCGCCGCCGAACCACCTGCAACCGCCTCCCGCGAACCGGTTCGCGCAGGCCAACCGGCGCCCGCCCGCGATCGGGAATCCGCTTCCCGCGCGCTGGAGCCCGAGGTCGCGCCCGCGGAGTCCGCCGCCGCGGTCGGACCGGCCGGCCCGCGGCCCGCCCGCCCCCCCCCCCCAACGGGGGGGCGGAGGCCCCCGCCCGCCGAGGCGGACGGCGAGCGCCGGAAAGCAGGCCGCCGGCGTCCTGCGCCGAAACCGCCGGACGCCGGCGCGGGCGCCCCGCCTGCACCGGGGGTCGGGGTTATATCGCTGCTCGGTCAGGCGGGCTTCAGCCGTGTCCACCTGCGCAGCCCGTTCGAGATGGCGAACGGACTGATCGAGCGGGTCAAGCAGCAGACGCCGGTGGTGCTGGTCGACTTTCACGCCACCACCACCTCCGAGAAGGTGGCCATGAGCCTGTATCTCGACGGCAAGGTCACGGCGCTGATCGGCACCCACGTGCGCACCTTGTCGGCCGACGCCCGCCTGCTGCCCGGCGGTACCGCGGCAATTACCCACAGCGGCCGCACCGGCAGCCTGAACTCGGTGGGCGGCCTCGATCCCGAGGTGGAGACGCGCAAGTTCCTTACCCAGGTTCATGAGCAGTCGCGCGATGCCTGGGGGCTCCTGGAGCTGCAGGGAGTGGTGCTGGAGGTAGGGGCCGACGGCGCGGCAAAGAGCATCAGCACCCTGCGCCGCCAGACCACGGCGCCGGAAGCGGCCCGCAAGGCATCGGAAGCGGCCCGCCAGCGCGGCCCCGGGCGGCCCCGGCGCCCCGGCGGGCGGCGCCGGGGGGGGGGGGAGCCGGGCCGCGGGGGGCCCCGGCGGGCGCCGCTGAGGTCGGTTGCAGCAGCCCGTGGTGGAACCCGGCGCCGCACCGAGAGCGGCGAGTTTGAGTGCAGCCGGGGTTGCGCCGCGGGCTGCAACGCGCATACCGGATGCGGGGGAAGCAGCGCCGCCGTACGGGGGAATTGCTGGACACCCGGCCGGTGCGGCACGGAAGATGGCGCCGTCGGGGGAGGGGAACCCCACCGTCCGGGACAGGGGCGCCCGGCTCCGGCACCGGCGCCGACTCCCGTGCGGCGGGTGCGCCCGCGATCCGCGGCGCCGCGGCGGCGGCAGCGTAGTGGCGCTGCTGGGCGTGACGCTGGCCGCGCTGCTCGGCGGGTGCAGCTTCGACTATGGTGGCGACCCCGGACCCGAGCAGCTTGCTGACGAAATTCCGGAAACGGTCCTTACCGCAGCCACCCACACCGTGGTGCGCGACGGCCGCGTGGTGGCCCAGATCAGTTCCGAGCAGGTGGAGAACTTCCCGGCCGCCGGACGCGCCGAGTTGCACGACGTGCGCTACGTCGAATACGACGGCAGCGGCGCGGTAGCGGCCACCGGGCGCGCGGACCGCGCGGTATATTACCTGGACAGTGAGGATGCCGAGGTGGCCGGCGCCGTCAAGTTGCGGTCGGTATCGCAGGAAGCGTCGCTGACTGCCGAGGAGTTGCATTGGGACCAGGCCGGGCGGCTGCTCAGCACGGGCCCCGAACAGGTCGTTGCCGTAATTCGCGACGACGGGTCGCGCGTGCAGGGAGCCGGTTTCGAGGCCGAGTTGCGCGCCAAGACCATTCACTTTTCCGGGCCGGTGAGCGGGCGGCTGGTGGCCGAGACAGCCGTCGATGAGTGACCTGCCGCGTTGCCCGCGGCGCCTTCCGTGCGTCGCGTTCCCGGCCGGCATCGCGCTCGCTGCCGCACTCGCTGCCGCGTTGATCGCGGCTCCGCCGCCGGCGGCCGCGGAGACGGACCAGTTCTCTTTCTCCGCGGACCAGATGGAAACGGTGCTTGCCGAGGGGCGCGAGCGGACCGTGCTGACCGGCAACGCGGCACTTGCTTCGGACGACACCGAGATCTTCGCCGACAGCATCGAGCTGTACGGCGACGACCTTGCGTTCGCGCTGTCGCGGGGCGGCGTGCGCGTGGTACAGGTCGGCGAGGGGATCGAGCTTACCAGCGAGACCGTGTTCTACAACCGCCGCGACGGTATCGTGCGGGTGGAGGGAGACGCCCTGCTTATCGACCACGACAACGAGATGGTTATCAAGGGAGGTTTTCTCGAACACTGGGAGGAACGCAACGAGACCTCGATCCAGATCGGCGTGCAGATCCTGAGCGACGACCTGGTGGCCCGCGCCCAACTCGTGCATTACGACCGCGCCAGGCAGACGCTCGCACTCAGCGGTCTGCCGGTGGTCACCTGGAAGGGTGATGAGTACCGCGCGTCGCGGATCTTCATAGATCTCGATCAGGATCGCATCGTGCTCACCGGAACGGTGAGCGGGCAGATTACCCCGTCCGCCGAGGCCGAGGCCGAGGCCGAGACTGAGGGCGAGCAGGACGGCGCGTCCGGCACCACCTCCGGCACCGCGCCGGGCGAGGCGGCGGAGAGCGGCGGCGCAGCCACCGATCCCCCGGCCGACGGCCAGTCGTCCGGAACGGAGGCGGGCGGGTGACCCACGTCTCCGGGCGAACCGCCTCCCTCGCGGTGGAGGGCCTGATCAAGCGCTACGGGCGCAAGTACGCCGCCCGCGACGTGTCATTCTCCATGGGCAGCGGCGAGGTGGTCGGCCTGCTCGGTCCCAACGGGGCCGGCAAGACGACCGTGTTCTACCTGATCGTCGGTTTCATACGCCCGACCGCGGGACGCATCTTCCTCACCGGCGACGACATTACGCGCCTGCCGATGTACCGCCGCGCGCGCGCCGGCATCTCCTACTTGCCGCAGGAGGCGTCGGTATTCCGCAAGCTCACCGTGGAGCAGAACCTGCTGGCCGTGCTGGAGACCCAGCGCGGCCTGACGCGCAGTGTACGCCGGCAGCGCTGCGACGAGATCCTCGACGAGTTGGGCCTGGAGGATCTCCGCCGGCAGCGCGCCTACACCCTGTCCGGCGGCGAGCGGCGCCGCACCGAAATCGGCCGAGCGCTTGCGATGCAGCCGAGCTTTCTGCTGCTCGACGAGCCGTTCGCCGGCATCGACCCGATCGCCGTACAGGACATCAAGGGCATCGTGGGCCGCCTGGCCGAGACCGGTATCGGGGTGCTGATCACCGACCACAATGTTCGCGACACGCTGGAGATCACCCATCGCAGCTACATCCTCCGCGCCGGCGAGATCATGGTCAGCGGAACCCGCGGCGAGCTACTCGAAAACCAGCTCGCCCGCCAGCTCTACCTGGGGCGCGACTTCCGCATGTAGGGCAGGCTGGCCTCGTTGAGCTCTCGTTGACATAGGGGTGTGCGGTCACTCACCATGAAGCGAGAAGCCATGCTGTCGCAGCAGCCCGTCCTCCGCCAGGAACAGCGTCTCAAGATGACGCCCCAGCTCTACCAGGCAATCCGCATCATGGCGATGCCGCTGCAGGAGCTGCAGGCCACCATCCAGGAGGAACTGGAGCGAAATCCCGCGCTGGAGGTGATGGAAGACAACTCGACCACTTCGCTGGACACCGAGCCGGCCGGCGGCGCCGAGGAAAGCGTATTTGCCGAGTCCTCCGACCTCGGGTATGTGACCGGCAGCAGCGGCGTGGAAGCCGACGCCAAGCGCCAATTCATCGAAGGCGCCCTGACCCGTCCGGAGACGCTGCAGGACCACTTGCTGTGGCAGCTCCGCCTGCAGCCGCTGGCCGAGGCGGAGTTCGAACTCGGCGAGATGCTGATCCGCAATCTGGACGACAATGGGTTTACCCTCGAGGAGCCGGGTACGCTCGCCGCGGACGTTGCACCGGAACGGCTCGCCAAGGTAACGGCAATGATCCAGGCATTCGACCCGTCCGGCTGCTGCACGCGCGACTACACCGACTCGCTGCTGGCGCAGATCCGCGTGCATGCGCGGGCCGTGCCCGGCAGCGCCGAGCTGGTGCGCAGCTACATGGATCTGGCCGAACGCGGCAAGACCGCGGAAATTGCGCGCCGCATGGCGATTCCGGAGCAGGAAGTACACGGCATCCTCGAATTCGTGCGCGAGCTTGATCCGATCCCGGGGCGCAACTTCAGCGCCGAACAGGTACGCTACGTGGTTCCCGACGTGATCGTGAAACAGATCGACGGCGAACTCGCCCTGGCGCTCAACGACCACCAAGTGCCGGTACTTGGGGTGAGTCCGTTCTTCGAACAGCTCAGCCGCTCCAGGGGCGATCGGGAGTTGAAGAAGTTCGTCAACCACAATCTGCAGGACGCGCGCTGGTTCATGCGCAGCATCGATGAACGCAACCGCTCGCTGCTCAAGGTGACGCGGGCAGTGGTCGGTGCGCAGCGCGAGTTCTTCCGGCGCGGCGCCAAGCACCTGGTGCCGTTGACGCTGAAGGACGTGGCGGCGGACGTGGGCGTGCACGAGGCGACGGTGTCACGGTTGGCCAACGGCAAACACCTGCAGACCGAATTCGGCATATTCGAATTGCGCTACTTCTTTACCAACTCCATATCGGGAGCGGGCTCGAAGGGATCGCGCTTTTCGAAGACCGCGGTCAAGGAGATACTGCGGGAAATAATCGAGCATACGGCAGCGGCAGGCGCCAATGGCACGCCTGCCGGGAAGCCGCCGTCCGACAGCCGGCTCGCCGAGCTCCTGGCCGAAAAAGGAGTGCGCATCGCACGGCGCACGGTCGCAAAGTATCGCAAGGAGCTGGACATCGACAGCTCCTATCGACGCAACTGAGAACAACATCAAGGAGTACTTTCCCATGCAACTGGACATCAAGGCGGTTCATTTCTCACTCAACGAAGTGCAGCGGGAGCATATCGACCGGCGCCTGCAGCGGTTCTCGTACGCGCGTGAATACCTGGTCGATCTGAGGCTCACGCTGACCCGGGAGGGCAGCCAGTATCACGTCGACGGTGCGCTCCACTTCCGCTGGGGTGCGACCAACCACCTGAAGGTGAGCGGTTACGATTTGGTGGAGGCGTTCGACCGGCTGATGGACAAGATCCAGGCCAAGGTCAACAAGGAGAAGGAGAAGGTCACGCGCGGCTCGCATCGGGCCCCGCACCGCGCCGCGTCGCGTGGTTGACGCCGCCGCAAGCGTACCGGCATGGCCGCAGAGGTGACCGTTCTCAACCTGCTCCAGTTTGAAGTGAAGGAGCATGAAGCGCTGCAGTTGACCTGCGTTGGCGCGCGCCGCGGCCTCACCGCGGAGTTGCACGGTCCCGAGTTGAACCGGCCCGGCCTGGCGCTCGGCGGTTTTTTCGACAGCTTTGCCTTTCAGCGCGTACAGGTGTTCGGACGGGGAGAGAGCGCCTACCTGCGCAAGCTCGCCGGCGAACGATCGACCGAGTCGCTCGAGCGCATGGTTGCCTACGACATCCCGTGCAGCGTGTTCACCCACGGCATCGAGCCGACCGACGACTTCCTGCGCCTGTCGGAGGCGGCCGGGCGCGCGGTTCTGTGCACGCCGCTGACCACCGCCGAATTCACCGTACGCGTGGAACGCATTCTGGCCATGATGTTTGCACCCTCGGTGCAGGTGCATGGGGTGATGCTCGAGGTGTTCGGCATGGGCGTGCTCATCCAGGGCCCGAGCGGTGTCGGGAAGAGCGAGGCCGCGCTGGCGCTTGTCGAGCGCGGTCACCGGCTGGTTGCCGACGACGTGGTGGACGTGCGCCTGGTCGACAACGTCCTGCATGGCAGCGGCATCCGCGCGGCCAGCCATCACATGGAGATTCGCGGCCTCGGCATCATCAACATCTCCTACCTGTTCGGGGTCGGGGCGATTCTCGACGCCAAGAACATCCAACTGGTGGTGCGGCTTGAAGATTGGGACAATTCCGCGGATTATGACCGGGTTGGCCTGGACGAACGTACCGTCGAGTTTCTCGGTGTCGGGGTTCGCGAGGTGTTGATCCCGGTGCGCCCGGGGCGTCCGATCTGGATCCTCATCGAGACCGCGGCAATGAACGAACGGCTCAAGCATATGGGGTATTATTCGGCGGCGGAGTTCAATCGCAACGTGACCCGGTGGCTCGACGGTCGAAAGCCGCGGGAAGTCGCCATAGAGGAGTGGTAACGCTGATCGAACGGGAAGTACTTATCATCAACCGCGCCGGAATCCACGCCCGGCCTGCTGCCAAACTGGTTCGTACCGCCGGTGCGTTCTCTTCCGACATCTTCCTGGAGAGCGGCGGCGAGCGGGTCAACGGGAAGTCGATCATGGGCATTATTACGCTCGGTGCAACGTATCGGACCACGGTCAAGATCATCGCCGACGGCGACGACGAGGAAGCCGCCGTGGAAGCGTTGGAGGATCTGTTTGCGCGGCGCTTCGAAGACGTTCAGATCTGACTTGTCGCGGCTGCCCCGATTCGGGATAATTGACTCGGGGCGAATGACGTGCGCGGATTGACGGTACGCCAGCGCGAGGTGCTGGACTTCATCAACGGCTACCTGGAGCAGCACCGTTACCCGCCCTCGATTCGCGATCTTGCCGAGCACTTCCGAATCTCCATCCGGGGCGCATACGACCACCTCAAGGCGCTCCGCAAAAAGGGCTACGTACGCTCCAGCGAGGGCCGCTCGCGCTCCCTGGAAGTACTCGACGACGGCTCCGCGGAACGCCAGCACCGCCTGGTGCGCATCCCGCTGCTCGGGCGGGTCGCCGCCGGCTTGCCGGTGTTTGCCGACGAAAACGTCGAAGGGACCATCGCGGTATCCGATGAGTTGCTCGGGGCGGGCTCCCACTTCGCGCTGCGCGTGCGCGGCGCCAGCATGTGCGACGCCGGAATCCTTGATGGCGACATCGCCATCGTTCGACGCCAGGAGGACGCCGACAATGGCGACATCGTGGTGGCGATGATCCAGGAGGCGGCCACCCTCAAGCGGTTCTTCCGGGAGAGCAACCGCATTCGGCTGCAGGCGGAGAACCCCGACTTCCCGCCGATCTTTACCCAGAACCTGCGCATTCTCGGCAAGCTGCGCGCCGTGCAGCGCACCTACTAGCGCGGAGTACCACGCCCCGTGGCCGCCACCGCCCGCCGGCGCACCACCGGCGGCCGCCGTTCTGCAACCGCGCGCAAGCCGCCGCCGGCGCCGAAAGGGTTGACCGGAGGCGTCCACCTGCTGCTCGGCCCGGAGCTCGGCCAGAAGGCCGACTTCGTGGCGCAGATCATCGCGGCGGCGGAGTCCGGCGGCGGCGAGATCGAGGTGCTGCGCACCTTTCCCTACGACACCGACCTGGTCGACCTGGTGGCGACCCTGCGCACGCCCGGCCTGTTCACGAGCCATCGCGTGGTGGTGCTACAGGAGGTGCAGGATCTGCGCGCCGGCAACCAGTTGGACGCGCTCCTGGGGTATGGCACGGAGCCGGCGGCGGCCAGCACCCTGGTGCTGACCAGCAGCGGGATGGCGCGCGACCTGCCGGCCGCGCTGCCGCGCATGGTGCCGAAGGCGCGCACCAGGATTTTCTGGGAGATGTTCGAGAACCAGCGCGAGAGCGCGGTGCAGCGCGCCTTCCGCTCCCGCAATTTGCGCATCGACGCGGACGCTTGTGCGCTGATCCTGGAGCTGGCCCCCGCCGACGGGGCGGCCCTCGAGGAGCTGTGCGGCAGCCTGGCCGGCTTCTTTCCGCCCAGCACCTTCGTAGCGGTCGAGGACATCGAGCAGTATCTCTACCACAGCCGCGAGGAGACGGTGTTCTCGCTGTTCGACCGGGTAGTGGCGCGCGACCTGCAGGGCTGCCTGGAGACGCTCACCACCCTGCTGCTGGCGCGGCGCGGCGATGCAATACAGATCGTGGCGATGCTGCACAGCCAGTTCGGGCGCCTGATCCGGTTCAAGGAGTTGTTGGCGGAGCGCAAGGCGCCTGCCGCTGCGCTGGCCGAGTTGCGCATAGTCGGCAAGCGCATGCAGCGCACCTTCCAGGAGGCGCACCGCCGCTACCCCGATGCCGAGATGGAACCGATTCAGCGCCTGCTGGTGGAATTCGACACCCGCGCGCGGCTGTTCAATCAGGAGCTGACGGAACCGCTGCTGCAGCTTCTCCTGTATCATATTGTTGCCCGAGGTGGGCAAGGAGTGTGGCGGCCGTTTCGCGTGTAACGCCGGCGCGGGCGGCGATCGTCTCCGGCCCCGCGGCGAGCATTGCGGGCACCGACTCGAATGCCTCCAGCAGGCGCCGGCTGCGCACCCGGCCGATGCCGTTTACCGCCTCCAGCGTGGACCGCGACACCCGCTTGCGGCGCAGCCGCCGGTTGAACGAGTTGGCGAACCGGTGCGACTCGTCGCGCGCGGCCTGCAGCAGGCGCAGCGCGGGCGAGCCGTCGGGCAGCGCAACCGGTGCCGAGCGGCCGGGCACGAACACTTCTTCGTTGCGCTTGGCCAGGCCGGCCACCGGCACGCTGCCCAGCTCCAGGGCGCGCAGGATGCGGTTGGCGGCGCTGACCTGCCCCTTGCCGCCGTCCACCAGCACCAGGTCGGGCAGCGCCCGGTTGTCGTTGACGGCGCGCGTGTAGCGCCGGGCCACAACTTCGCGCATCGCCGCGTAGTCGTCCACCTTGCCGTCCAGGGAGCGCAGCCGGAAGTGGCGGTAGGACTGCTTCTCGGGCCGGCCATCGACAAACACCACCAGCGAGGCCACCGCGTCGCTGCCTTCCAGGTGGGAGATGTCGAACGCTTCGATGCGGCGCGGCGCGGCATCGAGCTGCAGCGCCGCGCGCAACTCCTCGAGCACCTGGACCTGGGCGTCGCGGCCGGCGCGCTTCTTCTCGCTGCTCTCCCACTCCACCTGCGCGTTGTGCTCCGCCATGCGCAGAAAGCGAACGTGCTTGCCGCGCTGCGGCACCCGCACCTCCAGCCGCGCCGCCCGCCGCCCACGCGCTACGGCCGCGGCTGGTGCGCCGGCCGCGGGAGCGGCCTCCCCGGCGGCGGCTCCGGAAGCCCCATTCGCCGAGCCGGCATCGGTGCCACCATCCGCCGCGGCCCGGGCCGGCGTCCCACCGGTTCCCGGGTCCGCCGCCGCGCCGCCAGCCGGGGTATCGTCCGCCGGCGTGGAGCCGAGCGTGCGGTCCAGGGCGTTCTGCAGCACCTGCGCGGCGTCGGCCGGCAGGCTTAGGAACACGGTGCGCGGGCGCGTCTGGAGGCCGGCGTAGAACTGCAGCAGGAAGCTCGGCAGCACCTCCTCCGGCGGCGCCGAATCGACCAGCCCAAACCGTTCCTTGCCGAGCAGTTGGCCGTGCCGAAATTGAAACAGGGCCACCGTGTAGTGGTCGCCGTCGCGGTGGCAGCCCACGTAGTCGCGCGTCTCGCGCGAGAAATCGACCACGTTCTGGTCGCTGTCGGTCACCTCGCTGATGGCGCGCACTTGGTCGCGGAACGTGGCCGCCTTCTCGAAGCGCAGCGCCTTCGCCTCCGCCTCCATGCGTGCGCGCAGCTCGCGCAGCAGGTCGGCGCTCTTGCCGGTGAGCAGCTTGCGCACCGCCGCCACCCGCTCCTGGTAGTCGTCCGCGCCGATGTTGCCCACGCACGGCGCCGCACAGCGCCCGATGTGGAAGTTCAGGCACGGCTGGTCGCGCTCCTTGAACACGTTGCCGCGCTTGCGCAGCGGGAACAGCTTGTCGATCAGGCTCAGGTAGATGTCGATCTGGTTCACCTTGGGAAACGGCCCGAAGTACTCGGATCCGTCCAGCACGATGGTGCGGGTGCGGAACACCTTCGGGAACGGTTCATTGGTAAGCCGGATCACCGGGTACGACTTGCCGTCCTTGAGGTTGATGTTGTAGCGCGGCTTGCGGTCCTTGATGAGGGTGTTCTCCAGCAGCAGCGCCTCGAACTCGCTGTGCGTCACGATCACCTCGAAGTCGGCCACTTTGCTCGCCAGCACCTCGGTCTTGATGTCGCGGTTCCAACCCCTGCCGTCCTGAAAGTAGGTCGCCACGCGGGCGCGCAGGTTCTTCGACTTGCCCACGTACAGCACGGCGCCGCGGCGGTCCTTGAGCAGGTACACGCCGGGGGCGCGCGGCAGCTCGCGTGCCAGGCGCGGCAGGTCGGCGGTCAGCGTGTCGGATGCAGCCATCGGTACGTGCAAATATAGTAGTACGAGCCGCTCCGCCGGCAAACAGCGGCAACAGCGGCATCCGGAGTAGGCGCCGGGCCCCGATTTGTGGCATATTGCCCGCGACCGGGGGATTAGCTCAGGTGGTAGAGCGATTGGTTCGCAATCAATAGGTCAGGGGTTCGAGTCCCCTATCCTCCATCAGAACAACACAATAATATTTTGTATAGTAAGTAAATAGACTATCTGTACTCGGCCCGCGATCCCTTACAATACCACTTCCTCGGGTCTTCGTAGATCAGCAAAGCCCTCAGTTGATCAGTTGATCCTGACGAACCTGATTCCTTGAACTGGCTCAGCCAACGAAGTGACACCGAAGACTTCAAAGTCCCAGGTCATGAACTCGTCCGTTACCGTGTAGTGGATTGTCACGTTCCGGTAGGCGTCGACCTGCTCGTTGTAGTAGTCGAGGTATTCCCCGCCATCCACTTCGGTGCCGTTCTCAAGCACAGCGCGTATCGACGTGATCGATTGCAGAGTTAGCGTCGTGGCGGTGAACGTGACTCCTAGCTCGAACTCCAAGTAATCGAGAGGCGGCTCGCCGACAGAGGTAGTGTAGGTATTCCTCAAGACAGAGGTGCCGTCGCGGTGGATCGTCCAGCGATACTCCACGGTCCTCGGTCTGCCTGCCGAATAGGGAATCTCCCAAGTGCCGACCACCAGAGCCGGCGGATCAAGGCGCTCTGCCGTGATCTGCTGTTCGATCCCAAGGCAATCCAGTAACGATCCGATGGCGGCAGTGTGAAGGCTGGCATCCTTGGTGGCCAGAATCGGCGGGCATCCTGAATCGCTCGATGATCGGTTGAACTCTATCCCGGTAACCTTGAATTGCACCGTGTCCTCACGCTCGGACACGGAGCCGTCGACGATGTACCAACCAGGTCCGCCGCGAGCGGCGGCGCGCCGCCCGTCAATCACTTGGGATGTATTCGAGCCGAGGTTGAGAGTGACCATGGTGAACTGGTCGCGGCTCACGTCGAGGGTTGCCTCCACTGATCGCCCAACGGCGACGTAGCTGCCGACGTAGCTCTCGTCGCTGCCGGCGGTATCGGGGTTGGTGTCCTCTGGCAGTACCGGCTCGCAGCCAGCGAACAGGACAATGGCGGACGCAATCCCGGAGGTGACTACGAACAGTGATCTGGCGGCGCCAAGCATCGCTGCCATCCTCTTGTGTGGGATCAGCCTACCCATAAGGGCGATCCCAGCCAGGGTCACACCACTCAGATTCGGCCCCGCTCATGTCCACCTCGTACAGGTCGGCGCCACCCCAGGCAGGAGGCACTCTGGTAGCGCGGCAGCAGCTACGGCAGTCGTCAGCAGCAGCGCCGCGGCGACGGCTATGGTCACGGCATCACCGGCACAATCAAGGGCGTCCTTCCATCGGGCGGCACCTTACCGCAGGCGCCAAGGGCACGCATAGGGACCAGGGGACAGGCCCCATGCCTGTCGCGGCGCCGGCAGGGCCGGTTCGGTGCGCTCATGGCGTTCCGTTCGTGCTCAGGCCAGGGGGTTCGATGGCTAGCTCATGGGGCAAACAACCTCTGTAAACGCCTATACCCAGACCCGCGCCGTGGTACGCGGGGGTCAACTATCCAGTTCTGCCGTGTCGATCTCTATGCACATCTCCGCCGGGATGCCGGTCGTGGATATGTCCCCATCCCGGTCTGCGACAGACCGCGTGTACCCCACCGCGCCACAAGGCTCAATCACGGGTCCAGACTGGGGAAAGCTGGCCTTGATGCTGCCTCCCAGAGTCCACGCCCATGCGCTAATCTCGTTGTCGGTGCTATCCGAGTCCCCAGGGAGTTGATGGGCCACCCCTAACTTGACCGAGGGGGTGACCCCCGAGCAGCCCGCCAGGACGATGCCGGCTATCAGCAAGCCGACCACCATGAATCTCTTTGTCATGTGATGATTCCTCCGTTTCGGGGCATCGTAACACGCTCAGGGACCCTCGGCACCCCCGCCCCCGGATGTATAACCGGCAAGCCGGTCAATCTCCGCATGCAGGCGGACGTGGTCGCTCACCGCTTGCCCCTTCCCCGGCTGCGCCAAGCGTGTCGCGCTCACCGTACACAGCGCTCCGGACTGCGCTCGGCCGCCACGGCGCCGGTCCTCGGCTCATCTAGATCCTGTAGATCCTGCGATAATCTGATAACCAGGGGGAACACTTGAAGGAACAGCCCGTGGAGAGCATCGCGCCCCTTGTCAGTAATGGAATAGAACCCATTGAAAGTTACTGTGACCAAGCCAGCTTTCTTGAGATCGGTGAAGGGATCCTTCGTCCTGATATCGCCACATCCCTCCTCCTTCACTTTGTCCTCAACCACCATTTTCTGCAACTTCCCATGTTTGTACAGTGCGTGAAGCACGCTCCACTGAGCTGTGGTCATCGAATCAGGTCCGACAGATCGTCAAGGTGGTCGACGTTCCACCGGTGGACGTTGTCCAGCGAAGGCGAGAGCCGTCGCGAGCGAACCGGTTGCTGCCGATGGCGGTGCCATCTGTCCCCTGGACCTCGAAGTGGTACCAGTCCTGTCCTTGGTCTTCCGTAACTGTCACTCCCGGGGACTTTGCCTGTTCTCGATAGTCGGTAACCGTGGCATCGGCCCGAAGTTCGATGTTGTGATCCGAGAACTTCCAATAGAAATCGATGGGGGAAGTGTCACAGTACCCCCACGTGCCATGAATCCACGCTGGCGGGTTCAGTGCGTGGGTCTCGTCGTCCGTGTCGGTTGCCGCTTCTTCGCACGCAAGCAACAGCACGGCGCTCAGCGTTGCCAGCACTACGCTGGCAGCCTGGTTGAGTAAATGCTTCATGTCCGTCCATCTAACCACCGTTGTCGCATTACTGCCAACGCCGTCACGGCGCTCGCCGCTCTGCGATCACCAGGTAGCCGCGGCCACGCGACCACAAGCCCAGCGTCAGCAGGGTGCCGATCACTACCCCCAGGAAGCGCCAGAACGACCAGCTATCGCGTAGGACGAACACCACGCGACGCCCGTCTGTGTTGATTTCGCCTAGCGCACGGTCCAGCGCCCGCGACAAACTCTCGCCGGCCAGCAGCGCCACCAGCCCCGTCCGGTTGTCCGCGTGGTAGGGGCGGGTATGAGCATCGGCGCCGACCACGCTCACCGGAACCGATCCTCTACGCATCATCGAGGCTATCACCCCCACGATCAAAGCGATTACCGCCACCACCACCAGCACGGTCGCCAACTGGCCACCTGCCGCACCACCACTTGTGTCGAATTGCAGCAGCATCATTCCAGTGTACACCGCTCGGGGCCAGGGGTACCGGCGCCGCGCCTGGTGGTAGACCACGCACACCGCCGAAGAACCTGGGACGGACGCGCCGCTCATGGTAGTCGCTACCCAGTGCCTGGAAGTGGGCGTCGACCTGGACCTGGACGGCTTGGTAACCGAGGCCGCGCCGCTCGATGCGCTGCGCCAGCGCTTCGGTCGCTTGAATCGTGGCGGGCGCTCCATCCCGGCAGCCGGCGCGATCCTGGTCACGACCGAGAGCTTGGCGCAGAAGGCCGACGACCCGGTCTACGGCGACCGGGTCCGCAAGACCTGGGACACGCTTACCGAGATCTCCACGACGACCCGCGTCCAAAGGCAGGCCGCCACGGAAATGAGTGTTGATTTCGGCGTGGATGCGCTCGACCAGCGATTGCGCGCAGCCGACATCGACGTGAGCGAACTCGTCACCCCGCGCGCCCGGGCGCCCACTCTGATGCCCGCGTACGTCGATCTGTGGTCGCAGACCTCGCCGCCGCCCGCCGCGGACCCGGAAGTGGGGTTGTTCCTGCATGGCACGGAACGGTCGGCCCCGGAGGTCTCGATCGTATGGCGTAGCGACAGCACCGCCGCCGACCTGGCGGACGAACGCCGGGCGGACCAGCTCGCAGCCATTCTGGAGCTGGTGCCGCCGCGCAACGCAGAGATGATCGAGGCGCCGATCTGGGCAGCGGCGGCGCGGGAGGCGGCGTTCGGGGCGGCGGCGGCTTGCCGGGGGCGCTGGACCGCGGCGCGCCCCGCCCGCCTCGCCGACGTGGCAGAGCGAGAAGACGACCTTGATGTCGAACTCAGTGAAACCGACCGCAAGGCGTTCCGGTGGGCGGGGGCGGACGATCCGCACACCGGCCCTGTCAGCGCCGGGGACGTGCGCTCCGGAGATGTGCTGGTGGTGCCGGCGGAGTATGGCGGCTGCGACGCCTACGGGTGGGCGCCGGTGTCGCGAGCGCCGGTAACGGATGTCGCAGATGAGGCAGCGTTGCCCTACCGCGGCCGCCGGTATGCGGTGCGGGTGACGCCGGACGTAGCGCACTGGGATCGGCTCTCCGCGGCACTGGCTGGCAGCGACGATCCGAGCCTGCACGATCTGCTCGCCGCCCTCCCGGTCGCCGACGCCGGTGTCGATGCCCCCGCACCAACGCTGGAGGCTGGCCGTGCATCGAGATGCGTGCGTGCGGGACTCGAAGCGCTGCGCGAGGCCAGAACCAGGCCCGTCTTTCGTTACCCCTACGGGCTGCCAAGATACGGTGCTATCGTGGTAACACGGCATGGCCTCCAAGGTGCGCCGAGGGGATACCAGCCGGTCACCGAGGACGAGGAAGCCTCGTACACGGCCAGCCGGCCAGTCTCCCTGGAGCACCATACCGCCGCCGTCGTGGCTCGCGTCGAGGGGGTCGCGAACACGCTCGGCCTCACCGGCCTGGCGGACGATCTGCGCCTCGCCGCCGCCCTGCATGACGCCGGCAAGGCGGATGAGCGATTCCAGCTCCTGCTCGCCGGCGACTGGTGGAACCGCCCGCAAGGGGCAGGCCTGGCCAAGAGCGGTCGGCCATCGCCGCGCGGCGCCTGGGACCGGGTCGGGCTACCGAGACGGTGGCGGCACGAAGCACGATCGGTGCGGCTGGCCTCGACCGATCCGCGGCTGTCGGCGGCGCATGATCCCTACTTGGTGTTGTGGTTGATCGGCACGCATCACGGGCACGGCCGCCCGTTCTTCCACTTCGTCGATCCGCTCGACGACCAGGGACCGCAATCGCTGGGCTACACGTTTCGGGGCCGCGACTGGGCAACGCTGTTCGACAAGCTCAGGCGCCAGTACGGCGCGTGGCGCCTGGCGTGGCTGGAGGCGATACTGCGCTTGGCCGACCATCGGGCATCGGAAGACGCGGAACAGGCATGAGCACCGACAAGCACCAGCATCGCCTCGCCGGTCTGGAGCCGGGCAACCTGCTCGCTTTCCTGGCGCTGCTGGGCCTGCTGCGCAGCCTCGAGGAAGCCGAACCGGCTTGGTTTCCGCGGGTGGCGTGGACCGTCGGCGAGCTCCCCACGCGACCGGTGTTGAACGTCGCGGTAGCGGCGGGCAAGGAAACGATAGCGGCGGCGGCCGACGTCGGCGTGACAAGGCTGGCGAGCCGCCACGAGTTCGGCCCGTACAAGGACCTGAAGCTGGCTCCCGAGACAGCCTGCCAGAAGCTGCGCAGCGCGGCAGCCGCGGGCGACCGCTACTTGGCTGACCTGTGGGCAGCCTTGGTCAGCGATGCCGTCGTTCGCGAGCGCAACAAGGCGACGGAGGTGGAGCCGACGCCGCTGTGCCTGATGTTCGGCCAGGGACACCAGCACTTCCTGGAGCGATTGAGCGCCGTCCCGCGGGAGCGGCAACCACCCGACCGCAAGGCCGGTCGCGCGAAGGTGTCCATCTCAGAGACGGCCTGCTTGCGCGAAGCCCTGTTCACTGTCTGGTCACGACCCGACGCTACGCAATCGTTCCGTTGGGACCCGCATGAGGATGTGCGCTACGCGCTGCGCGCGACCGACCCCAGCGACTACAAGACTCAGCATGGGGCAAACCGTCTCGCCGCCATCGGTCTTTCCGCCATCACCGTGGTGCCACAGCGCCGTCACGCGGGAACTACCCGGCTTGCGGTCCTCGGTGGGAGCCGCAATCGCGCCAGCGGGAGCTTCTCCTTCACCTGGCCGATCTGGCGGGAGCCGGCAAGCCTCGCCGCCATCCGCAGCTTGCTCGGCCATTCGGGCCTCGCCGACCCCGACACCCGAGCCAGTCTCGGCATCGTCGAGCTGCGCCGGACACGTCGAATCTCGTTCGGCAGGTTCGTGAACTTCACCAGGGCTGACGCCGTTCCCTGAAGTTGCCGTAATGGCAACAACACGCAAACTTGACGGCATCTAGAATGCGTACTACCGTGTTACCAACGGTGCTCAGATTCAAAGTCCCGGTCAAGAACCCATCGGTTCGGTACCGAAGCGCATACGCTGCGAACTCACGAACTGACACTTGTGCTGAACAGGAGGTTTCCATGGCACGTACGAAGAGGCTCTATGGTGCGACTCTTTGCCTCGTCCTGATGCTGCTTGGACCGGCGGTCTTTGCTACCGGGACAACGGAGGCGTCAGACGAAGTTGTCGAGTTGATGGTCTGGTTCGGTCGGCAGAACTTCATACCCGCAGACGAGTTTGAATCGTTTCACGAGAAATATCCGAACATTCGGGTTACCACCGACGTCATTCGGCTGGAGGCGGCAGTCGCGGATACCTTGCGCGCGGCGCGTTCGGGTCAGGCCGCGGACATAGTGCAACCGTTCAACTACGACTCGAGGCCTTTGGCCGACGCCGATCTGCTCCTTGACATCTCAGACCAGATGGTGCGATGGCAGGAAGAGGATCCCGCAGGATACTCGCGCATTGCCGGCTGGGGCTTTACGATGGGCGAGGTCAGCGGAGTGCCCGTGGGAATCGGGATTCACGGCGGATCTCGATACCTGGTGTACCGCGCCGACCTGCTCGAGAAGCACGGCCTGAGCGTGCCGCAGACGTGGGACGATCTGCTTGCGGCCGCACGAGTCATCGTGAATGCCGAAGATGGTGTGTACGGGTTCTCCCTCTTTGGGTCTCGCGGGAGCAATCCAAGCACGGAACTCCAGATCTTCTTCTCGATGGGCGGCGTCTGGGAAGACCACAGCGTGCCGCAGATAGACTCGCCCGCCGGACACTATCTGATCGAGTTCTATCAGACGCTCGCACGTGACGGACTCCTTCACCCGGAGACGATGGCTTGGGGATCGGGCGAGCAACGGGCCGCATTCATAGACGGCAACGCCGCATTCATGATGATGGGCGAGAACATCATGCCGACCCTCGCAGAGTCGATGGAGTACGGCGGCGGTTGGGACGTCACGGTACCTCCCTACCGACCGGGTGCGCAAGACCAGCGCAGAGTCCCAGTCATCGGGTTTCCCATGTTCGTGATCTCGCAGACCGATCATCCGTATGAAGCGTCGCTGGTGTTGCGGTACCTCGCAGAAATGGAGAACTCGATGGAGGTAGCGTCACGCTATCAGCCGACCAGCAACACGGCAGCGATGACCTCGCCCGAGTTCCTCGAGCTGCAGCCGTGGCGGACCGCGCTGGCGCCGTTCGAGGACGAGCTGTTCCCCTATCCGGCGATGGCGAATCCCGAGGAGTCGTTCGAGATCCTCAAGGATCTGCGAGGGGAGATGATGACCAATCTGGACGAGAGTCCTCAGGCAATTGCCGCGCGCTACCAAGAGCGCCTTGATGCGGCGGCTGCAGAGTAGTCGGCCGGACCGGCTGAGCTCCATGTGAGCTGATCCACGGAGAATCTACGAGCGGGCGTCTCCGACGGCGGTACTGTACCGCCGCGGGTGCGCCCGCGTCTCGTCTGGGGCCAAGCGTGGTTGCACGACTAAGGGCAGTTCGATTCGGGTTTCGTGGGCAGGGTCTCGTGCCATTCGTCATGATCCTCCCGCCAGTCCTGCTCGTTGCGGCGGTGATGGGATACGGCGTGACGTTCGCAATTATCTCCTCGCTGCAGGATCTCGATATCATGTCCGTCTCCCAGGGCTTCGTGGGAGTGGCGAACTACCTCGAGCTGTTCCGGAATCCTCGCTTCATCAACTCGCTCATTCGCACGTTGACCCTTGCTGCCGGGACCGTCGCCCTCGGGATGTTCGTGTCGCTGAATGCGGCGCTCCTCCTGAGCCGAGTCGCGGCTCTCCGCAAGAGCCTCAATGCCCTCGCGCTGGTGCCGTGGCTGGTCTCCGCCGTTGCGGTTGCGATGATGTTTCGGTTCATGTTCGTCGGCAATGCCGGTCTTGCCAACAACATCCTCGAACAGCTCGGGTTGGCGCCTGTATGGTGGTTCATTTCGCCAACGCTCACGACCATGATCCTGGTCGTTGCGGTGACCTGGTACATCGCGCCGGTGTCCACGATCGTACTCGTGGGCGGGCTCACCATGATCGACAGGCACCTCTACGAGTCGGCTGCCCTTGAAGGGGCATCGAAGCCGCGCATTTTCTGGTCGATTACCCTTCCGCTCATCCGGCCGATGATGAGGGTCTCGCTAATTTGGCTCACCTTTGCAAGCTTCAATCAGTTCGACGTGGTCCTGCCGGCGACCGGCGGGGGACCTGGCCAGTCAACCGAGGTCATGGCGCTATACATGTATCGACTGGCCTTCGATGGTTTCGAGTTCTCCGCCGCATACGCGATCACCGTACTGCTCATGTCGATGAACGTATTGGCCGGGCTCGTGTACACTCTGCTGTTTAAGGAAAGTTGACAGTGGAAAGACTGGATCGACCGCGGACACCGCTCGCTCGCGTCGGGCTTGTACTTGGAATCGTGTTGTTCGTCGTCTGGGTCTTGCTCCCACTGTCGTGGGTGTTCATCTCCTCGTTCAAGGAGCAACTCGAGATCTATACTTCACGGCGATTCTTTCCGGTGTCACCCTCGCTGGCGGCGTACCGTCAGATATTCGCTCTGCGGCAGTTCTGGACGTCGCTCACCAATAGCGTCTTCATCTCACTCACCTCCACGTTGCTTGCCGTCTCGCTCTGCGTGCTTGCAGCGTACGGCTTTGCACGGTACGCAAGAGGATGGTGGAAGCACCTGCTGTTGTTGATGATCCTTTTGCCGCGAGTAGTGCCGCGGATCAGTCTCGTCGTGCCGCTTTACGATGCGGTCGTCGCGGCCGGGCTACTCAACACGCACACCTCGCTCATCATCACATACACGGCTACCGCGATTCCGCTTGGCACCTGGATACTCATTGGGTTCTTCGAGTTGGTCCCTCGAGAGCTTGAGGAGTGCGCGGCGATTGACGGCGCATCGATTGCCCGAATCATCTGGCGGATCGCTATCCCGTTGGCCTGGCCCGGCATTATGACGGTGTTCGTGCTCACGCTGCGGGAGGGGTGGAACGAGTTCCCCTTCGTGATGGCGTTCACCACCGGTATGGGCGCGCGGACGTTGCCATACCAACTCTTTCTCCTCAAGGACTCCCTCGGAATACAGGACTGGTCGGTGATCAGCGCGTTCACGGTGCTGACCATCGTTCCAATTCTCGTCGTTTATCTTTTCTTCCAACGCCACGTCGTGGCCAGCATCGTGAGCGGTGCACTCAAATGAACGAAAGGAGCTGCAATGAGCATCTTGGATAGGTTTTCTCTCAAAGGAAAGGTGGCAGTTGTCACCGGCGGGAACCGCGGCATCGGACGCGCCATTGCCGGAGGGTTCGCCGAGGCCGGCGCGACCGTCGTCATCGCCGCGCGGAACGAGAAGAAGAGCGCTGAGGCGGCCAAAGAGATCGAGGCGGCCGGCGGTCGCGCAGTCGCGGTCACCTCGGATGTATCTGATCGGGCTCAGATTGAGCGGATGATCGATACCGTGACCTCGGACGTCGGTCCGATCGATGTGCTCGTCAACAACGCCGGCATCGGGTTCCACGCTGACGCCCTCGCACTGGAGGACTCAGAGTGGAATCGGCTCTTTGGAATCAACCTCGAAGGAGTCTGGATGACGAGCCAGATCGTCGGCCGAGAGATGACCCGGAGGATGTCCGGTTCGATTATAAACATCGGGTCGATCTCGGGCCTTATCATCAACCGGCCGCAATGGCATTCGCCCTACGGGATCTCCAAGGCGGCGGTGCACCATCTCACGCGTTCGCTGGCGGCCGAATGGTCCCGGTACGGCGTACGGGTGAACGCAATCGCGCCTGGCTACGTAAAAACGGAGATTGCGTCAACCGAGTACAACGAGTATCGGCGTTACTGGAAAGACGAGGTTCCGATGCAACGCTATGGATCACCGGACGAGATCGCGCCGGCTGCGCTCTATCTCGCGAGTGATGCCTCGTCGTTCATGACCGGCGAGGTCATGGTGATCGACGGCGGATACACCTTATACTAGGTGGGGAGTACGCTGGCCAACGCGCTGCACGTCGCCAGGCTGGCCACCGGCGAAGCCGAGGAGACCTGCGTAGACGCCAAGAAGCGCAAGGGCGGTAAGAGGGGCGGGGAAGCCCGCGCCGCCGCCCTGTCACCGGATGAGCGCTCGCAGATAGCCAAAGACGCCGTCGCCGCTCGCAGGATACAGTAAGCCCACAACCCAATTCATACCTACCCAACCGCATGCTGCCTGCTTACGAGGAATTGACCGCCGCCCGCAACGTGATCGTCGACGGAATCTGGAACATGCGCGACCTTGGCGGCCTGCCGCTCCGGGACGGCGGGGCCATTCCGCGCGGACGGTACTTTCGCGCAGATAACCTGGCCAACCTGTCACCCGCCGGTGTCGCCGCGTTGCTGCGACTGGGCGTTCGCACCGTGATCGACCTGCGCCACGACGAAGCGGCGCGCAAGTTGCCCAATCCGCTGCAGGGCCACCAGCAGGTGGCGTACTTCCAGGTGGACATGATCGGCGATCATTGCTCGTTTGCCAGCGACGTGTGCGATGCCGCCTGGCGTGATGCGGACGAGGATTCCCGCTACGCGGCATTGCCGCTGTTCGCCCACCTGCGCGATTACTGCCGCTGGCTCGATGAGCGACAGCCGCAGATCCTCACCATCATGGAGCTGCTGGCACGCCGGCGGACTGCACCCGTGGTGTATCACTGCGAGGCGGGCAAGGACCGGACGGGCGTCGTCACCGCGTTGCTGTTGCTGCTCGCCGGTGTACCTGATCTTGCGATCGCGGCGGACTACACCCATACCGCGCGCAACAATTTTCGCCGCCTTGAACTGCTGCATCGCCAGCGCAAGCAGCCACTGGCGATACGCGATGCAGCAGAATACGCGCACCGGGTGTGCCCGGTCGAACTGATGCCGACTTTTCTGTTCTGGTTGCGTTCCCGCTACGGGGACATCACCAGCTATCTGTCTCGCATCGGCCTTGCTGACGCCGAAGTAGCGGCACTGCGAACCGCTTTGACGTCCCACGCGTAACCGCAGCGGGTCTCGACCAACCTGCGGGGCGGCATTGTGGGAGAGACAGCGAATTGAATACTGGTTTCAAGGGTCTCGGGTTCACGGTGATGGGGGCGCTCATCGGCGTCGCGTTGGCGAGCTGTAGTGCCCTGGGTCCGTCCGACGAGCCTGGTGCGGACGCTTCGGCCGAGGGAACGGGCAGTCCCGATCTGATGGTGTCGGTGGCGGTAAGCGCAGACGGTCCTACGGTTGGCGCTCCGTTTACGCTGTCGGCAACGGTTCAGAACGCTGGCGACGGGGCGTCGGAGTCGACGACGCTGCGGTACTACCAGTCGACGGACGCCGAGATTTCGAATTCCGACACGGTGGTCGGCACGGAGGCGGTTGCGCAGCTCGCGGCTTCCGGCACCAGCAGCCAGTCGTTGAGCCTGACGGCGCCGGCAGCGGCAGGCACGTACTACTACGGTGCGTGCGTGGAAGCGGTGGGCGGCGAGTCCGATACCGCGAACAATTGCTCGTCAGCGGTGCAGATCACGGTACCGGAGCCGGAGCCTGGCCCGAATCTGGCGGTGTCGTCTGTTTCAGTGAGCAACAGCGCACCGGCCGTGGGGACGGCGTTCACGGTGTCGGCATTGGTGCAAAACCATGGCGACGAGGACTCGGCGGTCACGACGATGCGTTTCTACCGCTCGACCGATGCGACTGTCACGATATCCGACATGGAAGTGGGCACGGCCGATTTGCCGTCGCTTGCCCCATCGGCAACCAGCAGCCAGTCGTTGAGCCTGACGGCGCCGGAAACGGCAGGCACGTACTACTACGGTGCGTGCGTGGAATCGGTAACCGGAGAGTCCGACACGGCCAACAACTGCTCGGCATCGGTCACGATTACGGTGAGCCGGGCCGCGCCGGTGGGCGGGGCCGCGCCGGACTTGGTTGTGCTGGGGCCGGGCGTGAGCAGCGGCAGCCGGGATCCGGGCGAGATGTTCCGGTTATTGGTGACGGTGCACAACCAAGGTGCAGAAGGATCCGCGGCGACGACGGTGAGGTTCTACCGCTCGACGGACGCGACGATCACGACATCCGACACGTTGGAGGGCACGGACGCGGTCAATACGCTTGTTCCGGGGGGAGGCTCCGGGGAAACGATCTTGCTGACGGCGCCGTCGACTGCCGGCACATACCACTACGGCGCGTGCGTGGACGCGGTGCCCACGGAGTCCGACACCACCAACAACTGCTCCACCTCTGTGCAGGTCACCGTACCGAGGCCGGAAGCGGGACCGGCACCGGACTTGGTGGTGGGGGCCCCTTCGGTGAACATGTTCGAGTTGGGCGTGGGGGCGGCGTTCACGCTGTCCGCGACGGTGACCAATGCCGGGGACGCGGCCTCGGCGGCGACGACGTTGCGCTACTACCGTTCGACCGACGGACTCATCAAGACCTCCGACACACAGGTAGGCACCGCCGCGGTTGCCGAGCTTGCGGCTTCGGGCACCAGCAGCCAGTCGGTGAGCCTTACCGCGCCGGCGACTGCCGGGATTTACTACTACGGTGCCTGCGTGGACTCGGTGGCGGCTGAGTCGGAAACGCTCAACAACTGCTCGGAGTCGGTCCCGGTCGATGTAACCGAGTAGCACTCCGCGCCGGTCCTTGCGCCGCCTTCCTGACCGTGCCGACTCGGCGCGCAACCGTTAAGATACGCCATGGTCAGGCGCCGGCTGCCGATCGGGATGCAGACCTTCCGCGAGTTGCGCGAGCGGGGCTGCTATTACGTGGACAAGACGCCCTACATCGAGCGGCTGCTCGACGAGGGCAAGCACTACTTCCTGGCACGCCCGCGGCGGTTCGGCAAAAGCCTGCTTCTGGACACGCTCAAGGAGCTGTTCGAGGGCAGCGAAGAACTGTTCACCGGGCTACACGTCCACGCCCGCCACGACTGGTCACAGCGCCATCCGGTGCTGCGCCTCAGCTTCGGCGGCGGCAGCTTTACCGGCCCGGACGCGCTGGAAGCGAACGTCATGGAGCAGCTCGCCGCCTGCGAACGCCGCCTCGGGGTAGTGCCCGAGTACCTGACGGCGGCAGGGCGCTTCGCACATCTGCTGGAAGCACTGCATCGGCAGACCGGACAGCGAGTCGCGGTGCTGGTGGACGAATACGACAAGCCGATCCTGGACGTGCTGGAAGAGCACGACGTGGCGCGCGCCAACCGCGACTACCTGCGCGGCCTGTACGGGGTGATCAAGGACAACGACGCCCACGTGCGGTTCACGTTCCTGACCGGCATCAGCAAGTTCTCCAAGGTGAACCTCTTCTCGCAGCTGAACAACCTCACCGACCTGACGCTCGATCCGGTCTATTCGTCAATCTGCGGATACACGGAGGGCGACCTGGACACGGTGTTCGCGCCGGAACTGGACGGGCTGGACCGAGAGCAGGTGCGGGAGTGGTACAACGGCTATAGCTGGCTCGGCGAAGAGAAGGTGTACAACCCCTACGACGTGTTGCTGCTGCTGCGCGGCCGCAAGTTCGCGGCACACTGGTTCGAGACGGGGACACCGGCGTTCCTGGTGGACCTGTTGTTCGAGCGGCGGGTGTCATCGGTGGCGTTGGAGGAGATGGTGAGCACCGCGAAGCTGCTGTCGGCGTTCGACGTGGGCAGGATCGGCACCGAGGCGCTGCTGTTCCAGACCGGCTACCTGACCATCACCGCAGAGGAAACGCTTGGCGGCATGGCGCTGTATCGGCTCGGCTATCCCAACCGTGAGGTACGGCAAAGCCTGAACGAGTATTTGTTGAGCCACTTGGTGCAGGACGCGGCGCGGCAGACGGCGAACAGCATGCGGCTGGCGCGGCTACTGGAGGCGGTCGATTGCGAAGGCCTGAAGGGTCTGTTCCATGCCTTCTACGCGAGCATTCCGTACCATTGGTACACCAACAACGATATCGCGAACTACGAGGGTTTCTACGCGAGCGTGTTCTACTCGTACTTCGCGGCGTTGGGATACGAGATCGTGGTGGAAGAGTCGAGCAGCAACGGGCGGCTGGACATGGCGGTGCGCGCCGGCGGGCAGGTGTACCTGTTCGAGTTCAAGGTGGTGGAACTGGCGTCTGCAGGGTCGGCGCTGGCGCAGTTGCAGGAGCGGGACTACGCGGCCAAGTATCGGGGCGAGGAGCAATCAATCCACCTGATCGGGGTGGAGTTCAGCCGGGACACCCGCAACGTCATGGCATTCGACGTGGCAGCCGGCTGACCGCCCAACCCGCGGGCGCGTGCGTATGGCCGAATCGCTGCGCATCCGCATCGACTCCGAGCGTCGCGGCGATTGAGTAGATGAGCATGGCCCGCCACCCCGGCGCTGGCATTGGCCGCTACGTGGCTTTCCTTCGCGCCAACGCGCGGGGACGGCCGGCCGTGTTCTCGGTGATGGTCGCCGCGCTGATAGCCGGAGCGGCGGTGCAGGTTGCCAGCCCGCTGGTGGTGCGAGCGTTTCTGGACTTGGCGCAAGCCGGTGCCGCGGTCGGGAGATTGGCAAGGGTTGCGGCGCTGTTCATCGGGGTCGCCGTGGTGGGGGCTGCGCTGGAGATCGTGCGCTCCCACGCCGGTGCCGTGTTGGCCTGGCAGGCGATGAACAACCTGCGCCTCCGGCTGTTCCGCCACGCGATCGATCTCGGCCACTCCTTCTTTGCGCGGTCGGCACCCGGCAACCTGCTGGAGCGTGTCGACGGCGACGTCGCCAAGCTGGGCCGCCTGCTGTCCGATCTGATGCCGGAGCTGGCTGCCAACCTGCTCATGGCGGCCGGCATCGTGGTAGTGCTGTGGTTCGAGGAGTGGCGCGTCGGCGCCGCGGTGGCGGCGTTCGCGGTGGTGGGCGCGGTGGTCGTGGACCGCGTCCGCGCCGTCGGCGTACCTCGGTTCGTTCGCAACCGGGCGGCAAGCGCCGCGTTCTTCGGACGCCTGAGCGAGTGGCTCGCGGCAGCGGAAGAGTTGCGGCCCCTCGGCGGGCAGCGTTACATCCGCGTCAGCTTCGAGCGGGTCCTGGCGCACTGGCTGCCGCGCGAGGTCGCCGCCGAGATCGCCGGTCATGCGCTGTCGCTTGCCAACACGCTGGTGTTCATCGGCGGGATGGCGGTCGCGCTGAGCGTGTCGGCCGGTCTGTTCCGGGCCGGTTTGCTGACCCTGGGTACGGTGTGGCTGGTATACCGCTACAGCGAGCTGATCCGCGGGCCGTTGTCCGCGTTGCGTGCCGAGATGCAGCAGCTTCAACAGGCGCAGGCCGCCATGATCCGCATTGATGAGCTGCTGGCCGAGACCAATGCGGCGCACGCCGGTACGGCTCGCTTGCCCGCCGGAGCCTGCGCTGTGGAGTTCGACCGCGTAAGTTTCTCCTACGTCGCCGGCGCCCCCGTGCTCCGCGGGGTCAACTTCACCCTGGCCGAAGGAGCCGTGCTCGGGATGGTCGGGAGCACCGGCAGCGGCAAATCGACCATCGCCCGGCTCCTGTCCCGGATGATCGAATTGCAGGACGGGGACATCCGGCTCGGCGGGGTTTCGGTGCGCGGCCTTGCGGCAGCGCATCTTCGGCACCGCGTTGCCGTGCTCCCGCAGGAGACCGAGATCATGCCGGGCAGCGTGCGCGACAACGTCGCCCTGTTCGACGACGCCGTGTCCGCGGACGCGGTGGCGGCGACCTTCGATCGCCTCGGCGCCGGCGCATGGTTGCGGCAACTCCCGGATGGAGTCGCGACGGAGATTGGCCCCGGCGGCCGGGAGCTGTCCTCCGGCGAGCGCCAACTAATCGCAATCGCGCGCATCCTGCTGCGCGAGCCGAGCGTGGTGATCCTGGACGAGCCGGCGGCGCGTATCGATCCAGCCACCGAGGCGTTGGTACGCGGCGCCTTGGCGCAACTCCTGCACGGGCGCACCGGGCTGGTAATCGTCCACCGCCGCACGACGCTCGAGCTGGCGGACGAAGTAGCGCTGTTGGAGCATGGCGCCATTGTCGAGCGCGTCCCGCGAGCCGCCCTGGAGGCCGGCGCCCCGAGCCGCGTCGGAACGTTCCTGGCGCAGGGGGAGATGGCGTGAACGTCCTCGGTTACCTGCGGACGTTCGTCCGCGCCCGTCCCGGTGTCGTCATATTGAGCTTGTTGCTGTGGCTGGCGCAGTCGCTCGCCGAGCTCGCTCCCGGACTGATCGTCAGGCGCTTCTTCGATGCCCTGCAGCAACAGGCGTTTGCTCAGGCCACGCAGTCGGTGCTGCTGCTGCTCGCGTTCGCCGCGGGGTTTGCCGGCATCGTGATGGCGACGGCGGTGGCCAGCGCCCGCCTCCGGTTTCACGTGGCCAACGCGCTGCGGCGCGGGATCCTGCAGGCAATTCTGCATCGTTCGCCGGGTGCTGCACAGCCGTCGGTCGGCGCCGCCCTCGCTACCGCGCGTGACGATCCTCCGGCACTGGCGGAGGTGGTGGCCGTTGCCGTAGACCAGGTCAGCATCGTGATCTTCATCGTCGTCGCGCTGGCGCTGATGGCACGGATCGATCCTCTGATCACGGCGGTCGCCGTCGCTCCGGTTGTGGTGGTCCTGGTGCTGAGCCAACTCACCCGGCGCCGGGTCGACCACCTGCGCACCCGATCACGCCAGGCGGCCGCCGACGCCGCGGGTTTCATGGTCAACACCCTGAGCGCATGGCAGACGATCCAGCTCGGCGGTGCTCAAGAGGCGGCTGCCGCGCGGCTGGCGCGGCTGGATGCAGAGCGCGGCCGATGGGCGATCCGCGACCAACTCCTCGACCGGTCGATCCGGGCGGCATTCGCGGCCACTTCCACCATCGGCAGCGGGCTGGTGCTCGCCGTCGCCGGCGGTGCGATGCAAGCGGGAGAGTTCTCGGTCGGAGACTTCGCGCTGTTCGCCTACTACCTCACTTTCCTGGGCGAGTTCTCGGCCGAGTTCGGCGGCCTGCTGCTGCAGTACCGCCAGGCGCGCGTCTCGTGGCGCAGGATCGGCCGGCTCAGTGGCGTGGTGCAACCCGGGCACTGGCACGCCGCCGCACGGCCGTTGCGCGGCGGTGAACCGGTGTCGGTGAGCAGTAACCGCAGAAGCAGTCGAAGGGACCGTTCGCGCAGCCACGGTCCGGCAAGGCCGGTGCCGTTGCGAGAGCTGCAGCTCAGGAACCTGCGCATTCAGGGCGGAGCAGGAGGCCCCGGGAGCACGCAGGACGCTCCGGTGCTGCCGGTCGCAGGCGCCGTCAATCTGACCCTGCGCGCCGGCGAGATCGTGGCCGTCACCGGGCGGGTGGGCGCGGGGAAGACGACGCTGCTCAAGGCGCTCGTGGGGCTGACGCCCGTGTCCGGCGGCGCGATCCTGTGGAATGGCGAGCCGGTGCGCGATCCGGCTGCCTGGTTCCGTTATCCGGTCTGCACCTACGTCCCCCAGGAGCCCCACCTGCTCAGCGTCTCCATCCGCGACAACGTCGTGCTGGAACCTGGCCCCGGCACTGCCGGGCGAGCCGAAGCGGTCGATGCCGCGCTGCAGGCCGCCGCCCTGGCGCGCGACGTGGCGCGTCTGCCGCGCGGAGCCGAGACGGTGGTCGGAACCGCCGGAATGAAACTCTCCGGCGGCCAGCGCCAGCGGCTGGCGTCGGCGCGCGCGTTCTTCCACGGCGCCCCGCTGGTGGTGCTGGACGACCCCTGCAGCGCCCTCGACCCCGCCACCGAGCGGGAATACCTCGCCCACGTGCGGCGCATGGCCCACGCCGGCGCCCTGTGCGTGGTCAGCGGTACCGGCAAGGCGCTGCTCCGCGCCGCCGACCGCATCGTGGTGCTGCGCCACGGGGACATAGAGGCGGTCGCCACCCTCCCTGAGCTGCTCGCGGGCGACGGCGAGCTCACCGCGCTCTGGGATTCACCTCCTCACCGGACGTAGCGCACACCGAGGAATCGCGCAATCGATCCGGGACTCGAGTTCGATCACCATCGGGCGCCTACAAAGCCGATTGCCACGGCGATCAGCACCGTCCGATTGAAGGGAAACCGGAACAGCAGGAAGCCGAGAATCGGCACGAAGATCGGGGCGCTGAAATTGAGCAGCACGGCTTCCGCCAGAGGGATAAGGGTGACCGCGTAGTAGTAGCAGATCAGCGAAACCACCACCGTCGCGCCACGCATCACCATGAGACCGGCGTGCACAGGCCGTATGGATTCAGGCCAGCGCGACAGTACCCACGGCGTCAGGATGAGCATGCTGATAACGTTGCGCCAGAACAGGATCTCGATACTGGAGAGTGTCGCGCCCGCCATCCTGATCGCCACACCCGCGAACGCGAACAGGAGGCCCGCCGCGGCGACCAAGGCAGCTCCGGTGAGCAGTAGCCCGCGGTCTGGTGCGCGACCGCAATCGACCTCCACGGACATCAGTCGACTGCAGAACCGGGGTCTGATTCGAACCTGTTACGCCGTTCGGTGGTAACGGACTCTGAACCGCCGCACTGGCGGGTCTTCCTGGTCAAAGAAGTCTTCGAAACTGACCTGGATGAGACCGGCATCTTCCGCACCGCCGCACACCGTGCGGTGGCAGCGGCGGCGGCCTCCATCCGGTAGCGAGCGCAAACAGTTGCCAGCGTAGCGTTCGGCATGCGGCGAATGTATGGAGCCGGGTCGACTTGAGGCGATTTTTCTCGGATCGGGTCAGCGCGCGGGTCTGGCCTCGACACCTCTGTGGTGACGACGCGGCGCCGGGCGGGATCAACGAGCGCGCAGGCGATCAGAAACGGATCCGCGCCGAGCCGTTCGAGCTCCACGTCGTTCAGGTCTGGCGCGTAGCCTGATGCCAGCACCGTTATGACCCGCTCCGCATCGACTTCCTCGTCGAACAGCAGAGCGTCTCGGTTGCCCTTCAGCCCGGACTTGCCAGAGTGACTGAGCGCGTTAGAAGCCGCTTGTGCCGAAAATCTGTCGGACAACCGGTGGAAAATTGGGCGCAGGGGTTGACACACTTTTTCGCCGTCGTTGCTGGCCGCTGGTGCGCCTCGGAACCCGGCAATGGTCTGCGCGCTACCGTTGACCGTCCGCGTGCTGTTACCGGTGTCATGGTGAGCATCCTGGGGGCTGACGGAGCCCGGTCGAAGACTGGCAACAATCTTATATCTCTAAACCGGGGGTATAATTACGGCATGATAAATGTGATCGAAAGAAGACCGTTCAGCGAGCTGGGCGATCGGCAGCTCCTCGAGCGGACCAAGCGCCTGGCCGCCAATCAGCGCTGCCTTGAAGTGCACATCCTGGACCATCTCGACGAAATCGACCGGCGCGGTCTGGCGCTGCGGCGCGGGTTCTCGAGCCTGTTCGACTACGCCACAATTGGTTCTATATGTAAGTACCGTAATAGTTTACTCGTTACCCAAATATTCCGTTATTGCTTTCGCAACCCCTTGCGAGAATTCCGGTCATCCATGACCCACTTCGGTCTGGCGCCGTGACACGCGCGGAGCCGGTCAACTGACTGTGTACGACGCTGACCGCGGTTCCGCCACCGCCGCGCCCACGTCCACGCCATCTCGCACGCGACTCGGGGGACCGTCAAGACGGGAGACCTGGGCGTTCCGACGATGACGCCGATGCTTGCGGCGTGCACCGCCGCAAGCACTGACTAGGCCAACGGGCGTCGGGACGCTCACCTTCGCCTCTGGGCGGACAGCCCGATCATCGCAGTGGCAGTGTACTACTAACCCGATTGCGTCCACTCTCCGTCCTGTGGAGGCTTTCGATGAGTGTGTTCGACCCTATGGGTCGGCTGGTCGAAGACTAGCAGGGCGGTCTGCCCGGTGCGGTCGAAAGCTCCACAGGTTACAATCGCAGCTAGCCGAGCATGGAACGACCGCACTACCACGGGCACCGGCAGCGCCTCCGCAAGCGCTTTCTCAAGAGCGGGTTGGCGGGGTTTGGCGAGCATGAGATCGTCGAGTTGCTGCTGACGCTGGCCATACCGCGCGGCGACGCCAAGCCGGCCGCGAAGGAGTTGGTGAATCGCTTCGGCAACGTACGCGGGGTACTGGATGCGCCGTTGTCGGAGTTGCGGTCGGTGGCGGGCGTCGGCGAGATCGCTGAGTCCGCCTCACACGTGATCCGCGCTGCCGCCACCTTCTACCTCCAACAGACCTCCGAAGCACGCGAATTGCTCGCCGACCCGCAACGGCGACACGACTTCTGGCGCATGTGGATTGGCGGCATGCAACACGAGGTATTCGGCGTGGCGTACCTCGTCTCCGCCAATGCGGTTCTCACCGATGGCGTCGAGATCCTCCAGGAGCGCACCGTCGACCGCGCTGCCGTGTATCCGCGCCGGGTAGTCGAGGCGGCGCTGCGGCGGCAAGCGGCGGCCATCGTGCTGGCGCACAACCATCCCGGCGGCAAGCTGGAACCCAGCGAGCACGACAAGCTGGTCACGCGCGCCGTCGTGCTGGCGGCCGAGACCATCGGTCTGCGCGTGGTCGACCATCTGATCGTGTCGCCGGACGACGCCTTCAGCTTCCGCAATGCGGGACTGTTGTGACCGTAGCGCCTGCCATCGTCGCGCACTACCCGCACCTTACAGCCAGCCAGCGTGAAGTGGTCGGCCATCTGGACGGGCCGCTGCTGGTCGTCGCGGGGCCGGGATCAGGTAAGACCTACAGCATCGTGCTGCGCGCGCTGAACCTGCTGTTGCTGGGGCGGGCCACGCCACGCGAAGTGGTCCTGTGCACGTTCACCGAGAAGGCAGCGTTCGAGATGCGCGACCGGCTGGCGGCCGCAGCCCGCGCCGTCCAATACCACGGCGACCTCTCCGAGTTGACCATCTCGACGATCCATGGTCTCTGCCATCGTATACTCGTCCGGCATCGGCACCGTACCGAGTTGGGCCACAACTTTGAGACCCTGGACGGGCTGACTCAGCTCCTGTTCATCTTCGATCACTTCGACGAGATTGCGGGATCGCCCGACGGCCCCGACGGCGGCCGCTACTTGACGCGGTGGAAGACTCGGTGGACGGCCATCGAGGGAGTACGCGGCTACTTCGACAAGATCGCCGAGGAACTGATCGATCCCGTACGGCTCGCGGCGTCCGGGGACGCGTTCCTCAGCGCGGTCGGCGGCGCCTATCAGCGCTATCGGGCAGCGCTGCTGGCTGCCAACCGCGTCGACTTCGCACACCTTCAGCGGATCGTCTACGACCTGCTCGACAGTCCGGCGACCGCGCGCGTCGTGTCTCCCGGCTGCCGATTCCTGCTGGTGGACGAATACCAGGACACCAACCAGGTCCAGGAGGCGCTGCTGCTGAAACTGGCGGGTGCGCGCTGCAATCTGTGCGTCGTGGGAGATGAGGACCAGAGCCTCTACCGGTTCCGCGGCGCCACGGTGCGCAACATCCTGGAGTTTCCGCAGCGAGTTCCCAACTGCGCAACAGTGATGTTGACGACCAACTACCGATCGCATCGCGCGATCGTGGAGCGCTACGATCGCTGGATGAGCAACGCCGACTGGACCGACGGCGCCGGCCGTTCCTTTCGCCATGCCAAGACCATCACCGCGGACCCTGGCACAACACCGCCGGACTACCCGGCCGTGATCGGCATCCGGGGTACCAACGGCCGCGACGAGGCGGTTCGGTTTGCCGATCTGGTTTGCTTCCTGAAGACCAGTGGCGTCATCACCGACTACGCCCAGGTCGCGTTGCTGCTGCACAGCGTTCGGGAAGACCACAGCGGGGCGTACCTTGCCGCGCTCGCGGCCAAGGGCATTCCCGCGTTCTGTCCACGCGCCAGGGCCTTCTTCGAGATACCAGAGATCGGCTGGCTGGTCGCCTGCTATGCGGTTCTGTTCGGCTGGCACGGCGCCGGCCGCGGCACAGTGCGCGGTACGGTGGCGCGGCTGGCGCGCTACGTAGATCAAGCCATCGTGCAACTCGCCCAGCGCTTCGGCGATCCGCACCCGCTCGCGCAAGCGCTCCAGAGGTGGACGGCGCAAATCGCGGCGCTGCGAGAGGGAGAGACTCTCGATCTGCGCCCAGCCGACTACTTTTTCCGTCTTCTTGCAATGGAGCCGTTCCGAAGCGCCGTCCGCAACGAGAACACGGCGCGCAACCTGGCGACGTACTCCCACCTTTTGAACGTGTTTCAGGGCTACTACCACTACTCGGTGGTCACGCATCGGAACCGGGAGATCATCGGCCTTCACTTCTTTGCCAGCTTTCTGCGCCTGCTATACGACGGCGGCATCAACGAGTACGAGGACCCCGATCGGCCCTTCCCCGACGGTCACGTGCAGGTGATGACGATCCATCAAGCCAAGGGACTGGAGTTCCCGGTGGTCGTGGTAGGGTCGCTGTCGGCCCGGTTATCCAGCCCCAAACAGATTGATCGTGACCTGAGGCGGTTCTATCGGCGACCGCTGTTCGAACCGGATCGCCGCATCACCCTGTTCGACCGTATGCGGCTGCACTACGTCGCATTCTCACGACCACAGATGCTGCTTGTGCTCACCGCGCACGAACAGCCCCGGGACCACTTCGCCGCAATCTGGCAAGGGCTTCCGCAGTGGCCTTACGTACAGCAGAACCTGCTGGCGGCGCAGCGCTTCACGGCGCATCGACGGATGCCCGTCAAGAAAACCTACAGCTTCACCGGCGATCTCAAGATCTACGAGACATGTCCACGGCAGTACCGGTTCTTCCGTGCGTACGGCTTCACGCCATCGCGGTCGGCGGTCATCTTTTTCGGCCTGCTGGTGCATCAGTCGATCGAAGAGCTTCACCGCATCGCCCTTGACGGGCGGCTGGACACCGTCGAGGAACCACACGTACGCGCCTTGTTCGACCGCACGTTTCAGGTTCTGTGCCACTCCGACGTGCGTCCCATCGGCGAGCAGGCCAAGGAGTCCGCATTCGGCCAAGTGATCAACTACTTCCGTGAGAATCGGGACCAGATGCGCCGCGTGGTGGACACGGAGGTAGACGTATCGTTGGAAAAAGACGACTATATTCTATCTGGAAAGGTGGATCTGCTGCTGGGTGGGGACGGCAAGCTGGAGTTGCTCGATTTTAAGACTTCGCCGCGGCCGCGCGGTAGCCCGGCGTTGATTGCCGGCTACGAGCGGCAACTGTGCACCTACGCTCACATCCTGGAGCGACGGCATGGCAAGCGCGTCGACCGACTGCTGCTCTACTGGACTGCCGAGGCGCGCCGGGAGGATGCGCTGATGACGCTGCCGCACCGCCCGGACCGCGTCGACGCGGCCGGTCGGCACTTCGACCGTACGGTTCGCCGCATCGAGACCGGTCAGTTCGCAGTCTCCACAGTGCCCGAAGCCGCGATCTGCCGGGATTGCGACCTGCGCGCGCTCTGCCACGCCGACGGCATCATCGACAGGGTGGAGCGTTGACACAGCGACGGCTTGTCGCAAAGGCGGTTCGTGACCTGCACAGCGGGTTCCACCGTCGCGTGATGCGCGCCAGCGCTGGGTATCCGGAAAACTCCTCAAGGAGACGAGAGTGGCGAAGATCGACATAACCAGGACCGAGTTGGTCTGGCCCGGCAAGTACAACGAAGACGGCACGCTCAAGGAAGTGCCACGAGTCAGCCTACCCTTTCAGGTGATCGAGACCGTCAACGAGAGCCGTGCGACGCGCGAAGTGAAGAAGAACTCCGGAATGCCACTTTTCGATGTTTACCTCGGTTCCGAAGGAGACACGTTCGAAGACGGCTGGAAGAACAAGCTGATCTGGGGTGACAACCTGCTAGTTATGGGATCGCTCATAGAAGAGTTTTCCGGCAAGGTCGATCTGATCTACATTGACCCGCCGTTCGCCACGGGGGCAGACTTCTCATTCACAACATCTATTGGCGAATCTGGGGAGGAAGTCAACAAGAAACAGACTATCATCGAAGAGAAGGCCTACCGAGACACTTGGGGTTCAGGGATCAGTTCGTATGTCGCTATGATGACCGATCGTCTGTCATTAATCCGCGACCTACTGTCACCACAAGGAAGCTTGTTCTTGCACTGTGACTGGCATGTAGGCCACATTCTCCGCTCAATATCTGACGAGATCTTCGGGTCAGAGAACTTCCTTAATGAGATCGTCTGGTACTATTACAACAAGTTTCAAGGAAACGTAAATCGCTATGCTTCGAACCATGATTTGATATTATGGTACCGGAAAAGTGAAGCATATCACTTTGAGACCCAAAGAGAAAAGCGCATCGAGGGAAGTGTAAGGCAGCTTGTAAGGGTATGGGACAAGCACAAGGGCGCTATCGTCAACGCGAAGGGTGCAGACGGAAGGGTGAAGTATCGTGAGACCGATGAGCGAACCGTTGATGATGTTTGGCGTATTTCAATGCTTCAGCCTGCCGATCGTACGGAGAACTGCGGGTTCCCAACCCAGAAGCCGGAGGCGGTGCTCCACCGTATCGTACAGTCCACGACACGCTCAGGAGGTCTTGTGGCTGATTTCTTCTGTGGCTCTGGGACAACTCTCGCGGTAGCGGAGAAGCTTGGACGACGGTGGATTGGGTGTGACCTTGGGCGCTGGGGTATCCACGTGACGCGCAAACGGCTGCTTGGCATCGAGAACTGCAAACCGTTTGAAGTGTTGAACCTAGGAAAGTACGAGCGGCAGTACTGGCAGGGCGTTACTTTCGGCCATACGGATATGAATCCAGCTATGGAACAGGCGCTCTACGAGTACCTTGCGTTCATACTTAAGCTCTACGGCGCGCAGCCATTGCCCGGGCTGACGCACCTGCATGGCCGGCGGAACACCGCCATGGTGCACATCGGGGCGGTGGACGCGCCCGTCACCATCGACGAGATAGACGCCGCGGTCGACGAGTGCCGCACGCTCCGGCAGAAGGAGTTGCACGTGCTGGGCTGGGAGTGGGAGATGGGGCTCTACGATTTGATAGTTGACGCCGCAAAGGCAAAGGGCGTAAGGCTTATGCTCCTGCAGATACCGCGTGAGGTGATGGAGCAGCAGGCGATCGACAAGGGCGACGTGCGTTTCTTTGAACTGGCCTACCTGGAAGCGGTGGTCGAGCGTACGGAGAACCTCACGGCCCAGGTAGCGCTCAAGGACTTCGTGATCCCCAACCCGGAACTGATCCCGGACGAGGTGCGCAGCAAGATCACGAAGTGGCCGGACTACATCGACTACTGGGCGGTCGACTGGGATTTCCGCAGCGACACCTTCATGCAGGGATGGGTGGCTTACCGCACGCGCAAGGAGCGCAAGCTGTCTCTTACCTCCGACCGGCACACCTACGAACGGGCAGGCACGTACCGGGTGCTGGTCAAGGTGATCGACATCTTTGGCAACGATACGTCACAGGCGTTCGACCTGGAGGTGCGGTAGCCATGCTCGATCTCAGTCCCGACGAGCAGATCTGGCTCGATGAATACCGGCGGGTGCTCCGTGAACGGCACGCCGGCGTGATCTTGCGCATGGTCATCTACGGCTCCAAGGCGCGCGGCGACGCGCACCCGGACAGCGACCTGGACGTGCTGATCATCGTCAGGAACGACGCCGGCGGCCTCAAGCGAATGCTGCGGGACATCGGTTACGACTTGGCGGCAACGTCCTGGGCCGTGCCGTCGATTCTGGCCTATACACAGGACGAGTGGCGGCACCGGAAGGAGAAGAGATTCTCGTTTCAGCGGGCAGTGGAGCGCGACGCGGTGGCGGTGTTATGAACCGGGACGAGGTGCTCGGCGAGTGGCGCCGGGCGGCCAGAACGCTGTCGGCGGCGGAGTTGCTGGTACGCGAGGGCTATCCCGAGGACGCCGTCGCTCGCGCCTATTACGCCATCCTGCACGCCGCCAAGGCGGCGCTTTCGGTACGCGATGTCATCGCTGAGAGCCACTCGTCAGTGCGCGGGCTATTCGGCAAGCATCTCATACTTACCGGCGCGATCGAACGCGAGTGGTCGAAGCAACTCGCGGCTAGCCTGGACGACCGGCTGGCGGCCGACTACGACGCGGCGACGTTCTTTTCGGATGTGGAAGCTCAACGCGAATGTGGCTCGGCACGCGCGTTCGTCGGACGTATTCGACGGTACCTGCTCACCTGCGGGTTCACTGACGAAGACCTGACTGCGGAGGCGAACAATGGCTGAGGCGGTCGTCGGGTACGATCGGGATCTGCCGGAGATCCCGGGGCGGCGCCTGTGGGAGCGCCCGGAGTCCTATCTGGTCAAGGATGACACCGCGCCGACCGGCTGGCGCGAGGACACCAACGGGCGTCGCCCCAGCGAGCTGCTGCTGACGCCGAAGATTCGCACCGGGGTGGACGCTTGGCGCGACGCGAGGTACGCGGGCGCCTCTCAGATCACCAGGCGCCTCTTCGCCTACTGGTTCGACGAAGATCATGAAGTCGCCGGGTTCGACCTGCCGTTCCGGTACTACTTCGGCCAACGGGAGGCGATCGAGACCCTGGCGTGGCTGATCGAGATCGCCGACCAGCGCGACGCGAAAGCGCTCATCGAAGCGTATGGCACGATCTACCGCAAAGATCTGTTCGCCAACAACATCGCGTTTCAGACCACGATGGACGGCAGGCGGCAGCTTCGCCGCTACGTGCCGGAACTGGACACCGACGGCATCCAGGACCTGCCGCCGGAGAACCTGCGACGTTTCTGTTTCAAGTTGGCAACCGGTTCAGGCAAGACTTGGGTGATGGCGATGGCCGTCGTGTGGTCTCATTTCCACAAGCGGTGCGTGCCGGGCTCCGACCTCTCGACCAACTTCCTGATCGTGGCGCCAAACGTGATCGTCTACCAGCGGCTGGAAAAGGACTTCGCCAACAACCGCATATTCCACGAACTGCCGCTCATCCCTCCAGAATGGAAGACGAGCTTTGCGCAGAAGGTGATCCTGCGTGGAGAGGCCACGGAGCCAGATCCATCCGGAAACCTGTTTCTCACCAACATCCACCACCTCTATCCGTCACGCGACCAGGAGTGGACGCCAGCCAACGCGGTCGACGCGCTACTCGGCAAGAATCCAGCTCAGGATTCGGCCGCGGCCGGTCAGCGTTCCATGCGAGAGCGGGTGAGGTCGCTACCGGACATAGTCGTGCTGAATGACGAGGCACACCACGTGCACGACGACGACCTGACCTGGAATCAGTCGCTGCTCGACATCCATGAAGCGCTGCCGAACGGCCTCGCCGCCTGGCTCGAGTTCTCCGCCACGCCGAAGGACCAGAACGGGATGTACTTCCCATGGACGGTGGTGGACTACCCGCTGGCTCAGGCGGTGGAGGACCGCATCGTCAAGGCGCCCCTCATCGTCACCAATCAGGCGGATCGGGACCAACCGGACGCCGATCCCGAGCGGGTCACCAGGGCGAACGTTGCCGAGAAATACGGTTACTGGCTGCGCGCCGCGGTACAGCGGTGGCGGGAACATCGCACGGCATACCGAAGGCTCGGCATCAGACCGGTGCTGTTCATCATGGCGGAGAAGAACGCCTACGCCGACGCGCTCGGCGAGCATCTGTGGCGAACCGCGGAGTTTGGCTTCCGGAAGTCCGAGGTGCTGGTCATCCACACCGACTCAAAAGGGGAGATCACCAGGAAAGACCTGGACGCGGCGCGGCAGGCGGCGCGCGACATCGACCGCGCCGAGAGCAGGATCAAGGCGATCGTCAGTGTAATGATGCTGCGCGAAGGATGGGATGTGCGCAGCGTGACGGTGGTGCTGGGGTTGCGCCCGTTCACCTCCAAGGCTAAGATTCTGCCGGAGCAGGTGATCGGCCGTGGGCTACGGCTGATGCCGCAGGTGAGCCCGGATCGGACGCAGACGCTGGAGGTGTTGGGCACCCGCAATCTGCTCGCCGTTCTCCGCGAGCAATTGGAAGCAGAGGGCGTGGGGGTAGCCAGCACAACCAAGCCGCCGGTGCTTCCGGTTGTCATCGAGCCGGTGAAGGAGCGGATCGAGTATGACATCGGGATCCCGCTGACCAAGCCCAGCCTGACCCACGACGTTCGTAAGCTTTCGGATCTGCGCGTATCGTCGTTGGGTGCGATATTCGATCAAGACGAGTTGGATGAGAGATTCGGCATTCCTTTGAAGCTGGAGTTCGTCACCACTGAGACCGAGGTGCATCAGGCGGTCGTGGCCGGACCGTCGCCGCCGATCCGAGAGTCTTTGGCGCGCATCACCAACAAGGTGATTGAGCAGGCCCGGCTGCCGAACCGCTTCGCAGACTTGTACCCGGTCGTGCGCGAGTACGTCGCCACGCGTTGTTTCGGAAGGCGGATCGATACCAATGACGAGGCGTTTCGCTCCCACTTGGCGCGACCAGAATTGCAGGACGGTATCGCGAGGTATCTGGCACGCGTAATCGGCGCGCTCACGGTCGAGCACCGTGCGCTGGAGTTTGACAAGGCCGACTTTCGACTCTCGCAAACCAATCCCTTCAGTTGGCGGCGTGATCTGCCGCCCTTGGTGGCGCGCAAGACGGTGTTCAACTATGTCGCCACCTACAACAGCTTCGAGCGCAGCTTCGCCGAGTTCCTCGACCGGGCGGCCGACGTCGCACGGTTCGCCGCACTGGGCACGACCGAACAGGGCAACTCGGCAAGCTCCTTCCGAGTCGACTACCTGAAACCGCGCGGCGCCATCGGCTTCTACTATCCGGACTGGGTGGCCGTGCAACAGGGCACCGCCGGCGAAGTCAACTGGATCATCGAGACCAAAGGCCGCGTCTGGGAAGGCACCGAGCAAAAGGACGCTGCAATGCAGGAGTGGTGCCAGCGGGTCGAGCGCCAGTCCGGCATCCGATGGCAGTACCACCGCGTAAACCAGAGCGAATTCGATCACCGCTGCACGACCCTCGGCGAACTAATTCCCAGAGACACAATCTCGGGGCATCCTGACCTCCGCTTCTGAACATCGTCCGACGTGTCCTTACCCGAAATTCCAGAGTGGGAATCTTGTTAAATCGTTATTGAGGTGACAATTGAGATTCACAGCCGATGTCCGCTACTGGCTACACTTTGGGCGCTGACCACCAGGAGATCGAAACAGCGCTGCTGCAGTGCGGTTGATTCGCTGTGCATGGTGAACGTGGCGCCGCTGTCCACCATCCGCACGCGGTTCGCCGTCAGCGTGCCCAATTCGCTCACCAGGCCGCGAAAGCTGTGCACCGGCAGATCGTCGTCGGTGCGCTTGCTGGCCGCCTTCCGGTGTGCCGCCGAGACCGCTGCGCGGGTTGCACCACCGACTCGCGCAGTTGCTCCCCAGCCGCGCGGCCGGTCATGGCGCGGCTACGTCGCCGGCCACGCGGATGCCGAACGGCGGTACCGACGATGGCGATGGCTTCGCCGCGCTCACGACGGCGCTGGTTTGGTAATAACATACTTACCTAAATACTGGATACCTATGCACTTAGGGGGCTGTGACAGACCTCGTTAGCGGAGAAGCGCGACAAGAACGATTGCGACGGCAGCGACGATCAGCACCGCGAGAGTAGAGGCGACGATCCTCAGCAAGGACAGGCGCCGTTCATGGGCTTTCTTCCGTTGCCTCTCGGTTAAAAAGAACTGCAGAAAGGTCGGAATCCATACAGTAAGCGTCTTGACGACCGCACTGACGATTGGGGCGGGAAGCATTTTTTCTCCTTCGATCTCGCTACAGAACTCACGGCGTAGGCGCTGTTCTTCTACTCATCTCGGGTCCTTTGCAAGTGGTCGTTGAACCCCGTCACGACGAAGCACCGGTCAGGTCGAGGCTTCGCCTTGGGCATCTCGGCAACGGCCATCCTGAGAAACCACTCGACTGGGCGGCCCTCTCGGATATCGACGACCGCCCGCGCAAGCTGAGCACCAGAGATGTAGTACGGAAGTTTCATTTTCCCCTCCTGTGGGGGGGCCAGTTGCCGGAGACAGGAGGGCATAGTATGCTATAGGCCATCGTTGGTTAGGATTCCCTTCGGAGCCCTCCTGCTCCGATCGGATAGAGCGGCCCCCTTGTGGGGCCGTTTCTATGTCCAGGTAACTCTACCGTAGCATTACGCGGCAGCCTCGGCCGAGCCCCTCCTTATCAGACGCGCGTCTCTTGCGTCAACTCCTTTGGCCGTAAATGCTTCCGCTCACTTGACATAACAGTGTCCGTGTGATAGGATGGGCGCATGATCCAGAACGTCCACCTCCCCGAGACGTTGTTCGAGGCGATTACTTGGTATCAGGACTACCAGAACTGCCACGACACCCTGGTGGCGATGCGCTGGCCGCGCGGCGTCACGTGCCCGCACTGCGGCTCCAAGGACGTGGTCTACATGGAGAAGTACCGGCGCTGGCACTGCCGTGCCGGCCACCCCGCCGCGCAGTTCACCCTGCGGACCGGGACGCTGTTCGAGTCGTCCCGCATCCCGCTGAGCAAGTGGATGGCGGCGATCTGGATGATCGTCAACGCCAAGAACGGCATCAGCAGCCACGAGATCGGGCGGGCGCTTGGCGTCACCCAGAAGACCGCTTGGTTCATGGGTCACCGGATCCGCCTCGCGCTCCAGCAGGGCTCATTTGAGATGCTGCTCGGTGACGAGCCCGGCGATGAGGTCGAGGTAGACGAAACCTTCATCGGCGGTAAGGCCAGGAACATGCACAGCAGCGCCAAGGCCCGCCGGATCACTGGACGCGGCCCCGCCGACAAGGAGGTCGTCCTCGGCATGTTGGAGCGCGGGGGCATCGTCAGGCTTGAGCATGTTGCCAACCGGAAGAAGTGGACGCTCCAAAGAGAAGTCCGCGCGACCGTCGCGGCCGGCGCGGCGCTCTACAGCGACGACCTCGCATCCTACGACGGGCTGCAGCGTGACTACGCCCACAAGACCGTGAACCACGCGATCCGCTACGTGGAAGGCCGGGTCCACACGAACACGCTGGAATCGTTCTGGGCCCTGTTGAAGCGCTCGCTGAACGGCACCTGGGTATCGGTCGAGCCCTTCCACCTCTGTTCCGCTATCTGGACGAGCAGGCGTACCGCTACAACGAGCGCCACGGCACCGACTCCGATCGGTTCCGCCGTGCCCTGCGGGGCCTCGTCGGGAAGCGCCTCACCTACAACCAGCTGCGCGGTCGGACGGGTCGCGGCCCCAAGAAAGGCACGAAGCGAATGCGCACCGACAAGCCCTGACGACAAGACGACATTGACCTATTGACAGAAAACGCTCAATGTGATATGTTTTCGGCGTCGCCCCGTAAGTCCATATAGGTCCAGGGTTTAACAGACACTTTAGGGTATACAAAGTGGGAGATTTCTGGTACTATGGGGTTGGGGCGAGTGAGAAGAAGCGACGACCAAGTGTCGTTGCTCGATGTGTCGGTTCGACGCCTTCCGATCTATCTCTGGATCGTTTTGGGTGTCGTTGTCCTAGGGATGGTGCTTTCGGTAGTTAGCACCGTCCGGCAGGAAACGGGCTGGTGCCTGGAGAGCCTCCTGTACTTTCTCAGCACCATGGCCGAGTTCCTGAACGGCTACGTGGCAGCATCGATACTGGCATGTGGCGCGATCGAGGGGTTCATCGTGGGACTCGCAGAACTGCGGAGAAAACAGAGCGTCCGACAGGCGCGAGAGCAAGCGCTTGAGGAAGGTCGGCAGGAAGGTCGGCAGGAAGGCATGGAGCGGGCCATCGAAGTCCTTGAACGATCTGGTAACGTCGACGCCGCGCGGGCCTTGAGAGAGCGTAACGAGCATGACAAACGCTGAGCGGTTTTAGGGGCGGTAGGGAGATGACTGAGCGTGAACGGGACGATCTACTACGCGATCTGGCAGCGGGACAGAAGGAGATACTGGGCCGGTTGAACCGAATCGAGGGACTCTTGGTCGTGACGTCTCGCTCTCTCCACGATCTCCTGTTGAAGATGGAGTCACCGATCGTAGATCGGATCAGGGAGAAGCTCGAATCGGAGTTCGAGCGAGCTGGCCATGCGCTGAGCGGTCAGACATGACGAACGCTGAGCGGTTCCAGAAGGCCCTGCAGACGATCTTCTCGACACCACCCGAGCAGGTCGAGCAGATAAACCAGCAGGCCAAGGATGACTACGCGGCGTTCGGCCGCCAAGAGATCAGAGAGGACCGCGCAAAGCAACGGACGGCCGCTCGTCGAAATAGAAATTGAGACCGCTCAGCTACGTTTACCGGATCATACGTCGGGTGCTCCGGTCCGGTACATGGATAGCTCTTTTCTACTTCACCTTTCGTTCGATAGAGGTAGTAGCCGGGCAGCAAACCGAAGCTACTATCAGACTGGCCGTTTCCTTTGTGAAGACCCTCCCTTATGCCTCGTTTGCCGCCATCGGATTGGTCGGTACAGGAGGGCTTATATACGGTATGCTCCAACGCGTAATTCGCCAGCGACAAGTGAGACGCCGTGACCAGAGAATCGAAGATCTGGAGCGACGGCTTCGACGTTCACACGACGAGGAGTGATTGATGGAAAATGCTATAGCGGTAATCGCGGCCACAACGTCCCTGATGCTCTTCACCAGCTATTCGGTTCTAATGAGAGGACTCAAGCTGGAAAGCTACAAGGATAGGCTGGTCATGGTCAGAGAACGATGGTTCGACTTGGCAATAGATGAGGAATCCTCCTTGAAGTTTGATAGTCCGGAATATCGTAGCCTCGTAGATTTGGTGGAAGATCTGATGGACTTTGCCGATGCACTCTCAGTGTTCTCTCTTTTCTGGTTGTGGGCGACGAAGAAATTGGGGAAAGAAACCAAGAAAATAGACTCAACGATGGAGTGGGAGAATATCCATGATCCCTATACACGTGAAAAGGTTCGAGGAGTTTGGTGGTTGCTCAATTGGTCTATTTCCTCATACTTGAGGTCTCTGTCTGTTGGGTACGCTCTGTGGACCGACTTGGCTCGTCTGCTATCCGAGCAACCCGAACGCTCCACCGATCTCGAGATTCAAAGATTGATCCCTGTCCCGCCTGGCGTGCCTCCCCATGCTGCTCTGCGTATATAGAGTTGGGTGGCCTCGGAGATTTGCAATCACCCGCGACATTACCGGGAGGAAATCATGAGTTCACCTCAACCAGCACGACAGCCCGCGCGCAAGGCACCGGGTGCCATCCAACGAGCGAAGTCTTCCCCCACGATAGAGAACGCAGTCGATGCCATCAGCGCTCTGCATGACGACATGATCGTCAACCAGTCGTACCAGCGTGAAGTGAATGTGCGCATGGAGAATCGCCTGACAGGCGTAGAGGCGGGTATCAACGCGCTTCTCGATCACTTCGATATACCACGTCAAAAAGCATGAGGCCGATTGATGTATTTGCAGGTGGAGGCGCTGACTGACGCTGTTCTCGCGAATCTCCATAAACCAGACGAAGATGCGCACGCGTCCCTTCTATCGCTACTTGAACGACATCGGGCGGCATTTGGGGCCAGGATGGGTGTTCACCAGTAACCGGTGGTGGCACCTTTTCGTTACCCTGCATAGCGAATCTGAGCATAGCCGCTCGGCATAATCGGTGTCAAACAGGAGCCCAGAGCCCGTCCAGCCACCTCTGCGGCCAGGACTTGACGGATTGGAGCCATGAGTCAATGATGACTGGGTGAGCGACGACGACTGGGCAGGCAGGACCCTTCTGGCACTGCATAGAAAGACGAGTGAGGCGTGTAGGATAAGATCGAAGCTGGCACTGATCTCGACGGACTTGGCCGAAGCGGCTACCAACATGCAAACCCAGCTTGGATTCGACGAGATCGCGGGCGAGCCCCCTGGTGGTATGGCAACCGACGAGCAGATCAGACAGCTGTGGGACGGCCTGATTTCCGTCCAGAGAGAAATTGCTGCCCTCCAACGTGACGCTCAGTCTATCGTGTAGCACTACGGTCGACGAGTAATGGCGAACGACCAGCAGATCGAACAGGTGCTGCGCGCCGGCGAGGGCATGATGCAGAGCGCGACGTCGCTCAGTAGCCCGCCCTGCCACCTCTGCGGCCGGGACCAGAACCGCTGGTACATTGGACCTGCGCTACACGGCGCCCGGGCGGCTGGTGGTCTGCATCCCGTGTGCGAACAGCAAACGGGAGGACGGAGAGCTGTGGGACAACCCCGACGTTCCCCGGGAGGCCGCCCAGGCGGCCGATCCCTCGCAGCGTTACCGCGTCGTGCCGCCGGCCGATGCGTTGCCGGACGTCTGAGGCCGCCTGGATTTGAGGAGGGATCTACAAGAAGCGGAAAAGGGGGACGTGGTGTCGTGAGTGATTCTGACAACGGAATAGCGGCGCAGTTGATCAGTTTAGGGCAGGTTCTCGGAGTTGCCGCCATCTTCACCACAGGGATGTGTGTCATGTGGCGGATCTTCTGGAAAGCGGTTGAAAACAAACAGGAGCACGTATCCGGCATCCTGAGTCGTCCAGCGTTCATCGAAGGCATGGTAATAACCGGAATCGTAGGCACGGTGGCGGGGCTTGCGTCCCTGGGCAGGTTGCAGTCCGAGACCACCGGCGTGTTGTTGGGCAGTGTGGTCGGATACATCCTGGGGCGTAGCGTCAATAAGAAGTGATGCACAGCCGGTCGGGCATCGCGCGGGTTCCTCGGGCACCTGAGTCGATGAATAAATATGCGTAACGCTGCATATTCATGCGGGATGTTTACCTAACTATATTATCCCCTAATCTTGCGAACACCAACGGTGTTGGCGATGATTGGTCTGTCACGCACCTCGTTATGGAGGCGCATACGAGCCGGTGGCTTTCCAGCCCCCGTCAGATTGGGAGGCGCGGGGTCGCGCGCTGTCGGCTGGCACCGCGAGGATGTCGAGGGATGGTTCGAGTCGCTTCCGAAGGCCTAACGTCTCGTCGGCGCGTTGCCACCGGTGCTGACGTTCGTCTTGGGCGAGTGCTTGTACGGCCACACGGACCTGCTCCATGCGCTCATGTACCCTGTACTCGCGATCTTGGCGGCGTCGCCGTTGGCTAGCGCCCTGGCGTACGCTTGCGTCGAGGGAGGACGGGGCGCGCCGCATCGCGGCCGGCGGCCCGCTGGCTGGTTGAGCGTCATTCTCTGAGGTAGCGTCCATGCAAGTGGTGTAACTCTGGGATCTCCAGAATAGGCGCTAAGCCGCCTGCCCGTCCTCGATCATCAGCTTGGAGTCTGATGCCATGATCTTCGCCAGGCTGTCCTG